>CALEXY010000001.1 GCA_937924995.1 uncultured Candidatus Saccharibacteria bacterium
CGGCGATTATGAAAAAGCAGAGTTTGCTTGTGTTGTTTGAGATTATTTTCGATGTCTTGCAGCAGAGCATCGGAAAAATAGCGATTGCGCGTGAAAAGGGCGCGATCTTTAAGGTCGATGAGGCTAATTTTAGTTTGGCTAGTGATAGATTTAGCCTTTTCAGAGAGGGCGACGTAGGCGTGATTCTTTTGTGCTAGGAAATAATCCTCAACGCGTGGAGTAGCGGTGCCGAGGAGACAATCGATTTTGAGGGTTTGAGCCATGAAGCTAGCGAGACGGAGCGCATGGTAGCGTGGTGAAGTATCTTGATAGAAACTAGGCTCATGGGCTTCATCGATAATAATGAGGCCAAGGTTTTTTAGAGGAGAAAAAAGAGCAGAGCGTGGGCCAATTATGACAAAAGGCGTGGACTGATCGGCTTCGTGGATACGTTGCCAGATAAGGTGACGTTCAGCTTCGGTGAGCTTGGAATGTAGGGAAATCACTTGAGTGCCAAAATGCTCCTGAAAACGACCAACTAGTTGAGGAGTGAGGGAAATTTCGGGAACGAGAAGAATCACGGATTGGTTTGAGCTAAAAACTTGGCTAGCGAGCTCGAGGTAGATATTGGTCTTACCGGAACCGGTGATGCCGTGAAGGAGTTTGGTGTGAGTTTTGATTTTATGTAGTTCGGTGAGGGCCTGTTTTTGAGCGGGGTTGAGTGGGATTTGGTAGTGGGTAGTTGTGGCTGCGGTAGGAGAGGCTATGTCTTGGATCGGATTAGAAGACTGGGGAATAAAAGTGGAGGCAGAGGATTTTTTGCGACGGTTCTTTTCGATACCGAGAGGAAGAAAAAGATTGGCGGTTTTGGCGACTGGATTTAGATAGTAAGAGGAGAGCCAGGCGAGACTTTTTAGAAGATGTCCTGGTAGGGGGATTGGGTGAACAATTTTATTAATCGATTTAATAATGAAATTTTGGTCGGTAGGAGCGGTGGTTTTTCGATAAATAATGCCAAGGGCGGTTTTCTTGCCGAGGGGAATAGAAACAATAGTGCCTGGGGCGAGATTTTGGTCAAAAGAGTAGGTAAGGAGACCATCAGAAAAGAGAGGAGATTTTTTGAAAGTAGTGGTGGGAATTACCTCATAGTACATCAAGTATATTTTAGCATTTATGATATACTTTAAGAAAGGAAAGAGGTAAATGTTAGATGTTTTTATCACATCTCGGGTTCGCCGGAAAATTTTGGTAGTTTTTGCCAAATATCCGGACTTTAAGGTTCACGTTAGGGGACTGGCGAAGTTGATTCACGAGGATGCGGGTAATATTCAAAGGGAACTAAAGAGGCTGGAAAAGGCGAATTTTTTGGTGACTTCGAAAAAGGGTAACACGACTATTTATCAGACAAATAAACAGTATCCAATCTTGAAAGAATTGCAGACGATTGTAATTAAAAGTCAGCAAATGTCACCAAATCAAAAAGTAACGAAGACAATTCAATAATTTTTGAAGTATGTCGAAGATTTTTGAGGAAATTTTGGCTAAAAGGGGCGTAACGGAAGAATTTTTGCGGCCAAAATATAGCCTGGAGCGCGCAAAGAAGCTGCCGGATATTGAGGTGGCGGTAGCGCGAATTAAGACGGCAGTTAATCAGGGTGAGACGGTACTAGTTTATGGCGACTATGATGTGGATGGAGTAACCGCGAGCACGATTATGTGTGAGGCGTTGAAGCTTGCGGGAGTGAAGCGAGTGGAAGTGATGTTGCCGGATCGTTTTATCGATGGTTACGGAATGAGCGAAAGGTGCTTAGAGAAAGCCGTGGAACTTAGGGTAGGTTTGGTAGTGACCGTGGATTGCGGCAGTAATAACGCGGAAGTGATAAAAAAATTAGCTGAACACAAAATTGATACAATCGTGACTGACCATCATGAACTAATGGGTGGAGTGCCAGAGCGAGCGCTTGCCGTGGTGAATCCAAAGCGATATGGGGAGGAAGAAGCCGATTTAGAAAGAAAAGAGCTTCGGGAAATTTGTGGGGCGGGAGTGGCTTTTATGGTGATGCAAGCTTTGGTTCTAGAGAGAATGATCCCTCAGAATCAAGAGAAATGGTTTCTTGATCTAGTTTTGATTGGGACGATTTGTGATTCGATGGTGATGAATCAGATTAATCGTGAACTGGCTTATTATGGACTGATTATTTTACAAAAAACAAAGCGAGTGGGGCTCCTAGAACTGATGCGCGTGGCGGGTGTACAAAAAATTGATTCAGAGGCAATTGGTTTTCAAATTGGACCAAGGCTAAATGCGGGCGGGCGTATGGAGTCGGCAGAAATTTCATTAAAACTTTTGATGTCAAAAGAGCGAGCGGAGGCGGCGATGTTGGCGGAGGAGCTTAATCGACTGAATGGGGAGAGACGCACGGCACAGCGAGCGGCATTTGAAGAAATTTTAGTTGACAATGAGCCAGTGATTGTGGCGGCTGGCAATTGGCATGAAGGAGTGCTAGGGATTATTGCGGGAAGATTGGTGGAAAAATACCGTAGACCAGCCTTCGTTTTGGGGGAAACAGAGGACATTTATAAGGGTTCGGGTCGGTCATTTGGAGATTTTAATTTGGCGGAAGCGATTAAGGCGGTAGGTGAAACCTTAATTGGTGGGGGTGGTCACGCGGCGGCTTGTGGGGTGAAGCTGAAAAAGGAAGATTTGGTGCGCTTCAAAGAGGCGGTGAATCAATATTATCGAAGCCTAAACTTGACTGAACAAGAAAAATATCTGGAGGTAACGGAAGATATTCAGGTGAATAACTTGGCGGAATTGGATGTGGATTTATATGAAGAAATGTCGGTACTTCAGCCGTTTGGGCAGGGAAACACGGAGCCAATTTTTGAGCTTGTGAATACAAAAATTAAGTTCGTAGAGACGCTGGGTGCGGAGAAAAAACATCGGAAGTTTACTCTGGAAAAAGACGGAAATTTGTTCAAGGCATTGGTGTTTAATGCGCGGGAAGAGTGGTTTAATTTGGATAAGAATGCCACTTATGATGCGCATATAAATTTAGTACTCAATGAGTGGCGAGGACGAAAAACCGTGGAAAGTCGGTTGCTGCAAATTAAAAAAAGTGATAGCAGTGATTAGATATTGAAAAATCTGCGGCTCTCTGGTATAATCCTGCTATATGTCAATAAAAGTAACTAGAAAAGACCAGGGTGAGGCTAACGAGAATATTATTCGTCGTTTTAATCGTAAGGTTTTACAGAGTGGAATTATGCCACTAGCAAAATCACAATTACGTTTCTCTAAGCCTATTTCCAAGAGAGAGCGTCGTCGTAAGGCAATTTTGCGTGAAATCCGCAAAGCAGAAAAAACCGAACGAATTAAACTTGGCTTAAAATAACTAAAAACCCTCGCAGATGAGGGTTTTTTGATGTCGGTTGGTGCTATACTTAAAATGATGAATATAATTTTTTTAGGCGGGCCGGGAAGCGGCAAAAGTACTTTAGGCAAGAGACTGGCGGAGGAGCTAGGTTGGGAATGGATTTCCGGCGGGGCGATTCTCAGAGAAAGTAAGGAGCCGTGGGTGCAAGAAAAATTGGCGACGGCACAATTATTTGATGACCATATGGTGTCGAATTTGATTTTTTCAAGATTAGAAACCGCGGAAAATGCAATTATTGATGGTTATCCGAGGACGGCGAATCAGGTGGAAATCTTATTGTCGAGGGGAATTAAAATTGATTACATGATCGAAGTGGATGTGCCAAAAACAGAGGTGGAAAAGCGTATCGCTTTAAGGGGTCGGGAGCAGGATTCACCGGAAATTTTTGAAGAACGCTGGAAAATTTACCAAGATAACAGAGGAAAAATCATCGCACCACTACTCGGAAGTGGAGTAGGATTTTTGGTGCTTGATGGAGTGGGAACACCGGAAGAAGTCTATGAGAGGGCGCTTTCGATGATGAAAAACGAAGTAATAAGGAAATAAAGAAAGGCGCATAAGAATGATTATGATTTACGGTCCGGCGGGGGCAGGAAAAACGACGCAGGGGAGAATGTTGGCGGCGGAACTGGGGCGGACTTGGCTTTCGGCTGGGCAATTGATCCGTGATTCGAAGCGTTTTGAAGAATATACGCAGACGGGGGCGATGATTCCAGAAGAACTATTGGTGGCGCTTTTGACAGAGAATATGTATAAGGAGCTTAACTCTGGGAAAAATGTGGTATTCGATGGTCAGCCGGGAAGTGTCGAGCAGGTAGATATGTTGGATGAGACGGGAATTTTTCAGGAAGTTGAATTTGTGGTAGATATTCGGGTAGATGAAGAAGAACTTTACCGTAGATTGAGTTTAAGAGGTCGGGAAGATGATAATTTGGCGGTTTGGCAGCGTAAAATCAATTATTACAGAGAAAAAAGTGTGCCGTTTTTAGCTAAAATGAAGGAAAAGGGTTTGAAAGTTTTTGAAGTGGATGGAAATGGCGACGAGGAGACGGTAAACCGTAGAATTTTGGCACTAGTTGACGGAAATCTTAACAGGGGTGTGGAAGAGTAGTATAATAGGAAGATATGGATAAAGCAAAAATTGAAGCAATGCACGAAGGTGGCAAGATTTTAGGGGAGATTTTGCGAGATTTGCGCGAGTACGTCGAGGTGGGGATGACCAAACGTGAGCTGGATGCCTGGGTGAGGCAGCAGATTGTGTCGCGAGGGGCGACGGTTTCTTATGATGAATTAAAAGAAAAATTTCCGGGTTCGGTTTGTATTTCGGTGAATGATGAATTGGTGCATGGTGCGCCAAACAGTGATTATGCGCTGGAAGATGGCGATAAGGTCTCTTTTGATCTAGTGATTGGTTATAAGGGCTATCATACAGATGCCGCGTTCACGACGGTGGTAGGTAAGGCAAATCCAGCGGTGAAGCAGATGATTAAGACTACGGAAAAGGCGCTTTGGGCGGGGATTGAGACGGTGGCACCAGGAGTACATCTGGGGGATATTGGCTATGCGGTAGAAAAAGTACTGCGCGCGGGTCATCTCGGGGTGATCGAGAATTACGTCGGTCACTTTATCGGTAAATCAATGCATATGGAACCAGAAGTGCCGAATTTTGGTAAACGTGGCAGGGGGTATGTCTTGAAGCCAGGCGATACGCTGTGTATTGAACCGATGTCATCTCTAGGGAAACCATATAATCATGTAGATCCAGAGAGTGGCTGGAATGTGGTGCTTTCGGATGGTTCGATTGGTTGTCACTGTGAGCATACGATTCTGGTGACGGAAGATGGGCATGAGGTTTTGACTTTACCAAATTGTCCAAAAGAATAAGTCGATAAAACAATAAAGTAGGGGGGCTTCGTAGATTGTAGAAAAAAGAAAAATCTGGCGCGAGTCGTCAGTGGATTCAGGAAAATCTGGCGCGAGTCGTCAGATTTTTTGTTATAGACTGGAAAATGTTTATGTTATAATAAAAACATATGAACGAGCAAGTACCAAAGTTTAGTTTTGGCATCGATATGGGGACACAAAATATTCGCGAAGTAGTCCTCAGTGAGATGAATGGTCAGATTACCGTAGTGGGTAAGGTTGAGTCACCGCAAAATGGGGGGATGAGTAAGGGTGTGGTGACGAATTTACGCAATGCGGTGCACGCGCTCGAGGCAGCTTCTATTGAAATCGACCGAATGATCGGGATGAATTTAGCGGACGCCTATCTTTCAATTAATGGTTCAAATGTTGGCACAGCGCCAACACAGGGCGGTATCTCGATTACCGGTTCCGAAATTACCGAGGCGGACGTGGCGCGCTTAAAAGAATTTGCGGTATCAGGTATTGTGCCAGATAACCGTGCCTTACTAGATGTGATTCCAGTAGAATATGCAATTGCTGGTCAGGGTGGAATTAGAAATCCGATTGGCATGCGTGGTGTGAAACTTGAAATGCAAGCGAATGTAGTTTCGGCGCTTTTGCCAGTCTGTATGAACTTGAAAGAGGTGGCCGGAGCCCTAAATATTAACGCTTTGAAATTGGTGCCAACGGCAGTAGCAGCCGGACGCGCAGTGCTACTCGAGAGCCAGAAGGAAAATGGCGTAGCAGTAGTCGAGATGGGTGCTGCGACGACGTCGGTGGCGATTTTTATGGAAGGTTTCTTGCAGTATTTTGGGGTGATTAATGTGGGGGCGAATCACATCACGAATGATATTGCGATTAGTCTAGCGGTGAGTACAGAGGTAGCTGAAGAAATTAAGATGAAATATGTGACGGCGGAATTGATTGATAATGATAAGCCAATGACGATGCGCTTTGGTGATGAATCAATTAGCTTTACGAAGACCATGGTAAATCGTATCGTAGAGGACCGCTTGATTGATATTTTTGAACATGTGAAGAAAGAAATCGCGATTGCGGGTTATGAAAAGAAATTACCGGAAGGCGTAGTCTTGACCGGTGGGGGTGCGGAGATGCGCGGAATTGAACGTTTCGCGAGAGAGCATATGGAAGTGGCGACTCGAATTGGTCTGCCGCTAATGGATGTGACTCATATTGATAATGAAACTAAGAAGCCTCGTTTCGCGGTGGCGATTGGTTTAGCTTTGATGATGAATGACGATATGCGCGAGCAAGAAACGCGCGTGGAAGAAAAGCCGGTGGGCTTCCTCAGTAAATTATTTGGCGGTGGAAGATAAAAATCTCTTATTCTGGCTAGAAATGTGTTAATATAGAAGTAATCTATAGTTAAAAGTGAGGAATAAAGATGCCAGAAATAAAACCAACAGAGGTGGAAAGCAAAGCGACGATTAAAGTAATCGGTGTCGGTGGAGCTGGCGGTTCTGCGGTAAATCGCATGAAGGAAGTTGGACTTTCCGGTGTTGAGTTTATTGCGGTCAATACCGATGCCCAGGCTCTACATCACTCTAATGCAGATGTGAAAGTTCACATTGGCCAAGGTCTTGGTGCTGGTGGCGATCCAGAAAAAGGTCAAACCGCAGCGGAAGAAAGCCGTGATAATATTTGTGAAGCTATTAAGGATGCCGATATGGTCTTCATTACTCTGGGTGCTGGTGGTGGTACCGGTTCTGGTGCTGGTCCAGTAGTGGCTCAGGAAGCTAAGAAGCAAGATATTTTGACCGTGGGTGTGGTGACGAAGCCATTTACTTTCGAAGGTGCACAACGTAAGAAGAATGCAGATTTTGCAATCGAAAAATTGGCGAAGGAAGTAGATGCTTTAATTACGATTCCTAACGACCGTTTACTACAAACAATCGACCCACGCACGCCATTGCTCGAAACTTTTAAGATTGCAGATGATGTTTTGCGTCAAGGTGTGCAAGGTATTTCAGAATTAATTACCGAACATGCACTGATTAACTTGGACTTTGCTGACGTGAAGGCGATTATGAAGAATGCCGGTTCAGCTTTGATGGGTATCGGCCGTGCTTCCGGTGAAAACCGTGCGAAATTGGCAGCTCAACAAGCTATTGAATCTCCACTTATCGAAGTGAAAATCGACGGTGCTCGTGGTGTACTCTTCTCGGTATCTGGTGGTTATGATATGTCGATGTCAGAAATCCAGGAAGCAGCTGAGGAAATCACTGGTGCAGTTTCTCCAGATGCCAATATTATCTTTGGTGCTTCAATTCGTCCAGAATTGCAAGATGAAATCGTAATTACGGTGGTAGCAACTGGTTTTGATTCAGATTATTACCGCCAAAAGCGTGCAGAGGAAGAAGAAGCACGCCGTAATGCAGAGGTGATGGAACGCGTGGAAGCGATGAAATCTCAAGCGAGCGAACCAGTAGTGGCTCCAGTTAGTAGTTTCGATCATACGACTACTACAAATCATGAATTCCAAAGTGATTTCACTGCCGCCCCAAAAGAAAATATTTGGGAACGCATCGGTAAAAAAGACGAAGAAGAAGATTTGGATGTACCACCTTCACTTCGCGCAAGATTCCGCAACAAAAAATAACTTAACAATTCGAAATGACTGGCTAGCCCAGTCATTTTAGATAGAAATTATAATGAATATAAATATTGGCATTGGCGATAGTAAGGTGCTGGAAAGCCGGGAAACTACGGATGGTCAGATGATTCGTCGTCGTCGCGTGACGAAAGACGGTTATCGCTTCACAACCTATGAACGAATTGAGCTGCCGACTTTAACAGTGAAAAAACGTAGTGGTAACCGAGAAGTTTTTGATCGAGATAAATTGCGCGGTGCGGTAAAACGCAGTGTAGGTAAGTTTTTTAATTCGGAATTTGAAATCGAGGACGTGGTAAACTCGGTGACTGCGAAGATGTACGCTCTAGATCGAGACGAAGTAGAATCGCATGAGATTGGCCAGGCGATTTTGGATGTTTTGGCCGAGAAAAACGAAGTGGCTTATGTGCGATTTGCCAGTGTGTTTTTGCAGTTTAAGACTTTGGATGAATTCGAAAGTATTATTAGAGAACAGAGAAAGAAGAAAAAAGAATGCGTGTAGTAATAGTGGTAAAACAACACTCAGAATTTGCTTCGGAAGCCGAGATGTGGAAGCGAGACTTCGAATATGAGGCGCGAAAAGAGGTAGAACTAATCGATCCGGAAACGATTGACGGGGAAATATTTGCGAGAGCGAGAGATATTGTGCAGTATCCGACGGTTTTGGTTTTGCAAGATGACGGGATGGTGGTAAAAAAGTGGGCGGGCAGGCCATTACCACAAATTTCGGAAGTAAAGTACGTGATTCGCGAAGTCTAGAATTAGCGAAATGAGAGGGGGTTCGTGAAGAATGGGGGTGGGATAGCTTTGATGGGGGCGTTTAGCCTACTCTAACCCCTCAAGTGCAACACTTTGAGACCTATAGACTTCGAGTGGAGT
>CALEXY010000002.1 GCA_937924995.1 uncultured Candidatus Saccharibacteria bacterium
CCATCGGTGTTCCTTCTAATATCTACGGATTTCACTCCTACACTAGAAATTCCAGCTACCTCTTCTGCTCTCGAGTTCAACAGTTCGAATAATAGTCTGAATGGTTGAGCCACCAGATTTCACTATTCGCTTATCGAACCACCTACGCAACTCTTTACGCCCAGTCACTCCGGATAACGCTCGGATCCTACGTATGACCGCGGCTGCTGGCACGTAGTTAGCCGATCCTTATTCATAAGTTACCATCATATTTCTCGCTTATAAAAGCAGTTTACAACCCGAAGGCCTTCGTCCTGCACGCGGCATTGCTCCATCAGGCTTTCGCCCATTGTGAAAGATTCCCTACTGCTGCCTCCCGTAGGAGTCTGGGCCGTGTCTCAGTCCCAGTCTGGATGATCATCCTCTCAAACCATCTAACGATCGTCGACTTGGTGAGCCTTTACCTCACCAACTATCTAATCGTACGCAAGCCATTCCCAAAGCGCATAAATGCTTTAATCCAAAGATCACATGCGGTATTAGCTAATCTTTCGACTAGTTATCCCTCACTTTGGGGTATGTTCTCACGCGTTACTCAGCCGTCCGCCGCTCGTCATCAGCTTCACGGTTCCCTCGAATCTTTCCACTCGCATAAGGCCAAGTGTGTCAAGGAAACGGTGAAGCCATGCTACCGCTCGACTTGCATGTATTAGGCATGCCGCCAGCATTCATCCTGAGCCAGGATCAAACTCTCCATTAAAGGTCCTAAGACCTTGAATTTTAAATTTGAAAACTCAAATATTCATAAATTAACTGACGATGATAAAAATAGAAATAAATCTATTTTAATAATTGCACAACTGAATTGTTAAAATTCGTCCCTCATGTTCATTTGGTTTCCCGTTTGCTCATGAGGATGTTTCTATAATAGATGAGAAAATAATAAATGTCAACACAATTTTGCAAGATTTTTTAAGATTTTTTAATTTTCTGGCAATTTTCCGCTTTTTTCGTACTTTCTTCCCGTTTTATCGCTCGATTTCGCCCATTAATTCCCTAGTTATTTAATCAATAGAAAGTTAATTACAATGGAAATTAATATACCTAAAATCAATCCGGCCACCACTTCCGGCACCGTATGACCTTCCACTACGCGTAGATGTGCAAGTTTTTCTGTATCATTTAGCTTCAAGTTCTTCTCATCGATTAACTGATTAATAATTTCACCGTGTTCCCCCACCGAATGACGGACATTAGTCGCATCATAAATCAAAATCGAAGTCATACAGACCGCCAGGGCAAACACCGTCGAATTAAAACCAGACAAAAAACCAATCGTTCCAGTCACCGCCGTAAAGCTCGCCGTATGACCAGACGGCATCCCGCCAGATTTCATCATATAATATAGTACTTCCGAAAATTTCGCTTTTCCACGAGTTTTAATCACAAACACAATCAGTTTGAAAAACTGTGCGATAAACCAGCCACAGACGAATGCTAAAAAAACATAACAGCTTTCCATACTCCTATCTTATCACACCTAAGAAAAAACAAGAATACCCGAGTTTCGAGTATTCTTGTCCAAGATTAGTTATTTTTAAGGTACACTTTCTTCGTTTCACCACTCATTTTGAGAGAAAAAATGAGAATTTATTTTGCGAGAAATAATTACTATTGTAAGTGGTGAATATTTCGTTTTCCTTTCTTTTTGATAAATAAGAAGACTAGAAGAAAGCTAATTAATCCCCCTAAAATTGCCAGAATCCACCAAAAATCCTTCAGAGTTTGGCCGACCTGACCTAACACTGGTACTTCTGAAATTTCCTTTTCATCCAATTCCCCCTCATCCTCGTTGGTTGCCTCGAGTTCTCCTTCTGACACCTCACCCTCCAATACTTCGCCTTCAGAGATTACTTTTTCTGAACTCTTACCATCAGAATTTTCACCATCAGAATTTTCATCCCCCACCGTATTTTCGCTACCCTCTACCCCAGAATCCCGCTCAGATTTTTCTTTTACAATCCCCGAAAGCACGATATTTCTATCAGCTAATTCCGTTTTTCTCAATGTCGCAAAAACTGCCGAGTTCGCCCCAAACCCCAGTCCAAGTGTCAACACACTGAAACCTAAAATTCCTAATACCGTCTTTTTTATTTTCTTTGTTTGCTGATTTTTCATATTACCTCACTGTTTTATTTACCTGCACCATAGCGAAAAATCTCAAAAATCACAACCATAAGCATTTTTAAAAATAATTTAACAGAGGTAAAATCCCCCAAAAAATTTTTAGCATATGCAAGTTATCAATTGTCATAAGCAAGTTATGCCACGCAAAAAAATCTCAAAATCCGTCAAGAATCGGTCCAAATTTTACCCAAAATCCGCTCAAAAATCCCCTTCACTAGCGCAAAAACCACCCAAATCTCACCACAGAAAAAAGTACGCTAGACGCGTACCTTTTCCTAAAAACTCAATTATTCATTAGTCTCTTCTTCTTCTTTTTCTTCTGGTAAAACGATACCGATCGAGGCCACTGTGTCGCCATCTGCCATTCGCATAATGCGAACCCCTTGAGTGGCTCGGCCAAGTGTCGGAATATCTTTCACTGCCACACGAATCGCCTGACCGTTTGATGACATCATAATCACTTCGCTCGCCTCTGGATCTAAGGTATGCACTGCCACGATTGGACCAGTCTTCGCCGTCACTGCCGCTACCTTGATACCCACACCACCACGCTTATGAGTTGGGAAATTGGCTACCAGAGTAGATTTACCGTAACCATTGGCGGAAACTGCGATCAATTTCTGCTTTGGATCAGTCACGATATCCATACCCACGACTTCATCTTTCGGACGAAGACGCATCCCGCGCACACCCATCGCTGAACGACCCATCGCACGCACATCTGCTTCATTAAAGCGGATTGCTTGACCAGCTGAGGTAGAAATAATGATATCATTCTTCCCTGTAGTTGGCTTCACCCACTTCAGTTCATCCCCTGGGTCCAATTTAATCGTAATTAGACCATTCGAGCGCACATTCGCGTAATTTTTCATCGCGGTTTTCTTAATCGTACCATTCTTAGTCGCCATAAAGAGGTATTCATCTGCCTCGTCATCACTCTTATCATCCGACTGCTGATTATCTTCGTTATATTTAATAATCTCCGTAATCTTCTCATCTGGATGCATATTCAACAGATTTACCGCTGCCGTACCCTTCGCCGTCAAAGAAGCCTGTGGCACTTCGTAGGCCTTCATCTTAAACATACGGCCCTGTGAGGTGAAGATATAGAGATAATCATGCGAATTTGTCGTCAAAATCTGCGAAATTACATCTTCTTCCTTCGTAGTCATGCCCCTCTTTCCTTTACCACCACGGTTTTGGCGGCGGAAATCAGTCTGTGATACGCGTTTAATGTAATTCTCTGCCGTCAGCAAGATCACACTTTCTTCTTCTGGGATCAATTCTTCTTCCGAGAATTTACCTAGTTCATGATTGAAAATTTTCGAACGACGCTTGTCGCCATATTTTTCTTTCATGGCTAGAAGTTCTTCTTTCACCACGTTCAAAATCTTCGCTTCATCTGCCAAAATCTCTTCGTATTTCGCAATCAAAGCCATCAATTCTTGCAGTTCAGCCTCGATTTTATCGCGTTCCAAGCCCTGCAAACGGCGTAGTTGCATTGCTAAAATCGCTGCAGCCTGAATTTCCGAAAGCCCAAAGCGTTCCATTAAGCGTTTATCGGCGTCATCATAAGATTCACGAATCGTTTTAATTACTTCATCGATGTTATCCAGGGCAATTTTCAAACCTTCAAGAATATGGGCGCGTTCCTTAGCCTTACGTAGATCGAACTCTGTACGGCGACGAATCACTTTTTGACGGTGCTTAATAAATTCCACCAAAATTTCCTTCAAGCCCATAATGCGTGGCTGAATTCCGTTCACCAAAGCCAGCACGTTATAGTGGAAATTGGTCTGCAAATCCGTCATTTTATAGAGCTGATTCAAAATCTTCTTTGGATAAGCATCTTTCTTCAATTCCACCACCACGCGAATCTTACCGCGTGCTGACTCGTCACGTGCATCCGCGATGTGAGTCAATTTTTTATCCAAAACCAGCTGACGAACCTTCTCGATAAAACCTTCCTTACTCATTCCGTAAGGCACTTCGGTAATCACAATATTAAAGCGGCCATTCTTGCGCTCTTCGATGTTGGCTACCGCACGAATCGTTACCGAACCCTTACCGGTCGCATAAGCTTGCTTCATCGGTGCGCCACCGTAAACTTCGGCACCCGTTGGAAAATCTGGACCCTTCACATGTTTCATTAAATCTTCCAGACTTGCCTCTGGGTTTTCAATCAAAGCCACCGTCGCATCCACTACTTCACCGAGGTTATGTGGTGGAATATTAGTCGCCATACCGACCGCGATACCCATCTGACCATTCAAAAGAATATTTGGCAAAGCAGCTGGCAAAACTACCGGCTCTTTCTCTGTACCGTCGAAGTTATCACGAAAATCTACGGTTTCCTTCTCGATATCTGCCAGAAGCTCAGCGCCCACCTTATCCATTCTGGCCTCAGTGTAACGTGAAGCCGCTGGATCATCACCGTCCATCGAACCGAAGTTACCCTGACCTTCCACCAAGGTGTAACGCATCTTCCAAGGTTGCGCCAAGTTCACCATTGCATCATAAATCGACGAGTCACCGTGTGGGTGGTATTTACCCATCACTTCACCGACGATACGCGCTGACTTCACCGTGGCATGTGGTGCACGCCAACCATTTTTATACATTGCATAAAGAATACGGCGATGTACTGGTTTCAAACCGTCACGCACATCTGGCAAGGCACGATCGATAATCACCGACATCGAATAACGCAAAAAGGAATCTTCCATCACGTTCTCAACCGTCAATTCTTCGACCCCATCTACTGCACGATGCGCGGTTAGTCCGCCCAGATGAGCATCTTCCATCTCTTCTGCAGCTTCTTCAATCATTCCTTCTGCGACATTTTCTGCCGCATTCATCTCAGCATTGATTTTTTCGTCATTTGGCTCTTGTGGAACTTTTTTATCGTTTTTCGTCATTTCTCATCCTTTCCTTAGAAATCCAAATCATCAATATTAACTGAGGCAGCACGCGACTGAATAAAGTTTTTACGTAGTTCAACTTCCGTACCCATCAATTTCGTAAAGATCGCGTCCGCTTTTTCCGCATCCTCGATATTCACCCGAATCAAAACACGGTTCTCTGGATTCATCGTGGTATCCCAAAGCTGTTGCGCATTCATTTCACCAAGACCCTTAAAGCGCTGTTGTGCCGTATAGCCAGCCTGCTTAAAGCGTTCATCTTCTGGATTAATCTTCAAACCTTCCTTCACACGCTCTTCGATGCGCTGAGTCAATTTCTCTTCCAAGGCTGCTTCATCGTAAATATAATCAATTTTACGGTTCGCGCCCGTACCCTTAATCAAGCCAAATAGTGGTGGTTTCGCCAAATAGACGTGTCCACCTTTCACCACCTCTGGCATATAACGGAAGAAGAAAGTCAGAAGCAGCGTCGAAATATGCGCACCGTCCACATCGGCATCGGTCATGAATACAATCTTAAAATAACGTAGCCCAGAAATATCGAACTGATCACCAATTCCTACCCCCAAGGCCTTAATTAAAGATACCAACTCCGCATTCGCATACATCTTGTCCAATCTCGCGCGCTCGGTATTCAACACCTTACCACGAAGCGGCAAAATCGCCTGAATCTTCGAGTTGCGACCTTCTTTTGCTGAACCCGCCGCCGAGTTACCCTCTACGATGAAGAGTTCACACTCTGAACGATCTCTAGAAGAACAGTCCGCTAATTTCGAAGGTAGATTCAAACCTTCGAAAGCACCCTTACGAATCACGTTATCGCGCGCTGCTCTTGCCGCCTTACGGGCACGCGCTGCCAAAGTCGCCTTACCGACAATCTTTTTCGCAATCGCTGGATTTTCTTCGAGGAAGTAGCCAAAATATTCGCTCATCACCTTATCGACATAGCCACGCACCTCTGGATTGCCCAATTTATTCTTGGTCTGACCTTCGAATTCTGGGTTAGGCAATTTCACCGAAATCACCGCTGTCAAACCTTCACGAATGTCGTCACCGGTTAGGTTATCTTCTTTTTCCTTCAAAAGATTATTCTTGCGTGCATAATCATTTAGCACACGGTTCAAAGCCGTACGAAAACCCACCACATGTGAACCACCTTCAGGGGTCAAAACGTTGTTAGCAAATGGCTTCATGGTTTCTGCATAGGTATCATTATACTGAACGGCAATTTCCACTTCCGAATCTTCAATCTGTTTATCAACATAGAAAATCGTATCCGAAAGCACTTCCTTACCGTTATTTAGGCGCTTCACATAGCTCTTAATACCGCCTTCAAAGTAGAAGGCTTCTTTCGCACCCGTGCGTTCATCAAAAACCGAGATTAAAATTCCCTTAGTGAGGTAGGCCTGGTGTCTCGCATAGTGCGATACCCAGTTATAATCAAAAGTTGTAGTTTCCTTAAAAATCGTTGGATCTGGATAAAAAACAATACAAGTTCCCTGTTTAGTAGTACCACCCTCAATTTTCAAAGGCGCCACAGTCTTACCAGTTTCAAATTCGATGTGATGGACTTTTTTCTCACGATAAACTTCGGCAATCATCTTGGTTGAAAGTGCATTCACAACAGAGGAACCCACCCCGTGGAGACCAGATGAAACCTTATAGCCACCGCCACCGAACTTACCACCGGCATGCAGCACGGTCAAAACCGTTTCCAGCGTCGATTTATGCGTCTTTGGGTGAAGATCTACCGGAATACCGCGTCCGTTATCTTCTACCTTCACACCCCCGTCAGCCAGCAATGTAATTTCGACTTTATTAGCGTAACCCGCAATCGCTTCATCGATCGAGTTATCCGCAATTTCTTTAATTAAATGATGCAAACCATCGTAACCGGTCGAACCGATATACATACCTGGACGCACACGAACAGGTTCAAGCCCTTCTAGAACTTGAATTTCTGAGCTGTCGTATTCTTCAACTTTTTGTTTTCCAGCCATCAAGAAAATACCTCTTTTAAGTTAACTTGATACCTCTCTGGCTCACCACCCACGTCTTTCCAAATGATTCTTCTAGAATCCCTTTTCCAGTCGTTTTAACCTCACTTGATATCTACTTTAGTGTAACCATTTTTGGTTTAGCTGTCAAGGTAAAATGGTGATATTTCGCGTTCTAAGCCGTTTTAAGGCCCTTGTTTCAATTTTTTGGGTACTTATAGCCTTTTTGTTTTTTAACGAATTTTAATCACCGTGCCGTCTTTCAGACGTCCATCTTCCTGATTCGCCTCAGATACAGCTTCCATCGACACGTTTACCACCTCTGGTTCCGTAGCAGAAGAATTCTTTTCCGCCATCAAATCATCTAATTCCGCATTAATATCATCCAAGGTGAATTTCGCACGGCCTTCCTTACTAGCCCCTGCGTCAGACCTCTCAGATTCACCCCTTCCAGCCACCGCTTCAGCCATATCACTAGCCGCCCTCTCGGCCTTTTTCTGACTCCCCTCCTCGGCTTTCATTTTCTCCAAAAATTCCGCCATCTCTGGGCTCCCCACCTTCGCCTCACTGGCCGGCACTTTCTTCACCCCTAATGGAATGCCCTTTTCGTCTCGATCAAAATTATCTAGACCAAGCGCCGCATCCATCGCCCCATCCCAAGGCTCATTGCTAGCAAAATTCCCATTTTCAATATTTGCTCGCCCCTCTTCCCCATCGCTAATTCTCAAGCGATCCTCGATTTCCTTTTCCACTTCTTCCCCTGGACGGCCGTATTTCTTCGCTGAATAATCTTTTAGGGCGGCAAAAATATTTCGATCCTCCTTACCTCTTGGCGGCAACAATCTCATCGTAAATGGCGCCGACGGCATACCGTGCATCAGAACCGTCGCAATTGCGTGATAATTTGGCTGTTTATGTAAATCTTCCGCCTTAAAAGTCGGGGTAAAGACTTTTTCCATCATTTCCGCATCTGTTACACCCAGACGACCCGCAATAATCGTACCCACATTACCCAGCACACCTTCACGAATCTTATCTGTGAGCTGCGTCATAAACTGATTCGCCACAATCAAATTCAAACGGAATTTACGAGCTTCCGACAGAATCGACTCAAAGGAATCTGTCGAGAAGTTCTGGAACTCATCCACGAACAGACAGAAATCCTTACGTTCATGCTCTGGCGTATCCACCCTTGACATCGCGGCTGTCTGGAACTTCATCACAAAAATCATACCCAGAAGCTTGGAGTTTAATTCCCCTAGCTTACCCTTCGAAAGGTTCACCAAAAGAATTTTTTGTTGATCCATAATTTCACGAATATTAAAGCCCGATTTAGTCTGACCTAACACCCGTTTCATCATCGTATTTTGCTTAAATGGGCTCCATTTTGAAGCAAACCATGTTACCACCTCACCCGCATCATTCGATTTTTGAGAAGCTGGAAATTCTTTCGTCCAATAATCAAAGAGGTCGCGATCTGTCACATATTTCAATTTATCTGCCACCAAATCTGGGTTAATGAATGGGCTCGGAATATCCAGAAAAGTCGCACCCCTCGGATCGCTCATTAGAAGCAACGCCGCATTCCTAAACATCTGCTCACCGCGTGGACCAAAAATACCCGTATGCCCCGGATCGTACAGCGAATACAGCATATTAATCCCCTCTTGCACGATAAAGTCCTTCTGCTCCGTGATAGCAAATTCCAACATATTCATGCCAATTGGAAAATCTGTATCTGATGGGTCAAAGTAAATCACATCATCGATACGATTTTCTGGCACCATCGAAAGTAATTCCTCTGTCACGTCACCGTGCGGATCAATAAAACAGAAACCTTTCCCCGCCAACATATCTTGATAAGCCAAATTCTTCAAAAGTACCGACTTACCCATACCTGACGAACCGATAATATACGTGTGGCGCCTACGGTCATCTTCACCTAGTTTAATCATCTTCGTATTACCACGATATTCGTTCACCCCGAGTTCCAGACCTTCTTCCACTAGCACGGTTGGCGCATCTACCTGCTTCGTCATCTGCCTCTCTACGCCCGATGATGGGATTGCCGCCTCAGATGGCAAATGAAAAATCGAGGCCAATTCCTGCGTATTTAGGATCATCCCCTTTTTCTTGGTTGGGAAAAAGCGAAAAATATAATTCGTCACCAAAGTGTCCATTTTTTTCGCCATATCGTATTTGAAACCGTTCATGGTTGGCGAATCTAATTGTGAAAACGCTGCTACCACGCCACCAACTAAGGCTTCACTACGTTCATGACTACTGGAATGCGCCACCACGCGAATCAAACACTCAAAAACCGGATACTTAGTTTTATTTTCAATCATTTGGGCTTCGTCAAGCTTCGCCTGCGAAACTTCTTTTGTAGCTTCTTTACCTTTTTCATATTCATGTAGCTCCGGCACTTCGAATGGTGCACGAATAACATCCATGATTAAATTTAGTACTCGGCCCTGTCCGAAGAAACCGCTGGCCGACTTAACTTTTTTACCCTCTCGTAAATTTTTTACAATTTCTTCAACTTTTTTTCGCCAACCATCCCCCACTGGGCGAAACATTATCTGCAACCCCAACCCTTCACCTTTTTTCGCCTTCGCAAAAGCATTCAAAATCGCCAGCTGTGCATCCCATTTCGATTCTGAAAATACCTGGATTGGATAATATTCTTCCTTCTTAAAAATCAATTCACCACCTGCCACATTACGACTATCTTCATCTTCTTTCGCTTCGTCACCCAGTCCCGCATTCGAGAAAATATTTTCCACCTCGGCCTCTTCGAGACGTGCCGTTGGGTAAGAAGATTGAATCGCCTGCTTCACAATTTCCGTCGTCACCGCTGGCACTACTGCATAATATTTCACCAAGCCATCGACCACCACCATTTCGAATGAGAAATATTTTTGACCATATAATTTCGTATTAAAACTTTCTTTCTTCAGCGTCGAAGCGATGATTGAATACATAATTGTCGACTGCGAAATCGCCTCCTCATTAACATCACGCTCGTCGCGTCCACCACCCTGAATATCATCGGTTGCTGGTGGTAAATGAATCAAAAGTGGAATTAATTTTAGTGAACGCTCATATTCCTTCGCCTTGCGTTTTTTAGCCAAAATTTTCACCCCCACAAAGAGAGCTGCTACTAAAACTAGAATAAAAATTTGTACACCAATTATAATGTTGTTTGAGAAAATTTTGGAAAAATCCGCTCCCTGCTTTGGTGTAAAAATTGAACTACTTTTTTGTTCATCCTGCAGATTTTTTTGTGTGGTTTTATTAGCATCAGAATCCACTGACGTTCCCGTCATATTCTTTCGCATAATGATATTTTCCACCGGATTTTCGCTCATTTTTGTCTCTTCTTTTGTCTTGTTTAGCTATGTCTTATTTTCTTAATTTATCTTCGTTTTTTCCTAAACTTTTTTCAGGCTAGCCTTTTTCTTTCCTATTTTCCTCTGATCTTCATCTAATTATCTTGTCCGAGTATTCTTCCATATCTGTCGAGCAAAAGTTTCGCGCTCAGCATTCTTTTTTGTCGATACTGTATGGTCGGACTTTTAATCTTCTTAGTTTTCTCAACTTCTTTCAGAATTTCTTCCTCTAAACCATCTCTGTCTCGCGCCTTCGGCAGATCTGTTCCAATCAGTTTTCCATCTTCGAAAGTCCGCGTCCCCACCGTTACAATCTTACCCAGATCACTTTTTGGCACCCCCTCATCACTAAATTCCTCCCCCTGTTCGACCTCCCCCTGTTCGACCTCCGCCCGTTCCGTCTCCAGTTTTTTTTCTTGTTCAATCTGTGAATTTGCATTTTCAAAGCCCTGTATCTGCTCTGAATGAATTTGCATTGGGTTTATTTGCTCAAACTGCGCCTGGCCTGGCATACTATTCATCTGTGCTTGCTCCGGTACGCCACCTGTCCGCACCCCCTCTGGAATACCATTCACCTGTGCCTGTCCTGGCACTCCGCTCATCTGCGCCTGCATCGCCATCTGGCCCATCGCCATCTGTCCTCTGTCAAAACCGTTCGCCCCAGGCATTCCCTGAGCTTCAAACATTTGATTCAATCTCGCCATAGCTTCATCTTGCGTCATCCCAGTTGGAACCTGTTCTGCCCCAAAACCACCCGAAGGCATCTGCCCCACCCCATCCGGTACCTGTTCCACCCCTAAAGAATTTAAGCCAGAAAAATCCTGTCGTTCTCGATCATTTACTCCAGAAACCTGCCCAATATTTTTCTGATCCATGTCTCTATTTTAGCATAAAGACTTTGAAAAAAATACTATTTCACCATCTTGGTGAACACAAAAAATAACAAACCAACAAAAATTGCCGGTAAGAAAATCAAAACCAGCAAATTTGTCACACTTGAAGCCACTAAAATCAACAACATAATCGGATACATCGCAATAATTCCCGCTTTAAAATAGTCTGTTTGCGTGGTTCTGTTTTTTAGAAAAACTACCTTCAAAAATAGGTTCATCACCCAGGTAATAATTCCAAAAACCAGAACATAAAGCAGCACAAAAGCCAGCATAATCCCTAGCGGGCCGACCATCATTGGCGTAGTAGTGAAGAGCATAACTACCAAAATTACCAAAGAAATTAAGCTCGAAATTCCAATCAAAAGATTAACCATAAGACTATTATAAAACAATTTCCTATTCCCTCCCAGAAATATTTTCAATTGCTTTGGTTTTCCATAAATTTATCTAATGTACGATGGAAAATACCATAGTCAAGCGGGTGGTTATCTGGCAAAAAACATAACTATAAGCCACAACCATCACCGCTTGAAATTGACCGCTCCACTTTTAGTGGGGCAAAAGATCAGCCTCAGCTGATACGCCAGAAAATCTGGCTAACGTAGTCTTAGTCGCTACATTGGTCTTTCTCCTAATTGTTAATGTGTTGTTTATTTGTATTTTTGTCTTTCGACATTCTTATAGTATCACGGGTGTCTAATTTATGCAAGCCTTTTTTCACTTAATATTTAAGTAATAAATACAACAAAATGACATAATAACCTGTTATAGACCTGAAATATCAAACATTTATTATTGTATAAATTACTACAAAATAGTCAAAAATCATCCATGTTGTAATTAAAAACATAATAAAATACAACAATATTCATAGAAAATTACCTAAAATCCCATTCTAAATACTATAAAAAATCACCCTAACTTTAGTCATACTAAAATTTAAATAATTCTCCCTTTTTATATCGCTGGATCAGAAAACATTACTATTCCCTTTTCTTTTTCCTCATCAAAAAATAATTTCTTATGCCAACCGACAAAAAACTCACGAAAAAAAATAGTATCTAAAAAATCGTCTAATAATAAAAATCCTAATTGTTATAAAAATCGTTTATATTTAAGAAACAAATATTTTTAGAAGCTACTAAAACTTCATAAAAATCTAAAAATATTTTTTGGCATAAATTCTAAGCTACATTCTATTTTTATATTAAACCCAAAAACGATTTTTAGTTACAAAAAAAGACACGCCGCAATGTGTCATAAAAATCCAATAATAAAACCATCAAAATATTCAAAATAAAAAAAAGAAATCGGTCAAACTGCGAGGAATACCGATTTCTTTTGTAGAGTGTGGAGTTTTTTGGCTATATTGTTTGTTTTTGGCTTGTGAACAATTTTGTTATTCAAAAGCTACCTCTATAATACCGCTTCAAAACGCTAATGTCAACATATTTTTGAATAATTATTTTACAATTTTTGCGTATTTTTTAGTTTTCCACATCTACCCCTGTTAACTCTGTTCACTATTTTTGAACAATTTTAGTTTTACTTGAACACATATTTTATTATTTTGAGCTATTTTACATCTCTCACCCCTGTTACGTATCTTTTTACATTTTTTAATTTCAATCAAAAATCATTTCTCAGGCATTTATTTATTTAAAAACATAAAAAATAGCCTCGAAAAAGGCCATTAAAAATCGATTGGTGGAGCTGCCGGATACTGCCTCCGGGTCCGAAAAATCTTCATGATATCATTCTACATGCATAGTTATTTATTTCATCTTGGTTTATATCTATAGCGACAAATAACAAAACTATAGATTACCATGACTGATTTTCAACTTCAGCCTCGTCACTGTCCGAAATCTATTCTCGTAAATCTGATAATCTAACTACTACGAAAACTTGGAGTTAGACCAGCCTATATTAAATTAGGCAAAAGCAGGTGCATAAAGCACGTGCTTGGAAGTATTTTCTTCACTTTTTCAATACTTACGGTATCAATCGTCATGCCTGATATCTGTTAATAATCCGTCTAAGCTTTGTCAGCCCCAACTAACCTTATTATATCATAAAAAGCTCAATTCACCTTCATTCTTCCCTTATTTGGATCATTTGTTTAACAAAGATGCATTACATAAAGAATCTAAACATAAGCAAGTTATTAAAAGCATAAGCAAGTTATCATTTAGCTCATTTTCCTATTCGTCGCCCCTAATCATACTGTTTATTCTTTATTTTAATAAGCACCAAAATCATCATTTTCTTGGCATTTTTAACAAAACGATTCATTATAAAACTATGAATGTTAAAGTATTTACCGCCATCCCCACCGGTTACTCTGGTCAACTAATTGAAGTTGAGGGTACCACCAATAAAGGTCTCCCGAGTTTTAATCTCGTGGGTATGGGGGATAAGACTATTCTTGAATCCAAAGAACGCGTCAGAAGTGCCGTCGTAAACTCAGATTTTTCCTTCCCAAAACATAAAATTGTCATCAATCTTGCCCCTGCTGACCTTATTAAAAGTGGCTCTTCTCTGGATTTGCCCATCGCTATCAACATTTTAATTCTCGCTAAACAACTTCGTGAAGAAGATATCAAAGGCCTCTTTTTTACTGGCGAATTATCTCTTGATGGCAGTCTTAAGCCAGTCAAAGGCATCCTCAATATTATTGAAACTGCTAAAAATCACGGTTTTAAACATATTTTTCTTCCCGCCGCCTCCGCCGCCAAATCCATCCTTATCCAAGGTATCGAAATTTATCCCGTGCGCGCCCTTAAGCAGCTCTTTCTTCATCTTAAACACCAAAGTTCAATCTCGCCACTTGGCAGTTCAAGCCAAATTTCCCCTCCAGACCTCACGTCGATTTCAGAAAAGAACTCTAGCTCCGCCCCCATTTCTTCCCCTAACCCTTCTTTCTGCACTCTTGACCAAATTCAGGGTCTCGATTTTGCCAAGCGCGCCCTCATTCTCGCTATTGCCGGACATCATAATCTACTCCTCTCTGGTCCACCCGGTAGTGGTAAAACTTTACTCGCGAGTGCAGCCAAAGATCTTCTTCCGCCACCTAGCCCCGCCGAACTTATCTCAATTTACAAAATTCACGGTCTCACCACCGAACTTGATCAAATTCCTCAAAAACGCCCCTTCCGTCAGCCCCACCACAGTAGTTCCGCCTGTTCCATTATTGGTGGTGGCAACCCCATTCTCCCAGGTGAGATTTCTCTCGCCCATCATGGCATCCTTTTTCTCGACGAATTACCCGAATTTCCGAGATCTGTACTCGAAGCTATGCGCCAACCACTCGAAGATCACCAGATTTCGATCTCTCGAGCCAAAGAACGTGCTACTTTTCCCGCCAACTTTACGCTATTCGCCACCATGAATCCCTGCCCCTGTGGTTATTATGGTTCACATATTAAACCTTGCACCTGTACGCCTACTCAGATCCACAACTACACCAAGCATCTTAGTGGTCCCATTTTTGATCGCATTGATATCAAACTTCATCTCCCCTATCTTGATCAAAATCTTCTCATCGATCACCTCTCGACCAAATCTCCATCTGAAAATTCCGCTAAAAATCTTATTTTTTACCGAGATAAAATTCTCCGCATCACCCAACTTCAAACTGAACGCTACAATTCCACCAATAAATTCAACGGCACCCTCACATCTGCTGAAATTTCTCAATATATTCACCTAAGCACAACCTTAAAAACCGAATTGAAACGCGCCACCGAAACCCTAAAACTCTCCTCCCGTGCCATCATTAAAATCATCAAACTCAGCCGCACCATCGCCGATTATGACAACTCATCAGAAATCAAACTCGAACACCTCAAGGAAGCTATTTGTTTTACTACCTTTTCACCCTGATTTACCCCTTGAAAATCCCTAAAAATTTTGTTATAATTCACCCTAAGGTTAAAAAGAAAGGAATCAACATTAGTACTAAAACTTCACGCACCAAAATCAATGGAGAAATCCGCTATGAACAGGTACGCGTTATTGGCACTAATGGAGAGCAGCTTGGCATCATGTCAAGCAAGGAAGCTCAGGTTCTGGCCCGGGAGCAAGGCGTTGACCTCGTCGAAATCGCAGGTAATGCCACCCCTCCGGTCGTTAAAATCATCGATTGGGGTAAATATCAGTACCAAAAGATGAAAGAAGAGGCTAAAAATCGTAAAAAAGCTCGTGAAAAGCAATCCGAGCTCAAACAAATGAAGATTGGTCTCAAAATCAGCGACAATGACCTCAACATTAAAATCCGCAAAATTAAGAGTTTTCTCGAAGATGGCGATCACTGCCGTATTATCATTACCTTCAAGGGTCGTGAAATGGCACATAAAGAAATTGGTTCTCAACTTCTTGATCGTATTCTCGAACAAATGGCCGACTGTGCCATTGTCGAAGGAAAACCACAATTTGCTGGACGCAACTTATCAGTCGGAGTACGAAAAAAGTAATTTCCTACTTTCAAGGTTCCCTGATCGCACATTGAATACTAAATTAACTAAAAGGAAAGCCTATGCCAAAGCTTAAAACTCACAAAGGTACCGCTAAGCGTATTAAAATTTCCGGCACCGGTAAATTAATCCGCGAACGCGCCTATGGCAACCACATTCTTGCCAAAAAATCTAAAGCCCGCAAACGTAACATGAAGACTGCTGGTGCAGTCGAGGGTAAGATTGCTAAAAACATTAAAAGCGCATTAGGAGTTTAATCATGAGAATCAAAAGAGGTGTTGCCGCACGCGCAAAACATAAGAAAATTCTAGCTGCCGCTAAGGGTATGCAACATTACCGCACCCGCAGCTTCCGTCTAGCTAAACAAGGTGTTATTAAGGCCCTTCGCTACGCTTACCGCGACCGCCGTAATCGTAAACGCGATCTTCGTGCTCTCTGGATCACCCGTATCAATAACGCCGCTCACCAATATGACTTGAACTATTCTCAACTCATTAATGGTATGAAAAAGCAAAATATCGCTGTTGATCGCAAGATCTTGGCCGAATTAGCTGTCAACCAACCAGCTGCCTTCCAGGCAATTGTCGAACAAGTTAAAAAGGAGATTAAATAATGGCTATTTGCGAAATTTCCGGTAAAGGAAAAATGTACGGTCATAACGTAAGCTTCTCCCAGCACAAGACCCGTAAAGTTTTCAAACCAAACATCCAAAAGAAATCCATCCTCATCGGTGGTAAAAAACTCAAGATCAATGTCAGTACCGCAGCTCTTCGTACTTTGAAGAAAAAAGGTTTGATCAAATAATTTATTCAATCGAATATAACAAAATAGACCCGTAAGGGTCTATTTTTAAGCTATCAGTAAGCCGGGTTTTGTAACTAAAAGGTGCAAATACTCTTATCACAAGTAAAACCACAATAAAAGTTTCTTCCCTTTTTAGCCGATAATCATCTATCTAGATATTTTGTTGCCAAAATATTCAAGCGGTAAGCGTGCATCTTCGAACCAAAGTTTATTAGCACTCCTTGCAGCCAGTAGGGTTTGCCATCAACCATGTCACCATGGATTGCCGTAAGCTCTTACCTTACACTTTTCACCCTTGCCCGAAGGCGGTATTGTCTCTGTGGTACTTTCCCTATTCTTCAATTTTTTAGGCCGAAGCCGTCTAAATTTTCGAACGGTCGCCATTAACGACTACTGCGTTCTATGCTGCCCGGACTTTCCTCTTGGCTAAGCCAAGCGATTATCTTTCAAGCTCTACATCTATCTTACCACAAAATACCAGTCAAATTACACATAAATTTAACTTCATTGTTAAATATCCTGACCTGACATATCTATTTTAATTTAATCTCAACATGAAAATAATCTAGCACACCATTTTTAATTCGACTTCATCGTCAAATATCCTGGCGTCCCTGGGCGATCAATCCTCATCCATTTCCAATTAGAAGAACTTAATTCGCTCTCTTCCATCTTTGAACCATTCCCCCCTACCAGATTCACACATCCTCTAAATACCCCCAACCAACTAAGATTCCTATTTGGCCCACCTGGTATTAAATCACTTGTCGCATATATAGTTTTTAGTTTAACATCTTCTGCAAACATTGTCCCAACTTGCTCCACCCTTAACATATCAAAATTCGATAAATCTAACTCTTCAAGTGAAGACATATCCTTAAACATATCTGCCATGACACTGATTTTAGAGGTTTTAAATCCTGATAAATCTAATCTCTTTATACTAGAAGCCCCCATAAACATCTGATAAAAGCTCGTTACTCTTGAGGTATCAAAACTACTTAAATCTAATTCCTTTAAATTGCTCATACCGCTAAACATTTGATTACAATATTGGGATAATTCAATTTTTTCTCCCTCTGTAAAATAATAAAGCGTCTTCAAGCTAGAGTCGTACCACATTAAAATCTCATATTGCGAATCATGTGATTCTAAATTTCTCACATTTAAAGCCCCCTCCACTGGTGGGGTGGCACTTCTCTTAATATAATTTATATTTTCCACACCACCAGCTAAATTTCTCATAGCTGTATAAAACGAAGAATCACCTTCCCTGGCATTCCCGAACGGATTCGCCACAAACGACACCACAATCTTATTCGAGTAAACATCATTGCTCAAATTTCGGCCAATCCGCATGCCTACATCAAGCGTGTAATTCCCCGCCGATTCATGCTCACTCTCGATGAATTTCTCGCGCGCCGACTTTTTTGGAATTGGTGAGTATTTTGTATCGTCACGCAATTTATATCCCCACATATTATTTTCAAAATCTGAAAACTCTCGCTGATCCGGCAATGGATTAATCTTCGTCGGATTTTGTGGTCTCGTCGGCACCAATGCCTGCTCTTCGCTCGCCGTGCTGATCGTAGCATAGAATCCATTTTTCACATGACCGTTATAGGTACCATTAATTTCAAATTTAAAAAATCCGTCATGATTATTCGTCATTTCATTTGCATCGACTTCAATAGTTTTCGAGGAATCAATCGATGCTGACAAAGAAGAAATATATAACGCTTCTGCTTTATTTTGGCATAAGCATAATCCCAAAAAACTTGCACACAAAATTCCTAGACCAAAGATCCGTTTATCTGCAAAAAATACCTTCACTGATTCTCTCCCGTTTTCTCTATTTTATCACAAGCAGAATCAATTTTAGGTCCTTTCGATCACATATTTGTCGTAAATCAGTTTTAAATTCTTTCAATCATTTATTTATCCAGAATCAATTTTAGATTCTTTCAATCGTGTATTCGTCTAAAACCACATTTAATTCCGCATCCGCCGCCTGATTTTGTTCTCGCCTCACATGGGTAAATGCCACTGCATCAAATCGCTGGATCAATTTCAAAATTTCCTCATACACCGGCAAAATATCACTATTTTTCACCGTATAAATTCCGTTCATCTGATTTACCATCATCAAATTATCCGACACAAATTTTACAGTTTTAAATCCATATTCTAGTGCCTTTTCAATTCCCGCCTTCAAGCCATAATATTCCGCTAATCTCGAAGTTGCATAGCCAATAAATTCCCCGCCTCGCTCCACTTCTTTGCCATTTTCATCAATGATTACATAACCAATCGCCGATGGCCCTGGATTTCCCCTCGATCCTCCATCTGTGTAAATCGTTGCACCTAGCACTGCCGCTCTCGCGTCAATCCGATTTACTTTTCCAATTTTCTTATGTCCAAACTCTACACTAATCACCGAGGCAGTATCATCCGCTAGGCGAAAATTCGAATTCACATCCGCCGAGAAACTCACATATTTATAAGCTGAATATTTTTCATTCAATTCTAGCTTTAAATCACTATTTTCTGCCAATGTTATATCATATATGATATATAAATTATAAATATTCGACCCGTCACTTTGATTCGTAAAAGTAATTACATCACGAATTTTGATCGTCTCGATCTTTTGATTCAAAGTCTCAAAAATTGTTCGCCCCATCGCCTCTTCTGGCTGCTCACCAAAATTAATCTTCCCCGCCGGCAAACTCCATATCACCGCATCCGAGTCATCATGCAATACTTTTTTCAGTAACAAAAAGCTATCATCCTTTTTAATAATTCCGACTACCCTAACTTTTTGCTTCATCCATTCCCACCAAAATTCTCATGGTTAATATGTCTATTATAGAACAAAAAATCCTAGTGGCATATATTTTCCGTAATATCTAACTACGGTGGGTAAAATCTTATGTAATAATTCCACAGAACCATTACCACGAAATCCCTTAACATGACTATACAGAAAATCATGTTGCCACTAGGATAATTTGATTATAGCAGTTTGAAAAACTTTCTGCAAATGTCAAAATCTTAAAATTACAGGTTAAGCTGCCCCGACTAACAGGTAAAATACGCTTAAAATTCCCACCATTACATTATAAGTTAGAGTCGATAGTGCACTACCGAAGACCACCAAGAACAAATAAACGAACAAAATCCCCATACGCATTTCGATAAAGTCCATCACATCCCTAAGTTTATCCGATAAGAAATAATATAGCACCCTCGACCCATCCAGTGGTGGAATCGGAATTAAATTAAAAGCCATGAAACCCAGGTTCATAATAATCGTTTGGCCAAAAATAAACCCAATCACACCTCGATCGTCTAAAAATCCCGTAAAATGACCAATCATAAACATCACAAAAGCAATCAAAAGATTCATCATCGGCCCTGCTAACGCCACAATCGCCATCGAGCCTTCCCCGTTCCTCAGGTTTCTTCTATCAACTGGCACCGGTTTCGCCGCACCCAGCACCACTCCGCCAGTAAGATACAGTAAAACTGGCAGAATTACCGAAGTAAATAAGTCTAGGTGCACTAATGGGTTTAGTGATAATCTTCCCTCATCCTTCGCTGTCGTATCCCCCTGAAAATAAGCCGCATATCCATGTGCTACTTCATGTAGTACCGTAGAGATAATAATAATCGTAAAAACAATTATGAGATTATATGGATTCATATTCATACATATATTATATCACCCCCAAGCCTCAAACCTATTCAGTTAACCATGAACACTATTTTTACTCAGAATCTATCATTGAACACATTTTTTATACAATACCCCACCACTTCACCACGTCTCATCAAAAAACCCGCTATTCCGCGAGTTCCTTGAACACATTTTTTAATTTAGTACTACCACTTCTTGTGTAGCTGGTAAATCTTCCACGCGTTTAATCTTAAGTTTCTTTTCTGTACGAGCACTTAATTTAAGTTCCGCCACCATACCGTCCACATTGCCTGTAGCCACGATTAATTTTGGCCCAATCTCCCTAATTGCACGCACTGAGCTAGTACAGAGAATATCTGATACACCAATATCATCTAACCCCTCTTCGATGTCGCCTAAAATACCGATACGTACTCCAGAAACACTTATATCATAGATAGTTTTTGTATTGTTCATTACTGGCACACCCAAAATAGACACTTCCCCAATTTCGTATTCACCAGGGCCGCTAATTACACCCACGCCGAGATCAGCTGTAATTGTTCCCTCCACGAAATTAATCATAATCTGCTTCGTACTAGTCTTGATCGTGATAGTTTCTGGACTTTTACTTTCTAATTCAAACATTTTCCTCCTTTATCTGTTCGGCCACCCGGTTAATTTATTGATTCAACATACCTTCTGGATCATATTGGACGATGTACTGCATTTCCATAATTTCTTTTAAGAATCGGTCCTTCACACTTAAGCGATATCTAAAATCATCACGCGAGATGATCACATAATTTAATGGCTTCCCCTCTTTCTTCTCGACTACTTCCGCCCAACGAGAAAGCTTCTTCGTTCTATCGTCGCCCACAATCAGCATATCAACCCCATCCTGTCCCGGTACACGATTCGTGACAAATAAGAAGTTAAGGTAAGCTTTCACTGGACGAATATATTCATCCCAAGTACTATCCTTCACTGCAGTTTCTACTAGCACCTTATCTACCTTGGTCGAAAACATCATATTTAGGGCTCTCGCGAATGGGTGCTTCGTATTCGCTGAATAATAAACTTTATTATCGTAGGTTTCATTTTTAATCACCCCGATCGATTCAAGATTACCTAATTCACGACGCACGGAATTAATTTGTTCATCGATTACCCTAGTCATTTCCCTGACATAGTAGGAACGTTCAACATTACTAAAAAATAATGATAATAATTTTGTTCGCGTTTTCGAACCGAACAATTTTTCTAAAGGAGTTGTATTTTCTTTGCCCATATTACTTATATTTTAGCACCAGAAGCTGTATTTTAGTAGTGTTCAGCCTGAAACTCTACCAAAATCTTTCTTAAAATCTCCTCACGCTTGTACCATTTTATTTCCGGATTACGTTTAAACCAAGTCATCTGTCGTTTTGCTAGCTGAAAATCCGAAGTCGAAGCTAAATTAATCGCCTCTTCCAAACTATTCACCCCATTCAAATAATCCCAAACATATCGATAGATATTACTTTTCATTGAAGGTAAACCAAAATCATACCTAGCAGCAAGCTCACGACACTCTGTATATAATTCTTCATTAAACATCGCTTGAACACGTTTTTTAATACGCTCATTCAGCTCTTCGCGATCAGTCAAAATGCCATAAATTTTGTACTCATCCCCCATTTTTTTACGGTCGAGCTCGCCCCTCTTCGCTTCCTCCGAAAACTGATAGTCAAAAACCAGCGCATCCACATAAAGCCCCGTTCCTCCCACCACAATCGGTTGCTTGCCTCGCGCCAAGATTTCAGCAATCTTCTCTTTCGCATAGTTTTTCCAGTCCACCACCGTGAATCTCTCATCTGGTCGCACTAAATCAAAGCCAAAATGTGGTACTCCACCGCACTCTATCAGATCTGGTTTCGCCGTACCAATATCCATGCCTTGAAAAATCGTCCGCGAATCCGCGCTAATAATCTCACCATCTAGACGCTTTGCCAGCTCCACCGCAACTTTCGTCTTCCCCGATGCGGTTGGTCCTACGATTACTATAATTTTAGTGTTCATTTTTAACTATAAAAATCTGGCCAGTGCCACCCCTATAAATTTCACTGACCAGCCCCATAATTATTTAATATTTTTTAGATATTCCGCAAGCTCCGTTAGTGCCACCGTCTTTTCCGCATCTTTTTCACGTACCGAAACGGTACCATTTTCTTTATCACGCTCACCGACGATCAAGAGCACCGGTGTCTTCATCGAAACCGCGCGCTTAATCTTTTTTCCGAGTGATTCATCGGATACATCTGCGGTATAGCGCAAATCATTATGTTTCAAAGGTGTTTCAAGTGTTACGTCACTTAGGATTTGCTTAATCTTCTCTACATAATCCAAGACTTGATCGTTCACCGTCAAAATACGTACCTGTTCTGGCGCACACCAGAATGGGAACCAACCAGAGGTATGCTCAATAAATACCGACATAAAACGCTCAATCGAACCCAAAGTTGCATGGTGCACCATCACTGGACGTTCTTTTTCCCCGTTCTCATTCACAAATGAAAGCTCAAAACGCTCAGGCTGCACGAAATCCAGCTGAATTGTCGCCACTTGATGTTCACGACCGATTGCATCCTCGGCCATAAAGTCAATTTTCGGACCATAAAATGCTGCCTCCCCTTCCATTTCGAAGTAATCCAGCCCATTTTCAATAGCCGCCTCTTTAATTTGCGCCTGTGCCATTTCCCAAAGTGATTTATCACCGAGATATTTATCCTCATCATTGCGATATGATAAGCGAGCACGTAATTTACTCATCCCCACCACGGTATAAAGTTCACGCACAATTCCAACTAAATTCTGGATTTCCGCCTTAATTTGCTCTTTACGACAGAAAACATGGGTGTCATCTTGAGTCAAAGAGCGCACACGCGATAATCCACCCAGCTCACCCGACTTCTCATCACGGTAATCAGTCGTGGATTCCATATAGCGCACTGGCATTTCCTTATAGGTGCGTGGACGACTAGCAAAAATTTGCGCATGATGTGGACAGTTCATTGGCTTTAAGGCAAATTCTTCCCCGTTCACCTGAGAGTGTACCAAGAATAACTCTGCACCGAACTTTGCGTAGTGGCCTGAAGCCTTGTAGAGATCCAACTTCGTAATATGTGGGGTCCAAACTCGCTCAAAACCATGTCTTGCACGTAGTGACAAGGAATAATTCGTCAAAACATCACGCAGTACCGTCCCACGAGGTGAGAAGAGCGGCAAACCAGCACCTACTAATTCTGAAAAACTAAACAAATCAAGTTCCTTACCTAGTTTGCGGTGATCACGCGCCTTTGCTTCTTCTAGACGCTGCAAGTATTCCTTTAATTCTTCTTCCGTCTCAAAGGCTACACCATAAATACGGGTCAACATTTCCCGTTTTTCATCCCCACGCCAGTAGGCTCCAGCCACCTTAATTAACTTAAAGGCACCAACCTTTCCGGTATTTTCTACGTGTGGACCCTTACAGAGATCCGTAAATTCCCCTAATTGATAGAAAGAAATAATTTCTGATTCTGGCAAATCTTCGATCAGTTCCACCTTATATTTTTGGTGATTCTCTTTTGCCCAAGCCAAAGCCTCCTCGCGACTCTTCTCAGAATAGGTCAATTCCAATTTCTTATTAATGATTGAATACATTTTTTTCTGAATCTTCGGAAGATCAGCATCGGTGATTTTCATCACATTTCCCTCTGCATCTTTTACTTCTGAAAGATCGATATCATAATAAAAACCAGTTGCTGTCGCTGGACCCACGCCAAACTGCACTCCTGGATACATTTCAACCAAAGCGGCAGCTAAAACATGACTAAGTGTATGACGCATTTTCATTACATTTTGCTCATCTTCACCACATAGGTTACACATTCTGCCTTCTTTCTAATTACTCAAAAATATTTCTTTTATTTTAACACATTTTATGGTAAAATACATCTATGGGTCGCTAACTCAGCTGGCTAGAGTGTCTCCTTTACACGGAGGAAGTCGGGGGTTCGAATCCCTCGCGACCCACCAAACTTAGTTAATCAAAAAACGGATTTCACATCCGTCTTTTTTTATTTCTTCTTCACCACTTTTTTCGTGACGTCAAACTTCTCCATGTAGTTTCCCACCATCAACCTAGTCTGAGAATAAAACGCCGTAAAAGATTGATAAATAATCGCCACCACTGGCATCAAAAGCCATTGTAACAGCATAAAAATCTTTGGTTTCTTAATATGAGCTGGTCGCTTAGGTAGCATGCCAAATGATAGTAAGATCGTCGCCATTAAACCAATCGAAGCGAATAATTGCACATAAGAAATTGTGTTCGGCAAGTTAAAGGTTAAAAGTTCCTTCGAAGAAGCGTTGAGTAATTTTGGTACCCAACCACCAAACGCCACCATCGGTGAAATCGAAGCTAAAGTTACGTGGCCCTCAAGGAGTCTGGCAAATTTCACGAATAATGGCCAGAATTTCATTCCGGTGCGTTCCATGCGGTCCTTTGAAAAAGTCCTCACCCCAACATAAGCCACGTCCGAAGCCCCATAATCCCAGCGCCTTAGCTGAATAAATTGCGCTTTCAAAGTCTTCCAAAGCCCATCCTCCAACACTGCGTCCTGATAAATCGGAATATGAATCGGCTTCACGCTGTAATCGCCCTTGAAGTAAAATAGTGAGCGCCAATATTGATGACCATCTTCCACAATCGTCAATTTACTCCAGTAGCCCATATTCGATAAAGCCAAAAAAGGCTGCGAATGTGAAGCAAAATTCTTCAAGGTATGCACGCGCATCGAGGAAATAATATTGAAAAATGAGTTCGAAACCGCGATAATTCGCATCGGCGCCGGCGTCTCCCAGATGTTATTGGTAAACAACGAAACTGGTTGATAGCTCAAGTGTTGACGATTTGGATGCACTACAAATTCATAAGCCACATTGTCTAGATATGATTTATGCATCTTATTATCAGAGTCTAGAGAAGTCGCAATCACGTTCGCAAAATCAATCTTCTCCTTACGCAAGAATTTCGCCAGCTCCTCCGCCGCATAATCCAAATTTGGCCCCTTACCCTGGATTTCCCCCTTCAAATCTTTTGGATGCATCACTGGAATAAAAGCATAAAAATCGTCTTTAAACTTTTCATATAACTGTTTCGCGTTCTCCTTCATCGCTTCCCCACCGCGCTCTTCGTAGCCGAACACTAAAATTATTTTTTTATTATCAAAAGTAGTATTTTTCACTGCCTCTACCGTCGGGATCAAAGTTTCAAGACCTTCATTGTAAGCCACCATGATCACCGCATGATAAATATCTCCTGGTTTTGGGAATTCTACCTTCAGCACCTTACCATTTTCGTCTAGCATTTTTTCCGACACCACCAAATCCCGGCCGGTTGCTAGCATCTTCAGATTTCTCACATGCTTATCAAAACCAAATTCAGTACTCTTTTTTCGATGATATTTTTCATAAGCCGCATGTGGATCATATAAATCCAAAAATCTCTGATGCCAGTCCACTTTTTCTGAAGCTTTCGAAGCCTGATACCCCTGTACAGTACGAAAAGTAATTCCCACTGCCTTTACTAAGGTCGTAGCAATAATAAATAACAGATAGTAAGAACCAAGCACTGGACTAATCAGTGAAAATACCACCAAAAGAATCAAAATCATATATGAAGTAAAGCCTGGTAGAATCTCAAAGAAACGATAAAGCTTCGTACGTTTCCCCTGTGGTAAATCCAAACTATCCCAAACCGATTTCTGCATATTTTGTTGCGTCTTTTTCTGCACTTTTTGCTGTTTCTTCATCATCACTATATCCGAATTAATTAACTTTCACCCAGTAATCTGATGAAGACCAAAAAGCCTAACACCAAAATACCTAGTGAAATACAAATAAACATTTTTGCCACCGCCGCGCCCTTTTTCTCAAAAATTCGCAGTGCCAACAGATTATGTAATACCCCCAAAGTTAAAGCTAAAATCGGAAAAATCAACATCGCCTGCCAAGATCCATCATGATAACCCCCGGAATTCGCCATCGAAGACCATTCCCCACCTTGATAACGCCCGATATCCCCATAGCTAATTTTTACAATTGAGGCATTTGGCTGTAAATTCAATGCCGAAAAAATCAGAAAAGCCAGAGATAAAATCAGAAGTATTACCTGAAAAATTACCAGGCTACGTTCCTTCTGATAGGCTTCCTTAAAAGTCGCAATTAATTCTTTCATTCCTCTTATTATACCATTTTTATTTATCAAGCAATTTACAAATCAAATTCAGCATCAATTCCTTCTCTTCCGGTTGACTCTCTGCAATCAAAAGCACCAAAGCCGTCAAAGCTCGATCAGAGAGCTTCGTCTCTCCCTGTTCATTCAATTGAAAGAAATTCACCGACAAATAAACCACAAAAAGTAACGCTCCAATCTGTTGATTTCCCTCTAGAAATGGTTTCTCATGTACGATAAAATACAGCAATTTCGCTGCTCGTCTAGCCACCGAATCACTTCTTTCGAACAAATTTTGTATTCGGGCCGAAATCAATGTTTCACCCCTGTTATTTTCCGCCAACACCCCGAAATTTTCGCTCTCATTCAATCTCTCACGTAGGTCTGAGACATAATTTTCAATCTCCACTTCGCTCAAATCTCTTCTCGCCCTGGTGTCTACTGAAAAAATAATTTTATTGTTCAGATACTCTGAGATCGTCGCAAAACTATCCGCATATTTCGTCACTACCTCAAGCACTCCATTCGCTTCATTCGCACTTAAGCTAGTTTCCGTCAACATCCTGCGCACAATCCCCAGCGTTTCCTCTAGGTTCTGTAGTTTTTCACTTCCGTCTGGCAACTTCTTTACCAAATCATAGTTAACCGCCACCCCTTCCGTCATATAACGCTTAATAATTGAGGAGGCCCAAATACGAAATTTCGTAGCTTTTTTCGAATTCACTCGATAACCCACCGAGATAATCACGTCCAAATTATATTTCTTAATCTTACGCGCAATCCGACGACCACCCTCAAGACGCTCTTCCACCTCTTCCTTCACGCATTTTTCCGCTTCCAGCTCCTCATCAGCGAAAATATTACGTAAATGCCTGGAAATCACCGTACGATCCACCTCAAAAAGCTCTGCAATCTTCCCTTGCTCCGCCCAAATCGTCTGATTCATTTCATCCACATCGAAAAAGACCTCCCCCTCCGCACCTTGATAAATTTCCAGCTTCATCGTCATAGTTCTCCGAGATTCTGCCCCGCCGTCACTTCTACCTTGAGTTTAATCTTTAATTCTGGCGCCACCCCTTCCATCTCTTTTTGTAAAATTTCTTTCACCGCTTCTTCATCTGCCTGATCGCATTCCACCACCAAAGAATCGTGAATTTGCAGTACCAATTTCGCCCCCTCTGGTAATTTCTTATCCACCACAATCATCGCCCGCTTCATCAAATCCGCCTCGGTCCCCTGGATCGGCATATTCTGTGCCGCCCGCTCTGCCGCATTACGAATAATGAAATTCGAGGATTTTACATCTGGTGTCGGGCGCTTACGTCCATAAAAAGTTCTCACTTCCCCTGTTTCACGCGCCTTTTCAAGAGTCTGATTTAAATAGGCATAAATCTTCTGACGTACCTTAAAATACTCATCAATAAATCGCTTCGCCTCAAAGAAATTCATCTCCGTGGCGTCACTTAATCCCTTCGGGCTCATGCCGTACATAATGCCAAAATTAATCACCTTCGCCACGCGACGTTGCAGCTTCGTTACTTCCGCCATCGGAATCTGATAAACCTCCGCCGCTGTCTTCGTATGAATATCAATATCTTGATTAAAATCTGAGACCAAAGATTCGTCTCCCGCCAGCACCGCCGCAAGCCTCAACTCAAACTGTGAATAATCCGCTGAAACTAGCACTCTCCCCTTTGGCGCCACAAATCCTCGACGAATACGCTTCCCCTCTTCGCTTCGTACCGGAATATTCTGCAAATTCGGATTCAAACTCGAAAGTCTACCCGTTGCCGTCACATTCTGGGTGAATGTCGAATGAATTCGCCCATCCGCCGCCACCTGTTCAAGTAGTGGCGCGATATAGGTCGATAATAATTTCATCGTTTCACGATAACGTATAATTTCTGCAATTACTGGGTGTTCATCTTTTAATTTCTCTAGCTCTTTCGCCCCTGTCGAATAACCTCGCGAAGTTTTCTTAATACCTTTCACCGGCAGATTCAGTTTTTCGAACAAAATTTGTGACATTTGAAGTGGCGAATTAACATTAAATTGTTCACCCGAAAGCTCATAAATTTTTTGTTCAATTTCTGCTACTTTCCCCTCAAATTCCGTCTTCAATCCCTCGAAATATTCTCGGTCCAACAAAATCCCCGCCGCTTCCATTTTGTAAAGAATCGGCACTACCGGCATGTCAAATTCCGTAAAAATTGTATTCAATTTTTCATCCTTCGAAAAAGCCAAATATTGTTCACTAAATTTGTTCAATGTCGCTTCCGAATACGCGCCGGTCAGCACCTCTTCCATCGTACCAACCCCCTCCACCCCTGTACGTCTTAATGGGTTTAATAGAAAATCTGCTTGGTCCAAATCCCAAAGCCTCTTCGCCTGAAAAACCCGCTCACGAAACTCTACATTCTCATGCATTAAGTCTTTAATATTGCTAGCCACCAGCATCCCTTCAGGAATTTCCACCCGCGATACCTCTTCCACTTCCGTCTCAGCATCCTTATCCGAAAGCCCATTTTCAATTTTCAGTTTTTTCAGCAAATTATTAAACTCTAAACGCTTAAACACCTCTGATATACGCGAAAAATCTAATTTCAAAGCCGGAATATCCGAAAGCTTCACCGGCGCGTCGGTCATAATTTTCGCAAGCTTAAGAGACATCTCAGCTGATTCGCGTCCAGCAATCAATTTCTTCTGTGTCGCCCCCGAAATTTCCTCAATATGCGCATAAATCCCCTCCAAGCTACCATATTCATTCAAGAGTTTCACTGCAGTTTTCTCACCAATCCCTGGTACGCCTGGAATATTATCTGAATTATCTCCCTTCAGTGCCTTCAAGTCCAAAAATTGCGATTTCAAAATCCCATATTTTTCTTCTATCGCTGGAATATCCATCTCCTCGAGATCCGAAAATCCCCGCAGAATTCGATACATCTTGGTATTTTCGTCCACGATCTGCAGCATATCTAGGTCCGAAGACACAATATAAGTCATATAATCCCCCGCCTCATCCGCCTGGCGCGCCAAAGTACCAATAATATCATCTGCTTCGTATTCGTCCACTTCCATAAAACCCCAAGACAGTGCCGAAATTAATTCTCGAAGCAAAGGAATCTGTGCATAAAAATCTTCTGGCGGCCTTACTCGCCCCGCCTTGTAATCCTTAAAAATCACGAGGCGCTTCGCCGTCGAAGTATGTGCCTTATCCCACGCCACTACCACCTGGTCCGGTTGAATATTACGCACGATTTCCATCGCGATTACCGCAAAACCATACACCCCAGAAGTCGGCTCCCCATTCGAGGTCGCCAAATTCCCCATCGCATAGTAACCACGATAAAAAACGCTTTTTCCATCAATGATTACTAATTTTTTCATTAAAATTCCATCCTCGTTAAAATTTCTGCCATTTTCTCATTCATTTCTGCCACACTGCCGTCATTCAAAATATAATAATCCGCCATCGCGATCGGCCCACCTTTTTCGATATTTTCCACCTCTGTATAGTCTCGTTCCTGGATTTCTTTCAAAGTAAACGGTCGTTCCTCGCGCTTCCCTACACGAAAATGTCTCAGCGCTTTCGGCACTACAATTGCCACTACCGTCAAAAGCCCTGGATATTTACTCTTAAGTTCCTTATATTCCGTCCAAGAATATAGCCCGTCCAGCACAATTCGCTTCTGTCCCGAAGCAATCAAATTATCGATCTCCCCCATCACCTGACGCACCACCCAATCTTTTCCCTCGGTTTCACGAATCATCTCTCGGAATTGTCGCTCACTCGATCCGTCCGCCGTGCGCTGGATTCCCCGGCGTTCCATTTCCTTATAAATCATTCCTCCGAAGTAGACTTTTGGCACGCCTTTTTTGGTCAAAAAATCCACCACCACCGATTTACCCGATCCGCTCATCCCTACAATCGCTAAGATTTTCACATCATTTTTTTCGCTCATTTTTGCTCCCAGTTATTAAAAAATTCTACAAATCGTTCTCGCATTTTCGCCTGACTCATATAAATCAGCACCGGATTCCCTTCTACATCAGTCAAAGTCCCCAAACTTTCGCTCGGCACATAAAAAGTCGTGCGATGCTTCACCGAAAGCCACATCAAAATCCGTTCATACCATTTTTCTGTCTGATCATAAATCTCAAAACGCTCGATAAATCTACGATATTTCTTCTTCGCAAAATCCTTCGGATAAAACACGAATACTTCACCAAATCGCGTCAAATCCGCATCCACTTTCATCAGCACCAGACACTGAATTTCAGTACTAAATCCCACCAGAAGATTGGTATAAATCGCTTCCGTCACCGTACGGGTCGCGAGTTCCTCATTCGCATCATAAAATTCCCGCGTCTTGGTATCCTCATCGATGTGATAACCTGCCACCAATAAAAATTGTTCCGGCAAAAGCACCCGCTCCGCCTCCTCACTACTTTCTAAATTATATTGCTCCAGCCCCGCCATAAAAATTCGAGCCATTTTCAGCTGATTTTCCGCCACCCATTCTCTATCTACTTCTGGTTGACTTTTGGCAAAGAAAAATTCAAAAATCCCCCGACCTTTGTTTGTTTTTACACCTAATTGCACCATTACTTTTATCTTATCACAGGTTAAGACGGAATAAAACTCACCCCTCTATGATTTTACAAGTGAAGCCTCACTGCGCCCCCATGATTTTACGAAAGAATCACACCCAAACCACTATGGATTACGCGTAAAGTAACCCTGCACCCCCGGACGATCCACACGAAGCCAGGATTTATCTGCAGTGGATGGGTCAGCGAGATATGAGCCATTACCTCCACGTAGCTTATTGCGGTTTTTGAACATTACAGCAGGACTTCTAAGGTTAGTGGTATCAAAATCATTATTTACGTATATTTTTTCTAGTTTATCTTTATTTTTATCCTTATCATTAAGAAAAAACATATGGTTCATACTCATCACCTTGGAAGTATCGAAGTTGGAGAGATCAAGGGTGGTGAGACTAGACATATCGCCAAACATATCTTCCATATCCCACACCTTCGAAGTATCGAAGTTGGAGAGATCAAGGGTGGTGAGGCTACGCATACCATAAAACATACCATTCATATTTGTCACCTTGGAAGTATCAAAGTTTGAGGGATTGAGAGTAGCGAGACTAGACATACTAGAAAACATAGAACGCATATCCGTCACGTAAGAAGTATCAAAATTAGAGAGATCTAGGGCGGTAAGATTAGACATACCAGAAAACATACGACCCATATCCATCACCTTAGAAGTATCGAAGCTGGAGAGATTAAGGGTAGTGAGCTTAGATATACCAGCAAACATAGCGTTCATATTCGTTACCATCGAGGTATCGAAGTTGGAGAGATCTAGGGCGATAAGATTAGACATACCAGAAAACATACGACCCATATTCGTCACTTTAGAGGTATCGAAGCTAGAGAGATCTATTTCTAGGATATTTTTTATTTCTTGTTCACCATATTTTGAATAGAACATCTCACTACTATTCATATTTAGATAAACTTTCTCCGGTTCAGCACAATAATAGGCGGTCTTATCTGTCGGGTCTAACCAAAGCTTGATCTCATAGTCGGAGTCTTCATCTTCAATATTTACTGCGTTCATGGAGGCGGTTGGAGCAGTTGCACTCTTCTTAAAACGCTCGATTTTATTTGTACTGGTTTCCAAGGCTTTTAGTTTTTTATTAAAGCTCCAACCTTCCGTCATCACAGCTTTCGGTGTATATGGGTTTGATACTACTGAAACAATCAGCTTGTTTTCGTAACTACCTGGTTTGAGGCTGCTATTTAATTTCATACCAAGTTTAATATAGTGATTCTCTTCCTCAGTGGATTTTTCGGTAGTTTTAATCAAATTTACTGGAGCGGATTGTGCTGGGATTGGACTAAAATCAATATCGTCATCAAACCTATAGCCCCAAGTATTTGCTGGAAAATTAGCAAGAGAATAAGTGGAAGAAATTGAATTGATTTTAGTATTTACAGCTGGATTAGTATTTAATAACGCCGTCTCTTCAGTTTTAGAACTAATCATGGCGGTATAGCCAGTCTTATTAGTAGTTTTCACCTTGAGGTTTATTTCGTGTTCAGCCGTCTCATCGCTAGATTCAATAATTTCGGTACCATCTATTGAGGCAGTAGATTCACTGATGGAAGCCGAAAGTTTAGCTTTATATTCCGCAAATGAATTCTGACTAAACACAAAATTTAACGTGAGTGATATTAGAACTATAAGAAAACCAAAAATGGTCTTATCTAAAATAATACTTAAAATACCAAACTTTTCTCTCTTCATGATATTTTTATTTTAGCATAAAAGAAATAAACAGAAAATCATATCATCACTACCCAAGTCAGATCTATTCAAAAAATTACGGCAACACCACCCAAGTCGAACCAATACAGAATGGATTCCCAGTACCCGAAACAAAAGTACAGCCAGCCCCCACCGTCAAACTTGGCCTACGGTAAAATATTCCTTCACTACCACCCGTTTCCATCGCCGAGATCACAAACTTTTTCGAGGCGTAAATATGTTCCAAATGATCCACTAAATTATGGTCATAAACTGGTACCGTACCCAACCCGAACATATACCGAAAGTCTCGCACGCTACTCGTATCAAAACTCGAAATATTCAGATTCTTCAGCCCCTCCATACTACCAAACATCCCCGCCATAGTAGTCACATTACGTGTATCGAAACTTGGCAAACTCAAATTCTCCAATATCACCATCGAATTAAACATGTATGTCATATTCGTCACTCTTGAGGTATTAAAATTATTCAAATTCAGTGTCGTAATTTTTGCTAATCCACCAAACATGTGGGCCATATTGGTCACATTACTCGTATCAAAACTCGAAACATCCAAGCTTTCCAGCGCCCACATATTACTAAACATTTTCTCCATCGTCGTCACCCGACTAGTATTTAAGTGCCCTAAATTAAGTGTTTTTAATTTATGCGTCTGAGCAAACATAAAACTCATATCAGTTACATTACCAGTATTGAAGTTGGAGAGATTCAGTGAAGTGAGACTAGACATGCCATAAAACATAAAGCCCATATCAGTTACCCTAGAAGTATTAAAATTGGAAAGATTAAGTAAAGTAAGACTAGGTGTATTAAAAAACATATAGCTCATATTCGTTACCTTAGATGTGTCGAAGTTAGAAAGATTAAGTGAGATAAGGCTAGACATATTACGAAACATAGAGTTCATATCCTCGTTCAAATACACCTTCTCGGTTTCAGCATAATAATAAGCCGTCTTGTCAGTCGAGTCTAACCAAAGTTTAATTTCATAATCAGATTCTTCGTCTTCAATATCCACAGCATTCATGGAGGCGGTTGGTGCTAACGTGCTCTTCTTAAAGTGCTCAATTTTATTTATCGCGGTTTCCAAGGCCTTTAGTTTTGTATTAAAATCCGGACCGTTCGTCATTACAGCACGCATCGTGTATGGGTTCGAGACAAAAGAAAGGATTAATTTATTCTGATAACTCCCTGACTCGAGATTATCGGCTAATTTCATGCCAATACTCAGCTGGTTCGATTCATCGCCGTTAGTCTTCCCTGCCGTCTGAACAATTTGTGCCGGTGTAGATAAAGCTGGAATCGGCGCGTAATTCGTAGAATCACTAAACTTATATCCCCAAGTATTATTTGGTAGATTATTCAGTGTCAAGTTCGTACTTATAGAATTGATTTTCGCACCAACCGCAGACCCTGCATTAGTCAGCGCGGTATTTTCTGTTTCAGAACTTAATGTTGCGATATAACCCGTGCGGTTATTAGTATTTACTGTAAAAGTAAACGGAATTTCCGTGGTTTTATCCGTAGAATTAATCACTTGGTTGCCGTTCACTTGTAGATTTACTTGATCCACCGAAGCCGAAAGCGTCGGAGTATATAAAGCAAAAGTGTTTTTACTAAAAACTAAATTCGAAAAAGAAATTAACGCCAAAAATAATCCGA
>CALEXY010000003.1 GCA_937924995.1 uncultured Candidatus Saccharibacteria bacterium
AATGATTGGTGTCTCTTTTTGTTGGTTAGTGTTGCACTTGAGATGTTAACTCAGGCGATATATTGACAAAATATAATTCTCATGCCATAATATATTAGTTAAACTTAAGTTTAGCTCGCGCAGACTTTGCGAGCTCTTTAAAAAGGGGGTATCATGAATATTTTTAGAAAATTACGTATTTTTAAGAACACCACAGTAACCGCTCATGAAAAAATCGACCAGAACTTCTTGCGCAATACTTTTCAGGACATTGAGAAACGCGTAGCAAAAAACGATGATCAAGAAAAGATCAAATCAGATCGTGATTTTCTCAAAAAACACTGGCGTGAAATACACGATTCTGGAATTGATTTGGAACGGATTCTTAAGATTATGGATCCCTTAGAAATTCTATATCAGTTTAAAGAACTTCAAGCTGCTGGTATGCAATTAGATATCAATCAAATTGTCTACTCTATACATGAATGGCCTAACAACAAGGTAGATTTACACTACCTTCATTCGCTTGATGCCGATATGGACCAGATTGCTTATCGTGGTAATCTTGAACCCAATTCGCTCGACGAGATTAACAACTTAATCATTAATGGTGTTTCTGTACAGACTACTTTTGAATTATCTGAAGATTATATCTTGAGTAATGCAGATTATCCAGATAACCTATTTAAGATACTCAGCTTCTTTTATACTCTTAGTATTACCTCAGAACAAATTCGCAGTATAATCAGTAGGATTATTCCCACCATATTTGTCGACGAAGTAAAACTTTTTCCAATCAAAAGTATCATTGACGATATCGTCAACTCTTCACCCGACAAATGGCCAAGTATTGGCATCAAGCCTAGTGAGTACGCTAAACCATGGATATGTCTTAACTACTATCGTTACCTTGGTGTAGATTCTGGTAAAACTCTGTCTGACCTACCAAGTGTAGATTATGGCAAAACTCTAGCTGATCTACCAAAAGCTGTATCGGTGCATGATTTCATCCACCACGTCTATCTCGGCGAAATTGAACGTGAAATCAGTTATCAAGGATACACCTTCGATCAGTTTATTCGGAGAAGCTTTTTACCAGCTGGCGGTGATATTGAGCAATTAGCTCAAAAATCCTTTTCAGAGAACATAGACTACGAAGACCCCGTAGGGTGGCTAATTCTTGCTGCTATCTATGTTAATGGTGGCAAATTAATCAACAAGTACAAGTTATCTAAATATGCCAATCTAACCAATTACTTCGGCGTAGATCTAAAATTTGCCACAGAGTATTTCCCCAAAATTCTCACGGATAGAGAAGAAAATCTCATCTAACTTGAAGTTAGGTAATTGTCTCTATCTACGAAGCCTCGATTCCTGTCGGGGCTTTTTCTTTGACATAAATTATAAAATATATTATAATATAATTATTGTATTATTTCATACACATTGCACATTTCATACATAGGAGGGGACTATGACCGAACACATTACTAACCGTGGAACCGATTTGATGAAATTTCGTGACCTCGTCGAGGCGCATCAAGCGATTTCTGCTTCCGCCGCCTGTCGTCAAGAAGCTGCACTTAAACTAGCACTGAAAAAGCTTCAGCAAACAGATGAAATTAAGACGCGTGATAAAATCCTAATCGAGCTTCGAAAACTTAGTCGAGGCACCAGCGAACCAGCCACTATGGCTTCTAAGTACCTGATTAAGAACGATCCCGGCCACGCCAGTATCGATATCTTGAATCTCAAGCCTAGGCCTTATCACTGCCTAAGAAATCGTAATATCAATACTATTCAAGATGTTTTATCGCTTGACTCAATCGATTGGGGTAGGATTCGTAATCTCGGCAAAGTTTCCATTCAGGAAATCATCCAGGCCATGCATGACCTCGGTTATGCCGATTTCTATATCCCACATTAATTCTGAAAGCTCCCAAAGTCGGGGGCTTTTCTCTTTAAAAAAACACTGATTAGAGCCCAAAATATTTTTCTTTTGACATAACCATTTTCTAAGATGTTATCTTCATTGACTTTTTAAACCTTTTATGTTAAAATACATAGATTAAGTCATTCCGACTTAATTGGCGATTCTTCGTATGAAGGACGTTTCAACACACTGAAAAGTGAGCACCTTAAAAGAAGATTTAAAGTTTAAGGTCTTTCATTTTTCTATTTTTAGGAGGGTAAAGATATGAAACATGAAACTAACATCGTAGAAAAGACAACAGTTAAATCTGCTAGCCTGCTTGACCACATCTGTCACCTAGGCCTCAGTAAACACAGTGAGAATTATTTGAGTAATAAATTTGGCACTACCAGTGAATTACTCTGGAAGGTTCGTCACGAAGCCTACCTCAGGGAACATCAACCCAATAACGCCAGTTATCTCGAAAAACCGCTTTGGGACGCCTTGGTCGCTTTTGACCGTGCCGGCTATATTCGACATGATATTAAACCCGAGGATTTTATCCTCAATCGGCTTCGCAGACTGGCCAAACCCGAGCAATATCAAGCCTGGAATTGCGCCGCTGATCTCGAAGATTTTTGCGAGATTAATCCAGAACAGGGAAGTTCCGATCAATCTGACTACGCCTATGGCAATCAAAGGTATGAAAATTTCACTCCGCTCACCGAAAAACAGCGTGAGGAAATCCGGCAGATTCTAAGAGACATTTTGCCCGACGAGTTGACTTACCAGATTATTTGTTTTCGATATTCGCTCGAGGATGGTAAATGTCATCCTACCGCTGAGACCGCGTTGAGGCTTAATCGCAAGATTAGTAAAGTCCGTGGACTAATGAAGAAAGCCTATTTCTATATCAAAGATTGCGACCTCTTCGATGTCATCTAAATCTTCAGAAACCCCGCCTCATCGCGGGGTTTTCTCTTGTTTAAAAAACCTACTTTCGTTGCGGGGTTTTCTGTTATTAAAATTTCCCACCATAGAGCATATTACTTATTTTTATAAAAACCATCCATGTAAGAAATCTTTATTTTTCACATAAAAAAGACTGCTTAATCTCTAAGCAGTCAAAAGATTGAAAAGGTAATAAAACAAAGTTATTCATTTCCAGCATTACTAATTAAATTACGGTTTCGTATTAAGCCATATTTCGTAAAGCTAATACTACCCGTGCGTCTTTTGACATCATAGTTCGCATCGAATTCATACTTAGTATAAACCGCTTTTTCCTCGCAAGCACTAGATAAGTCAGCCAAACATCTTCCAATTACTTTTACGTAATCATAAGAAAGGCCAGAATATTTCAGTTCTAGGATTTGAAAATCCTTCACCAGAAGAAGCTCTTCTCCCTGCGCATAACATTTATTCGCCTGGAATTTTCCGGTCTCCACCTGGAATTCGATGCGCATTAGCTCATTATCATGAGCTAACTTAAACCCCTCTAAAAGCTCCGACAGATATGGTCCATCTTTAATCCGATAGACCCTCGCGTCGCAATTTTCGTCGATCGACAAGCCTTTGTTTTCATTGCCATTTTCATTGATACCCATACCGATATCTCCTTTCAAAGAACTATCCCCCTCGGGACAACCAGCATGATTCACTATTGAATCAATATTCATATTTTAACATAAGAATAAAAGAAAGTCAAGGGACAAAAACCGAACAGAAAACTTAGTTGGTTTCACCCAATTTCAACGCCTCCACCCCTGTTATTTATTGACATAAAAGCTACCACATTGTATAATATAAGGGTAGTTTTTACTCGCACCTTAAAATTTTGGAACCCTGCCTACCATGTTTTAAGGTGCATTTCTTGTGAGGAGGATATTATGAAACTACCCCTGATACATCACGATGCGCATGCAAAAAGTATCGCCATTTTAAAAAATTGGCAACTCTTTTTCGAAGAAAAAGACGGTTATGATAATCGCCAAGAAGTCATGCTGGATTTTAGTCGATTCTATCATCATCTTAAAGATCATGAAATAACTATTTCCGGCAAATGTCTCCTGAGTGGTCTGATTTATGGCGACCCTAGATTTAAAGACGGTGAAGAAATTTTCACTAGCCTCATCACGCATTTTGCGCGCGTAGCCAAAGAGTATTGTCGTGGCGTCAAGCATGAACTAATTTGCGCCACCACCGTAACTCAGCATAAATATTATTTTTATGCCGATCACTGCAGTAATGATATGTCCAATATGTTACTGGATATGGCTAAATTTAATAAACTCAGTCTCATCCGAGGTTATTATTTACCCACTAGACTTCAGTATCCGAACATCGATCGTCACTTCATCTAATCTCATCTGAGATTCACTTCTATGGAGGCAATGCCTATGAAAAAATTAAAATGTAAACCTGCATCTACACTGAAATCCGTTTCCGGACTCGGGCTTAGCAAGCGCGCCGAACGTTACGTGGAGAAGAATTACTATTCCATGGATCAATTAGTTTGGCACGTACGTTTTCTGCACTATATGATGCAGTATCACCCAGAAACTTTAAAAGCCTATCGCCCAAAAGTTTTCAAGGAAATCATCAGCGCTTTGAACACTGCCGGTTATATTCGTACAGATTTTGTCGCCGATTCTTTCGGCTTCAAATATCTTGTCCGCGTATTACTCGGCAATAAGTGTGAGCCAGTTATCCTGGAATGTTTCTTGCCGGAGTTTTGTAAGAAATCCAATCGTTTTCGTTTAACGAACCGGCCAGACGATCAAAGTTGTTTGGAATGGAATAAAATTTACGAAAATGACAAGCTTCTTTATAAAAAAACTCTCAAAACTTTCCGTTCCAATTTACGTGCCTATCTGTCCGCAGCCGAAATGAAATATTTCGACTATCGCTTCGGCTTCAATAAGCACCGGACCCACACTTTATCCCAGACTGCTGCAGAATTTAAACTCACCATTTCAGAGGCTAAAAAACAGGAGAAAGAAATCCTGAAAAAAATTGAACTCAGTAAAATTATCTACACGATTTAATTTGAAAAAATTGGTTCCAAAAAAAGAAACCCCTCATTACGAGGGGTTTTTCTTTTTCTATGCGTTACTTCAATTCTTCCCAGTCGATATCAACCGTGTCGTCCACAGCCTCCGCAAATTCAGGATGCATCATCCCGTCAAACAACAGCATCATCCTACTATTCTTCGTTAAACCTAGATAAACCTGACCCTGCATATACCGATCTCGCATCTCTCTATCGAAAAATCGATTCAAGATATATTTCTTGGCATTTTCTGAAATATCAATCCGCATTAAAAATTCGAGTTCCACCATTACATTAGAGTTTTCCACGGAATTATCCTGTTTTTCTTCCAAATTCTTTAAGGGGAATCCCTCTAACATCACTCCTGGCAGAAAAATGGCCGTTTCCGTTTTTTGAAACTTTAATCCCGCCATCTTATCAATGGCTTTTTCCAGCAGTTGCGATGTTCCGTCGCCATTCGGCACCACCAAACGCCAAACATCATAGATAATCGCCTCATCGCGAATCACCTTGTCGACCAATTTTCGGTTTGTAAACGGCATTACACTGCTTAACCCCTCATTATGCATATTCCACCTCCATAAAACAGAAAAATCGTAACGTCTTAGAAAATTAAAGTACCTATCCAGTTACGACTGACTACTCTGTTATTCTATAATATTTAACCTATTTTGTCAATCTAAAACATTGACAAACTCATCATTTAGTTTATAATTATGTAATCGGCCTCGCCGTATCGCACCTTTAATTCACATCACATTTTTTAGGAGGGGACAATGAAAAATGAAGTTAGTAAAGCTTGGAAAGTCGACAGCCTAAGTCAACTCGGCTACAACCATCTCATCGATGGTAATGTCAAAAATTATGTCGAACGTAATTATGAAACCGTAGAGCATTTGATCTGGGATTGCCGCTATCTCTATTATATGGAGCAGTATCATCCAGGAGTTATTCGCAGCATTCCGCATTCGCTCAAGGTTTGTATGGAAATTTTTGAATACAATCATTTGATTTGCCGAAACATCGATTCCAGAATCATCGGCATGTATTATCTCTATCGCACGGTTTACGGTGACGACTATGAACCTTTGATTTTGGAATATCGTGACCCCAGAATCACCAAAAAGGCTCATAATTATCAGCTCACTGATCGCGCCAAAATTCTCACCGTCCACGACTGGAATCAGCTCTACGAGGAAGATATCTGTATCGATCTCGAAAGAAGCCAGAAAGAACTCAAGCACCTCGAAAACATTCAGCGGGTTTTACAGCGTGAGTTAACCAAGCGAGAATATCGCATCGTTAATTTCAGCTTCGGTTTACAAGGTGATAACATTCACAATCTACGTGAAACTGCAGTCCATGAAGGTTTGCTTCTCACCCAGACCGATCGTCATCTGAAGTCCGCGCTCAAAAAAATCCAGCCGTATCTAACTAAAATCTAGCCCCTATCTAGGGGCTTTTTAGTGCCAAATTGAAAATAAAAAAGAGCTCCTCATCCTTTAGGAACTCTTCGTAGAAAAACTTAGACGATGACTCGCTGACACTAGATACGGGTCACCCCGGTCGCTCTATCTAGCGCCAGACAGGTCACCTACCCAAGCTGCTCTACACCCACAACGTTTACGCCAATATATATATTTACTCGTCTAAAGTGGCGAGTGTGGCGCCGTGATGTATTTGATCCAGCCGATCTTTGAAAATCGGCTTGGCATCCGTAGAAATTAGATAATACTTATCCATTTTCGAGGTTACCAAGTAAATCTCGCTATCACCGATAGTTTCTTGCATCTCCTTCCAGTTTTCAGGCCGGAAAATATTCAGCAGCTCCTCTTTACTCATAAGCGGCAAATCAAGCTTCTCAATCGACTGAATATTCAAGATTTCACTCGGCCTCCTTGCATCATCGGAATCTATTCCACGCAAGCGAATTCTTACATCATCGGATTTTATTCCGCGCAAGCGAATTTCTTCCTCAAAATCGAATTTCGGCAGATGTCCGTAGTAAAATGCATTGAACATCTTAAGCAAGGCAAACTGATCTATCGCCGTATGAGGTTCCATAAATTCGAAACTCCATCGACTCACCAGGGAATAATCCCGGCGAATTCGCAAATTTGCTGCAGCACGAAGTTCTTGAGCCTTCTCACGTTCGCGTCTTTTCGACATACTATCCCCACCTTTCTGTCGTGTGTCATCGACTAAAACTAAATGTACTTTAAAACTTAACCTTTATATTATACCACATTTAATGAAAAAATCCCAGCCGTTGAAGCTGGGATTCTCATTAATGCTTAGATTATGGTTTCTTTTTTCGCTTTTTACCATCCTTAGGTTTGCCTTTTGGCTTATCATTTTTCTTAGAGCCATCTGAACCAATATCTTTCTTTTTCGAGTCATCCATCTCCAATGTCGTCGACGTTTGGCCGCCAATATTAGGTCTACTCGAATTACCTGGTTTATTTTTCGCTTCACCATCGGTCCTCTCGAATTTCTCGTCGTCCTCAAAAAAATCATCTTCACCTATCCCAGAATACCCCATCGCGCCACCAAAATCGTCCATGAAATTCAGCGCCGAGAAAATCTCTCGATCTAGTATCATACGATTTAAATTATGGTCATCTAAGACTGAATTGACTTTCCTATTTTGCTCAGTTTTACTATTTAATAACAGAGCAAATGATGAATATACGGTACTCAAACTTACATAAAATTCACCACTAGCTGCCGCGATCTTATAGATCAACTCCGATTTCTTTACTTTGTAGATATGATGCTGTTTCCGTATTTTACCCACAAAAGCTTTGTTTTCTTCCTCAGTGAGTTTCTCGATTCGCGCCACGCTATTAATTACTCCATAGAAGCCTGGCTGCCCAAGTTCTAAGATATTGTCAAAACATGGGTAACGCGATGCGCCAAATAGGGAAATTCCTAAATCCTGAATTTCTAACGCTCCAACTCTTCTATTTAAAAACAAGGCAACGCTCCTTAAAAATTCATCATACGCATACTCCACACCATCCGCGGGGACAGTCGGGAACAGATACCAATTCTGAATGAATTTCGAACCCAACACCATATCCTCATGGAACTTCTGCTTCGCCACCAACTCTTTTCTCTTATTTTTATCATTATCTTTCATTTTTTCACCCCCCAATGAGATAAATCTAAGCACTAATTTTCAATGTACCTTAACCAAAGCTAACTATCTAGTTTCATTCTATCACACCCCTGTTATTTTTACATCCTCAAGCATTTTTATCTAAAATAATATCTGTGGATTTTTATTTTTATCTCATAGTTTTTATCAATAAAAAACTCCCGAACTAGTCGGGAGGGTGGGCGTAATCACGCCCTAAGGGAAATTGCGTTCCGCCACTAAGTGGGCGGTCGACTCCGTACTTCTCGTACGGATAGTAGAGCAAACAGGGAATGGAAACAGGTTACTTTTAGACAAAAACTCAGAAACCAATTGTGTTGTATGTACTTTTTGAAAGGCTAGTATCATATGTTTTTGCGCTACGTAGCTCAAAGCACTCGGTCAACGACCATCTCATCTCGGAAAAATCTACTTAATCTCTCAACGAAAATTTGTGAGTTCACACAGACTTCCGCCTACTAGCGTTTCGATTATCCTTTCAGACCGAAGTGCAATACTTCTTCTCCAAAGTGTGTGTTTGACGCTAAAATAAGTATTTGGCTAATTCAGCTTGCGAGGCGTCATTAGCTTAGTTAAGTTCCCATTCCTGTTTATAAAAGAGCTCGTCTAGCGCTGACGCTATAATAACATAACTCATATTATTTGTCCATACCTTTTTTGACATTTTATACTTTTTATGGTAGAATTATATAGATTTAGTTCATTTTTTGTTTCTCTGAATTAAATCGTTTTTTGACAATTTGTGGGTAACTGAAAACTTAAAAATGGAGGGGATTTTTATGTTAACTTTTTGTAAAGAAGTAAATCAGAATAACTTAGCGGATCTTTTACCAGAGCTTGGCTTCTATACTATTCACTGGGCTGACGAATGTCAGTCTCGTAATCAGCCTGGCTGTGAATATGGCATTACTGACGTGAATTACGAAAATTGTCTTTTAAATCACGTAATTCGAGCACACGAAGAAGCCAAAATACCTGGTGAAGTCTTAGTTTTACAGGCTAGAGAAGTTTTCTATAATGAACTTTCTCCTAGCAAAAAACATGCTAAATGGCGTCGCAGTTTCTGGCAGGTCTTGCTAGATGAGGGATACATTCGTAAAGGCCTCACTCCAGCTAATACTCAAGACACCTTTGCGGTGCATAAGCTCTATCAGATGGTTTATCATGATTTATCAGAAGCCAGCCAGCTAATCTGCAGCAAAGACGCCCTGTTTAGTAGCAATCAAGCTTACGAAAACTTTGTCGTGCTTTCTGACCGTGAAGTCAATCGCGTCATGGAAGTTTTAAAACGCTTCCCAGAAGATTTTTTCAATTGTCTTGATCTATTTTTTGGTATCGACATTCATGAACCCTGGAAAATTAATCAAATTGCCCGGGCACTCGAAATTCGATCAAGTGAAGTACACGAGATGATCAATAAAGCTTTGCGCGCTATGCGAGAAGATGAGCATTATCAACTGCCACCACTTGATTCTATTGTACAGGTACTACCAAAAGAAGTATTTCAAACACCTGATTTTGACGAGCAACTCTACATGATTACCAATTTTATAGAGTTAACGCCCGCCTTTGAATCAGTATCTAAGACTTACGAATTCAAAAACCTGTCTGATTTCGTTCACCAGTATTACAAAAGTCCGATGAAGGAGGTGATGTAATTAATGTTTATCCATCGTATTAAGAAGATGCCGTTTGATGAGGCTTTTGCGGAATATCAGCGCTGTCTCATCGCTTCATCCGTAGCTAATACCTACGAAGAGGCAATTAAAGAATGGGAGGTTGTCGACTTAGTATATCACCCTGATAAGGATCTGATTAGCTTTAGCAACCGTATCCGTAGCCATACTGGCTGCACGATTCGTAACCTTCATACCAAGATTACACTCGGACCGTTCAGCCAATCTGGCTTAAAAAAGCTCGGCAATAAGGATTTCAAGCAACAGGCCGCCCTTATCGCCCGCCTTTTTAACTTTAAGCGGGATTTTGATCGTGGTCAAAGAGTTGCTCTCAATCGGGAATATTTTAGCCGTTATGGTCTCAAGTTAGCCTTAGAGCAAAAATTCCTGACAGAGGACGAGTATGAAATAGCCGAACGACTCTTTTGTAAGAACGCTGATCAATGGACAGATTCGGAACATAGCCTACATTTTAAATTACTTAAAATGCATATCCTTCCGTTCATCAAGGCCTTCTTAAAGGAAAGAAAAGCTAAGCTTAAAGATTCCATACCATTCTCGGAAACCACAGCCGAAATTTCAACTTAACTTAATTTTACACGTACCTTAACCCCCACAAATGTCAAAATTGGGTCCCGTTATGGGGCCCTTTTTTCTGGCCTTTTTATATAATAAATAATATGACGCAAATTCATTCCGAGCGAACCTACCTAGCCATCGACCTCAAATCTTTTTACGCTTCCGTGGAATGCGTGAAGCGTGGGCTCGACCCCTTGACCGCTCGTCTCGTGGTTGCCGATGAATCACGCACCGAAAAAACTATCTGTCTCGCCGTCTCGCCAGCTCTAAAAGCCCTCGGCGTATCTGGTCGCGCTCGACTTTTTGAAGTTTATGAAAAAGTCCCTCGTGGTAGCTTTATTATTGCCGAACCTGCCATGGCTGATTACCTTCAGGTTAGCTCCGAAATTTTTGCCATTTACGCCGCCTATGTCGCTACCGAGGATATCCATGTTTACTCTGTCGATGAAGCCTTTCTTGATATTACCAGTTATCTCCGCGCCTACGAAATGGATGCCGAACAGCTCGCGCGCACTATCATTAAGGACGTTCTGGGCCATACCGGGATTACCGCCACCGCTGGGCTCGGTAGTAATCTTTATCTGGCCAAAATTGCCATGGATATTCTTGCCAAACACCAAACGGCCGACCTTGACGGGGTGCGTATCGCGACTCTCGATGAGTCCTCCTATCGTAAATTACTCTGGCGACACCAGCCGCTCACTGATTTTTGGCGGATTGGCCCTGGCATTAGTAAATCCCTGCAAAATTTCGGGATTTACACCATGGGTGATCTCGCCCGTTTTAGCCTCACCGCTTCTGAAAAACTTTATCGTAAATTCGGCGTCAATGCTGAACTAATTATCGACCACGCTTGGGGAATCGAACCCACCACTATTGCCGATATTAAATCTTATCACCGCAAAGATCACAGTATTAGTTCCGGCCAAGTACTCGCCACCGGCCTTTATTCCGAAAAACTCCGCAACATCCTCGTCGAAATGGCCGACAAACTCTGCCATGAACTTCATGAAAAACAATTACTGACTAATAACCTCACCCTGCATCTTTCTTATGATAAAAAAGCCGATTCTACCTCTATTAGACCTTTCGCTCACGGTTCCAAGTCTTTTTCCTACACCGATGAGAGTAATCTGATTATTGAATATTTTTTGCAACTTCTAGCGCAAATTCTCGACCCCACCCGTCCCGTCAAAAAACTAAGTCTCACGCTCGGACACCTTAAGTCCATCGATCTAATTACCACCCAATTAGATCTTTTCGAGAATCAAAAAATCAGCGAACGGGCTTCTCGTAATCAAAATCTCGAGCAAGCCACCCTGTTAATCAAGCAAAAATACGGCAAAAACGCCATCCTGCGCGGCACTAGCTACCTCGAAGGTTCCACCATGCGCGAACGGAATCAACAGATTGGAGGTCACCGTGCCTAATTCACCAAAAATCCATAAACAGAGGGAAAACCATGAGAAAAAAGAGGTCTGCACTCGAGAAATTATTTCGTCAGACCCATATCGAGATCTCTATAATCTTCATCCGCCGCGCTTACCGCATCATCCACCAATGTCTCGCACTGCCCGGGCCGCCCAGTTTATGCCTTTTAAGGCTTTGGAACCCCACGAAGCCAATATTCAGGCTGTCGAAGAAATTATCGAACAGAAAACCGATACTTATATTGAATTTGACGAAATCTATCCCGATTTTTAGTGCATTTATTTACAGATTTCATATCTTATGGTAAAATAGTCCCAATCATGTCAAAAAAGAGTAATACCAAACGCAAGCTCGTCGGTCTCGTTTCAGAGGAATCTGGTATCCGTGCATACTATACCAAGAAGAACACCATGAACACCCCAGACAAGCTTAGCTTGAAGAAATACGATCCAATTCTTCGCAAGCACGTCGTTTTCACTGAAACCAAGAAAAACCTTGGCCGTAACGAAGTGAAAGAGAAGAAGCGCTAAAATCTCCCTCTCCTTATGGGAGATTTTTTCTGTGCCAAATTTTCACCATAAAAAATAGCTCCATTGAGCTAATCTGGCAGGGGCGCACGGAATCGAACCATGATCTACGGTTTTGGAGACCGCTATACTAACCGTTGTACTACGCCCCTAGGCTTTTTTATTATAACATATTTCTCTAGCACTTAAATCTCTAAATCGATTATCTTTCTCCAGCACTTAAACTTTTATCTCAAATCGGTTATACTTAATTTAACCAATCATGAAAACTCAGATTCAAAATTTCTGGTTCAAACTTCTCACTAATCTCAATTTTTGGCTGACGCTCTGGTCGATCATGTTCGCCTATTTCTTCCTCGTCGGAATTTTGAATTTAATTTTTGGCAGTCGCCTCATCCCAAATTTTCTCCTCACCATTGCTACTTTCGTCAAGGTTTCCACCATCCTCACCTGTCTAATCTACACCAGCTTTTTCGCGCCGAGAGACTATCTCTTGAGAGCGGCACTTCTTTTTACCTTCGCCGCCGATGTCGTACTAGCTATCGATAATATCTCACCATTTGGCATTATTTTATTCTGTTTTGCCCAATATTTTCATACCTCACGCTACGCCGATATCAGCCCCAAATTCTTTATCGCTTGGAGCTTTTTTATTATTTTATTATTTATCTTCACCCATTTTTATCAAATTCCAACAATTTATGCCGCCGGCTTCGCCTATGGCAGCTCACTCATTCTTAACCTCGGTCTGGCCGTCCAGTGGTTAAAGCGCAAAACTCCCCGCTTTCGTCGTGCCGCTATCTGTAATTTTATTGGTTTTATGCTTTTTATCGCCTGCGACCTCACCGTCCTAATCTCTTTTTTCTCACGCATGCAATTTCTCCCGATTTTTCTTTATCAACCCGCTAATTTTATTTGTTGGTTATTTTATTTTCCGTCGCAAATTCTCCTCGCCAACTCCTCAGTGCTCACTAAACCCTACTACCACCCCTTCGATTCCGAGTTAAAACGCCTTGCCAAAAATTCAAAACTTCTAGAACAGCTTTAAATTTTAAATTATTTGTTCACCTAATTACTTCCATGATATAATATCTCCAATATGGAAGGTAAAAAGAAAACAAGACCTCGAGCTATCCTGGTATTCGGTGCACCATGTAGTGGAAAAACTACATTTTGTGAAAAATTCTCACAACGTTTCAAAGCTCCTTACTACGATCTTCGAGCCTTGCGTGAAGAAGCGGACTTCACAGAGAAACAAATTCACGTCGTCCTCGAGGCGATTGCTAAAACTGGTCAAAACATTGTGATTGAAGGTGGCCTCGATACCGAAGACGAACGCAACTCCGTACGTAAATTATTGAAGCTATCTGGTTATGCGCCGACTCTGGTTTGGATTCAGACCGATATTAACACCATCAAGCTGCGCTTAAAGCTTAAACTTCGCTCAATTGCGCGCGCCAAGGAAGAATACGACCGCCGCATCCGTCTTATGGAAGCTCCAGCCGAGATTGAAAAACCAATTATTCTCTCTGGTAAACACACCTTTGAGACCCAGCTTTCTCACGTCTTAGCTCAACTTCAAAATGATTCTCGCCGATTCTGAATTTGGTGAAATTATCGTTCGCCGCAACGCCTTAGCCAAAAACATTTCTTTTTCACGTTCCACTTCTGGACGACTCCAAATGTCGGTTCCATCCTATGTCACAGATCGTCAAATCCATAAAAGCCTCGATTCCATGCGAGAACGCTTACGTGGCCTCAATCTTGCCGACCCCGCCACTCAACGTGCCCGTGATGCGCAAAAAAAGCTACTGATGAAGCAGGCCAAAGAATACTTACCTTACCGTCTCGAATATCTAGCGAAACTTTATGGCTATCATTATGACAAAGTAACTTTAAAGCATCAGTCCACACGCTGGGGCTCCTGCACTCGTCGTAAAAAATCCCTGTTCGGCGGCTACGAGTTCACCATTTCTATGAATATTGGCTTAATGCGTGTACCCGAAGTTCTACGTGATTATTTAATCATTCACGAACTCGCCCACATCAATCATCCCGACCACTCCAAAGCTTTTTGGCAGGAAGTCGAAAGCCATGATCCAAATTACCGCGCACACCGTGAAATGCTTAAAAAACATAATCCAGGTCTATGATATAATATGTTTATGCAAGGGCAATCTATCTCTAAATTTCTTGATGCCACCAAGGTTCACACCAGTGTTTTTGATCGCAAATTCATGTATCTTTCGGACATCATCGACCCAATTTACCGTGAATATCTTATCAAACTTGAAAAAATTGGCGTAAATCTTGACCTCGATGTCATTCGCCGTCGTCACCAAGTTGAAAACTATACTGATATCATCAAATTCATCGTCGGCTACCTCAATTCACGTCTCAAAAATCCGACTAAGGGGAATATTCTAATCTCCATGAACGCCACTTCCGCCCAAAGCATCGATATCACCCCAGCCAAATATCATCTAGTAATTACCGATGACAGCGTCGTGATGACCGTTGATAGTAGTGAACAATATTCCGCCCTCGGCGCCAAAATTAAATCCCGTCTCGGTTTCGGCACTTCCATTTCTTTCCCAATCCGCGAACCCTACGATTCTATTTAATTTTTTACAAAAACAGGGAAAATTACCCCTGTTTTTTTTCTTAAATAAAGCACACTTTGCTTCATCGTTTTAAATATTTTTCTTAGCATAAAACCACCCCCAATCTCTTGTTTTAAGCATAAGCTTTTGCTAAAATAAACTTATAAACGGGAGCATTATGAAAATCAAGAAATCATCAGTTTTTGGTGTTTTTGGCGCATTGTACCTATGCTTCTTTCTGATTTTTACCTTTTTAGCTTTTCAGCCACAAACCGTAGAAGCTAACACTAACCTAGTTCTCGAAATCCCTAAAATCGGCCTCACTTCACCGATTCGCTCACTCGAAATTAGTGATGAGAATACCCTTACTTCGCCAGAACGCATCGCTGGAGTCTATCACGCTAATCAAAATCACGATTTTATTATCGGCCACTCCACTACAATTTTTCAGAATTTGGATAAATTAAAGGTCGGCGATACTTTTCGTTTTGGCGACCAAACTTACCAAATTAAAACTCGTAAAATCCAGCTAAAATCCGACATTGATATGTCGAAACTTCTAACTAGAAAATCTATTCCAACCATCACCATTATGACCTGTCATGGTGAAAAAATCTCCGGCCACGATTACACTGAACGTCTAATTCTCACCGCTGAATTAATTTAACACCGAGCATCTAATTATCACCACAAAATTAATCTAACGTAGAGACCATCTCTACACTATATCTATTATTTTTATCAAAAAACCTGGAGTCTATCTCCAGGTTACCCCTGTTTTTTAGGCCTTTATTAATCGTACCGCAAATCCGCCCATTCCCACCACCGGAATTTCCAGTTCATCTTCTGCGTCCACTACTAGGCGCTCGATTTTAAGATCCGTCGGGTTCGTACGAAAATCCGCTATGTCACCATCACGGAATATAAAAGCATTATATTTTACGTCTTTTTCCAAGAAACTTAACTTAATTTTCATCGTACGCGCCATATCATCGACAATACCACCAATATACCAGTCCGTCTCTCCTCGCCCGCGCCTGGCTACCGCATAATACTCTCCGATTTTCCCGAGCAGTGGCACTTCAATTTCAAAATTCACTGGTACTTTTTGGATAAATGACAGCGCATCCCGATTTTTTTCATAAGATTCTGGGCGGTCGGCTAACATCTGCATCCCAGAATGAAATACAACATAGTAAGCTAACTGTCGCGCTAGGGTAGAATAAACTTTTTTCGCTGGATTATTTAAATCAAAAATTCCTGGCGTAAAGTCAAAGCCACCGGCGAGCATTCTCGTGAAAGGTAGAATCACCGCGTGTTTCGAATTCAAACCACCACCTTCATATTCCTGTCCCTTTGCCCCCTCTGTGCAGAGCAAGTTCGGATAAGTTCGCTCGAGACCGGTACCCTTAATCGATTCGTGAACATTTAGCATCATTTTTTTCTGTGCCGCTAGCTTCAAAACGTTACTAAAATGCAACACCCCCGCCTGTGACTGATGAAATTCTTCACGGCCCTTAATCAACATCTTCGGACCTGAATAATCCAATTTCAAATAATGCACCCCTTGTGCTTCCAACTCGTCAAATTGCTTAACCAGATTCTTTTCATAATTATCAATCTGACTCGCAGTTTCACATTGTGCTACAATCTCAATATTTTTTTGCTTAGCACGCTCCAAAATTTTCTTTTTATCTAGCTTCTTTGCCAAATTTTGATCCGACCACCCCTCAATCAAGAGTCCCGAGATACCTAATTTTTCACACCAATCAAGATATTCTAAAGCATGCTCCGTCGTCGCACCTTGTCGTTCAGAAGCCGTAAAACTCCAAATCCCAATCAGCATCGCCCACCAAATTCCCAGAAATTTAATCGGTTCCACCCAATCAAAATTCATTCTTGGGCTTTGATTTAAGCTTAAAATCATCTTATTTTTCGTCAGTTGCACTGCAGTATCCGCCACCATTACTACCCGCCATGGCGTTTCAAAAGGTAGCGTCAAATAAGCCTTCATGCCGTCTGAGAGTGGTGTAATATTCGCCTCCAGTCGACCGATTTTATTCAGCCCCAAAGTCATCGAACCATAATTAATCAGCGCTGCTTCGTGAATTGACAGAATCTTACCACTCGGAAGTTCTGCGGTAAATGGTGTCTGCCTCGAACCAGTTAAATTAAAAATCGTCCGCTCTTCATAATCGGCTTCCGATCTCGCCAAAGTAAACGCTGGCATCGACCAACTTTTCGCATGGATATCTAGATTAAATTCCGTTAGTTCATTCGTAATAATCATCCGCTGAAAACCGGGTTGGGGTGGGAACTCATAACGAAACGCCACCCCCTCATCAAAGACTCGCACTCTTAAAGTAAAGATACGTCCGTCTTTTTCGCGCTCCGCCAGATAAAAAGTCGTCTCGTTATATTTATTCACAATATCCAAAGTTTCCCCCACTACACTTTGCCAAGTTTCATCCTTAAATTTTGGCAAAATCCTCACCACCCCCAAATTTTCCGCAATCGGTTTTTCGTTATAAATTTCGAAACCTAATCTGGAATTACTCAGTAAAACTTCTTGATTTTTTAGCACCCGATAGCTCGGACTACCATTTTTCAGACTAAATTCAAAAACCAAACTCCCACTCGGTGATTTCACATTTACCAAAGAATTTGCTTTCGCTTCTTCTTTTTTAAAAAGTCCTTTCAAAAAGCTCATATGCTTAATATTATACCGCATATGCTAAATATGATAAAATATTTTTAAGATGCAAGACGATATTAATCTCGAAGAATTAACCAAAAATAGTAAACCTAGTTTTCTCAAAATTTTCTTTATCGTACTCGGTACTATTATTGGCGTATTTGCCATCGCTTTTGGCGTAGTTTCTTTGCTTAAACTTCTTTCAAACACTGCCGAAAAAGTTGAAAATAAAAAACCGGAAATTGCTAAGGTTACCGAAAAACGCGCACCGCACCGTATCGATTTACAATATCTCATCGATGATTGGCGTCGCGAACAGGGGATTACTGAAGAATCATCAGTATTAATTTATGACCTTAATAACTCCGATATCGTTGGTCGCTTTAATGACACTAAAACCTTCACTGACCCAAATCTCGTTAGTCTCCTGGTCGCCTACGAAAATTATCGTCGCCTCAGTGACGGAAGTTTTCATTCCGACGACCAAATTAATCTCAAAAATCAAACCGCACTCTCTCGTCAAGATTGTATAAATGAACTTTTCACTTCCGAAAATACCAATTGCAAGGATGCTCTCCGCGCTGAACTTTCCGATGTTGTACTCAATAATCTTCTCGCTAAAATGGACCTAGAGCATCTCAAAATTTCTGGAAACAACATCACCCTCACCGCGACTGACTACCTAAAACTTATTAAATTTATTTATAGTTCCGAAAATCTTAAGTCTGAAAACTGGGATAAATTCTTCGCGCATTTTCTCATCACCGGTGATCATTTTGCTCTTATTTCCGGCATTAATAAAGCCACAATCTTCGATTACGCTTCCGCCAAATTAAAAACCGAAACCGCCGCAAACACTCTCCCATATTTCAGTGAAGCTTCCATCCTCGAATTTAAAGACCTGCCAAAATATCAAGACCGTAAATATATCGTCATTTCACTTAATCAAAATTTTAATCCGACTAAACTCACTCCTCTTGGTCGAAATCTCGAAGAGCGCATCATCAACGAACGTTAAGTCCAGCCCAATAATTACCATAAAATTTCCTAAGTAGCTAAGTTTGTTATTTTTTATAAACCTATTTAAAAATAGAACGCAATAAAAAATAAATCCCCGGAAGGATTTATTTTATTTTTTAACTAATTAAGCTTGAGCGTTCCAGCGAGCAATTGCTTCTTTTACAACTTCTTTAGCTTCTGCTGCGCCGAAGAAACCTTTCACTTCGGTAGTACCAGGCTTCTTCAAATCTTTGTAATGATTGAAGTGGAATTCGATTTGGCGGATCAATTGCTTTGGCAAATCTTCCAAAGTTTGGTACTTATCGCCGTTATTGCGATCATCTTCAGGCACACAGATAATCTTATCGTCAACTTCATCAGAGTCAACAAACTTCATTACACCAAGAATACGAGCCTTCATGTAAATACCAGTGGTTAGAGGCTGATCAGTAATCATTAAAACATCGAGTTCATCACCATCCTCATCGAGAGTTTGAGGAATAAAACCATAATTACAAGGCTTTGCAAATGCCATTGGTTCGACACGGTCAAGCATAAAGCAAGCATTTTTGCGGTCCCATTCAATTTTGTGATTTGAGCCAGTAGGAATCTCGATGACGACATTAAGTTCACCATTTTCGTAGTCACCTGGGGTCAAGATTTTGTTAAAATCAGCCATATTTCTCCTTTATTTTTTCTTATTATACCATTTTTTCTCTCTGTGTTAAACTAGAACTATGGAATTTAACGATTTGAGAAAGCCTCTCGCCGAACGTATGCGACCTCAAAGTCTCGACGAGGTTTTTGGGCAAAAAAATATTATCGGCAAAGGCAAAATTCTTACGGAATTAATCAAATCTAAGGAACCGACCAATCTTATTTTCTGGGGCCCTCCCGGCACCGGTAAAACCACCCTGGCTCGCATTATCGCCAAAGAACTCGACGCTGATTTCATCGAACTTTCCGCCGTCACCGCTCACAAATCCGATGTCGAGCAAGTAGTCGAACGGGCCAAACAAAACTGGAATCTTAAAGTCCGCACCCTACTTTTTATCGACGAAATTCACCGTTTCAATAAAGCCCAACAGGATGCTTTTTTGCCTCATGTCGAATCCGGTCTCATCACCCTGATCGGCGCCACCACGGAAAATCCCAGCTTCGAAGTCATCCCCGCACTAATTTCCAGAAGTCGCGTAGTCATTCTTTCCACTCTTCAAGATAAAGATATCAAAGAAATTTTACAAAGAGCCGTCACAAAAGAATACCCTAAGGCTAAAATCGATCCCGAAGTCATCGAGTTTCTCGCCCACCTCAGTCACGGCGACGCCCGTTCCGCACTAGGCGACCTCGAGCTCTGTCTTTCACTCAAAAACAAGCTTACTCTCGATTTTGTCACCAAAACTCTCAATAACAAGGTCAACTATTTCGATAAATCCGGCGATCGCCACTATGACACCATCTCTGCCTTTATTAAATCTATGCGCGGTAGCGATGTCGACGCTACACTCTACTATCTCGCACGCATGCTTGAAGGTGGGGAAGATCCTAAATTTATTGCTCGTCGTATGGTGATTTTTGCTTCCGAAGATATCGGCCTCGCTGGCAATGGCGCCCTCACTCTTGCCGAATCCGCCTTTTCTGCCATCGAAAAAGTTGGTATGCCGGAAGGAGGAATTATCTTATCCCACGTCGCCATCGCTCTCGCCAAATCTAAAAAAGATCGCTCTAGTTATGACGCCTGGGATCGCGCCAAGGCACTTGCTAAAAATACTAGTCATCTACCAATTCCGCTCGAAATCAGAAATCCAGAGACCAAACTCATGAAAAATCTTGGCTACGGTAAAGACTATAAGTGGGAAGCTAATTTCCATCATCAAAAAAGCTACCTCCCGGAAGAAATTAAGGACCAGAGACTTTATTTTCCACCTAAAAATTAGTAACAAAGTTGCCAAAACTATCTTTTCATGCTTTAATATAAACAATTTAGTACCTTAATAGGAAAATTGTGTTGTAAAAGGAGGGGTAACCATGGAAGGTTTCTTAGACAAACGCAAATTAGAGAACGAAGCCAGTTTCAAGGAAGTTTTACACGTTTTAGACGAATCCTACAATCTTTTCAGTCTACGCTTCTGTTGGTCGGATATGCTTGAAACTTCAAAAACCGGCACCGAGTGGAAAGAGTACACGTCCTTTCAGGCTCTAACTGATTTTAATCAAACACTAAGGTCCTGGTATCAAGATCAAAATGCGCCAGAACTCGAAGTCCCCAAAGAGATTCATGCTACCATTTCTGTTGACCGCATTACCAGCGTAATGCCAAGATGCGCCAAGCAACATGCCAGGCACTATCGTAATGATCACATTAAATTTCGCACTTTTCAGTTTAGTGTCAAATCACTTCGGCACCTCACTAGGGCAGAAATTCGTGAACTTTTTAACGAATATAGTGTCCCTGCTGATCTGAGAGATGCCATTAGTAAAGGCGATGTCTACGTTGTCACTACTACAAGTGGCGAAGATTTTAATTTCGTTCATCGCATCACCACCGAAAAAGCCTAGCTACCTAGAAAAAACGCAACACAATTTTTCGCCCCCGAATTTCGGGGGTCTTTTTATTCTAAGACATTTACAAAAACCCCTTTACATGCTACAATCTACTTGACAGTCTGATTATCAGACTATTTTTTATGGAAGGAGTATATGGCGCACATCACCCGCATTAAAGCCGGTCAATCTGGATCAAAAAATTCAGAAGAAACCAAAGCTTCTGGCAAAAATCCAGAACCTAAAAAACCGATTCAAGACAACGCCGAAATCCGCGCGGATATCGTAGAATCAGAAACCTATGACAAAAAGTCCCTTAAAAATGCAAAGAAACTTGCCAAATTAGAGAAAAAAGCCGAAAAACTGGCCGCCAAAAAGGTCAAAAAAGCTTCCGGTGAAAAATCCAAGAATCCACTTATTCGTTTCTTACTCTTCATCACCACTCCGATTCGCGCTTTCTTCCGCTACCTTGCCGAATCTTGGCAGGAACTCAAGCAAGTGCGTTGGCCAAATCGTAAAATGACCTGGAAGCTTGTCTTCGCTGTTATTTTATACACCGTCATCTTCGCCGCGCTGATTATGGTACTTGACGCATTATTCACATTATTGTTTAATAACTTATTGAAATAGGAAAGAGAAAAAGGAAATCACATGGCAGTAAACCGTTATGACGACACCCTCCAATGGTACACCGTAAGCACCTACAGTGGCTACGAAGATAAGGTCGCCGAATCCATCAAACAACGTCTCGATAGCCCTGAATTCGAAGGTAAAATCCTCGATGCTATCGTGCCAAAAGAAAAACAAATCGAAATCAAGAATGGTAAACGTAAAATCGTTGACCGCAAAATCTTCCAGGGTTACGTCCTCGTTCAAATGCATCTCTCTGATGAAACTTGGTATATCATCCGCAACACCCCAGGCGTTACCGGCTTCGTCGGTACCGGCACTCAGCCAACCCCAGTTTCCGAAAAGGAAATTAACAAAATCAAGAAGCGTATGGGCGTAGAGGATCCAAAATATTCCGTCAACTACGCACTTAACGAAGTTATCGCCATTACCGATGGACCATTCAAGGGCTTCGAAGGCACCATCGCCGAAATCGACTCCAGCAAGGGTAAGCTCCGTGTCATGGTTTCCATGTTTGGTCGCGAAACGCCAGTCGAACTTGATGCACTTCAAGTTAAGAAAATTGACTAATTCCATAAAAATCTTCTTAAAATCAGATCTCATTTCGGGGTCTGATTTTTTATCAAGACTGATTTATTTTAATTGCTTATGCTATAATCAGCTTATAGAAATTTTAAACGGAGAATCTAATGGAACCACAAATCCAAGTTAATTCGGAAATTGGTCGCCTCAAAACCGTACTGCTTCACCGTCCAGGCGAAGAACTCGAGGCTCTCACTCCCGAATATATGAGCCGTATGCTTTTCGACGACGTGCCATACCTAAAGGTCGCACAAGAAGAACATGACGCCTTCGCTAACGTCTTACGTGAAAACGGCGTAGAGGTACTTTATCTTGATCAACTCGCCGCCGAAGCCCTTGCCAACGAAGAAGTCCGTGATCGCTTCATTGTCGAGATGGTTCGTGCCTCTAAACAGGAAGAAACTTTTTCCACCTTTGCTATCGTCAACTATCTTCAGACTCTCGACCCACTCACTATGGTGCGCAAAGTTATGGCCGGCGTTAAAAAGAGCGAAGTTGAAGACATGGAACCTACCAACAAGCAACTTCATCATTTCATGGTCAATGATTATCCATTCTATCTTGATCCAATGCCAAATCTTTATTTCACCCGTGACCCAGCTGCTTCCATCGGTAATGGTCTCACTGTCAACAAGATGCACTGGCCAGCCCGTCGTCGCGAATCACTCTTCATGCAGTATATCTTGAGGTATCATCCACGTTTTGCGAACCAAAACATTCCAGTTTGGTATAATCGCAACAATCGTTTCTCCGTCGAAGGTGGTGATGAATTAGTCTTAAATAAGCACACCGTCGCCATCGGTATTTCCGAACGCACCGAAGCTGAGGCTATTGAACGTATCGCTTCACGTCTCTTCCATGACTCCGAATTTACTCGCGTCCTCGCCATTAAGATTCCTGCTAAGCGTGCCTTCATGCACCTTGATACTGTTTTCACCATGATTGATTACGACAAATTCTCCGTCCATCCAGAAATCATGACCGCCGGTGGTGAGCTCGATATTTACGTTCTCGATAAGTCCAACACCCATGTTGGTTACGAAGTTACTCATCGTCGCGATCTCACTAATGTCTTAGCCGAATCACTTGGCGTACCAAAAGTTCAACTCATCCAATGTGGTAATGGTGACCCAATCGCTGCTGCTCGTGAACAGTGGAATGACGGTTCCAATACCCTCGCCATCGCCCCAGGCGTCGTCATTACCTACGATCGTAACTATGTCACTAATGAAGCCTTGCGCAAAGCTGGCCTCAAAGTCATTGAAGTAGCTGGTAGCGAACTTGGTCGTGGTCGTGGCGGTCCGCGTTGTATGTCTATGCCACTTTTCAGGGAGGAAATCTAATGTTAAATCTCAAAGGTCGCTCATTTTTGACCCTCAAAGACTTCACTCCACGCGAAGTTCAGACCATGCTGGAAACTGCCAAGCAACTCAAAAATAATAAGCTCACTGGCGTTTCCAACAAAAACCACGAGGGGAAAACCATCGCCCTGCTTTTCGAAAAAGCTTCCACCAGAACTCGCTGTGCTTTCGTCAGTGGCGCCCGTGATCTGGGTATGCACGCCGAATATCTCGGCAAAGACGACATCCAGCTTGGCAAAAAAGAATCCGTTCGTGACACCGCTCTAGTGCTTGGTCGCATGTTTGACGGTATTGAATTTCGTGGTTTCGCCCATGAAACCGTCGAAGAACTCGCCAAATATGCTGGCATCCCAGTTTGGAATGGTCTAACCGATAAATTCCATCCAACCCAGGGTCTCGCCGATATGTTGACTATTATGGAACACGTGGGCCATCTACGTGGCACCCACCTCGCTTACGTGGGTGATGGCCGCAATAACGTCGCCAATACCTTAATGATTGCTTCGGCCCTCTTAGGTCTTCATTTTTCCATCGGTACCCCTAGAGAACTCTTTCCAGAACAATCCCTGATTGATGAATGTAATGCCTTGATTGAAAAGTATCAAACTGGCGCTACCATCAAAATCGTGGAAAATCCTTACGAAGCCGTCGCTGATGCTGATGCGATTTATACCGATGTTTGGGTCTCCATGGGCGAAGAAGACAAGTTTGAAGAACGCATTAATCTGCTTAAATCCTATCAAGTTAATCGTGAGCTGATGCAGGCTACTCGTAAGAAAAACACCATTTTCTTACACTGTTTGCCAGCCTTCCACGATAAGAAAACTAAGATTGGTAAAGAAATTCTCGAACAATATGGCCTTGATGCCATGGAAGTCTCTGACGAAGTCTTCTACAGTCCAAACAGCGTCGTCTTTGACCAAGCGGAAAACCGAGTTTATACCATTGAAGCAGTCATGGATTTAACTCTCTAGACTGATTTCAGTTTTCCACAATGAAAAAGAAGCAGACCCCCTGCTTCTTTTTTAGCATAAGTGCTATACTTGAATCATATAAACCAAACTTATATGAAAGGACATATATGGTTGCAAAACCTCAAAAGGTGAAGAAACAACCAAAACAAAAAACCCCTCATACCAAGAAGGTATCGGCTTTTGCTGTTTTGTTTGCGATCATCGGCCTGATGGCAGCCCTCACCTGGGTTATTCCATCCGGTAAATATAATATGATTAAAGACCCGAATGATCCGTCTCAGGAAATTCGCGAAGCCGGCACCTACCAGCGCATCGACAAAGTTGAACGTATCGTAGACGAAGAGACCGGAGAAGTCACCACTGTCGACCATCGCCAAGGGCTTTGGGATGTCTTTATGGCACCAATCAAAGGTATGGCTGATCGCCTCGATGTCATCATTTTTGTCTTGATTCTCGGTGGTTTCCTCGGCATTACCATGAAAACTGGTGCCCTCGACGCTGCTCTCGGTGGTCTTCTCAAGAAAATGAACGGTAAAGAAATTTTCCTTATTCCAATCTTGATGACCTTATTCGCTATTGGTGGCACCACTTATGGTATGCAAGAAGAAGCTGTCGCCTTTTATGCCCTGATTATTCCAGTCATGATGGCTGCTGGGTATAATTCTATGACTGCTTTAATGATGATTGTACTAGGTGGTGGAGTCGGTGTTTTGGCCTCCACGGTCAATCCATTTTCTACGGGTATTGCCGCTAGAACCGCTGACGTTCAACTCGGTAACATTCTCTGGATTCAAATGCTCGTCCTCGTAGTCATGCTCGTTCTTGCTATTCTCTTCGTCATGAATTACGCCAAGAAGGTCAAAGCTGGTAAGTACACTGATGATTCTTCTGTCGCTTCCACTTTTAAGCCAATTAACCTCAACAGTGTGCCGGAATATAATTTCAAACGCCAACTCATCATGGGGGTTTTCGCTGTCACTTTCGTGATTATGATTATCTCTCTCATCCCTTGGAGCGGTTTTAAAATCGATTTCTTCGATGTCTTACATGAATTCTTCGCTGGAGTTCCAATACTTTCTACCGTTCTTGGTGTTAATCACAATGGCGCCCTCGGAACTTGGTACTTTAATGAAATTTCTACCCTCTTCCTCATCTCGACCGTGATAATTGCCCTCATTTATCGCAAAGAGTTTAGTAAGAAAAACATCTCCATCACCGACACTTTCATTAAGGGATCAGAAGACCTCTTGAGTGTTGCCGTAATCATCGCCGTGGCAGCTGGCGTCGCCATCGTGATGCGCGCTGGTGGTATCGAAGATACCATTATTCACTGGGGTGAAAAAGGTCTCGCTAATTTCAATGGCGGCCTCGTCGGCGTCTTAGCCTACATTTTCTACCTCCCACTTTCCTTTATTATCCCATCTTCCTCTGGTCTCGCTGCGGCCTCTATGCCAATTATCGCCCCAGTTTCTGAGCTCGTAGGTAGCAATAAGGAAACCATGGTAGTAGCTTTTGCTAATGCTAATGGTTTACTTAATATGTTTGCCCCTACCATCGCTTCCTTGATGGCCGGACTCACCTTATCTGGTGTATCTTACAAAACCTGGATTAAACGCGTGGCACCACTTATGGTAATCTTCGCCATTATTAGCCTAGTCGCCGTCTTCGTTATGGGGATGATTTAATCATGGCCAAAATAGTCGTCGCTCTCGGTGGAAATGCCTTAAGCCGTGATGGCAAAGCAACCGCCAAAGATCAACTCGAAGTCGCCAACCAGACCGCCAAGGAGCTTACTAAGCTCGTGGCGGCTGGCCACCAATTAGTCATCGTCCATGGCAACGGCCCACAAATCGGCAATATTATTCTACACGAAGAAGCCATTAATACCGAAAAAACCCCGACCATGCCAATTGACGTGGCCGGAGCGATGTCACAAGGTCAAATTGGCTATTGGCTACAGAATGCCATGCGCAATCAGCTCGAATCAGAGGGCATCAAAAAACCAATTGCCGCCATCGTGACCCAAGTTCTAGTTTCTAAGGACGATCCGGCTTTCAAAAATCCGAGCAAACCAATCGGCCCATTCTACACTGAAGAAGAAGCTAAAAAGCTTAGCAAAGAACGTCATTTCACCGTCAAGGAAGATGCTGGTCGTGGCTGGCGCAAGGTGGTCCCTTCACCAATGCCACTCTCGATTATTGAATCAGAGCTCGTTGAGATTGCTCTCGGCAATGGCGCCATTATTGTCGCTGGCGGTGGTGGCGGTATCCCAGTCTATTACGACGAATACGGCCGCCTAGTCGGTCTTGAAGCTGTCATCGATAAGGATTTCGCCGCCGAAAAACTCGCCGAAACCATTGATGCGGACATACTTTTGATTCTCACCGCGGTAGAAAATGTCAAAATCAACTTCAAAAAGGACAATGAGGAAAATCTCAAGACTCTCACCGCCGATGAAGCCTTTAAGTATATCGCGAAGGGTGAATTTGCCGCTGGTAGCATGCTACCAAAGATCGAAGCCGGCATTAGCTTCGTTTCGAGCGGCAAAAATCGCACCTGCATTATCACTAATCCAGAGAACGCCATTAACGCCATTAATGGTAAAACTGGTACCCAAATTATTGGTGAATAGATAATCGATTAAAACACTTTAAAACAGAGTAGATCCAGTCTACTCTGTTTTTTTCACCTCTGTTAATCATTGACTTTTATGCTTAAAAATGCTATAATATAGATGTCGTTTTGGTGTTTTACATTTAGGAGGGGATTATATGAACAAAACATTAACGAAGTATTTTTCAAAAATTTCACTTCAAAAACTTTGGGACGCAAGTCTCGATGATTTTGAAAATATTCCAGAAACTCAACGACTGATGCTGTTAGCTATCTGCGAAAACCGCCCGGCCAACCTTGAGGAAATTTATCATTTTCTCGATCAGCCAGATGCACTTTTCAATGATATTTA
>CALEXY010000004.1 GCA_937924995.1 uncultured Candidatus Saccharibacteria bacterium
TCGATTAACCCAGTACATTCTACTTATAAATTGCGGTCCTTCCATCATTACCGCTTCTTTTTCATACGGATTTGTCACCACCGAAAAGATCAGCTTATTATCGTAACTACCACTTTCAATATTCTGACTCAACTTCATACCAATATTCAAGCCGCGTACATCATTCCCATTGGTTTTTCAGTGGTCTGAAAAATATTCGTAGGCGTTACCAGGGATGGAATTGGATTATAATTGGTCTCGATTGAAGTCTTAAAACCCCAAGAATTCACCGGCAAACTCAAAAGACTACTAGGTCCCGTGATTGAACCAATCTTAGCGCCATTGGTAGAACTAGAATTTACTAAAGCCGTCTCATTGGTCTCCGTATTCAAAGTAGCAGTATAACCAGTTTTATTTGTTGTATTTATCGTTAAATTTAATGGCAGCTCCGTAGTGCCATTCACAGAATTGATTACCTGATTACCATCCACATTTACCGTAGCATTATCCACTGATACAGATAAAGTCGGCGTATACAGAGCAAAAACCGAAGCACTATTAAGATTAAAAATAAAAATTGACAAACAAAATCCTAATAGCAAAGTAAAATTTCTTCGAAAATTTACCCACAAAAAATTATGAGAGAAAGTGATTTTTGGCATGTCCCTATTTTACCATAAGCAAAATCAAAAATCAGCAAAAAATCAGCAAAACTTAGCATTAAAATTATTTTTAAAACTCTACTTCACCAAACAGCGCACCAGGGCACCGTCCACTTGCCAGCTACTGCCCTGATCAGAATTATTTCCCCATATACTCATGCGATGTGCCCAATTTTCAGGTCCCGCCGTCGAACTCCAATATAGACCATTTGAATTAATGCCAATCAGATTTCGCTCATGCACATAACCTGGCGTTATAAAATTCAATGGCGCACTACGTAAATTCGCCACATTCCCATCATAGCTATTTAATAAAGTCAAATATTCACTTCTGTTGCCGCCATAAGACAATCGCCAGCCGCTTGGACAAACTGAACTTAGCGCGTCCGACCCTTCTGGAATATTTCTACCACCCGTACCTGCCGTTGCTGTAAACCAGTTATAATAAGCTCCATCCTGTGGCTTACTTGGGTCAAAATAGACCATCGGCAAAACCGTAGGCAAATCATAAGTATTAGCCACATTCAAATTCGATGCTGGTACTGTAAAGTTCACGGAAACATCTGAATCTACCGGTTTCAAAGTTTTATTCACTAGTCGTAAATTCTGCGTCATCCAACATTTATCGTCTTTTAATTTCGCAACCGTATAAGAATTTCCATCACGCACATCTACTAAAGTTGCAACTTCATGAAGATTCGAATTAGCACAAACTGCCGCATCTACATTTTGCATTATCGAAAGGCTAGAAATCGTCCTCTTATTCACATCAGTAAAATACCCCTTCATGCCAGGTCTATCAATTTTTAGCCATTCGATCCCAGCTTGTGATGGGTTAGCTTCAAATGAATCCTCGCCACCCCTGAGTTTAGTTCTCCCAGCGAACATATTGAAAGATTCCGTCACCTTCGAAGTATCAAAATCGGCCGACACATAAATGCGTTCTAACTTGTCTCCGCCCGGACAAGTATAACTATTACCTCGAAAATCCACTAAACCAAAAAGTTCAATAATTTTTGTCACTTTAGCTGTATTAAATCCCGACAAATCCAACTCTTTTAAGCTACAAGTCGCCGCAAACATGCTCCCCATATTCGTCACATTATTAGTCTTAAAATTCTTACCAAATTTTATCGCCTTCAACGCATACATATTCCTAAACATGTGATTCATATCCGTCACATTTTGCGTATTGAATTTCGACAAATCTATATATTCCAGACCCATAACATCCAAGAAAATATGACTCATACTCACTACATTACTTGTGTCAAACTGATTTCCAAAATTAAGCGTCTTTAATCCACTTGCCCCATAAAACATCCCCGTCATATCTTTTAACTTTGGCGTACTAAAACTTGAAAGATCAAGGCTTTTCATCGAATGGAGACTTCTGAACATGTATGTCATATTTTCCACCCGACTTGTATCAAATCCCGAAAGTTCCAATTCCGTAAGTTTAGTAAAGTGCATAAACATGCGAGAAGCATTCTGATTTAAATAGATTTTTTCAATCGGCGCCCAATAATACATCACGCCTTCTGCCGCATCAAACCAAACTTTAATTTCATAGTCGGACGACGCATTATCTTCAACATTCACCGCATTGGCCGGAACCGCCGCCGGAGCCACGTGACTTCTTCTGAAAGCCCGTACATTTTCTTTCTTGCCCATATTTTCGTTCCACACATCATAAGTTTGATTGGTGTCAAGCGCGGTCACTTTTTGGATAAAATCCGGACCAGCCGTTAATACCGCTTCCTTTTCATATGGATTTGTCACCACCGAAAACACTAACTTATTTACGTAACGGCCACTTTCCAAATTCTGACTCAAGTTCATCCCCACGTTAATTACTCGCGAATCTAAACCATCAGTTTTTCCACTAGTATTAATTAAATTAGCCGGATTACCCACTCCCGGAATCGGACTATAGGTAGTTTCTGTACTTAATTTATATCCCCAAGAATTTGTCGGAAAATTCGCTAAATTTAATGGGCTCGTAATCGAATTAATTTTAGCATTATTGGCCGAACTCGCATTAACCAAAGCAGTTTCACTGGTTTCGGCGCTCATAGTCGCCGTATAGCCGGTACGATGATTCGTTTGTACGGTCAAATTAATCGGAATTTCCGTGGTTTTATTCGTCGAATTTAAAACTGCATTACCGTTCACCGAATTTAAAACATTAGTGGATACGGAAATACTCGGAACATAAAGCGCAGAGGCATTTTCAACTAAAAAGAGGCACCCCCCCCCCCGAGACCCAAAATACAAAGAAAAATTACAGTCAAAAAACTAGTAAATCCATAATCATTGAAAGCGATTTTCCTTTTCATACTTCAACCATTTTACCATAAAGGGAATCAAAAACCGTTTCAAAAATTTCTTTTAATCGCCATATGCTCGAATATTTAATTCGACTTCCTACCCTAACCGCTCAAGTGCAATACCTTGAGATGCTAACTCAGGTTTTTTCTTTACTTATCCCGTTTTCGATGTTATAATATAACACATGAAAAAGCTTCCAATTGTCGCCCTCATCGGCCAAACCAATGCTGGTAAATCCAGTCTATTAAATCGCATGGCACACAAAAATATTGCCATTGTGGCTCGCGAGGCCGGCACTACCCGTGATAGCGTGGTGGCGACTATTGATCAAGCTTTTACTCTTATTGACACTGCTGGTTTAAAAAATCCTGAAGATGATTTCGAAGCTTCCATCCAGGATCAAATCGAAGATGCCATTGACTCTGCGGACCTTATTTTGCTTACCGTCGATTCCACTAAATATCCAGATTTTCGCGACAAAGACATTGCCCGCATGGCTCTTAAATCTCGCAAGCCAGTCCTTTTAGTACTCAATAAATCAGATCTCAAAGAATCCCTACCTTTTGCCGAATATATCAAATTTGGTATAAAAGCCGACGAAACCTATCAAACTTCTGCCACTACCGGACAGGGAATTAAAGATCTTAAATCCCGTATTTATCGCGAATTAAATTCTTACCCAAATACCAACGAGGCTGATTCGGATGAAAAAACCGAAACCGCCATTAAGGTCGCCCTCATCGGCCGTCCAAACGTTGGTAAATCCAGCCTCTTCAATCGCCTCGGCCAAAAACAACAAGCCATCACCAGCTCCAAGCAGGGAACCACGCGTGATATTAATCGCCTCGAACTTAAATTTAAAGGCCAAACCATTGAATTTCTCGACACTGCCGGTTTACGTAAGCCAGGAAAGCGCGAAGTTGGTATCGAAAAATTTTCTGCCATTCGCACCCTTTCCGCCATTGAAGAATCCGACATCTGTTTACTACTTGTCGATTCCACTGAGCCACATTCTAAGCTCGATCAATCTCTCGCTGGCCAAATTATTGAAGCTGGGAAAAGTGTCATTTTGGTCATCACCAAATCTGATCTTCTTGATAATTCCACCCCTGTAGTTTCTACAATTTCCGATAAATCCAAGCCGACTGAGCTTTCACAAATCGACAATATTCTCGACAACTTAGAGCACGATTTTAATTTCTTGTCTTTTGCTCCAGTGATTATTACCAGCTCCGAAACTGGCAAAAATGTCACCAAGTTATTTGAACTTATTACTGAAGTTGACTTAGCTCGCCACACCGAACTTAAGACTTCTGAATTAAACAAAGTTCTAAACGAAGCCGTAATTTCTCACCCGCCAGCTGGTTTGAAAAATACCCATCCAAAACTCCAATACATTACCCAGACCGACACCTGCCCACCATGGTTTGTCATTCATGGTCGCGAAATGGAACTCCTACACTGGTCTTACAAACGTTATCTTGAGCGTTGTATTCGTGAAAAATTCCCATTCCTCGGTACTCCACTGAAGTTCTCCTTCCACAATGACCGCAAGAATGGACCACGCAAATCCATCAATCGTACCAAAGATTTACTTTAAATAAATATCTCATATATGAGATAATCTCAAAAATGTCAAATCCTCACTCCAAGAACCTGGAAAGCCTTAAATATCAAAATCTTAAGGATCAAAACCTCAAAAATCCTGCGCCTACGAAAGCGCTTCGCATTGCTATTTTTACCGATGTTTTTCTCGGTATTCCTGGCGGAATTCCATCCTCAATTCGCGCTCAAAAAACCACATTAGAATCACTTGGCCACCAAGTTACGATTTTTTGCCCTGGCACTCAGCAAGATTTCAAAAATCCTTTGTCTCAGTTTGGTGCCAATTGTGATCCGAATATCGTTCTTGTGCCTACCGCCAAGTTCCTAGTCAATGGCGCTCCTTTTTCCAAATGGACCAAAGAGGTCGTACGTTTCATCGAAGGAAAATACCCCAACCTCACCGAATCCTTTGATCTTTTTCACATTCATTATGAAGCCACCACCAGTATGGCCGGTCTGATTTTGGCTAAAAAATATCACATTAAAACTGTCCAAACTATGCATGGTCGCGAAGATATGGCTATCGCAATCAATGTGCCACATCCCTTCAAGACTCTCGCCGCTACCGGAATTAATCTAATTCATCGCACCACTCTAAAATCAATCTTGAAAAAATCTTCTAGGTCAGATTATCGAAATCCAGAGCCAAAGAAATCACCAGGCCTCAATTATCAGAACGCCGAGATTAAAAATCTTGCCCCCACCATTGCTCGCCGTGAGATGTGGCAAATGATGACTCGCCAAGCCAATCTGGCCGACCAGGTAATTACCCCATCCGCCCATTTTGCCAAAAAACTTCGACTTTTCGGTGTCACCCGCCCAATTTCCGTCATCTCGAATGGTATCAGCGATCAAGAAATTGCAAATTTCACACCCCGAATCCGCACCTACCAAGACCACGAACCGCTTCGCATTCTCTGGTTTTCTCGCCTCTCTAAGGAAAAGCGTATTTTACCATTTTTAGAAGCACTCCGAATCGCCCAGGAACTTGAACCAAATTTTCGTTTTATTTTTACTATTATCGGTGATGGCAATCAGATGTCAAAAGTGCAAAAATTCTGCAAAAAACATTTCGACGAAGCATCTATTAAAATTCTCGGCACCATCCCGCACCAAGAAATCCTCCAAAAATATACCAAAGACCAACATCTTTCCATCATCAATTCCTACCAGTTCGACACCCAAGGCCTCACCATTTTAGAGGCCGCCGCCTGTAATCTTCCAGTTATTTATGCCGACCCCGACATGTCCGAAATCGTACCAAATCACGGTGGCCTCTGCGCCAAATCTCCAGCGCCTCGCGCCATGGCGGAACTTTTACTCGAAATTTATCACCAACCAGAACTTATTCAAAAACTCAGCCAAAATCTGGCCGCCAGCGAAAAGACTTATCTTCAATCTCATCAAATCGAAAAATTGCTCAAACTATATCGTCAATTATCTTAATACTTCATCTTAAGCTATCCTCAAAATATACATCAAGATTCACCACCACCTCTATTTTCTCTTGAATTTTTAGAAAAATATGTAATAATTAGCCTAATAGAGGACGCACCTCTATTCTTGGACTTCAAAAATCCAAGCCCCACCCTACAGAAATACCTAAAACGTATTTCTTGTACCTTAAAAAGGAGATAGTTATGAGTGAAATTAAAAGTATACTCAGTGCTCAAACAAGTCTTAAGGAGAAGACCTCTGGAAGCATCTCAAATGCAGAACCTGTGGCTTACATTTCCACTGAACCCAAGGAAAAATATTATGTTATCGATACTAATATTATTATTGATAACCCAGATATTATTCCCACCAAAAACGGACTTAAGAAATTAGCTATTAAAAATATCGACCTGAAAAACTCATGTATCGTTATACCTGACACTGTGCTCCATGAATTAAAAAGCTTCAGAAGCGAATCTTCTGAACGCAGCTTCATCGCCGGTAAGGTTTTAAGCCGAATCGATGAGCTCTTTCAATCGGTTATAGTTGATGAATCTTCCAAACTTGGTCGTGATCCCAATCTTGCCATTGGTAATCAAATCGCCTTCAATAACTGCAGCCGTGCTTTTATGGTTATTAAAAGCTCCGAATCTGCCGTGGTTTCTTGGGATTTTGAACCCGTCAATATGGATGAACAAATCTTCTTGCAGACTCTCGATCTATCCTGTTACTTAGTAAAGGCTAAACAGGCTAAGAACGAATTAGATGCTCTGAATAAAAAGATTCGTTTAGTGACCAACGATAAGGAAATGCGTGTTTGCGCTTTAGCACATAACATTAAATCCTTACCGCTAGAAACCGATCCCAAGTTTAAGTTCACCGGCCGACGCAAATGTATCATTCCACCCGACCTCTATAGTCACTTCGTCCAAAAAGGTGGCTTCATCCCCTTAGAAGAATGGGAAGAACGTATGCCAGATGAGCCTACCTTGGCTCCTAACGAATTCATTGAATTCAGTTGCGAAGATAGCATCGATGACGAAATCTACGGGAAAAGTAAGGGTGAATTTTGGAATATCGGCCGCTTAGATGTTAGTGGAGATGAAGATAAAATCGTCCACCTTAATAGCTACCTAAATAGCAAACAGAAACCCTTCCTGAAAGCCAAAACACCTGGTCAAGCCATGTATTTAGACTCTATCTATAATAAGAATATTGATATGATTCTAGTTTCTGGCTGTCCTGGTACCGGAAAAACTTTTATTGCCGCCATTGAAGGAATGAAGCAAGTTCAAAAAGGTGACTACGATATCGTTTCCGTTGTTGCTTCAGAAGTTCGTGGTGATGATGGCGTTGGTACTTTGCCAGGAGACTTGGAAGAAAAAATGTCTATCAAGTCTGCCAATATTATCAATGCATTGTTAATTTATCACGAAATTTACGATGACGACCCCTGCAATAATAGTACTCTAATCGATCAGCCGCATGAAGAAATCACGCATCAATCTTATATTCATGATAAAAATTGGATCTATGAAGATGATGACGAGTATACTATGATCGACAAAAAAGAGACTTTTACTTGCCGAACTAGCAAAAAGAGGAAGCATGAAGAGAAGAATAAAAGTAAGAATAAGTATTCTGAAAAATCATCTAGCCCTCAACCTCGTGTCAAGCAGCAGCGTCTAGAAGACAAAGCTAATCTGTCCTACCAAAAATCCTTCCGCTCTATTCCGATTTTCTATATCAAAGGAAAGAGTTTTCAGAATGATTTTATTATTGTCGACGAAGCTCAAGATATGACTAATGAGCAGATGCTGTCTGCTATGACTCGTATCGGAGAGGGATCTAAAATGATCTTCACGGGTGACGAGAGTCAGCCTCATCCTTACGCTAAAGGTGTCAACAAGCATCACAATGGCATTCTTTATGCGCGCCGAGCCTTAAAGGGTATTCCTCGCGCAGCTCAGATTTTTATGGATGAAAACGACATCGTCAGAAGCTCCATTATTGGACAGATCCTCGATAATTTGAAACCTCTTGGACTAGACTGGGAGAGCGACAATGATTATGTTGAAGATTAATATATATACATAGCATTCATCTCATCAAAACTATTTCTTAATTTAATTCTGAGCCGTCACCTCCGTGGCGGCTTTTTCTTGATTCAAAAATGAATTTTCTTCTCCCTAAAACATTATAGTAGCTTTCTTGTCATAAAAATCCAACCAAAAGATTTGCTATAATATTTCCATGAAACTTATTGTCGGACTTGGAAATCCTGGAAATGAATACAACCTCACTCGCCATAATTTTGGCTTTTTAGCCTTAGATTTTTATTTTAAAACCCACGGCCTTGAATTTGAAAAATCTGAAAAATTCCATGCTAAATGGCTAAAATCTGGTCAAACTATCTTCATCGAACCACAAACTTATTACAACGATGTGGGTTCGAGTATTCAAGAATTTATGAACTATTATAAAATTCCACTATCTAACCTCCTGATTTTATGTGATGATTTTAATCTCGACTTTGGCACCCTGCGTTATCGTGAAAAGGGAACCGATGGCGGCAATAATGGCCTTAAATCCACTATTCGTTCGCTTAACACTACCGACTTCAAACGTCTTCGTCTTGGCACTGCGAATAATGATTTGCGCAAAAAGATGGGCGATGTGGACTTCGTGCTAGGACGATTCACTTCAGAAGAACGCGAAAAACTCCCAGAAATCCTCACGGATATCGCAAAACGCATTGACGATTTTATCCAAGAATAATTTTTATCACTTATTTTTCGTCGCCAAACTTTTCTGAATTCTACGCTGAATATTAAAGTTTATTTTCCAAAGCATCCGCCCGAACATTACACGTTCCTCTCTGGTAAACCCCTCAAAAATCTCACTGATAAACTTTTTCTGCTCCATTTCGATATAGCTTGCCACAAATCTCCCCTCACCGAAAAAATCTAACTGCAAATATCGCCGATTTTGCGGATTTAGCGCCTTCTTAATAAATTCACGCTGCTCTAGGTGGTTAATTGCTCGACATAAACTAGTCTCACCGATCAGACTACACTCTAAAATCTCATTTAAATTCCGCTCAATCTGATTATTCTTGAGATAGCTCATAATTTTTACTTCGGTCAAATTCAATTCAAAGCGTTTCGCCACCGCCATCGTATGCAAACGCCGCATCTTCTCCATCCGCGCGAAAATATTCATTGTATCAATCCAAGTAATCGTCTTCGGTAATTGAAATTTTTCTACACACATAACATCCACTCATTATTACCTAACGGTTTCACTAACCCTTTCATCTGAAGATTAAAAATTGTCACACTAAAATCTGAGACCGAAAAATCCTTCTTCTGTCGTATCTGTGCCAGAATTTCTTCTCCCATCTTTACGCCTCTAAGCATCACTGAAACCATTAAAGCTTCATTCTCCGTACTGCACATTTCCTTAATCTGTCTCAAACTCTCCCTTGGTTTATGAATTTTTAGCCCTAACTCATCTAATAATTCATCCACCTCGGTAAAAGCTACCGCACCCCGTCCTAATAGCCGATTGCACCCCAGGGAATTACTGCGATTCACATCTCCTGGTACCGCATACACAATCACGCCCTGTTCCATGGCATGATGTGCCGTATTTAATGAACCAGATTTCACTCCTCCTTCGGCCACCACTACCAAATCCGCTAGCCCCGCAATCAACCGATTACGTTTCAGAAAAGCTGATCGCATCCCTAACTGACTATTTAACATTCGCGACAACTTCTCATCTTTTACCAAAATTTCTTGTGGTGGGTACTCCGATAGCACCATGCCTCCCCGCTCCACAATCTCCCGCGCCAAACCGGTGTGCCGAGCCGGATATATCTTATCAATTGGCGTCCCTAACACCGCCACCGTCACCCCGCCCGCATCTAACGCCGCCCGATGCGCGATCGAATCAATCCCGTAAGCCAACCCACTCACGATCACCACCCCACGTCTCGCCAATTCATAGGCTATCTTATATGCCCATTCCTCACCATATTTAGTATATTTTCTAGACCCCACGACAGCCACGGTTTTCGGTCGCACATAAGCTTGGCTTGACGCTTTTTCTTGATTATTTTTCGCCGCTTCTGGTTCAATATCCGCCATCTCGCCAGGCGATTTTCCATAATAATACAATATTTTAGGCTTAAGCGCAATGAATTCTAATTTACGCAAAAACCCGTCTTCTAGAGGGGAAATAGATTTGACTTGCACAAAAACCTCCAATTTTGTACTTGATTTTAATATTTTTTACATTTTATGTATTGACTATTTTTATTTATAATGCTATAATACGAATCAGTTAGGGGTTGGAGCCAGAAAAAGGCACGATCTCTAAACCGCACCTAAATAAATCATAATTTCTGTTACTAATATAACAGAAGTTGCGTGTTCTTAAAAGACTTTCGGCTTACAATTTTTCTTTTATCGGTTGTAAGTATAAGTATTACCTCCACTTGAAAGTCAATTTTTAAGAACATAGCAACCCCTATAACCGGCGGGCCCCAATAGAGTGAGGTGGGTCACGCTCCGGGGCTCTCCCGGAATCAATAGAGATGCGTTGTAGGGTCTAATAACCCCAAGTGATGCCCACCCTTACTTGGGGTTTTTTGATGCTTAATTTTTTAAGACCCGAGTTAAAAACTCAAAAAACCAACCCATAAAACCTACCAGAACTCAATCAGAAATCAGACAGAAAAAGACCGCCCGAAGGCGGTCTCTAAAGCATCTCCACGCAGTTTTAAAACAAGATCCTTTAATAATTCCTCCGACCCCTGAAGCCCGTCGACCACAGGGAATCGAAAAGAAAGCGTTATTGGTTCGCAACTGCTGTAAAGAGCAATGTATTCGAATAAGCACCTACTGGAATAGAGGTAGTAGCACTTGCACCGACCGTAATCGTCTTAGCACTACCAGAGGTAGCTGCTGAAGTAGTCTTGGCAAAAATCGTCGAAGCATCCACAGTACCAGTTTGTTTCACTGGGTTAAAAGTGGTGCCATCAGCAGACCAACCCCAACCCGTACCAGAAATCGTCGAATTTGTCTGACTGATTGAAGGGATTTTGTCGGCTACACCAGAGGCAGCTGGTTGAGACAAATCCGTATCCGTCGTCTTGGAAGTGACATAGGTAGTGTAGCCCTTACCATTATTGGTAGAGACATTCACCGTGCCAGTTCCCGTATTAAACGCACCGGTAGGAGTAGGCGTAATATTAATATCAATTGAGCTTGGCGTAGTAATTGAAATCACAGGATCAATCACAACGCTAATTGTTGTTGAGGCAGATTGTTGCACTGCCGATACTGGTGTTGGCAAATCAAACAGCATTGGTGATAACGCCGCACCAGATAAAACCATTAATGTTGTCGCAATTTTAATTTTTTTATGGTTTTTATTTTTTATTCTCACAGTATATTTCCTTTCTATACTGCCAGAAAACCTTCACACACCTAAACTTTAACATAAACATTTTGACTTAACAAGTCCTTTTTCCAAGATTTTTTGGCTTTTTTGCAAATTTTTCTAAAATTCATCTCTAATTTATCCCTATAAAAATTCGACCAATTAAAAATCCGAAAAATTTTTTCTAGTTGACAAGCGTGATAATATATAAGTATATGTCTAAAAATCTCCTCATCGTCGAGTCTCCCGCCAAAGCCAAGACTATTGAAAAATATCTCGGTAATGATTTTAAGGTTCTTGCCTCGGTCGGCCATATTCGTAAAGATACCAAAGTTGATGTGCACGATAATTTCGCTGTGACTTACGAAATTGATCCAGACCATAAAAAAGTCATCGCTGAACTTAAAAAGGCTAGTAAAGATGCCGACACAATTTGGCTTGCAACCGACGAAGACCGCGAAGGAGAATCGATTTCTTGGCATCTTCTTGAGGTACTAAAATTACCGAAAACCACTCATCGTATTACTTTTCATGAAATTACCAAACCAGCTCTTCAAGAAGCTATCAAAAATCCCCGCACTGTCGATATGAATATGGTTTCCAGCCAGCAAGCCCGTCAGACTCTCGATATGCTGGTAGGCTACGACCTCTCAGGTGTGGTGCGCACGAAGGTACCTGGCGCTAAATCTGCTGGCCGCGTCCAGTCCCCAGCCCTCCGCCTCATCGTCGAGCGCGAACAGGAAATTGAACGTTTTAACGCTAAATCCAGCTTCAAAGTCACCGGTAAATTCAGTGACCAAGCCGCTAATATTTCTGATCTCGATTCTTCAGAGATTTTTGAAGCCAATCTCGATAAAACTACTTTTGCCACCGAAGAAGAAGCAAAATTCTTCCTCGAGCAGTTCAAGAATGCCAATTTTAAAGTACAAAATCTAGAAAAAACTGAAGCTAAAAAAGCCAACCCCGTACCGCTCACTACTGCTGCGCTCCAAATTGAAGCGAATAGCCGTCTCGGTTTTAGCTCCAAGACTACCATGTCCGCCGCTCAAGGCCTCTATCAGTCTGGCCACATCACTTATCACCGTACCGACTCGCTCAATCTCTCGAATCAGGCTTTGGCCGAGATTACCAATCTCATTAAAGCCGAATTTGGGGAAAATTATCTCGAAGTTCGCCGTTTTCATACCAAAAATGCCAGTGCCCAAGAGGCTCACGAATCTATTCGTCCAACCCATATCGACGTGGCAGTGGCCGGTAAAAACGAATATGAAAAGAAATTATATCAATTAATCCGAAGCCGCACCCTCGCTACCCAAATGAAAAACGCCGTAGTGGCTAAAACTAGTCTTTATCTCGAGGCCGACACTGTGCCAAACGAGCTATTTAAAGCTACTGGGGAAATGGTGATTTTCGACGGCTTCTTAAAAGTCTACGGTAAGAGTAAGGACACCACCTTGCCAAATCTCCAGATTGGAGACCCCGTGAAACGTCACATTTTACTCGCTAAGCAAACTTTTTCCAAACCACCCGCTCGCTACACTGAAGGCTCACTAGTTAAAAAACTTGAAGAACTCGGTATTGGTCGTCCAAGTACCTATGCCTCAATCATCAACGCTATTCAAATCCGAAATTATGTGATTAAGGGCGAATCTGAAGGTGAGCCACGCGATATTTTGCAACTCACTCTCGATGAAGCGAATCAAATTTCTGAACAAACTATTTCAGAAAAAACCGGTTCCACCAAGGGTAAACTCATGCCAACCCCTGTCGGCGAATTAGTCTCCAATTTCCTCTGCGAAAATTTCAAAGACATCGTCGACTATGATTTTACTGCCGGCATTGAAGAAAAACTTGACCTTATTGCCGAAAAGAAACTTACCCGCCTAAAGATGCTCCGTGATTTTTATGGTCCATTTTCTGACGCTATTGGCGCTTCCGCTATGGCCAACCGTTATAATTCCGCCACCGAATTAGGTACCGACCCGAAAACTGGCAAAAAAATCTATGCCAAAATCGGTAAAAATGGTGGTTTCTTGCAGCTCGGTGAAAATGAAAAAGAAAGTGGCGAAAAGCCAATCTTTATCCCTCTACCAAAAGGCAAAACCGTAAAAACCGTGACTCTCGAGCAGGCCCTTAAGCAATTAGAGCTGCCAGTATTACCATGTTCTCTTGGTCACGCCAAGGATGGCACCGAACTGATTGCTGCGAATGGCCCCTTCGGCCCCTTCATTAAGGCTGGTGCACATAATATCGCACTTAATAAGATTAACGAGGCGGAAAATCCATACCATATTACCCTTGAGACCGCCGAAGCTCTCTATCAGAAGAAAATCGATTCCATTCTCGCCGACTGGGGTGATATTAAGATTATTAACGGCCCATTTGGTCCCTATATTAAGGGCCCAGCCATTAAACCAGCCAGTGGCAAAGGCCGTGCCAGACCAAATAATGCCAAAATCCCAAAAGATCGTGATCCAAAATCTATCACCAGGGAAGAAGCGGAAGAAATTCTCTTAAGTTCCAAGGCTCCAGCCGCCAAAAAAGCCTCAACCAAGAAGTCTGCTACTAAGAAAACCTCGGCGAAAAAGGCCACTACTAAGAAAACTACGGCAAAAACCAAAGCTAAGACTACGGCCAAAAAAGGCTAAAAGCTAGGAGCTACCAAATCTAGCCAAATCGCAAAAAACTACCATAAAATCAAAGTCGCTTTCTGTCTATTAGGCTAATAGGAAGCGGCTTTTTTACTATTGCCATAACATTAAACATAAGCATTATCTATAACCATACCATGAAACCGCCAATGTTTAAATTTAGATATAATTTTCTGTCCTAAATGTACAATTTATGATAAAATATTGAAAGAAGTTAGACGGAAAGCGACCACACAAGATTCCTATTTGACTTTTTATAATTTTATATTATAATTATAGTAATTTTCATATATTATCGGGTGGATAAGGAAAAAATATAAGATGGATCAACATGCGGAAACTATTCAGAAAGCCTTGACAGGAAGTCTTAATATTATAGAACAAGACCGTGAAAAGGAGATTATTTCTCGTCGTTTTGGTCTAAATGGCCAAAAGGAAACCCTCGAACAGATCGGGGAAGTGCTTTCTATCACTCGTGAACGTGTCCGTCAGTTGGAAAAAGCCATCATCATCCGTCTTCGCGTGATGGCCGAAGAAAACCAAATCCCTGAACTCGGTGCCGCCGAAAAAATTATCATCCGTTTTCTCGTCGAAGAGGGAAGAATCGCCCGCATCTCCACTCTTGCCCAAAAAATTTACGGTCACAATCCAAACGAAAAAGAACTCGCCGCCATTAATTTCATTAGTGAAATTTCTGCCCGCCTGGTCCACATCGACGAATCTGAGCGCTATTACAATGCCACCGGGATTGCTGAATATGGCAACGAACGCGAAATCAAGCGCAAAGCTGATGAAATTGTCACCCTTATTCGCAACAATAAGCTTCCAATGAGCCTGGATGAGCTTGACGCTAAATTAAATTACGAGCACCCAAATCACATCCATGCCATCGCTTCTATCTCTAAGCAACTTTCTTCACTAGATGATCAATGGGGTCTCGCCAAGTGGCCAACCGTCAATCCAAAAAACATTCGCGATAAAATTTATGTTATTTTGAAGAATCAAAACGAGCCAATGCACTTTAGCGACATCGCCGACGCAATTTCCAATTCCAAATTCCGTCGCAAAAACGTCACTACTCAAGCCATTCATAACGAACTGATTAAAGACCCTCGCTTCGTCTTAATCGGTCGTGGCATTTACGCTCTCGATATCTGGGGCTATAAGCGTGGTACGGTCGCGCAAATTATTACCGACATTCTAAAAGAAGCCGGCGAGCCACTCACAAGGGAAGAGATTGTCAAGCGCGTGCTCAAAACTCGCAAGGTTAAAGAAACCACTATTCTCTTAAATCTTCAGAACAAAAAACTTTTCCGTCGTGTCGACCGAAACACTTATACTCATGCTGACTAAGTTGGTCAGTAATGCTAAAATAGAAGTATGATAGCGGAATTAGTTCATTTTATCTTGATGCCCATCGTTTGGCTTCCAATTGTTGGCGTCCTAGGATATCTCACATACAAAAATTACAAAAAAATCAATCAGCTCAAGACTCTGAATCTCGAGTCGGTACTTTTGATGCTGGAAATTCCAAAAAATAACGACAAAAAGGAACTTTCCGCCGAGCAAATGTTCGCCTCGCTTCACGGTATCTTAAAAGACACTGAACTTTTACGTCAATCTGGTACTGCCCAGGAACACCTCAGTTTCGAGATTGTTTCTTCTGGTGGACAGATTCGTTTTTATGTCTATGTGCCGAAAACTTTGCAGAGCTTCGTCGAAGGCCAAATTTATGCGCAATACCCAAGCGTCCAAATTCACGTCGTCGACAAAGATTACACCGAAACCGTTCACAGTCACAATGTCGTATACAGCTCGGAGCTTTCGCTCACCGAAAATGAGGTCCTGCCGATTAAGACCTTTGATACCTTCGAAGTCGACCCACTAGCTGGCATTACTGGTACTCTCGCCAAACTGAACCCTGATAGCAACGAAGAGCTCTGGATCCAAATCCTCACGCGCCCAGTCGCCGATTCCTGGCACCAAAAAACCGACGCTTGGGTCAAAGCTCAAAAGAATCCCGCTTCTTCGCTTAAATTATTTAATATCGATTGGACCTGGTTAGCTGAATTACTTTCTGCGCTCTCTACTCCACCAAGTGGTGGCTCTGGTAGCCCAAAACCAGCCGTCGAACTCTCAGAACGCGTTAAATCGCAGATTTCTGCTGCCGAAACTAAGGCCACCAAACTCGGTTATCAAGTTAAAATCCGCCTTACCTACCTCGGTGATAGCGAAATTAATGCCCAGCTTGACATGCAGGCCCTCGTCGGTACCTTCAAGCAATACAACTCCACCAACCTCAATGGTTTTAAATCCATCGGTGGTAGCTTTAACAGAGAAGACATCGAAGCTTACAAGCTCCGTCAATTTACCGACGAAGGCTTCATTCTCAATATTTCTGAGCTTGCCTCGGTCTATCATTTACCACACACCTCAGTCGAAACCCCAAATATCGTCTGGGCCACTTCTAAAACCGCTGAACCACCAGCCAAACTCCCTCTTATCACCGGCATCGCCAGTAATGACGAAAATATTTCTGCCTTCGGTCTAACCAATTTCCGTGGTATTAATCATCAGTTCGGCATGCTACGCCGTGACCGTTCTCGCCACATTTACATCATCGGTCAAACCGGTGCAGGTAAATCTGGCCTTCTCGAACTTTTCGCTCTTTCTGATGTTTTCTATAATCAGGGTTACTGTATCATTGACCCGCACGGTGATTTTGCGGTTAATAACCTTCGCTTCGTACCCGCTTCTCGTGTCAAAGATGTCATTTATTTCAACCCTGCTGACACGCAATATCCGGTCGGATTCAACCCACTCGAAGTTTCTGATGCCTCGAAGAAGCCAAACGTCTGTTCTGAAGTAATTGGTGTTTTGAAGCGTATGTTCGGTGATTCTTGGGGTCCACGTCTCGAACATATCTTGCGCTATACTCTACTTGCCCTGCTCGATCGCCCAGAAACTACTCTGCTCGACATTTCTCGTCTCCTCACCGATAAAGAATTCCGCAAAGAAACTCTCGATTATTGTACTGACGTCACGGTCCTACAATTCTGGAAACACGAGTTTGGTCAGTGGAACGACAAGCAAATCAACGAATCCATCGCTCCAGTTCTCAACAAGGTCGGTGCTTTCACTGCCAACCCAATTATTCGTAACATTATCGGTCAACCAAAATCCACCTTCAATGTCCGCCAGATTATGGACGAGGGGAAGATCTTGGTCGTCAATCTCTCTAAGGGTCTCATTGGCGAAGACAATGCCGGTATTCTCGGCGCCTTCCTGGTTACCAAAATTCAGCTAGCCGCCATGTCGCGCTCGGATATTCCAGAAGTCGAAAAACGTCGCCCATTCTATCTTTATGTCGATGAGTTTCAGAACTTTGCCACCGATTCTTTCGCGGTAATTCTCTCCGAAGCCCGTAAATACGGCCTCAATCTCACCGTGGCCAACCAGTACATTTCCCAGATGACCGAGAATGTCCGTAATGCCGTCTTCGGTAACGTCGGTACCACGATTTCATTCCGCGTTTCTGCCGACGATGCGCCAATTCTCTCCAAACAATTCGCCCCAGTTTTCGATGAATCTGATTTAATCCAAATGAATAACCGTCACTTCGTAATTTCCATGATTATCGGTGGGGAAAAGGTACCTGCTTTCTCTGCTACTACCCTGAATATCCCACATAGCCCTCACGATAATTTTGATCAAATCATCGCCCACTCCCGTGAGTATTACTCTCACCCACGCGCTGAGATTGAGCGCCAAATTCGTGAAACTATTGAACAGAGTGAAAAATACAAGCAAGAACTCTCCAATTCTGGTCGCCAACCTGCCGACAAGGCGCCTCGCGAGAATTTACCAACCCTCACTTTCATTAATGGCAAACCTTCAATATCTGCCAAACCTTTCGATACAAAAAAGTTCTCACCAAATACCGTCACCAATCAAGCCAAACCAGGACTCAAAGACCTTAAAGAGATTTTAGAGGCAAAAACCTCCGCGCAGACTCATTCCGAATCTCAAAGCCAATCTACCACCCAAAACCAAGAACAGGGAAATACTCCCCTTTTCGTTAACCACGGTACATCTACCCCTGTAGTCACCCAGAACTCTACCCCCGTATCAACCAAAAACCCTATCCCTACCTCTACTCCTACCTCTACCCCTGTTTCCACCTCTGTTAATTCCCCTGTTACTAGTCCAAATGCGGCAGATACTGCACCAGAGGCCTCAGAACAGGCCTCACAGCCAAATACGGCCAATCAACCAGATTCTACCGGAAACCACGCCCAAGCGTCTGAAAATGCCTTAAACTCAGCTCCATCCACATCATCACCGAACCCAAATGGCGGTACCCACGAATCTCACGCTAAGCCGCAAGGGAATCGTAGTTTCAAAAATCGTAACTTCCGAAACCGCAACAACTTCAAGAAAAAGGGAAACAAACCAACTTCCGTCTCCGGCCCGAAACCTACCCCAATCAACTAAAAATAAGCCCTAAAAAGGGCTTATTTTTCTTCTTTACACTTCTCCACCCCTGTTTAATATCTATACCATCCCCATTAGCACCCGTCTTCACCTCTTGTTTCACCCATATTTTACCCCTGTTTCACCCCTGTTATTTCTCTGTTTTATCACTATAAAAACCTCTCAGACCCCTTGAAACTTAGTCTTTTAACCTCTATTACTATCTTTAAATACCACCGTCACACCACTCTCATTTGACATTTCCCTCTCTGTTAGTTAGAGTTTTTATCTAATACAAAATAAAAAATCTGCACTAGTTGACCAAAATCCAAATACCGCAGGGGAATTACTCTAAATTTAAAAATCAGGCCATATCAGCCGTCATACGAGACTTTTTCTGCGAGACGATAAAATACTCGTCCAAAGACCCAGAACCGCATCTACGACCGCCTTGACAGCCCACAAACCACGAATTTAACATAAGCGGGATATTTTATAAGTTATTTTAGACGATAGTTTACCCATCTTTTTCTTAGATTCTTAATGTCGCACAATAACTATTTTGCGACAATAAAGAGGCGAATCCACCCATATATAAATAATCATGTATATCCATCAGTTTTCTATCCGAAGACAGAGAATCATTAAATATTTTTGCCCAACTCACCTCCACTGGCTCAGATTTCAATCAAATACTCCTAAAATAGCCCCCAAAGCTCTTCTAAAGACCTGGGAATTACTCCGCGCGCGTTCGAAAATCCACCTAAATTATCATTTAACAGAGGTAAATTCATCTATCATATATCAAAATACACAGGTTAATTCTGATAATTCTGAGACTCTAGAGAAGAGCTCCAGAATCGCTCCAACCGCACCACCCCTGTTAGGCGCCTTGACTTTAAATAAATCTTCTTGTGAAATATGTATTTTGCGCCAATTTTCACAAAAAATTTTAATTTTTGCGTTTCCCTCTCTCTAGTTTTTTCTTCTCTGTTCCTGGCTAATTCCCGGCCCACTCTCCCCTGATACTTGATTTTGTAATATTAATGAAAAATCGAGCTCTTCTCTACTTCTACCCCAAAACCGAACAAAAACCGAACTAAACCATTTTAGGCCCAATCATCGAACTAGTCATCAAACTCGACATCCATGATCAATATTTTAAGTTCAATCCCCCACTCAGCGTCTAATTAAGAAACTAGCTTTTCCTCGTAAAGTAACCCTGCACCCCAGGACGGTCCACGCGGAACCAAGTTTTATCAGCGGTTGAAGGGTCGGAAAGATATGATCCATTCCCTCCTCTAAGTCTATTTCGCCTAATAAACGCATTTGTTGAAGAAGTTAATTTTGATGTATCAAAATCCTGATTTACATAAATCTTCTCAAGGTTATCCGAAAAACCCGGGTCAATCGCAAACATACTACCAGCATTTTCAAGACTTGGTGTTTCAAAGTTTGAAATATCCAAAATTGTCAAACCAGACATTTGTGAGAACATGCTATTCATTGATTTTACTTTTCTCGTGTTGAAATGTGACAAATCCAAATTCACTAAGCCTGTTGACTGATAAAACATACCCGTCATATCCGTCACATTACTAGTGTCAAAATTTGCTCCAAAATTAATCTGTGTCAGAGATGTCATTAGGCTAAACATATCATTCATTGCTGTTACATTTTCAGTATTAAAATGTGATAAATCTAACTGCTGAATTGAGCTCGTTCTGGAAAACATCCTTCCCATATTTGTCACGTTCCTAGTATTGAAATTCGTGCCAAATTTTATCTCACTAACATCAGTCATTGCATCAAACATGCCATACATGTTAGTGACCCTACTTGTATCAAAATTTGTAAGGTTCAATTTTTTCAATTTATTCAATCCAAAGAACATCCATTTCATATCGGTAACATTCGAGGTATCAAAATTCGATAAATTTAACTCTTCAATCACACCAGTCTGATCAAACATCGAGTTCATATCAGTCACCTTAGAGGTGTTAAAACCAGAAACATTGATATTTTTTAAACTATTCATCATATAAAACATAGTGTTCATTGTGATTACTTCACTTGTATTGAAGCTAGATAGATCAATCGTCTCCATTTTTGTAAACCATCGGAACATCGCCTCCGAATTCTCATTTAAAAATACCACATTCGGTTCAGTATAATAATAAACCGCTTGATCCGCCGTATTATACCAAGCCTTAATTTCATAATCCGACATATCCGAGTCCTCTATATTAATTGTCGATATAGAACTCACCGGTGCCACAGTACTTCTTTTAAAAGACTTAATATTAGGCTTAGTCGGTATATGATCAGATGGCGATTGTGCATAATAAGCCTGGTTCGGGTCCAAATTCCCTACTCTGGTATTAAAATCTGGGCCATTCGTCATCACAGCCCGCATTTGATATGGATTAGAGACAAAAGATAAAATCAATTTATTGGTATAATTCCCTGATTCTAGATTATCCGCTAATTTCATACCAATACTCAGTTGGTTCGATTCATTGCCGTTAGTCTTCCCTGCAGTTTGGAGAATTTGCGCCGGCGTAGAAAGAGCTGGAATCGGATCGTAATTCGTAGAGCTACCAAACTTATAACCCCAAGTGTTATTTGGTAGATTATTTAGCGTTAAGTTCGTACTTATCGAATCAATTTTCGCTCCCACAGCAGAACTCGCATTAGTTAGTGCAGTATTTTCAGTTTCAGCGCTCAATGTAGCAGTGTAACCTGTGCGGTTATTGGTGTCCACGGTGAAATTAAACGGGATTTCTGTAGTTTTATCTGTGGAATTAATCACCTGATTCCCGTTCACTTGCAGATTCGCCTGATCCACGGAAGCCGAAAGGGTTGGCACGAAGAGTGCTGAAACTTCATTTGAATTAAAACCTAACCCCAGAAAAGAAGCGAAAAAGAAAGCGCCTACTACGAAAATATTTTTCCACAAAAATAACTTAAAAGAATATGATTTTTGGCCTTGCATATATATTTATTTTACCATAAGAATCTTCAGAAAAACCAAAAGCGTTATTAATTCCCTATGATAAATTTAAGACTTCCTCGTAAAATATCCCTGCACCCCCGGACGATCCACCCGGAGCCAAGTCAAATCCGCTGAAGCGGGGTCGGAAAGATATGAGCCATTCCCTCCCCTGAGCTTGTTTCGGCCCGTAAACATATTCGTATAATCCATATATGACGTTAAGCGCGTAGTATTAAAATCATTATTTACGTAAATCCTTTCTAAATTATCGCCGTCTGCTGTCGCAAAAATTGATTTTACGCTTCCAACCTGAGCTGTATTAAAATTTGAAATGTCCAAAATTTTAAGTGTAGTCATATTATAAAACATCGCCTCCATCCCCAAAACATTACTAGTATCAAAATTCGATAAATTAAGTTCCGTTATCGCTTTCATATTATGAAACATCCCACCCATATCTTTTACATTCGCGGTATCAAAGTTAGACAAATTCAAACTTCTTAAGCTAGTCATACCCGAGAACATATTATTCATATTTGTAACTGCTGAAGTATTGAAATTATTTACGTTCAAATTTTCCAGTGCTGTCATATTCGTAAACATATAGCCCATATTCGTCACTGCACTGGTATTAAAATTCGAAACATTTATACTTCCCAACTTCTTCACACCAGAGAACATTCCATACATATTCGTCACCCTTCCAGTATCAAAAGAAGAAACATCCAAATTTTCAAGCTCGGACATATATGCAAACATTCCACTCATGTTTTCAACTTTTTCCGTATTAAAATTATTTAATCTCAATGTCGAAACTTTTGATACACCCTGAAACATATCGTTCATTTGCTTCACATTTCTAGTATCAAAACTCGATAAATCTAGAGAGGTTACATTTAAAAGACCGTAAAACATACTTTTCATATTTGTTACCTTCCGAGTATCAAAATGCGATAAATCTAAACTCGTTAACGATGAGTTATATTGAAACATCTCCTGCATTTCTGTTACATTCTGCGTATTGAATGAAGAAATATTCAGATTTTTTAATGCACGCATTCCATTAAAAAGTCCATACATTGTCGTTACATTACTCGTATCAAACGCCGAAAGATCCAAAGTTTCGATCTTTCCTGCATCGTAAAACATATATGTCATATCTTTTACCTTACTGGTATTAAAACCAGAAAAATCTAAGGATCTAAGTTCCGGCGAAGCTGCAAACATTCGTGACATGTCTTCGGATTCACTTGTATCAAACCCTGACAAATCAATCGTCTGAAGTTTCGACATTCGATCGAACATAAAACTACTATCCTTACTTAAAGTAATTTTATCCGCCTCCGTCCAGTAGTATACTGTATTCTCCGATAGAACAAACCAAATTTTCACTTCGTAATCCGAAGCATTCCCATTTTCAATATTTACTGCATCGGCCGGAATTAAATCTTTAGTGATTAAACTTCTTTTGATATGATAAATGTTATCTCTTTTTCCTTTGCCGTCTATAACAGTTTGATTTTTATCCAAATTTCCCACACTCGTGTTAAAATCATAGCCTCTGTTAATTCTTGCCTTTTTCTCATATGGATTCGATACGACAGATACAATAATTTTATTAGTGTAATTCCCACTTTCCAGCGTGTCACTTAATTTCATTCCAATATTTATTTTGTTTGTCTCATTATACCCAGTACCTACCGCCGTCTGAATAATATTTGACGGGCTAGAGACTGCCGGAATCGGTTTAAAATTATTTTCCGATTCCATTTTATAACCCCAAGTATTTGCAGTAAAATTATTTAGTACTAAATTTTCAGCGATCGACTGAATTTTCGCACCCGACGTGGAGTCTAAATTTTTCAATGAAGTATCGTCTGTTTCCGTACTAATCGTCGCCGTGTAACCAGTTCGATTATTGGTTTTTACTGTTAAATTCATCGATTTAAAACTTGTCTTGCTATACGTATTAATTACATCATTACCCGATACCGTCACATCAGAATTATCCACCGAAGCCGAAAGTGTCGGAGTATATAAAGCAAAAGAATTATTACTAAAAACTAAATTCAAACAAGAAACTAACGCCAAAAATAATCCGAGGAACTTCAATTCCCGTCTAAACCCCCCCCCCCCCAGCGAGGTTCTGTGGTTGTGATTTTTGGCCTTGCATATAGATTTATTTTACCATAAGAAGAATAGATTTTTTGATATTTAAAAAAGAGAATGCCGTCCTACCTTTTTTAGATACTATTTAAAAAAGAATGTCGTCTTGCCTTTTGAGGACATAGGCTTGGGCAAGCGCCCTTGAGCGGTCCGATAAAAGGCATGCGACATTCTTCCCCTTGAGCGTCTCCGGAACGAGGCATGCGGCTTTCTCTCCCCTCGAGCGGTCCGTTAAAAGGCATGCGACATTCTGTGTTTTAAAGCTTCTTTTTGACCAATTCCCTGGTAAAGAATTTCACGCGGTCATTTACTTCGATCACTAACTTCTTCTCTAACTTAAAGGCAATACCCCCAGTTTCACCAGCCACCAATTCGTTCACATCCATTTTTTCTTTTTGGACTGAATCGACTTCTACTTCACCAATCAGTTCTTTTTCATGATAGACACGACCCATCAAGCCTTTTTTCGCTAAACCAGTCAATACTTCACCACCCGCAATAATCGCCGTGCGTTCAGTACGGAAGACCCCCTTAATCTTCATTTCACCCATTTCAGTCTCTACAATTTCTGCATCCAAAAGATTTTCCATCGAAGTCTTCGCATCATCGAGTAGTTCGTAAATAATCTTATAATTACGAATTTCTACCCCGTCACGCGCCGCTAATTTTACGATATTGGTTGGCACATTGACGTTAAAGCCGTAAACCACCGTATTGTCGCCTTCTGCCATATAAATATCATTTTCCGTAATATCACCCACGCCGGAAGACACGATATTTAACATCACTTCACCCTTGGTGTCGATCATCTTCAAAGAATCGACCACCGAGGTCACTGAACCTAGCACGTCACCCTTAATAATTACATTAAAGACCTTTGCGTTATCCGCATTATTCATCATGCGTAACAAATCCGAGCTCGTCACATTCGCCGAAGCGCTTTCTTCCACCAAATTCTGCGCGTTAAGTAACGCCATCTTACGTGCCGATTTTTCATCTTTTACTTCGATAAACTTATCACCGAAATTTGGTAGCTCCTTAAAACCAGTTACCGTCACTGGGGTCGAAGGTGTGGCCTTTCCTTTTGGCTTACCACGAAAATCTAGCATCGTGCGAATCTTACCATAAGCACTACCCGCCACGATAAATTTTCCAGTCTTTAATTCCCCGCCAGTCACCAAAAGATTCACCACTGACCCCTTGCCAACTTCCATATGTGATTCGATTACTAGTCCTTCTGAAGGAATCTGCACGTCGGCTTTCAATTCTTCAATATCGGCTGTCAAAAGAATCAAATCAAGTAACTTCTCGAGATTATCTCCACGTTTTGCCGAAATTGGCACCATCGTAATATCACCACCCCATTCTTCTGGGTTCAAACCATGCTGTGCCAAATCTGCCATCGTACGTGGAATATCCGCCCCTTCACGGTCAATCTTATTAATCGCCACAATAATTTTTGCGTTCGCACTCTGGGCAAATTTAATTGCTTCCACCGTCTGCGGTTTCACGCCGTCATCTGCCGCCACTACGATTACCACAATATCAGTCAACATTGCACCGTGTTGACGAATCGCCGCAAAGGCTTCGTGTCCAGGAGTATCCAGAAAAGTAATTAGGCGTTCATTGTGTTTCAATTGATAAGCTGAAATATGCTGTGTAATACCACCCGCTTCCCCCTCTACGGTTTTCTTATGCAAAAGCGTATCAAGCAAAGTAGTTTTACCGTGGTCTACGTGCCCCATCACCGCCACTACTGGTGGACGCACTACCGCCTTATCCGATAATTCCCTTCTCAGATCCGAAGTCTTGGTCGAAGTATTCTTACGTTCCAAGCGCACATTCTTCAAACACAATTCTTCAATAATAATACTTGCGGTATCAAAATCTAGGCGCTGATTAATCGTCGCCACGATTCCCTGCTTAAAAAGTTCGCCAATCAAAAATGTCACGGAAAGACCGAGCGCATTCGCTAGCTCATCTACGGTAATTGAACCCGCAATCTGAATCACCTTGTCTTGATTTTCTGCCATACTTACTCCTTACCGCCCCCAAGAGGACACATTTATCTAAATTATTTTACCATATTTTAGAGAGAGAAAAAAGCATAAGCAGTTCAAAATAAGCTCAAACCGATTTTCCAGTTTGAGCCTATTTATATCTGGTAACTTCCGCCTCGCAAACATCCATTACCGAAAAGAGAAACCAAAAACAAACAATATTTTATCTAGTAAATCCTGCGGCGGTCGCGGTTTCCATATTCGACGCCACTGTGGAATTTTTGCTATTCGCAATCGACTGAAGCCTTGCCTGCTCCACTCGTAAATCGTCTCGTTCTGCCTCGAGATCGGATAGCTGAGTATTCACTTCGTTAATTTTATAATCAAAAGCGGTAGTTTGCGACTGCTCTGAGACATAAAAAAGTCCCAAAATAGCTACCATGATCGTAATCATCAAAGCCGATGAAAAACGACCAAACACATTACTCTTATATTTCACACTATTTTGGTTTCTTGAATAGCCAGAAGAAACCGCACTAGCGTAAAAATTCGTTCGGGGCAAACTCGCGGCTGTACGCGTGCTTGTCATTCTGGTACGGACTGAATAACTGTTTTGCTTTGGTCCATTAACTGTGATTCGCATTTTTCCTCGCAAAAAATACTCGCTAAAATCTTGTCGCAAAAAAGATTTTAATTAGTATTTCTAATTATTTTTATTTTTATTTTTCTAATTGCTGTGAGTCTATCTTTTTACACAAAAAATATTCATAGACCGAAGTCCCATATTAACCGCACTACCGCATCGCTAATATGGTCTTCGGGAAGGTCATATTTTTTATATAAAACACACTCTACGATTTACTCACAACCGCATCGGGGCCTTCACCTTTAGGGAGAATTTCCCGTCATGTGGGAGCAAAAAGCTCCCAAAGTTTATCTAATTAACGAAAGTTAACTTTGATTTTTTGTGCACGTGAGCTGTTTTTTACAATGATTTGCTTTGGCATATTGCCTCCTTTTTTTGTTTTTATTTTTATCAATGGAGCTGAAAAGATGCTCAATTTTGTCTAGCGCTAATTTCTTTTTGCTACTCTTAATTTTGCACTTCTCGCTCGCGGATTGATAACGAGTTCAGATTCCCCCGCAATTACTGGATTTTTCGTCAAAATTGTTAATTTTGATTCATACCCTAGCGCACTTTCCTGCTTAAAATATTGCTTCACTAGTCGATCTTCCAAGCTATGAAAAGTAATAATCGCTACCCTACCATTTGGTTTCAAAAGTTTAGGTAATAATGGTAAAGTTTTTTCGATAATCGAAAGCTCATCGTTTACAAAAATTCTTACAGCTTGAAAAACCTGTGTGGCCGGATGCTTTTTGTGCCATCCATTTCCAGCGATTCGATCCGCCAATTCCTTAGTTGAAGAAAAAGGTCGACTCGTTACAATTTCCCTCGCGTGTTTTTTCGCTAGACCAATAGATTCTTCGCCGTATTCTTGGAAAATTTCTACCAGTTTTTTCTCTGGAAAATGATTAATCACCGTTTCAGCTGATAATTCTTGCGTTCTATCCATGCGCATATCTAAAGGTCCATCATTTTTGAATGAAAAACCTCGATCCGAATTATCTAATTGCGGAGATGAAACTCCAAAATCTGCCAATATCATATCAAAAGTTTTTCCACACTCGATTAAGTGTTGCGCCGTACTATAAAAATCCATTTGTAAAATATCTAACTTTGATTCATCCAATGGATACTTCTCTCGAAGATATTTCACAGCATTCTCATCTCGGTCTACCAAGATGGAATCTTTATAATTCTGCGTAACCGCCAAAACCTTTCCCGCATGACCCGCATATCCCGCTGTCAAATCCAAATAAGATTCGCCCAGTTTCGGGTTTAGAGCCTCGAGAACTTCTGATAGCATTACAGGTTTGTGAAGTTCATTCATAACTACATTATAACTTATCCGAGGTTTCTCTGATAGGTTTTTGTAGTTATTTGCTTCTTGTTTGAGATCGCTCAACTAGAAATTTTAGCGTGTTTGTGTTTGTATAGTTTTTGTTATTTAAACGAAACGTTTTACCTAGCAATAAAGTATCACAGTTTTACCACTCGCGCGGCTCATAACTATGATTGTTGAGAGACTTATTGTGTAGGTTGCATATTGAGTTAATTGGGAGGTGTTTTAAGAAGTACGAATGGCTTTGATTACGCGTGACCTAAACGCGCGCCAAGACTCCTAGTTGACCGACCTCAAACATTTTTTAATGTACTTTTATTTTTGTGGTTTTTGTTTTATTTATCCACTGACCTAATTCTAAATTATATTTATGCTTATTGCAAGTACTTTTTCACATAATTTTTTACATTTTTTCGCAGACTTTTCCACAATTAAACCACCTTATCTATTTTCTGCACAAACCTCACCGTATATATAGAGCACACCTCACCCCTGTTAAATCTTGTGCAAATTATTTATCGGGTTTTCCACACCTGTGCAAAACTTTTTGACGCTTCCCTGTTATTAGGCTCATTCCGTCAGTTTTATTCCAGCTTTATCGCATTTTGTCTTTTTTAATTTTTATTACATAATAACCGAACGCTTCTATTTGCGAAAAGTCCTTTTTATTTCAAAATATATTACTTAATTAAGACTTTGGTAAAAATCTCAAATATCAAAAACCGAACAAATTTCGCCAGCTCGTTTTTTCATCCTTCACCAAAAACCGAACATCTATTTATATCATTTCCGTAAACCCAACATCTATTCATGTCATTTCCGCCTCTTTCATAAAAACTCACCACCAAAAAACAGCGCACAAAATAAAGAAGCCTAAATAGCACCTAAAAAAAGAGGCCTCTTCCTGAAGCCTCTCAGTTAATTTTTGTATTCAATCTCACTTTGCAGTCTACTTGTAGTACGCGCGACTTTCGATTCTCACATCCACATAAATTGGCGCGAGATTATTCGCTATCAAATAACGCTGCATCCGCTCGATATCTTCCGCTGATTCTGCTGGCGAACGGTCAATCAGACACTTATAATACTCCGTACGTCCCTCGAGATAAACATCTAGTTGTCTCGTCTTATCCGTCGGTAGCACCACCTTAGTCATTTTTACCCTCAAATCCTTCAAATCCTGTTCCAATACCGCCACATATTGCTTAATCTTGTCCGTAATCAGGTTTTTATTTCCCGATTCGTCGACAATTTCCACGCTCGAAGTTAAATTCACCACCGTCGGTTTCACTTCCGTCTTTTTTGCGCCACCCCGATTAATCAGACTTACCGCGCCAAGCGTCAAACCTGCCGTACCAAGCGCCAGCGCCGTACTCAGCCCCACGAAACGCATCACTTTTTTACGCTTTCGCCTTTTTTCTTCCTTAATCCTCGTCGACTCCAGAATTACTTCTTCTCGCTTCGAGGCAATCGTTTTATTAATTCTCACTTTTATCGCCTTTTTATTTTCAAAACCTATTTTAACTCTGATTCTTTCAAATCTTATTTTTCAATCTTACTTCTTCAAGCTCAGCACTAATTTCGCTAGCGTCTGGCTCGCATCTAATTTCGCATATTTCTTAAAATTCATCACTAACTTAGCCTGCTTTTCACTATTTTTTAGCAGATTCAAAATCTTTTTCAATAATTTTTCTGGAGCCATCTCCATTTCACGATCCAAAATCATTTCTACCGCTTCGTCACGCGCCAATTTTTCCGCATTTTTCACCTGATGTCCGCCCGGCAATTTTTCAAACGGCACCAAAATCGTTGGTTTTCCCAGACTGGCTAATTCTGCCATCGTAGTGGCCCCCGCACGCGAGACCACAATATCTCCCGCCCCTAAAATTTCATGCATCACCGGTGAAAAATTCCACATCCGAAATTCCGAGGTCAATTTACCTTTTTCCCAAGTTTCGTATTTCTTAAGATCAATCATATCTTCATAATGCTTACGGCCAGACACTAGACCTACCGACGTGTATTTCAAGAGTTCTGGTAAAATTTCACGAATCGCTTGATTAATATGCATCGAACCCTGCGAGCCACCCGTCACGATCACCAAATTTCGCTCTGGGTCAAATCCTAATTCTCTTTTTAGGCGCCTCTTTTTACTCTCCGCCACTTTTTCAAATTCTTTCCCCACCGGAATCCCCACGAACACATAGCGCGAATCCTCTTTTTCCACTGGCGTGCCCATAGCAATAATTTTCGCTTTTTTACTCAAAATTCGGTTCGCGAGTCCCATCGTCGCGTCCGATTCGTGAATCAAATATGGAATCTTAAAAATTCCCGCCACGATTCCGACCGGCAACCCCACGAATCCACCTTTCAAAAAAATCACATCTGGACGATTTTCTTTTCGACTAAAACGCCACAAAGTTTGTAGAAACCCCATAGCAAAACCAAAAGCCCCCGCAATATTTCCAAACACTACATCGCAAAAAGTTTTCGCGTGATTATCAAAATAATCTGACAATTTCAAACCATGGTAACGATGGAATTTCCCCGCAAAAACCTTACGCACACGTAAATATAATTTTACCCCAGTTTCTTCTTCGCCACCCCAAGCCAACTTCGCCTCATTTGCCAGTTTCACTACATTCTTATAATATTTCGCATCAGTCCAGAATTCGATTTTACTCTTCGGCTTCATCTTCAAAATTTCTTGCACCACCGACATCGCTGGAGTAATATGTCCGCCCGATCCGCCGCCTACTACTAAAATTTTCATCTTCTTCCTCCCAGTCTACTGCTTCTACTCATCCTTAAATTATTTTTAATTTCCTCATTTCGCTCATCATCTGAAATTTCCGTCCTCGAAGTAAACCGCGAAATGTTAATTACTAACCCTAATCCAAAACATGTTATCAGAAGACTCGTTCCGCCTTTCGAAAGTAGCGGCAAAGTAATACCCGTAAGTGGAATCAGCGCAATCATCGCGCTAATATTCACCGCCACCTGTGAAAACAGCCAAGCAAACACCCCCATCGTCACCAATCTAAAATAGAGGTTTTCCGAAGTGTTCGCCACTTTTAGAATTTCCATGAATAAATGCACATAAAGTCCGATCACTGCTACCGCCCCGACGAATCCCCACATTTCGGAAACCACCGCGAACATCGAGTCGGTAATTGACTCTGGCAAATATCCGGCCGTCTGCACGTTATTCCCGATTCCCACTCCGAGAAATCCACCAGACCCCACAGTAATTAGCGCGTTTTCGATATGATAATCCGTCGTCGCATCACCCTTACCCGTAAAAGTAAACAAGCGCTCACGGCGATGTGGTGAAGACAAAATCATCCCCACGCCCAGCGCCAAAATTACCGCAAACATAATCATAATTTTCCAAATTTTAATCCCCGCCACAAACAAAATCGTCAGCGCAATCACCCCGAGCGGTACCGCCGAACCCAAGTCTTTCTGAGATACCACAATCAAAAATAACGAAACCCCTAAAACACCAAAAAATTTCGCATAAAATTTATAACCTTCTCTCAAAATCTCCGCACTTGCCCACCCATTCGCTTGGCCTCGCGCTAAAATTTTTGCTGCGCCTCTTATCAGACTATTACCCCGTCCATTCACTCGCGCAGAATTTCCCGCCGTATTAAATCCCTGATTAAAACCATAGCTATTACGACTAAAATTCACTTGACTAGAAAAAGCCGTTCCTCCCGAAACACCCGCCTGGCTCTTCGAATTCGTACTCCTCCCCTCTTTTCTGCCTTTGATTCTCACATATAAATCCATCAAAAGCTGCATCAACATTCCGAGTGCCGTCGTCCTGCCAGCCTCTTCCAAAAATCCACCCCTCGCCTGAAAATCCGCGGTAATCTTTGCTAGATAAAGCATCACTCCTAATTTCAAAAAATCCGACACCTGAATCGTAATTGGCCCGAGTCTCAGCCACCTACAGGCCCCTAACTGACAATATGCCAAAGTTGAACGCCCCGCTGCCACCGCCAGTAGTAAATTCAAAGATAACCCCACAATCAACAAAATCATTGGTAATTGTTTTGCTATAGCATCCAGTATTCGCCAAATCCCACTAGGTTTTTTAGCTTTTTCCACTTCCACCAAATTCACTCTAGTCTCAAAAAATAGCAGCACCGCCGTAATTGCCAGATATTTCACTTGATCCAACCAATACGTTGTATCTTCCCCCTTCACTTTCGCATAAGACGGACCTACTAAAGCAATCATCATCAACCCGATGGCAATCAAAATTATCATCGTAATGATAATTTTATAGTTTGCCTTATGTTGTCGCATCTAATCCCACTCCAAAAGTTTTTATCTTTTAATAATTCCACTCACCATCGCAATAAATACCCCCACAATTGCGCAAACTCCCGCAATTACCCAAAAACGCATCACAATTTTGGCCTCACCCCAACCATTTGCTTCCAAATGATGATGGATCGGCGCTGAAATAAAAATCTTACGCTTGAAAAATTTCTTCGAAATCATCTGAATTAAAGATGATCCCGCCTCAACCACGAACAATAATCCAATCACTGGCAAAAGCAACAGTGAATTCGTCATCATAGACACCACGCCGAGCCCCGCACCCAGTGCAAATGACCCCACATCACCCATCATAAAACGTGCCGGCGGCACATTGAACCAAACATAAGAAAATAACCAACCCACCACTGTCATACAGAAGGCGAACAGATAAACTTGACCACGAAATAGCGCGATTGTCCCGAAAGCTCCATAAGCCATCATCGCGAGACCCCCAGCTAATCCATCTAGCCCATCCGAAATATTCACCGCATTCGAGGTCGCCACCACCGCAAAAGCAAACAGCCCCACCATCACCACTCCACCGATTTCAATATCACCTGCAAATGGAATATGAATACTTGTCCAACCTAATTTATAAGCAAAGAACCAACCCAGCACCAAACTCACCACGATAATCATGGCAAATTTAATTGGCGCTCGCAGCCCTGCCGCCCCTTCACCAGAGCCAAAGACATTGATTCCATCATCGATCAGCCCCACAATCGCCCCACCTAAGAAACCAAAAATCGGCAGCCACGTCTGCGCACGGTCAAAATTACACAGCAAAGTCACCATCGTCACGGCAATTACCCCAATAATTCCCGCCATTGTTGGAAAAACCCGCTTGAATTTATGCGCATGTAACTTCGTCATAATCGGCAGACCGTCACCTGAAACCGTGGTCTTTTTTTGCTTCTTCCAAAAATGGTATTTATAAGCTACGTGAGTATAAAAAGGCGTCAAAAACATTGAAAGCAAAAAGGTACCGAGCGACAATAGTAAACCATATAATGCATTGTTATCTAAATTCCCCACGCCTTACCTCCTGACTTTATTATAGTTTATCATATACTTCGATATCTCATCAAAAATCGGCTTCGCATTAATCCCACCATCCAACTTTCGATTATCGCTCCAAACTTTCGTCATAATCACATAATCTGGCGTCTCATCTAGTGACTTCGCCCCAAAACCCACATAAGTACCAATTGTTTCATCGAAACTATATTTGCCATTTTTCACGGTTTGCGCCGTACCAGTTTTGCCACCCACATAATAATCCTCATCGTAGCTCTTTACATTTGGAAAAACTAGACGCCCCGTATGCAACATTTGACGCATCGTTCTACTCGTATCATTCTTATTTAATGCATCGTGATCCGCCTTTGCGAGCTCTGTTCGCACAAATTTTCCATCTTTCATTTCCCCAGCAATTAAAGTCGGACGATAATATTCACCGCCATTTACCACCGCTGAAAAAGCTGAAGCTACTTGAATAATCGAAAGGTCCAAGCTCTGTCCGAACGTCATATTCGCATATCTAGCATCCGTCGCATCAATATCATTTGGTGGCACGATTGTGCCCTTCGTTTCCGGCAATTCAATCCCCGTATATTTCCCTAAATTAAAGCGGTTATGGTAATAATCATAAAGCTTTTCCTTACCTTGGTAAGTAATTTCCGAAGCCGAACCACCTAAAAGCTTCAAAGCCTGAATCGAGCCGGTGTTTAAGGAATAAGTTAGCACAGTTTGCATATTAACCTCCCCAGTGTGACCCTTAATCGAATTTTCAATTGGCCAACCATCAATCACTAACTTATCTGTGTTGTAATAGGTTGTTTCCGGCGTCATCACGCCAGAATCAATCGCCGCCGCAATCGCAAAAGTCTTACAGACTGAAGCCGGGTTAAACGCATTCATCGTCGCATCAGTTTGAAAGACCTTCGCATCGGTTACCTTAGCATATTCCGCTGGGTTATAGCCTGGTTTACCCGCCATCGCCAAAATCTGCCCCGTCGCCGGATTCATTACAATCGCCGATCCGTAAGTGATGTTGAATTTTTTCGTCACTTCATCCACCGCTTCTTCCGCTTTTTTCTGAATATTGCGGTCAATCGTCAGCACTAAGTTCTTCCCATCTTTCGCCGGAATTTTCACATTTTCATTACCAATCGTCAGTGGCACATTATTTGAATCTTTTACGGTTTTTAGCAGACCATTTTCCCCCGTTAATTCCTTATTTAAGCTGCCTTCCACTCCATATTGACCTTCACCATCTTGATTCACGAAACCCAAAACCTGCGCCGCCATTTCCCCCTCTGGATACACCCGAGTCGTGGTTTCCTGCTCATAAACTCCGGTCAAATCCGCATTTTTCAAATTATTCGTTTCACGGTATGGCACATTTTTCGCCACTACAAAATATTTACGCTCTGGATCCGCAAAAACCTCATCCCAACTCGCCTTCGTGCGATAATTTCCTACTATCTCATCGATTTTTTTGGTAATTTCCTCCCGCTTTTTCACCACCAAACTTGGATCAATCGAAATTGTATAAGTTTTTTTATTCATCACGATCGGCACTGGTGTATCGCCATCTAAGAAATAAATTTCCCCGCGCTTAGCAAAAATTGTCGATTTCATAATCTGCTGCTGATTCGCTTTTGTGGCATAGATTTTATGATTCAAAACCTGCAATCGAAAAAGCTGAACCACAATCAGACCAAACACCAAAAAACAAAGGCCTCGATTCAAACTAGTTCGTGACTTCAATCTCTGTTTCCTCATATGCTTAATTATAGCATAAGGGGCTTATTTTTTATTCACTTCCCCACCCATCACCATTTGAATTGTGCGATTTAATTGTTGCTTAATTTTATTGCGCGCATGCGGCGTAATAATTTTATCCAACCAACTTGGTTTTACCATTTGATTTTTCGAAGTCAAAATTTCCACCACATCACCATTTTTTAATTTAGTGTTCAGGTTCGAAAGCTTACCATTAATTTTTGCACCAATCACATGTCCACCCACTTCCGAATGCAAACGATAAGCAAAATCAAGTGGCATCGACCCCACCGGCAGATCAATAATGTCTCCCTTCGGCGTATAAACGAAAAGCTTATCCGCAAACAAGTTAATCTTTAGCTTCTTCATATCCACTTGCTTACCTTCCTTCAGCTGTGCCGCCGCCATTTGCAGTTCCGAAATCCATAGCAAATTCGTCGGTAGATGTTGGATCTTCCCCATCTTATAATTTTCCGTCAATTTCTGCTCATTATAGAAAAAGCTCGCCGCCAGCCCCCGTTCCGCATATTCATGCATGTCTTTAGTGCGAATCTGAAATTCCACGATACGCTTATCTTTCGTAATCACCGTCGTATGCAGCGACTGATAGCCATTCTGCTTCGGCATCGCCACGTAATCCTTAATTCTCCCCGTCATCGGCGTATAAAGCGCGTGAATAATCCCCAGCGTCAAATAACAATCCGTCACATCTTCCACAATAATTCGAAGTGCCGTCAGATCATAAACCTCATCGATATTCTGGTTGTATTTCGCCAGCTTCTTATGTAAAGAGTAAACCGACTTCACCCGTCCATCAATCTCAAATTTAATCTTCTCCGCCGCTAGTTTTTCCGACACTTCCTGCTTAATTTTCGCTAGACTTTTCTCCGCGGATTTATTGCGCTCTTCGATCAATTTTTTCAAAAATTCAAAACGTTTCGGATCTACATAAGAAAATGCAATATCGGAAATTTCTACACGCAGTCTCCCCATATTCAAACGATCCGCTAATGGTGAAAAAATCTCGAGCGACTCCTTGCCAATCTTTTTCTGTTTCTCTGGTGGCAAAGCCGACAAAGTTCTCAAATTATGTAGGCGATCGGCTAATTTAATTATTAAAACTCGAATATCCGCCCCTGTCGCAATCAAAAGTCTCAAGAGATTATCTTTCGTCGCCGGCAAATAAGTATCAATGTCACGCATCCCCTGTCTGGCTTTGCCTAATTTCGTCACGCCATCCACCAAGAAGGCCACGGTTTCCCCGAATTTTTCCTTAATTTCCTCTAATGTCACCCCAGTATCTTCCACTACATCATGAAGTACTCCAGCTATCACCGTATCTTCATCCATTCCCCACTCACGTAAGATATTCATTACCGCCAGCGGATGGATAATATATGGCTCACCCGACTTTCGCTTCTGCCCCTCATGAGCCTGGGTCGCAAAATCAATTGCGGCCTGTTCTCTCTCTGTTATTTGCGGTTGAACACATTTTTTACTCATTGTAATCTCGCTAATAGTCTCTGTAATTCGTCTTCGTTCTTACAAGCAAAAGTCACACTGCGTCCCCGCACGCGCACTTTTGCCGCGTATTTTTCGCTTAATTCATTCTCTTGGTGTAGATAAACATTAGTTTTCAATAAATTCGCCGAACTTTTCTTTTTATGCTCCGCAATGTAACGTTCTACTTTGCGCGCTGTCCACCCCTCTTCAATAATCATCGGCAAAATTTTCTTTATCATCTCTGGATCTGCCGAAATTAGCGGCCTCATCACCCCCTCGGTCAGCTTATGCTCAACCATCGCATGCTTCACTTCATCCGGCAAGTTCAAAAGTCGCATCGTATTAATCACTGATGAACTGCTCTTGCCTACTCGCTTAGCAATTTCTTCGGGTTGCAAATTAAATTGATTCTTCAATTTAGCATAAGCCGTCGCCATCTCAATCGCATTGAGATCCTCACGCTGCGCATTTTCAATAATCGAAAGCTCTAGCTGATTTTGTGCATCTAATGTGCGAATAATTGCTGGAATCTTCTCTAATCCCGCTATTTTCGAGGCACGATAACGTCTTTCACCGGCTACAATCTTATATTTATTCCCCTCTGCTACCACCACAATTGGCTGCAAAACTCCGTGCTCGCGAATCGAATCCGCTAACGCCGCCAAAGCCTCTTCCGAAAAATCCTTACGTGGCTGATCACTTTCTGGCACAATTTTCGTAAGATCAAGCTCTGTCAATTGACTCTTCGAGCTATCTTCCGACAGAGTAATATCAAAATCATCCTCTACGATATCCGTAGGGATTAAACTCTCAAATCCGCGACCCAAACCTTTTGCCATATTCACACTCTCTTTTTCTTTTTACACTCTTTTTAATACTTCTTTTGCTAATTCTTTGTAAGCCTTCGCACCCTTACTGAATCGGTCATAATCCCCCACCGGTACACCATGACTTGGTGCCTCCGCCAATCTCACATTACGTGGAATTGTTGTCTCGAAAACCTTATCTCGAAAGTACTTTTTAATTTCCGCTAGTACTTGCACCGATAAAGAGGTACGCTTATCGTACATCGTCGCAAGCACCCCTAATAATTTCAAATTTGGATTCATTGCCTTACGCACTAATTTTACCGAATCCATCAGCTGCGCCACTCCCTCTAGAGCGTAAAATTCCGTCTGTACTGGCATCAAAAGGTAATCTGCCGCAATCATTCCATTCACGGTTAGAAGTGAAAGGCTTGGCGGCAGGTCAATAATCACAAAATCATAATTATCACGTACTTCATTAATCGCATTCTTCAACTGAACAAATTTTTTACTCAGCTTCGTCATCTCGACTTCGGCATTAGCCAGCTGGGGTGTAGTTGGCGCCAAGTCCAAACCCTTAAATTTAGTGTTCAAAATTATTTCTGGTAATCGCCTCTCACCCAGAATCACTTCCGACATCGTATTCGAAAGTTCATTATTCATATAATTACGTTCGAACTGCGCCTTATCAATACCCAGTCCCGACGTCGCATTTCCCTGCGGATCAAAATCAATTACTAAGACTTTTTGTTTTTCTTTCATCAAATAGTACGCCAAATTAATCGTGGTCGTCGTCTTACCGACCCCGCCTTTTTGATTTGTGATACAAATTACCTTCGCCATATCTATTTATATATTACCATAATATTCATAAGAATAATCATTATCACGACAAAAAGCCTCAAAAAAGACCCCGTAGGGCCTTTTTCTTATTTGATTGAAGTAATTTCAATCACACTGTATTTTTGGCGGTGACCAGTTTCTTTGTGGACACGCTTCTTTGAGTGGTAGCGGATTACGCGGATCTTATCACCAGCGATTTTCTCTTCTACAACTTTAGCTGAAACCTTGACACCTTTGACTTCTGGCGTACCAACGAGGGTTTTATCGCCATCAATTACAAGTAAAGCACCAGTTTCGAGCTCTTTAGTTCCTTCCGGGAGGAGGTCCACCCGTAGGGTCTCACCCTCAGCTGCGATATATTGCTTACCGCCGATGAGTACAACTGCCTTTTTCATAATATTCCTTAATGTATTATTAACTTTGACTATTCTAGCATATTTATCTCTTTTTTTCAATAACTAAGCCAAAAAAGAACCCCGCTCTCATAGGGTTCTTTTTGTACTTAATCGTCTATGCGATTACATTAAATCGAAAGGGCTTTTATTCTTGATCTTCGTGTTGCTTTTCTAAGGCCTTAAGTTGCTTAGTTGAAGCAATGTAGTAAGCTGTACCGATACCAATCATGGCGGTCACCACTACGGCTAATACGGTTTCGGAAGCACCAGTGTGAGGGAGTTCCTTTGGCGTATTAGGAGTTTTTGGCTTATCTGCACAATCACGATGTACTGTAACCTTTACCTTACTATGAATCGTAGTGTCGAGCACCGCGATAGCTGAATTGTTGTAAGTCACCGTGTCACCACATGGGAAGATTTTTTCGTCTTCAGAGAATTTTACCTTATAGGTAATGAAAGCCTCTTCACCGGCATTGTAATCACCGATATTGAAACCATTTTTGAAGAGATTTTCCTTTTCAAAACCTGCTGAACGAGGAGTCTTCAAGAAAGTCGTACCAGGAACTGCAGTCATACCAGTACCGAGCAAGTCGTAAGCAGAAACTCCGCGTTGAATTGTCGTACCAGTGTTTTTATAACGCAATTTGAAATCAATAGTTTCACCTGGAGCCACCGTAATTTCCGTACGGTAATCATTCATATTTTCCTTAGAAGCCATTTTTTCACCGGTAAAGCCTGCTTTATCTACCTTGATGCGGAAATTAACATGGCCAGCAAATTCGTTACAGCCAGGAATCATTCCCCAGTATCCCTTACTATAGCCCAAGAAAGTTCCGCCATCTTTACCAAACAGAGCGTCATCATTTAATGTAGTACCGTTCAAAGAACCACTATTTGTCAATTTGGCTGAATTTGGTACATAGCGCAAAGACACAGTTTCTTTCGAATTAAGGTATGCCGTATCCCAAACCGCCTTAGGTGTAGCGTTTGAGGAAGTAATAGTTCCCTTAATTAAAGCCGCTTCACCAGGATTGAGACGATCGGTAATCTTGTTCATATATAAACGAACATTTTCCGCAATACCACGACGATCACCTTCGTTTAATTTCGCTGAAGCATTATTGTGATAATACACAGATATTTCATACTCAGCGCCTGCTTCTACTGTTACATTATCCACAAATGGATCACGAGTACCAGCCTTACGTACGCGCACGAAGTTAGCTTCGTCACCAATTTCTGGGTTGTCTGTCATCGAATTAAACGTGACATGATCTGCTGGATTTTTCCAGGTATAAGTTGGCCTGGTTGGACCCCAAGTAGCCTCTTCGGCGTGTACTGGACCCTGAATTTGACCAAGGCTGAGCGCACCTGCGACCACTGCCCCAATCACTGGAAAGATACGGCGCGCAGAACTACGCATATCTTCCCAGGTTTTTGTTTTTATGTTTATGTTCATCGATCTCCTTTCGATTAAGATCCTAAACTCATTTTAGACTATTTTTAGTTTTTGTACAATATATTTGTTCAATATTTTTTCTTCTCTATTGAGTACAATTATTGTTCAGAATTTGTATCAATATTTACCGTACGAGTTTGACCAGATTCATGAGCCGTAGCATTATCTGCGTTAGCTGTTGACATTAAATCTGTTTTGTCTTGAGCTGTTGCCACTTTGTCCTCCTTTAAGACCGAACCATCTGGATTGGACTGTTCTGGGCGAGATTCTTCGGGAAGTACTGATTTATGTTCCGCATCAGTCTGCTTTTCCGTAGCCACACCCTCTTGGTGGACAATACCCTGACTATTGTCTTGGGTTGTAATGAATGAGTTTGGCGTCAAATCTTGCTTAGCTGCTTCTCTAACCATTTGATCAAAGTGAGCCGCATCTGTCACCTCACTGCCTGGAGTATTAGTCTGAACATTGCGTTCATCGTTTCCCTCACGATTTGCAAATCCAGCTTCTTTTACGGTTTTTGACAATTTAATATCATCTTCATTCGCCGATGCCGTATTAGTCTTACCTTCACTTACATTATTCTCGGGAGTCTTTGGATTCTCCTTTGGAGTTGGAGCTGGAGTTTCGTTCTTTGGCTTAGAAGGTTCCGGCTCTTTATTTTCTACTACTTCAACATTTTCCGGAGTGACTACTGAAGTCGTAACTTCTATTTTATCTACAGTTTTAGTTACCTCTTTCTTCTCGGTCTTTAGGTATTGGAAGATTACCTGACCACACTTTACGTTAATACCAAGGATTTTTACACTAGACATCACTTCCATTACTTCACCATCCGAAGCATTCTTCTCAATCACGCCCAGAGCCCTAAGTGAATTTTCCTTAAATCCATCACGAACATTCATATCCATGATATTTTCACCATCTTTATTCTCAGCATAGACAAACTCTACGGCTTGATCTTTATGGAATACACCATCCTTATCAAGAGCCATGTCTACTTGAAGATTACCTTCACCACCATTGTTCGAGGCATAACCAGACTGGTAAGTCTCATTCATAATCGAACCAAGCTTCAAAGTTGAACCCTCGAGGAAGTTAGCAATTGTATTATTAGCTTTTTCTTTAATCGCAACCTGCGCCTCCGCATCACCGTGCTGGATCATATAGGTAATATCGTTCACCGCAGTAGGAGAGTCAGCCATCTCGAATGCACCAAAAGAAGCACCAAGATAACTTGCCATATTAGGATTTTCCATGGTATTCAAAATTTCTTTCATACCCTCAGCACCCAGAGCTTCACTTGAAGCTCCCTGTTCTTTAAGGCTTTCTAAGCCAGAACGATCGACGAACGTCATATCATTACCCGAGCGTCTAGAATCAGTAAAACCTGGGAATTCCGGATTAATATTATCGTTCAATTCAATCTTGGTTTCATTACCATCAACCATAATATTGAAAGAATTTCCCTTAATCAAAGAATCCACTTCACTATCAGCATCATACTCTGCTAAAGCTTCCTCGACATTACCATTAGTGTCACCGCTATTGTCCATGCTTTTTTCAACGGCAGTATTATTATTGGTATTAATTTTATTACCACCATGAGCCGCAAGGGCAATCATCGCACCAGTCCAACCAATTAACGCAAATCGTTTGATCCCATCACTGTGTTTCTTAATTTTCTCAATAACACCAGCGACAATACCTTTTTTCTTCTCAGTTTCGGAATTCTCTTTCTCAGAACTCTCGATATTAGCACCCTCAGTATCTGATTCTTTTGTCTCGGATTTTTCACTAGGTTCCTCAGTTGTTTCACTATTAGGATCTACAGTCTCAGTCTTGCTATTACCATTCTTCTGCTCTTCAAGCATTTTCTGAAGCTGCTCTAATTGATCTTTTGGTAATTTTTGCATCCAAATCTGATTATCAGCGTCAAGTAGTACTGGACCACCAGTTTTTTCCATTTCAGCGATCTTTTCCGCACTAATACCACCAAAATCAACATTGTCTTTTTTGTCTTTCGACAATTCTATTTGATTTTCATTTTTTAACTCTTCACCAGGAACAATTGCTGGAGGAAAATCTACAGTTTGTTTCGATTCATTTTCTGCAACTTCTTCGATTTTATCTTCTGCTTTATCTTTTTCGGAAGTTTCTTCCACGTCAGTAATCTTAGCAGCTACTTCACCCATCTTATCTTTTACGGTTGGCTCAAACTTTTCAACCGTATCTTCGCCGGTCAGCACATTAAACTTACTGAGGAATGATCCTTCCACACCGCTCATTTGTTCGCCCTTTTGAATCTTTTTGTATTGATTCTGTGCAAAATCAAAAGCGATTTCTTTCTTATCAGCATTCTTGATTTCATTCATCTTAGCTTCAGCTGCCGCAGAAGCACCCCAAGCCGCATCAATCTTTTGATAGTCTTCAAAAGTTAATTTTCTGCCGCCAGCTTTCAATTCACGAGTTAATTTAATTGCTTCCTCATCGAGTTTATTAAATTTTTCCGTAGCAGCATCAAGC
>CALEXY010000005.1 GCA_937924995.1 uncultured Candidatus Saccharibacteria bacterium
CGTTTTAGGTCTTTTTAGACCTTGCATCCCGCTTTTATTTTTGGTAGAATAAACCAGTAAGCCGTGTTAGCTCAGTTAGTAGAGCAGCCGCCTTGTAAGCGGCAGGTCGTCGGGGCAGAGCCGACACGCGGCTCCACGGATGAAAATTCGTGAAAAGTTTACTTTTCAAAGAATTTGAAGAAGTGGTGCAAGTGTGCTTTTGCACACGCGGCTCCACGAGGAGAAAGAACAAAAAGAACATTTTATGTTCTTTTTTTAGATTTTTAGCATCGAGAAGTAAAAGAGAATATAATTATCTTTTACTTTGAGTGGTAAAAATATAAATAAAGAAGCTATTTTTAGCTTCTTTATGTTATTTCGACGAGTGGCCACGTGTATTTCAATACACGCGCTCTTAATCCACCCCCATCACTCTCTTTGCATACCCTTCCGCATCTTTCACCATTCTCTCGCAATGGCCGTACCCCTCAGCTATCACCAATTTTGCTTCCGGATATTTCTTCGGAATTTTTCTTTTTGCCAATCTCAAATCTGAATCCTTTTCACCATAAGAAAACACGCAAGATTTTTGCATTTCCGCATCCATTTTCGGTAGCCTTACATTCGAACAATCTCGCACGATATTTTTTATACTCAGAGGGTCCATCTTTAAAAATCTCTCCGTCATCACCGCCCCAGCTTGATCTCCAAACATTTTGGACATTTTCCTTACCGCTAACTTCGGGTCTTTTCGGCCTTTCTTCTGTTTCCCCAGCATTATTTTAGTCATTAAAAATCCACCCAATCTCGAGTTTTCATAAAAACTTACACCCTCGAAAAATAGTCGCCTAAATCTAATTTCACCGCGATTCAACATCTCAAATAACACCACCCCACCCAGCGATGCCGCAAAACCCAAATCTATCTTAGTCACTCCGTGTTCTAATAAATATTGCGTTAAAATCCGCGCCTCTTCCGCCGCACTAACATATACTTCGTTCATCGCCTCACCATGCCCCGACAAATCCGGTATAATGAATCGATATTCATTGGTTTCTTTCAGAATATTCTCCACCAAATATCTCCTCATTGGCTCACTCGAAGCCAACATTGGGTGTATTAAAAGCATTACCTTTAATTTTTCTGGATACAAATCATGTATCACCATAAAACATCTCCTTCTCGAAGAGAAAAAAGCTCCGACCTTGACGATCGGAGCTACGCTTGCTTCACAAAAGGGTGCCATTTTTGTTAGTCAAGCCACATGATAAAGACCCTCTCGGATCGCCAAAAATCACACTTATCATAAATCTCTCTCCCAAAATTTATTCAATAATGGCATCCTTGAATCTATATTAGCACAAACAAAATAAAATGTAACAAAAATCTGAAAAATTCCTGAAAAATCTTCTAAAAAAGAGTTATTTAAAAAACACACAAACTCTATCTTACCATAAACATTATCAAAATCAATAAACTTTTTACATTTTCCCCACCAAAAGTTATAATAAATCTATGGAAAATTCTACACCTCAAAATACTCAGTCCCCTAACAAAAAACGCGCCCAGCTCGCCTCTTTAATCGTTCTTGCTATTCTTGCAATTCTTTCAACCGTTGCTGTAATTGTGATGCCGCTTATGAATAAAAACTCCTCAGACAAGTCAGCCGAATCAAGCCTAAATGAATCCACCGAATCCACTCAAACCGGAAATACCAATCAATCAACTTCAAAACAATCCCAAGGAACTGAATTCGCCTTTAATCACGAATCCGACATCAATCTCAGTAGCAACAAGCCGAATATTTACATTTTCTGGGGTGACGGTTGCCCACATTGTAAAGCTCTCGCCAAATTCATTTCCAAACTACCAGCTGAAACCAAAAATAAAGTTAATATCTATTCTTTCGAAGTTTGGGGTGACAAGGATAATAAAACCCTCATGAAGAATTTCGGTAAATTCCTAGACCAGGACGTGCGCGGCGTACCATTTATGGTAATCGGTGATAAGATTTTCGACGGATATAGTTCTGGCGATACCAAAACCGACCAGCAAATCCTTGACGCCATTAATACCATCATCAAGAACCAGGGAAGTACCGACCAATACAAGCTCTACAAAAAGGCCTAATTTCACGAAGAGCATAAAAATAGAATATTTTACACAGAAAACTATTTCACGCTAACAGATTGTGATTTAGTACGTATTCCAAAATTTTACAATCTCTTTGAGTAAAATAACTCTGAATCAACGAACTTTCATCTGAATCACCTTTATGTTCAATGGTAAACTTTTTCATATTTTTTAAAACATCCACTGGGTTCATCTTTAAACATTTGGCATCGAATTTAATTTCATCCCCATCGGGGTGAATTTCTTGCGCTTTCCCATATGGCTCCGCTATAAATATATACGAAGTTTGCGTCTGATCCTTTACAACTCCAATCTTACGTATATTTTTTACCATATAACCAGTTTTCTCATAAGCTTCACGTATAAAAGTCTGCTCTGGAGTCTCATTATTTTCCTTACCACCTCCCGGTAGCTTGTATTGACCGATCCGTTCTTTAAAGAAAACCAAAATATCACCGTCAGAAAATTGTATAACTCCCCGAGATGCTTCTCTTGGCCAACAATCTACAAAATCATCAAGAAAGATATTTCCATAATCCTCATAAATAATATTATCGTTAATAACTTCATCTGTCACAGTATTAGTCTCATCTTTCTTATTCATATTATAAAGTGGTTTTATAATCCCATGTCCACCCCTAATTTAAACTTATTGAAGCTCCCATCAAGTCACATTACACTCATCATATACTATTTATCTTATTTTAGGTAGTTTCTTTATTGGAGTTATTACTTTTATGTTTATGCTTTTTTCAAGTATAAACTTATAATTAAAAAACACTTCTCATAGTAAGTATTTTTCTTAACCAAAAAGCCCCGCATTCCTGCGAGGCTCTTTTTTTTGGAGATTAATTGCGACTTACGATAACATTGGCATCGATATACTTAAACAAATCATCGCGGTTAAAGTTAAACTCGTACCCAACCAGAACATCGGTACCATCCTTGATGTAAGTCGGGATGTACCATAAAATCCGAGATGTAACTACCAGGCTGTGACTCGAGCCGGTCTCTCAGGTCTTCCACTCCTCTGATATTAATAATACCTCAGGTGTAGCATCCTTACTCGGTCCGATTACTTTCGTGATAGAATCTTCTTTTGATATCTTCGTAATCACGTTTTCTTTTTTGTGACTCACTTTCGTGTGACTCACTTCCGCCTTCCTCGATAGTCTCCAGTCCAGAAAACCGCAGAGGTGGAAAATCATCCTCACCATAGAACCCACCTGGAATAAGACCGAGTGTCAAATATTGTAGTGATTGTAGTGCAATATCCATCGAATCATCCATTATACACCTCCATTTTAATGTGCGCAGATTAAAAGTAACCTATCTAACTATATTCTATATTTTTTTAAAAATTTATCAATATTAGTATAATAACAATATCTACCTATTTTTATTGGCAATACTTATTGTCTTTTTGTTGCAAAGGTACTGAACTTTAACGAACAGATTGACATAACCACTAAAATGTGGTAATATATCTCTGATACATTTTGATTTTTGTTGCATGTTTACAAGAAAAGGGGGTCAAAAATGAGTACATTTTTTTATCAAACAATTGCAATTTTAGGTTTTACGGAACTACCGAAAACGTGGCAGTGGATTATCGTTTTTATGGTAATCAATTCAGTCAGCGCAGCTATTCTGCGTAAGGCTCTGATTTCTGCCACCACTCGTGTTCACACAGTACGTCATGGCAAAGCCAATGGCAAAGCAGATTTCTTCCAAATTTGCGGAGTACAAAATTCCTCAATTAGTGCATTTAACTATATTTTAGATCATTTGCACGATGGTGACGGAGTTTACGCGTTAAGCTACAGCAATTTTGGCTTTGATGTACCGACCTACGTTACAGCTATGAGAAAGGCTATCGTCAGACGCAACAAGGAATTCAAACGCCTCAGCCGCACCACAATTGGTCATTCCATTAGCATGGGCGACATCGTCATCCACAAAATGGAAAACAACTTCGATGCAACCTTCAGCCTGAATCCTTGCACCTATGGGTTTTTCCTTAAAGAGCCACTTCATACGTTGCTAAAATATGGCGGACCACTCCTATTGGCATCAAGATTTCTTTTAGGCTGGCTGGGATTTATTCCGATCATTCCCAATTTCGATCTGGAAAAAAGCAGTAGCTCTCTAGCGTTATTGATTGACCAATACCTGGCTCTCCGTAACAACACCAGAGACCTTGGCGATGATAATTTGCCAAGAAATTTAATCCTCTCTGAAAAAGATTATTTGCTAGATAACGAAGTAGTCCGCAAGACTTTCACCGGAGCGCACTATGCAATGACTAGCAATCCCCATGGAGACACACGAAACACTTCTGATCTTCTGAAGGCTTATTATGATTTGTGTGGCTTCCGCCGTACGTTTCGGCCGATCACATTCGAGGTAGAAATTCCGGAGGATGAGAAAATTATTTCTTTCTATCACCACCACGGCGGTCCCAAAATAGCTAAACTTGATTGAAATTAGGTAAAAATAACTCGACTAATAACTTAAACTCATACCCAATTTCAAACAAAAGACTAAGTCTGAATACCTAACTCAAAAAATCTAAAACCTAAATTGCAAAAAAGCCGCGCAATCTTGCGCAAAAATTGGGGCGTGATAAGCGCTCCTTTTTTATTTCTAAAAAAATTGGAGGTACTCAGAAGCGCTCCTTTTTATTTCTAAAAAATAAAACCTTATTTCACAAATACACTTCTAGTCTCTATGAAATTTTTCCATATCTTTATTTCCAGAAACCTGTTGAAAAATCCGCCCTACCTTGTTATAATATTCCTATCTGTCTGGGCTTGGCTCACGCCAGCAGGTGGATGAATTTTAAAAGCTGGAGTAGTCTAGCGGCAATGACAAGAGACTGTAAATCTCTCGGGTTACACCTTCGTAGGTTCGAGTCCTACCTCCAGCACCATTCATGTTCATACATGACCCGCCGCCTTAGCTCAGTGGTAGAGCACTTCCATGGTAAGGAAGGGGTCTCGAGTTCAAATCTCGAAGGCGGCTCCATGAGGAGAAAATAACAAAATAAAACCCGCAGGGGTTTATTTTTTATTTTCGACGAATGGAGTAGCCGCGAAGCCAGGCGTGCTCCATGAATGTATATGAGGAAAGCTCGTAAATATCAAGTTCGCGAGCTTTTTGTTTGTTTTTTCTAGAGCCCGCTCAGTGCAATTTTCTTATAGTAGCTTTGTGGTCTAGAGTAATGAATCCACTAGTGCAAATCAATATAAACGAAGTAAACTTAAGATCAAGTCCTCCTGAAGGTAACGATCTTGAACTGCCGAGCGTCCTAGGTGTGGTAGCTCGGCTCCCCACATCATGTCTCTACGAATAGCTCGCTTCGAGTTCGTTCTGAGTTAGATGCAGAGATGTGATGCGGAGATTATCCTATAAGGTTAATTATTTTAGAAGCCCTGTCGTATAGTTCATCATATGAGATTATTTCGAGATTATTTTGTCCTCGAATAAATCTTTCCAAAGTATCTTTCTTGTTTTGATTTTCTTCTCCGACGTCGTCAAACGGCATCTCGCCTTCCTTATTTCCGGCTATATAAAACACTTTGGGATTAATATTTCTAATTTTCCTTTTATCAATTTCTTGGCCCGTTGAATCCCTAAAGATTTTATGCTCGAATGATTTATCAATTTTGTCTTTTTGTGAAAGGCATTGCGATACTCCATCGACGAAATCAGACGAAAAAGAAGCGGTGGTTGACCTAGATGTATTTGTTCGTTTTTTGATTAAAAAACTTAAGCTCTGGAGTTTTTATCTCTATCAAAGTAGTGAATTCATTTATGCCTATAAAATCCGCAATTGGGCTGCCGGCATTATTGGAATCGTTAATCCCTACATGTTGTTCGTCTAAAAAATCCTCTATACATCTAAAATCGAGTGCTAAACCGAAAATCCAAGTATGATTTAATAGAAAGTGATGCCAAATCGCTTCATCACCTGGTTTGGAAATGGAGTAATGCTCTCGATATTTTTTTCTATAATCGTCCTCGTCGTCAAGTAATAATCTAAAAACTTTTAGATCTCTTTCTCGTTTTTTAAAATTTAAGAGTTGATTGACATCTGATTCGTTTATTCCTGATTTTTCAATAATCTGAGCTAGATACGCCGCCCTCGAATTATCCTTCTTTGATTGGATTGTTGTTATGATATCCTCATCGGTAGTCAATCTGTATTCCCATTGAAAGATTTTTTCGTCCAAAATATTTTTGAAGCCCGACAAAAAAGCGATCATTTTCCAAAATTCTCGATAATCGTCTTTGCCTGACCTAAAGCTAACAATACTATAATCGTTATTTGGCGATACCTGTTTGGTTTCTAAACTGGCATTTGTCCTGCAAAATGTTAATCTTGGTGCAAACTTTTCGTCTGTCGTAGAATATTCGAAATCTATGTCGCAAACAGTAAAAGCATTGCCTTTATTGCTTTTAGCAAGGATAAAACCGCGATAATCTTTCTTATTCGAGCGCGGATTAATATCCGTTAAGGCACAAGTAAAACCCCTATTATCTAATTTATACTTGAGGCTAATATCTTCTTCGGCAGTGAGATCAATATAATCGGACAAATCTCTTTTTTTATTTGTCGATTTGCTTTTATCCATATACTTACATTATACCACGGCTACCTTAGAGGGTTCAGTAGCTTTGCAACATTTGTATAGGAGTCATTCTTAAGGTTGTATGTATTCTAGCATAATTAATTGTAATAAATAAGATGTTCTCTCATACTTTAAGGTACTTCTTCTAGACTTCTCCCAGTATACAGACCAATTAGCTCATCACGCATAGTTCGGTTAAAACGCCCTATACGTGCATTATCATTTGGTCTGCGAACTCGCGTATGGCGAATCTGGATATCATTCTTATCTAGAATCAGCTTAAATTTTTCACCAAATTCTCGCCAATTATCGCACTGAGCCATCTTAAACTTGAAGCTAAGTATTTTTTGCGTCTCCAGCACGGTCTGCACTATACTTAAAGCATAGCAACTATTTGGTTTAAGTTTAAGAGAAGAACAACTATTAGCTAAGGTTAATTTCTTCGTCGTCTTTTAGGCCTTTTTGTTTTGCTTTTCTTTGCATAATATCATATCCGCATTCAACATCTATGTATTGTATATTCTCTTGTGGTATCTTACCATAGATTTCTATTCCGAATTCTGATGAGAAGTTTGGATCTTCATATAATTCAAAAACATTATTCGGATCTCGACCGTAGGTCGCACAAAGCTCCCCCAGACTCGAGACTCCATTCATCACATCATCCGTCGTCTCGCCATCTCTAAATTCGCCACCTCTTACCCCCATAATGTCTCCAAAGCTTGCTTTATTAGTTAATATATCTTTAATCGGTATTAGATAGATGCGATTTTTGCCAGCGCAAAAGTTCTTTGAAAGTCGCATACCTCGTTCTCGGGCTTCTTTAATCTTATCTTGAGGAAAATCTTCATTCTCGGCAATTTTAGTATCAAGTACTCTTGTCCAATAATCTTCCTCTTCCTCTCCGACTTTTGGGTTAAATGGCAATTCGTGACCAGCAGAGCATTGAAACACATCTTCAAAAATAATTGCTGGAAATGTTTGCGCTGCATAATTCATTTCGGTGGTTCCAGGTAAAGTCGTATATAAAATGTCCAGATTGTCATCAGAAAAACTTGCTTTCTTCCCAAAGCACTCTGCGATAAAGCGCGCATCCTCCACATCCTGCTCACGTAATTTAAGCCCGGACATCCCACTCTGGTCAATCTGCTCATTAAAATAACTGCTTTGACCAGATGCCAGGAATGGCGTTTCTGCGGACATATTAAACTCTTGAAATCTATTTTGCATCTCCCATTGCGCTTCCCAATCTTCTAGATTGGCGCCAATGACAGAATCGTAAATCTCCTGCAATTCCGAGTTGTGTTTTGTGCCTTGTTTTCTCTCCGCACTCATCTCTTTTAATTTTGCGACTTGTTCTTCTGTATTCATTTTTCCGGCCATTTTGGCAACAGATTCCCAGCCAGTAGGTTGGCTATTTATTTCCTTACTAGCTGGATTAAACTTATTCGGATCTACCATTACTGTTAATCTTTTATAGATTTAAAATATTTTACGATTTCTAGGTCACGTTTGTTTAAAAAACACCCATTATAACTTCCTATTTTACCCTCGCTGCTCTCTTGTTCAGCAATATGTATCACAACCTATCCTTTATCATGTTAATGAATTTCTCGTAATGATTGACATATAAAAACCTTGCTCGCTCCTGTGTTGATCCTTGTGGTGCTTCTCCGCGATACGAATTTGCAACAGCCTCTATTACCTCTTGGAATTTTTTACATTGTCTTTCGTTGTAAGATTCTCCACCCGTCTCATCTCCATAGCCAATTTTTTCGGTAGCTTTTTCTGATAATAGTGGTGGCTTTCCAACTCTTTGGCTTATTTTAGGATTCTCATCTAAAATTCTGGATATAA
>CALEXY010000006.1 GCA_937924995.1 uncultured Candidatus Saccharibacteria bacterium
ATCGATTAAATACACTAAATGTCCCCACGTATGACCAGGCACAAGGAAGGATTCGATTTTAATATCGTGAATATAGAAAATCTCCCCGTCTTCTATCAATGTTTTGTCATTTTCGATATGCACTTGCGGAAGTTTATAGAGCCCCCAGTATACTTTACGACGAACTCGGCCTTCTAAGTAATCATTCTCGACACGACCCACATAGATTTTTGCCTTTTTAAATAACCCCTGGCTATCAACTTCTATCGCTCCAACATGGTCCGTATCTTGGTGCGTAATGAGAATCTCGTTGATACTTTCTGGACGAATATCTAGCCACCGCATCTTCTCGGCAAGTTTGTCATAGTTATATCCAGCGTCAATCATAATCGTGTAGCCATCTTTGGTGTAAAAGTAAATGTTGGCCACATATTCCCGGATACAACTTACTCTTTCGTCGATAGTTCCCGTGTTCAGCGGTTTGAAAATTTCTTTTCCTCTAAACATAAACGACATAAACTTTTGTTGCTTTAAAGAATCTTTTTTCGCCATCTCTTCTCACCTTAATTCCTTTACCTTGGCGATTTTAAAATCAAAATTTCTTCAGCGGAATCCATCTATTCACTCTTTCGCAGTATTCCTTATAGGCCTCACCATGTAGTTCGTAGAGCCATTTTTCCTCAGTATTACGAATCACGACGGTTAAGATCACCCACTGGATCGGAATCAGAAGCAATAGCCAAACATTATGCACGCAGAGGATAGCTCCAATACCACAGATCCACCACGAAAAGTAAATCGGATTGCGTGTGCGCGCGTAAATTCCAGTCGTTTTGAGTTCATTGCTTTGGAAGCTCGTGCTAACACCTGATTTCACCCCGCTGAGCCACTGAATTCTCGCTGCAACGAGCATTAAGAGAATGCCTATCAGGTAAAACAAATCTTTGAACCCACCCTTCAGTAGTCCACTCTGGAGCACTGACTGACTCAGCAGGTAACCAGTCAAATTCATCGCAAGTATAATCGCCCAGAGATACGGCCCAACTCCATCAGTCGGTATTTTTTGACGTTTATCTTGATCACTTTTTAAGTACATGTTCTCACCTCATTGTTAAAGAAACCATACTACAAGCTACAATTTTTCACCTACATTTTACCACTACTATTCCGCGTTTTAAACAGGATTTTTAAGGATAAAAAAATAAATTTTCAGCACGAACTGCAGATGTATTCTTTCTTACGATTCTCCGTACTCTTACTAAGAAATCCGTACCGCTTCACCTACTAAAACAGTGACACAATTTTTTGTAAAAAAATAATCGATTACGAAAAATCAAGCGGATTTTATAATCGCAGTAATGGGGGATAGCAACCAATGTGAATTACTGACTCTAGGGTGAAACCCGTAGAGTCA
>CALEXY010000007.1 GCA_937924995.1 uncultured Candidatus Saccharibacteria bacterium
TCTATTTCACTCCCCTCCCGGGGTTCTTTTCACCTTTCCATCACTGTACTAGTTCGCTATCGATCAATCAATATATTTAGCCTTGGCAGGTGGTCCTGCCAGATTCAAACAGGGTTTCTCGTGCCCCGTCCTACTTGAAAAAAGATATATAATGTCTAAGACCATTTCGCATACAGGACTCTCACCTTCTTTGGTGTGCCATTCAAACACTTCCGCTATGATCTAAGTTTTATAACATTATCCACTCATTTAACGATGTTGGTTTTTATACTGAAATATCGGATTTCCAATACCTCAGCATAAAAATTATCTTATTTCGCAACCCCTTTCATAACTCTGGCCGTTAAACCGTATGGTTATGTTAAGGTTTAGGCTGTTCCAATTTCGCTCGCCACTACTTTCGGAATCATTGTTTATTCTCTTTTCCTCAACCTACTAAGATGATTCAGTTCGGTTGGTTCCCGTCTAATTACCCTATGTGTTCAGATAATTGCAATACGACATGACTCGTATTAGGTTGCCCCATTCGGAAATTCCTGGATCAAAGCTTGCTCTCAGCTCCCCAAGACTTATCGCAGAGTTCTACGTCCTTCATCGGTATTGATTGTCAAGGCATCCACTATTAGTGCCCTTATTTACCTTTTTATGCATTGACTTAACTAGTAATCGAAGATTGATTACTAATTCACGTATATACTTCCGAAACCAAGAAGGGATTTCTTCCATATATACAAATGCAAGTCTTTATTTAATTTTCATCGTTGTCCAAATTGTTAATTCAACGTGCGATTTAAATAAATCCTATATATTAAGAATTCTCGCAGTTTCCCTTTTTCGCAGTGGTCATTTCTGACTTGCTGAACTTAGTATTTATCTTATATCAAATTTTTAATTAATGCAAGTCTTTTTTCGGACTTTTTTGAAGATTTTTGAGTTTTTTTAGTTTTTCCCTAGTTTTTAGTGGTTTTCTAAGTATTTTTCGAGTTTTTGATGCAGTTTTTCAGTATTTTTGGCTAGCAAGGCTAGGCGATTTTCAATTTCATATATACCAATCTTAATAATACGAGACAAAGCAGGGTCATTTTCGAAACGTTTGGAAAATTTCTGGAATAAGGCAAAATCGGATTGATTGCGAATAAAACGTGCCATAATCTTCGGGTAGATATCAAGCGATTTGCCATCAACGGCATTTTTAAGGTAATCCCAGTTTTGATAAAGCCAATCGAAAGCAGCTTTTCTAGTCGAATGATTAGCTAGTAGATCACGCACATAGCCACTATGGTCCTGCAAGCGGATAATCTTAGTGTCTGAAAGCATATCTAATAAAGTCTGAAGATGCTCCTCGTGTTTGGCGTCCGTAATAATATCTAGGAGCAGGGATTTAATAGTCGGCGATGAGGTTTTAATGTAAAGATTTAGATATTCTTTAAAACGAGCCTCTTTGGTGTTTTTAAATTCAGCCTCTAAATACGGTAGCAGCAATTCTGGTGAAATGGCCGCAAAATTTAGAGCGTCGGTTATATATATATTATATTGTTCAGTTAGACGAAGAATGGTCGGCTGATCATCCGCATAAACCGCCAGGCTCAAGATGGATTCACGAAGCTTTTTATCATCATCAGTATCTTCGGTTTTTTCAGAAACACCAAGACGCGCGATTTGGACAGAAATCAGCTCTCTAATATAACTCTTCAAATTAGCTTCAGCAGGGGTATCAGCCGGACAATAGATTTTAAGCTCACCAAGAATCGACATAATAATAGACCAAATCGCAAAGCTGGTTTCATTGCGGAAGTGCATGAGTAGATCTAGGCTGGCCGGTAAATCACCGCGAGGAGTACGCAAAAGAAGGCTCTGGTCAATCAAAAGACGAAGTTGCTGTTCCTGGCTCAATTCAGAAAAATACGTGAGCTTAATCTGAAGTTCCTCGGAAGTAAGGCCGATAATATAATGCCCGGTCATATCATCAGAGACCTGGACTAACGGCCAAGATTCTTGATTACTTCGGCCATCTAGATAGAAGCGTTCCTGTTTTTCTCCTTCAATGATCGGGAAGCCAGGACGTGTAATCCATTGGTTCATAAAATCTGAAACATTAAATTTCGCATAAGGTTGCAAGGCGACCCAGAGATCATCACCAGTAGTGTTTTGGTATTGATGTTTTTCAAAATAATCTCGCAAACCCTTCAAGAAATTCTGTTCCCCCATCAGGCGCATTAACATGAACATCAAGTGTGATCCCTTGGCATAGACAATGGCTGGATCAAAGAGAGTTTCGATCTCGGAAGGATGATTAACCGCCTGCTTGACGGCCTGAATATCTGGTGAAGTGTCACGAGTCAGCGCATAATAACAGTCAGAAACAAAAAATTCTTGCCAAACTTTCCACTCTGGACGAATCGCATCAAGACAATAATATTCCATCATATTGGCGAAGCTTTCATTGAGCCAGAGATCGTCCCACCAAGCCATAGTCACGAGATTGCCAAACCACTGATGCGATAATTCATGAGTAATCACCGTGGCGATTTGAATTTTATCCGACAAGGTGGCAGTTTCATCCATCAAGAGGCAGGATTCACGGTAGGTTACCAGACCCCAGTTCTCCATAGCGCCGGCATCAAAATCTGGTACCGCTACCTGATCAAGTTTCGGCAATGGATATGGCACACCAAAAGCTTGGTCATAAAAATCCAGGGCTTCCCCGGCGATTTGGTTCGGCTCGACGAGAGATTCCTTGGCTTGATTCAATGGGGCGTAGGTAGTAATCGTAACACCGTGCTGATTTTTCATGGTAACACTTTGAAAATGACCGAGACAGAGCGCCAAAAGATAGGTCGACATACGTGGCGTAGTTTCGAATTCCACGATCTTACGCGTCACTTCAGTATTAAGATCCATAGCGTTTGGATCAGTTTTCGGATTGAGCTCACTATTCACTGAGGTATAAGTCAAAGTGCGCTCGGTCTTAATCGGCATATTACTGAGAATCGTGTCAGTCGAATCAGTATCGATAACTTTGAGAGAGAACTTAGCCTTGGCGGCGGGTTCATCAACACAGGGGAACATCATACGGGCATAGTGCGATTCAAACTGGGTAGAAACAATCCGCTCAGTCTTCCCTTCATGCTCGTAAGTCGAAAGATAAAGTCCGGTCATACCATGCGAAAGCTGCAAAGAATAACGGGCTTCAAGAATAATTTCGGTATCCACCGCTGGCGACGCAAAACTAATGATTTCTGCCTCAGTCTCTTCCGTAAAAGTGATCGGGCGCTGATTGACGGTAAGCTGATGGATTTTAAGATTTTTGGCATGGAGCTTGATAGTGGAACTTTTGGCAACACCCTGAATCTTCACTCGACCTTGAACCTGTTCAGAGTCTTTATTGATTCTTAATTCAATTTCGTATAATTCTGGTGTAAAGTAATTGGCTAATTGTTCCACCCTGTTCTCCTTAATCTAAAATTGCTTTAATGCGACGAATGCCGGCGGCTGAGGATTCTTCTTTTTTAATCTTGAAATGACCAAGCGTGCCAGTATGTTCAACGTGAGGACCACCACAAAGTTCGCGCGAAACGGGTGCTTCCTCGGCGCCAATGGTATAGACCTTGACGACGTCACCATATTTTTCCCAGAAGCTACCATGAGCTTTTAAAACGTCACGAGCGTAAGCCTTGTCATATTCAGCAAACGAAACTGGATGATCTTCCTCTATCCATTGATTAACCTGGTCTTCGATTTGTTTCTTCTCTTCATCGGTTAATTTACGATCGAGATTAAAATCGAAACGCAGACGCTCAGAGGTAATATTTGAACCAGCTTGAGCGATATTTTGATCGACGATTTTCTGAAGCGCCGCAAGCAGCAAGTGGGTAGCGGTGTGGTACTTCACCGAGGCTTCACCGTGATCTTCGAGACCGCCCTTAAACATACCTTTACTGGCGGTTTGAGAGCGCTCGCGCTGTTCATCGAGGCTAGCCTGGAATTCAGCTTGCCAGTTTTCACTGAGATTAATTTGATTTTGCTTAGCTTCTTCGAGAGATAATTCGAGCGGGAAGCCATAGGTATCCTGCAACATAAAGAGTTCTTTACCGGTGAGGCCCTGATCTTTAAGCTTTTGCAGTTCCTTAAGACCACGATGAATGCTGCGACGGAAGGCCTGCTCTTCGCGAATTAAGATATTCAAGGCATCAGCGCGATTAGTAAGAATTTCGCTTGAAAGATCTTGGTAATTTTCAGCAATAATTGGTACGATTTGAGCCAAAAAGTCTTGATCAATACCGAGGTTAGTAGCTTTCATCACTGCACGACGAATCAAACGGCGAAGGGCGTAGCCTTGTTGTTTATTGCTTGGCACCAGACCTTGAGCGGAAAGCAGGTAGGCACCACGAAGATGATCGGCAATCACGCGCATCTCTTCGGTGTGGTCAGTGTAATTTAAACCAGAAATAGCTTCGAGCTTGGTAATAATTGGTTTTAAGAGTGAAGTTTCGAAAACATCGAAAGAATCCATAGCCGCCGCGGCGATACGCTCCAGACCAGCACCAAAATCGATATTTTTCTTGGTTAATTCAGAGAAGGTACTGTCTTGATTGCGCTTATATTGCATGAAAACTTGGTTACCAATTTCCATGAAGCGCGCACCGTCCGAGGCAGGATGAGATTTGCCGTATTTCGCGACATCTTGCTTGTCTTCGCCAAAATCATAGAAAACTTCGGAGTCTGGACCACACGGATCACCAATCGGGGTAGTTTCGACACCACCGCCACGACTCCACCAGTTTTCATGGTCATCGTAGAAGAAAATATGCTCATTTTCCTTAATGCCGCGCTTGGCGCCGTCTTCACTGGAGCCAATTTCAGCAATTTCTGCTTGTACACCCGCTTCGGCAAAAACGCGCTGCCAGATTTCAGCTGATTCAGTATCTTTTGGGATGCCGTATTTTTCGTTACCAATAAAGCAAGTGACGTAAATTTTATGTGGGTCGAGTCCGACGATTTCGGTGAGGAACTTAAAGAAGGCTGGAATTTGCTCTTGTTTGAAATAATCACCGAGGGACCAGTTACCGAGCATTTCGAAAACCGTAGTATGGCGTGGATCGCCAACATCTTCAATATCTTGCAAGCGCAAACATGGTTGTGAATCCGCCAGACGCTGACCGGCAGGATGAGGCTCACCGAGAAGATATGGCAAAAGCGGCTGCATACCAGAACCGGTGAAGAGGGTGGTTGGATCATTTTCCAAAACCAAACGCGCTGGAGCGATTACCTGGTGCCCACGACTAGTTTGATATTCAAGAAATTTTTGACGGATTTCACTTGCATTCATAGAGATAATTATACCATAATCTGTGAGGTTCGAGTTTTGCACAACTTTACAAAATGCTTATGCTATATATAATGGGTAGAGATTAAATAAAAGGACGCCACAAATGAAAAAATTAATTACCCTGTTCCTAATCGGGATTGCGGGTATCATCCTCTTTATGGTCGTGAAAAATCTGGCTAATGGCGATGGCCTGCTAACTGTTACCTGCCGTTCAGCCAAAAATACGCTCACGATTAAACTCGACCCAAGAGCAGAGAATTTCATCTCAGCCACTACAGATGATGGCGAGGATTTCGACCTAGGTAATCTAGATGAAAAAATTCAAAAAGATGGCCTAAAGAAAGCCGTCGACGATCTGAAGAATAAGCTAGAACTAACCAAAGGTTACGCCTGTTTCGATAAGAAATAAAAAAATAGCCGCGAAAAGCGGTTATTTTTTAAGAATTATTCGGCAATGATGCCACCACCGATACAAACGTCGCCGGCATAGAAGACTACAGATTGACCGGCTGCCGGGTGTTTGATTTCCTCACTTAGTGTCACTTCGTTGGTATCTAAATTAAAACTACAAGCGATAAGTGGCGCACGATGACGTACGCGACAGGTGAGTTCAGAAAGATTTGGCTGAATATTGCCAGATTCCTGATGAATTTGGCGAATCATCACGTCTTTTAATTTTAAAGTCTTAGTCCAGAGATTTAAGTGATTGAGGTTTTTCGAAACATATACCAGATTTTTAGACATGTCTTTACCTACCACATAGTATGGCAGGCCGCCGCCCAGATTCAAACCGTGGCGCTGACCGATCGTATAAAACACTGCACCCTCATGCGTGCCAAGCACCTGGTTCGTGTCGCGATCGATAATTTGGCCAGGGACCACTTCGATGTATTCTTGGAGAAAATCTTTAATCCCGACTTCACCCACGAAACAAACACCCATAGATTCTTTCTTGTAAGCATTATCGAGACCAAACTCAGCAGCCAACTGCTTCACCTCTGGTTTCAACATTTTGCCGAGTGGAAAAAGTGTACGCGAAATCGCCTCATCAGAAATACGATAGAGGAAGTAAGTTTGATCCTTATTGGTGTCGGTCGCGAGTTTCAAGTTTCCATCTTCGGAGACAGCATAATGGCCAGTGGCAATAAAGTCCGCGCCCTGACTCATGGCGATATCGTAAAAAAGTTTGAACTTGATTTCTTGATTACACATTACATCGGGATTCGGGGTATTTCCCTTCTTGAACTCCTCGATCATATAATCGACCACCTTGGCGTGATACTCAGTTTCAAAATCAAAAATGCGAAAATCGATATCTAGCTTGGTAGCCACGCGCTTGGCATCAGCCAAATCTTCCGCCCAAGGACATTTCATACCTGGAAGATCCTTCGACCAGTTTTTCATGTAGACCCCGACCACATGGTAGCCGGCATTTTTGAGTAAAACCGCGGTGACGGAAGAATCGACGCCGCCAGACATGCCGACGAAGACGGTTTTCGGCCTAGCTGCATGATTATTCATGAGTGGCTCCTTGATCTTGGCCGCAGGGTTATTCATGGGCGACCCCTTGATCTTGGCTGAATGTGGTAGGATTATCTTGGCCTAGTTCAATATCGTGCGATTCTTTTATGGCCACCTCATCTGACACCAGTCCGATGCGCTTAGCTTCCTGATTAACTACTTCGGCGATCACCGTTGCGGCTTCGCGAATCTGTTCTTCAGTATTGAGTTCGCCGAAAGTGACGCGGAGGGAGCCGGTAATTTCCGAATCGGTGAGACCAATGGCGGAAAGTACATGGGATTTTTGCCCCTTAGAGGCGGCACAGGCGGCGCCGGTAGAAAGCAAAATACCGCGATCTTCCAGCTTAAAAATCAGGCGCTCAGCATCGAGACCATTGAAACAAATAGGGCAGAAGTTAGCTAATTGATGTTTTTTGTTACCTAAAAATTTTGGGGTAACAAGGGATTTTTCGGTCAAAATCTGGCGGAATAATTGATTATATTTTTCATATTTTTTACGACTGGCGGAAATATGAGCTTTCGCACGCACGGAAGCTTCCGCGAAGCCCATGAGGAGAGGCACATTTTCCGTACCGGAACGCAGACCCATTTCCTGGCCACCACCATAAGAGATTGGACTGAGTTTAACCCCGCGAGAAATATAGAGTGCGCCAATTCCCTTCGGGCCATAAACTTTGGCGGAATTGAGCGTCAAAAGGTCGACCCCGAGACGCGCCACTGAGAGATCGAGGAGGCTGGCAGCCTGCGAAGCATCAGAATGGAGATAAAGTGGGGTAAGATTGCCAGCAGTGAGGCGCTTTTCACGCGTGTGTCGTATAATTTCGGCAATTTCACTGAGCGGCTGGATGGTGCCAAGTTCGTTATTGGCGATGGCGACGGAAATTAGGACAGTTTTTTCGGTGATTTTGGCGGCCAAATCTTTCAGATCGATTAGACCAGTCTGATCGACGGCAATTTCCCCGACGGTTTTCGCATAATGTCTGGCGGATTCACGCACCGATGCATGCTCGGTGGCTAAAATCAGAGCTTCGGCGTCTGGGTAATTTTCCAAGACTGTAAACGCGAGATTGATGGATTCAGTAGCGCCAGCGGTGATGACTAAATCTGGTGATTTTGCACCAATAGTCTGAGCCAGAGCGGATTTTTTCGCTTCATATTCACCACGCAGGTGCTTGGCTGGGAGGTATGGCGCAGAGGGATTATAAAAATTTTCACTAAAATATGGCAACATCGCCTCAAGTACCTTGGGATGGACTGGGGTGGCAGCGGCAAAATCTAAATAAATCATTTTCTAGCTCCTAAATTAAAGAGAGTTTCAGAATTTTCTGTGGTAATTTTCGCAACTTCCTCAAAATCCAGCCCAAGTTTTTCGGCTAGCCATTTAGCCACATAATAAACATTGGCCGGCTGATTCGTCTGACCGCGCAGTGGCACGGGAGCGAGAAATGGCGCATCAGTTTCGAGGAGAATTCGCTCGATTGGCGGCATCGGCAAAGTAGAATAAGTAGCAAGACCATTTACGCCGATATAAAAATCACGTTCGAGAGATTTTTTAAGATTTTTCTTATTATCAGAGAAAGAATGCACGACACCACGAATTTTGGCGGTAGAAAAATTATCTAAAATCGCGAAAAAATCATCGAAGGCTTCGCGAACGTGGAAAATTAGCGGTAAATCCTCTCGGATCGCGAGATCTAACATTTCTTCGAGCAATCTAGCCTGATCTAATTTATCGTTTTCACCGTAATGATAATCTAAGCCCACTTCCCCAATTGCCACAGGACGATTATTATGTTCAAATTGAACATCTTTTCTGGGCTTGTCAAATTCATTAGGGTGAATACCATAGCTCCAGAAAAGTTTGGTAGGGTTCTTAGCGGCAAATTCGGCGGCCTTGAAAGAATCCTCATGGTCGGTACCGATGCAAATCAGCTTTTCAACCTGTTTTTCGGCGCAGGCCGCTAAAGCCATAGTTTGTGCTTCCGGCGTATAAAAATCCAGATCATGGAGATGACAATGTGAATCGATAAGATACGCCGGTTGGGACATTTTAGCTCCTAGCTTCGCGTTTGCGCTTGATTGGATCGAGTTGTCGCTTGCGGAGACGTAGACTCTTCGGAGTAACTTCGAGAAGTTCATCATCGAGTAGGAAGTCGAGACATTGCTCGAGGCTGAGATTGGTATATGGAGTAAGCTGAATTGCACCATCAGAGGCGTGGGTACGCATATTAGTAAGCTGTTTTTCACGACAGACGTTGATATCAATATCTTCTTTCTTGTTCGAAAGACCGACGATCATACCCTGATAGACAGGAACCTGTGGCGGGATGAAGAGAATGCCACGAGCCTGCACCATATCGAGAGCATAAGCGGTAGAAGTACCAGTTTCAAAGGAAATCAAAACACCATTACGTTCTGGCTTGTACTTACCTTCGACTGGACGGTAGCCCTTCGGGATGGAAGACATAATCACGGTGCCCTTGGTATCGGTCATCAAGCTATTACGAAGACCAATTAGGGCAGCGGTAGAAATTTCATAAGTGAAACGGACGGCACCACCAGAGGTAATTTCCTGAGCAACCAGATCTGCCTTGCGAATGCCGAGCTCTTGCGAAACCGCACCGACATATTCTGGGGTGACTTCAATTGTAAGATCTTCAAATGGTTCGCATTTTTTGCCATCAATTTCCTTATAGACCACTTCTGGACGGCCAGCTTCGAGTTCGTAACCTTCACGGCGCATAGTTTCAATCAAAACTGAGAGGTGAAGTTCACCACGACCGGAAACTTTGTAACCGAGACCATCTTGAGCAATCTTTAAGGCGATATTAGTTTCAAGCTCCTTGTGGAGACGATCGGAAATTTGACGAGAAGTAGTAAATTCACCCTCTTGACCCTTCAAAGGGCTGGTATTTGGACCAATATAAATACTGAGAGTAGGCGGTTCAAGCTCGATAGTTGGCAGGGCTTCAGGATTATCAAAGGCAGCAATAGTATCACCGATGTTCGCACTTGGAATACCGGTGACCGCGACGATGTCACCAGCAAAAGCTTCATTAACCTCTTCCTTGCCGAGACCACGATAGACAAAGATTTTATCGACTTTACCATTTTCGGTAGTAATTTCTGGCCCGCCTTCGGTAAAGTGAGTCTTCACGATTTTAATCGATTGACCATGCTTAATATTGCCACGGAAAATTTTACCGATAGCGTATTTACCGAGATAACTATCGGAAGCTAGAGAAGCGACAAGTAGCTGTAGGCCTTTATCGGCAGCTTCGTCAACTTTTGGCGAAGGAATATCATTAATGATTGACTCAAAAATTACATGGAGATCATCATCAAGATTTTCGGTCTTACCGGCACGACCATCACGCGCGATAGCATAATAGATTGGGTAGTTAAGCTGAGATTCTTCGGTCGCAAGTTCCAAGAAGAGGTCAGAAATTTCGTCTTTCACTTCTTCGATACGAGCGGCAGGCTTGTCGATTTTATTAATAATCACAACCGGCTTTAATTTAAGATCAAGGGCTTTCTTCAAAACGAATTTGGTCTGTGGCATCGGGCCTTCCTGGGCGTCCACCACCAAAAGTACACCGTCGGCCATATTGAGAGTACGCTCAACCTCACCAGAGAAATCGGCGTGGCCCGGGGTGTCGATGATATTAATTTTATGATCGCGGTAATAGACCGAGGTCTGCTTGGCGGTAATAGTAATACCACGTTCGTGCTCCTGGTCGCCGGAGTCCATAATGAGGGTTTGGCTCATTTCGGCCTGGTTATCACGGAAAGTGTTAGATTGTTTCAAAAGTGCATCCACCAGCGTCGTTTTGCCGTGGTCAACGTGCGCGATGATTGCAACATTACGGATATTTTCTTTATTATTCATATTGCCCTTATTTTTTACTCTGAATATTATACCATATTTTGCTTGATTTTTTTAGAGGGTAGGCATATAATAAGAGAGTACTCTGGGTCGGTAGCTCAGCAGGTTAGAGCACGGGCCTTTTAAGCCCGGTGTCGAGGGTTCGAGTCCCTCCCGACTCACCAACAGAGATTTTTAAAAAGAGCCTTTTGGGGCTCTTTTTTATTTTCACCTATCCCCTAGATAATTTTTAAGTAAAAAAATACCCGCCTTATATAAGACGGGACCCATAGTAACTGGGATTTGAGCTCGCCTTATACAAGACGGGACCCACAGCAGGTGGGATTTGTTGGAGGGGTATCCGCAGCCTTCTGATGTCTAGAAGATTAGTTAAGCTGAGGCTGCAACTATGAAAATAAGTTGGGGGCCGAAAAGGTGGATGTTGCCAAAAACAAAAGAAAGTGAGTTTGCTCAATTTAAGAGAAATAGTGACTTCGGCCCCAACATGCCGCCAAGGTGGTGAACCTTATTTCTAACTAAAAGAAATGGCAATAACTTTTAGACTAGAAAGTCTCACGACGCGACACGCAGCGAGGTAGTAATGGTTGGTAAAACTGCATGTTTTGTTGCTTGTTCTTTTTAGAAAATTAAGAGGGGTTTTTCAAATCCTCGCTAAGGAAGTAGCAAAAACCTTGCAGCACAAAATATAATGCGTCTTTTCGTATACCCGATACGTTTAATATACTCAATCCACAAGATATCTGTGTTGCACGTTTATATTAACAAAATTCCTTAAATTTTGCAAGCATAAGCACAATAACAGGGGTTTATTTCTTTTTAGAGTCGACAATTTCCGCTTCTTCGATGTCATCTGGATTGGTTTCGGATTTTTTCGAACCGGAAAATTTAGAGACTAGATTATAGCGATCGGTGAAATCTTGGACGTGCTTCTTCAGAACAATAATATTGATTAAATCCGAGAGACCATAACCGATCATAATAAAGCCGATTAGCGACAAGGCCATAGCGGAAGCATCAAATGGATAGACGATGATAGCGACGCCGGCAGTCAAGGACAAAAGATTGGTAATAATAGAGGTGATATAAGCAGATTTAGAAACATTTTTTAATTCCATAGTATAGCCGATGCGCGAAATCGCCGAAATCACAATGACGAGACCGATAGTCATCGGAATGAGACTGAGAATGCCTGGGTAGAAGAGGAAGACGAGGCCAATGACAATAAGAAAGGCGCCGAGAAAATTACTAGAAAATAAACGGACAAAGCGCGAATAAACTCGGCTCATGATCATACTAAAACCGGCGAGCAGAAACCCGGCGGCAAGAAGTAGACGCAAGAGATTGAGGGCGAATTCCGGAAGCAAAGCGAAGAAGAGACCGAACAGCACCATTACTACGGTAGTGGAGATTGCGGTATTGAGATAAGCGTTAATTTTATCTTGAATTTTCATGTTAACTCCAGTGCGATTTAATTACTTATATTGTAGCATATTTAGGGCATAAGAATTTTAGTGTAAAAAAAGAACCCCGAAATTCGGGGTCTTTTGCATCAAAGATGCAAGATAAAGAACAAAACTAGTTTGCGGCCTGTCACGATTACGCGAGAGCCTTTTTCGGTTCCCTTGCGGCTTTAATTGCCATGCTGACGCTATAATACACTGAATTTAGCATTTCGGCAGGTGAAAGATTATCCGTGACAATATACTCTGGCACCACCATAGTGTTAACCGACTCCATGAACTGATTACAGAAGCCATCAAAGGTCAGATTATCACTATGCAAGATGGATTTTTCGAACTTGGTACAATCCATCCCAGCATTAATCGCGGTCTTAGCCCGAGAAACCAAGGTCATGGCACTACCTGCATGCAAATAAAAGGACGCCGTAGGTCTAGGCAGCATGGCCTGATATTCCTTTAGCACCGACTTGGGAACATAGGTAGAACGTGCATACTCTTTTGCCAATTCATAATACGGCTTAAAAGAGTCTAGGATCACATTTCCGCAATTTCCGCTTCTCAGAACATAAAGGTCTTCCTTCGTCAAACTATGACCATCCATGATTTTCCATCCTGCCCCCAAACGAGACTTTAATCCTTTTGCCAAAGTGCTTTTTCCTACATACGGTAGGCCCTCAATATAAACCAACATAACTTCCCCCTCCTGTTTCATTTTTTGAGTAATAAAAAACTAGTTACAACATATATTATAACACAAAATGTCAAGAAACACAAAAAAACAGGCCTTAGCCTGAATTACTGGTGGACGATAGAGGATTTGAACCTCTGACCTCGTCTACGTCAAAGACGCGCTCTAGCCAACTGAGCTAATCGTCCAGCAAATTTATTATATGATATTTGAGCGAAGATTTCAACCATAATTTAATTTTAAAAAAAGACCCCCATGAGGAGGTCTTTTAGAATCAATCTTAGCGGCGATAGCCGGATTTCTTACCTTTCTTGAGGAAGACGACGGCGAGGAGAGAGAGGAAGGCGAAGACGGCAATGCCGGAAGCGAGGAAGTCTGAGGATGAAAGATTCATACCTGCGAAGACGGATCCACCAGTGTTAGGTACAGCTGGGGTTTTCTTCCCACCATTCTTACCTGGAGTAGCTGGTTTATCTTCTGGCTTAGCTGGTTCATCCTTGCCGGTGAACTTGAAGTTTGCAAGTTCTGGTTTTTCAAGGTCATCACCCGCACCGTTTAAGGCTACGACTTCGAGCGTGTAATCACCCTTGTCTAATTTATTATTAATTTCTTCTGAGTTGAGTTCGATGGTACCACCGTTAGTCATTGCGACTGGATCAGTGATTTCGATTTCCTTATCACCAACTTTGTGGCCAGATTTATCTTTCAAGGTGACCTTAACTTTAGCGACACCGCCAGCGTGGGCAATACGAAAACCAGTGTAACCACGTGGGTTAGTCTGAGTCTTCTCGACTGCTACTGGAACATAGTTAAATTCTACAGTATCAGCAGTCTCAGCTTTGCCGTCGACGGTGACTTTAATGGAGACCTTACCGAAGACACCATTAGTGAGCTGTTGCATATCGAGAGGGATTTTCTTCGAACCGCTATTAGCTGCACCAGCATTACTTACGTCAACAGTTTCGTTAGCGATAGTGGTGGTAGTACCGTCTTTGTCGGTGAGTTTGATTTCGTATTCAATAGTTTTTGACTTGGTGAAATCAATATTGAGTGGTACTTGATTTTCAAGCACCTTGCTATCTGAGGTAGGAGACTTGATAGCAACTGATTGACCGTTTGGAAGAACGGTGACCTGGACGGTTACTTCAGAAGAAGTAGCTTCCTGGGCGTAAGTTTGATTAGTGAGCGCCAGGCCGCCGAGTAGGGTCAAGCCTGCTATTCCTAATGCGCCGATGATTGATTTTTTATTCATTTTTCGCCTTCATTATTTTTATTTTTATCTGTGCCAGGGTCTAAATAATTAACTTAGACTTCTGAGCACGACGCTTTCTAAGTACGATGATAAACCATACCACAGCCGTTGTCAATAGCATAAACAGAATAATTAGAACAAAGATAGGTACAATCAAGACAATCTTGGTAGATTTTTCTTCTTTACCACCAGCCGAGATAGTGGAAGTAATGCGATAGATACCGAAGGCTGGACTATCCTTCCATTCGAGATCAACATCACGGGTGGTATCTGGTAAGACATCGAAGCCCTTGGTATCTTCAAAGATAGAACCGCCGAAAAGCTTTTCTACTTTCATGCTGACAGTGGCACGAAAGTCGGTATTACCGGTATTTTCGACCGTAGCAGAGGTGCGAATATTGCCAGAAACACGGAAACCGTCGAGATGGTATTTGGTGATTTTGGCTTCTTCCCTGGTTTCACCCTCGGTTTTACCATAGAGAGTCAAGCCAACGCGGGAAACCGTTTTAATACCAGTAGAATTGAGGTCGTCTTTTGGAATAGCCTCAGCGAAGATGACAGCGTATTGACCACCAGCTGGGACATCTTGAGGTACGGTGACGCGATATTTCACGACCTTGGTTTCATTTGGCTGAACTGAATAAGTAACATCGGAGACATATTTACCGGAAGCATCTTCAAAAGTAGTCCAACGAGTAATCTGAGTACGTGAACTTTCTTTCGAGAAATTTAGTTCATATTTTTCATTGGAAACGGAATATGGGGTAGCATAAACCTTAAAATCAAAAGGATCAGTACCAATATTAGATACATTAAAGGTGAAGTCGGAGACATCGCCACCCTTGAGATAGACGGTGTTTTTGACTGGGGAAATTTGGATTTGGACTTTTGGTTTTTCGGCTGGTTTTTCGTCGGCATAAGTAGCAGCGGTTTTCGCTAAACCGAAGAAACCGGAGAGACCTAGCCCAAAGAGGGCTAGAGTCAAGATACGTTTAGAATTATTTTTCATCAAATACTCCTTTAGAAATCAGATTCGACGCGAGGTGCGGACTTGGTATTAGATTTTTTATTCTCATATTTCTTGGAAACGAGCCAGAAGATAACTGAGAGGATAAAGAGAACGAGTAGCACGATAAGCCAGATAGGGCAAAGAATCACGAGCTTACGGGAAGTATTGTGGGCGCTGCCGAAGGTAATGTCTTGCTCGACCCAGAAGATACCGATACCTGGAGATTTTTCCCAAGTTTCCTTGCTGAGACGCTTAGTATTAGGGAGAGTGGTGCGGTAAGTAGGGTTTTCTTCGTTAGTATAGACCTCTTCCTTAGAGAAGAATGGGAAGACACGAAGAACGTATTTGACATCCTCGTCGGTGTTACCACAGTTTTCGACACGAGAGGTGCCAGAAATTGGTGGGTTGAAGAGGATAAATGGAAGATTATTTTCCAAAATCTTAGTACAGTGGTTAATCTTACCATCAATATGAGAGTAAATTAACATACCGATACGGGTGACTTCGCGAATGGTATTAGATGAATTTTCACTGGAGGCGTTCTCCACCATAATAGAGGCATATTGGCCACCACCTGGAGCATTTTGTGGAACCTTTACGGTATATTCAATGGTAGTTTCCGAATTTGGATCGAGATGGCCAGTGGTAGTATTAAAAGTAAACCAGTTAGAAATCTTGGTGTAATCCGACGACGCATCGAAAGTTGGGTCGTAGTTTTCGTTACTAACTGAGTATGGTGCAGCATAGACCTTAAAATCAAAGGCGTTAGTACCGATATTCTGGACACGGAATGTACCCTGTTTAGTCTCACCTGGCTTCAAAGTGCCAAGCTGCTGAGACGCAGGCGAGACCTGCATGTGATTGGCTAGACGTTCGGTACCATTATCTGCGTGGACTGGGCGGACGATGCCGAAGAAGAGCGGCAAAGCAACTGCCATACCGAAAATTAGACCTTTAAGTTTTTTCATTTACCTCCTAGTTATATGCTATTTATTATACACGAGCAAAAGCGTAATTCAATGAAAAATTAGCTTAAGTGCCCGGATTTTCTGAAACGGTGAGAACCACCACATCACTGTAATTACCTGGAATTTGAGTGCCAGTAGCAGCGACATGATAATTTATGTTAGTAGTTTCATCAATCACTTGCTTAGACGCGTTAAGATTCTTGTGGATTGAAGCATCAGTAGCGGTAATTGCCTTATGAGAAATACTACCCACGGAATAATTCCAGCCAGCCTGAGTACCATCGAGATTGCCAGCCAGGGCCGGAATAACACTAGTCGCGGTAGTATCATGAACAAGATTAATATTAGAATCCTTATCACGAATATTAATATTGTAACCAGTGACACTGTTCGTCTTCACGCGAATGGTATTAGTAAGATTCTTAACCTGACCTGGGTTAATCGTATCTGCTACTATGCTAGCACCAGACGTGATATTAAGAAAAGAAGCGATGGTGACATTCACATCCAGGCTGTTCTTCTTTTCGATAGCAAAAGTGCTAAGTGGTAAGGCCATAAGACCACAGGCAGAAGCGACCCCAAGAACGCCTACTACCTTCCCAATATGTTTCATATTTTTTCCTCTACTTATTTGTATCTAGTATAGTTTAGCATTACCAGAATGTCAAATAAAAATCAGCTCCTTTTCAGGAGCTGATTCATCAGTCAATACAGGGAAATTAGTTCTTGGTAACAGTGTAAACGATAACGTCTTCGTAGGTACCTTGGCGTTGTGCTGCACCTGGTTCGATGCGGTAGGTCATAGCAACCTGTTCGGTGGAAGGACCGGTAGTGTTCTTAACTACGAGAGCGGTTTCAGAATTTTTAACCATAGCGGTGTCAGCTACGAGATCACCACCCTTGAGGCTCCAAGAACCAGTACCAGAAGCGGCGGTTGGGATGAAGTCTACACCAGCGACAGAACCGGTGATACCAGCAGCGCGGAGAGAAGTGTCTTCGTCTTTGTCTTTAACGGTAATCTTAAGACCAGCAGCGTTGTTAGTAGCAGCGGTAAGGTTAGAAGTGGCAGAACCAGCTTCACCTGGGGTTTTGTTACCAGCATCAGCGGTAGCGTTATCGTTAGCGATAGAGATACCTTCTTGGACGGTAACCTTAACGGTGGTTTCAGAGTTGTTAGCAGCAAAGGTTGCTAGTGGAAGTGAAGCGACACCGAGTCCAGCTAAAACGCCGAAAGTTGCCATGATTTTTGCATATTTAGTCATAATATTTCCTTTATTAAATATTAATAGTTTTTTGTTTTTTACTTGTATTGACCTTCAAGTTATTTCTAATTTATCATGCTAATGCTTAGTCGTCAATAGATTTTACTGAAATTAAATTGAATTTTATTGTGGAAAACTTTTGAGGAATTTTTCGAGTGATTTACAGAGGTAAAAAAGCTTTTCGGGATGGGTGAGATTGCGATAATTACGATTAATTTCGAGCTGTAAAACTTCAATATTAGTATTTCCATGGACGGTTTTGGTGATGCCACCGCCCTTAAACGGATTGTTTTCGGCGACTGGTGCAATTCCCTGATTTTTTAGAGCAGTTTTTAAGGATTCGATGGTTTGATTCTTAGCGCTTACGCCATCGAGCGAGCCAATTTCGATGGCAAAATCATGATGCGAGGCGGCGCCATGAATATCCAGAACGAGTTGAATTTGATATTGCTCAATAATTTCAAGAAGGCGGCGCTTATATTTTTCCATTTCTGGTTTATTCGGATCAATACCATCAGAATTTTCTTTAATCATGAGGAAGGCACCGGTTTTTTTCGCCAGATATTTTACAATGGCCTTAGTGTAGCCTTCGCGCATTTTAAAATTACCATCTTCTTTAAGAAAATTTACAGTATGCGGGGCAGAGAGCAAAATCGGCGTAGTCCCCTTTTTAAAATGAATTAATTCCGAAGTATTATCACGTTCGAGTTGAAAGATTTGACGCTGAAAATCGGAAAGCACGGCCGGATCGACATGAAGAATTTGTTGCTGAGATTTGGAAAGCACGGCCGGATCAATAGTGTTCATGGTTATATAATAACAGAATGCTATAATAATAACTATGGAAGGCGAATTCATACAGCGCATTGTTCGCGAAGCCGAAGAATTATTGTCACGAGATTTTGCAGTTTACGCCAAGGGGTCCGAAGGGGATTTGGTAACGGACGCAGATTATCTGGTGGAGAGATTTTTGATTGAAAAAATCCAGGCGGAATATCCGGATTTTGCAATTATTAGTGAAGAATTCAATCCGGATACTGCGATGACAGAAAACTGCTTCATCATCGATCCGATTGATGGGACGAAGAATTTTGCCAATGGTTTGCCGCTTTGGGGGATTCAGGTGGCTTGTCGTAAAAACGGAGAGACCGTCGCAAGCGTAATCAGTATGCTGGCGCTGAAGGAATTTTATTTTGCCGATGAAAGTGGCGCTTATCTGAATGGAGAGAAAATTTCGGTACGTGAAGTGCCGGTTCTAAATGCATTTTATGCGGTGATCGGCGGGGACGTGATTGAGGCGGCCACCAAAATGCAGAAATACGGGTCGACCCACCGAGTATTCGGGGCAGCCTGCGTGGCTTTTGCGTTTCTGGCAGCCGGAAGAATGCACGGAGTGAGTTTTCGGGCAGAAAATCCTTGGGATTACGAGCCAGGATTGTTTTTAGCTAAGCAAGCCGGAGCGGTAGTGAAGAGCGAGCCTGGTTTTCATGCGGCTGCGATGAATGGGGAGTTTTTAGAGATTCTTGAAGATGAAACAAGACGTTAATGTGCTATAATTAACAGAGAAGAAACTATAAATTTAAGGAGTATTGATTTTGAATTTGAAGATTGGAATTGTGGGGCTACCGAACGTAGGAAAATCAACGCTTTTTAATGCCTTAACCAACGCGCACGCTTTGGCGGCGAATTATCCTTTTGCGACGATTGAGCCAAATGTCGGGATCGTGCCGGTGCCAGATACGCGTCTCGATGTTTTGGCCAAAATGTACGAAACCGAAAAAGTGATTCCGGCCACCGTGGAGTTTGTCGATATTGCGGGGCTGGTGGAAGGCGCTTCCAAGGGTGAAGGTCTAGGCAATAAATTCCTTGCTCACATCCGGGAATGTCAGATTATTTGCCATGTGGTGCGCGTGTTTAAAAACGACGATATTTTACATGTCTCGAAAGATTCGAACACGGCGGCGGAAGTGAACCCGAAACAAGATATTGAAATTATTCAAACTGAGCTGGAATTAGCCGATCTCGAAACGCGCGAAAAAGTGGAAGCGAAGCGCAAGAAAAATAAGGAGCAGGAAGAAAAAATTCCATACCTTACCGAGAAGCCAGTGATTTACATGTTCAATGTGGACGAAAGTGAATTAACTAACGAGAAACTGAAAAATGAGATGCGTGCCTTGGTGGCACCGAATCAGGCGGTTTTCGTGAACGCAAAACTTGAGGAAGAAATGGTAGGGATGACCTTGGCGGAAAAGAAAGATTTTCTCAGTAGCTATGGGGTGGACCACGATGCCCTGTCGGAGCTAATCATTGCCGCTTATGACACCTTGGGTTTGCAATCTTTCCTGACGGCTGGCAAGAAAGAGGTGCGAGCTTGGACCATCAAAAAAGGAGCCACTGCACCAGAGGCGGCCGGCACGATTCATACCGATTTTCAGAGAGGATTTATCGCGGCGAATGTGATGAAATATGATGACCTAGTAGCGCTAGGTAGTGAACAAGCGGTGAAAGCCGCCGGAAAACTCGCCACCGTAGGTAAGACCTACGTGATGGAAGACGGCGATATTGTGGAATTTCGCTTCAATGTCAGCAAATAATCTCTAGAGTCGATTTGTAAGTAAAAAATGAAACAGCTGCCAAAGAGGTTCGGAGATTTCAAGAATGCAAAAAATATATCTGGAGCTAAGCCATGATTTTAGGAATTGACGAAGTGGGGCGCGGACCATATGCGGGACCACTAGTGATTGGCGCCTGTATTTTGGGTGACTGGCAAAATTCCGAGAATGCAGAATGGATCGAGAAGCTAACTGATTCGAAAAAATTGTCTGCTAAGCGTCGCGAAGAACTCTATGTTTTGATTAAAGAAAAGGCTTTGGCGGCGGCGACCGGCTGGGTGAGCAGTGCGGAAATTGACGAGATAGGACTGAGTGAAGCCTTGAGACTCGCGACCAGGCGAGCAGTGGAGCAAATTCAAAAGACCGAGGTTCCCTTTTCCGAAATTATCATCGATGGTACGATGAATTTTTTGGCGGGGACGAAGCTGGAAAAATATGTCTCGACTCTGAAGAAAGGCGATTTTCTAGTGAAAGAAATTTCGGCCGCCAGCATCCTCGCAAAAGTGGAACGCGACAATTATATGGCGAAGCTCGATGCAGTTTATCCAGAATATGGCTTCGGTAAGCACGTCGGCTATGGGACGGCAGCGCACCAAAAAGCGATGGAAGAATTTGGTCTAACACCGGAGCATCGTCGGAGTTTTCGCCCAGTACGAGAGATCGCAGAAGGCAAAATCACCGCTAAGCCTAAAACCGCCACCAGACTAAAGACCGTTGCCGAGCCTAAGAATACTAGCGAGCAGAAAATTACCAACAAACAGCTGGGCGACCAAGGTGAACAGACGGTGGTAGATTTTCTAGTGGCGGCGGAACATGAGATTGTCGCGAGAAATTATAAAACAAAATTATTTGAGGTGGATATTATTTCTCGAAGGGGCCGAGTGCTTTACTTCACCGAGGTAAAATACCGTGGTAGTAATGATTTTGGCGCGGGGTTAGATTTCATCGATAAGAAAAAGCAAGAGAAAATGCGTCTGGCGGTAGCAGGATTCCTAGCGACACATCCGGAGTATGCCGACCTTACACCGATTTTAGCGGTGGCGGCGGTCGGAAAGGACTTTAAGCTGGAAGAGTGGTTCGAGCTTGACGAATAATCGGTAATTCGAGAGACAAAAAACAATCCCTTGCGGGATTGTCTTTTTAATTAAGCTTCAGTAGCTTCAGTGGTTTCTGCAGCAGCTTCGACAACTTCTTCTTTCAAAGTGTTGACAGCGGCGCGGTCAAAGTCGCGGGCGACGAGACGAGCAGACTTACCTGAGCGGTGGCGGAGGTAAGAGAGGTAGTTGCGGCGAACCTTAGCACGCTTGACTACTTCAATTTTTTCTACCAATGGGCTGTGCAGAAGGAAAGATTTTTCGACACCGATACCAGAGGCGATTTTACGCACAATGATACGAGCAGTGTGAGATTCTTTACGATCAACACGGATTACAACACCTTCGAAAACCTGAAAACGGAACTTGTCGCCTTCTTTGATTTTCTGGGTAACCTTTACAGTATCACCAGAACGAACATCGACAACAGCTTTCTTTTTCTGAGCGTCAGCAATATTTTTCAAGATTTGAAAACTCATATTTTACCTTTATTATTTAGAAACTTGGTTTATTTTAACATAGTTTTAGAGAAAATGGAAGAGGTCAGAGCTGACACTGGTACTTAGTAGCATCGGTCGGCTCGTAGGTGTCTAAAGTGAGAATAGCATCTTGGAGATTTTTTGGCAAATTATCACACTTTTCTTTCGACTCGGTGGCGAAAGGTGCGACATATTTCCAAGAACCACCCGGCAGGTCGCGCTCGTAAATATCCGTCGAGACTGCGCCAGAATAAATCGTACGATTCGGATTGAGCGGGTTGGGATCATTTAGATTATTTTCAGTTTTCACACGACTAAGTTTGGCATAAACCTTGGTGCCGTCGGAATTTGTGACAATACGGCCACCGGTAATAGTGTAGTTATCGCCAACCGTAGTGACGAGTTGATTAAAATTAATATTTAAATCATTCCACTTGACGATTTGTGGCTTACGATCGGACGGAGTTTTCTCGTTTTTATCACCGGTATCCGAGCCATCAGACTTTGGACCAGAACTTACCACCTTGGTTTTAGTGGCGGATTCGTACTGCGCGATAATTTCGTCGCTATGCTTCAGGTCGTTTTGAAAATTAGTGATGAGTTTGGAATTTTTGGCATTACTGGCACCCATGGCGATAAACGCATAGAGCGAAAGACCAGCGAAAAAGACGGCCAAAATCGAAGCGACCAGGGCAATTGGTTCGGCATTATTCTTTTTCTTTTCACGAAGCTCACTGGAATTATCGATGCTTTCCAGTAATTCTGGCGGTGTACCATAAGGGGTAGTTGGCTCGACAAAATCACTTTCAGGTGTCGGTGCTTCCTCGGGAGTGTCCGGCACAAAAGGACGCGAAAAAATGTCGTCGGTGGAAGTATGGCTAATTGAAGCCTGATTCTGGGTTTCTGCTTCTTGGGGGTTAAAATTTGGTTCTTCTGACATAGTTTTCCTTAAATTACACGCGAGACTTCGTCGAGAGTGGTTTCTCCACGAAGGCAGGCGAAAATACCTTTTTGTTCAAGAGTGATAAGACCGGCTTTTTGGGCGGTTTTTTCGATGAGATCAGTATTGATATCCTCGACATCACCACGAATGAATTTTTGCACCTCTTCAGTGACGATTAATTGTTCCATAATCACCTTACGGCCACTATAACCAAAGGGATCTTCGATACCAGAAGGGACTGCTTGGTAAAGCGTGAAATTATTTGGGTCAAAAGTGAAGCCGAGCTGCTGGTTAATTACTTCGTCCGAAAGATTCGAGAGAACATTCAAAACATATTTACGAGTGGCCTCATCCGGCTGGTAGGATTTCTTATTTTCCGAAAGCACACGCACTAGACGCTGCGCCATTACCATACGGATAGAGCTGGAGAAAATCGGATTAGTACCGATGAGGTCGATCATACGGGAAAATGCGGCGGCCGTGGAATTGGCGTGGAAGGAACTTAGAACTAAGTGACCAGTGATCGAAGCCTGAATCGCCGTCTTCGCAGTATCGGCATCGCGAATCTCACCCACCATCACGACATCCGGGTCGAGACGAAGGATACTACGGAGACCATCCGCGAAGGAGCCACCCTTGGTGGTATTGACCGGGATTTGAGAGACACCAGAGATGCCATATTCAATTGGATCCTCGAGAGTAATAATCTTGCGATCGGTGCTATTTAGGGCATTGAGCATGGAATAAAGCGTGGTAGATTTACCAGAACCGGTCGGACCGACCATGAGGACGAGGCCGCGGGGATGCGAAACCACATCATGGATAGCAGTAAGCTCAGATTCGGAAAGGCCCAAGAGATCGAGATTGAGCAAAGATTCATCGAAATTGAAGAGACGAAGCACAGCATCCTGACCATACATAGTAGGTACGGTTTCGACACGAATATTCAAGAGATGCGAAGAACCGTCGCGAAAAATATCTTTTTGCATGTGGCCGGATTGCGGAGTGGTGGCAGCGGAAGAGACGCCGGCACGCGAACCAAGTTCACCCATAAAGACACGATAACGATCACGTTCAATATTGGCGACTGGATGCAAAATGCCATCAACGCGCATACGAATACGGATGTTGTCACGCAGATTTTCGATATGAATATCGGAAGCGCCGAGTTTGTCAGCCTGGTCCAAAAGAAAATCGAAGACCTTGTCAGTACCGACGGAATTCAAGGTTTGAGAAACCGAGGCGATGGTCTCGGAGTCACCCTCGCTAGCAATTTTAATATCATCATAATGCACTTCTTTCGGCGGATCGTAGCGCAACATCATAGCCTGATAACCGCTATTCGAAATCAAGAAGAAATCGACGCCGTCGCCGTTGACATTAAAGCGGTCGGTAAGTTCTTTGATAGTACTACGTGGGGCTTGCGAAGTGACGAGGAATTGATATGGTTCCCCGGCGCCACCTTTTTGCAAAGGCAGAACATAGTCGCTATGCATTTTGGCAATATCAATTAGGCCAAATACCAGAGGTAGACGCTCTTCAAGTGGGCGCATATCGAGGTATGGAATGTTAAGGGTCAGCGAACGGCGAGAGGTGGCCTCTTCCTCATTTTCACGCCTGGCTGCCTGGATTTGTGCTTCATTCATTTGCTTAATTATAACATAAGCAGGTTTAAAATTTAGGTAGATTAACAGATTAGACAAGGGGGTAAAAATAAGTTATAATATATTTGTCTTGTTTGACAAGAGTAACTTACAATTGACGGTTTTTCAAAGGAGGGGAACATGAAAAAGAAGGATGCTGACCTGGTGGATTTTAATGCCGACCTAAGCAAGCTCATCAATTTCGAAAAAGAAATGGTGAATCAGATGCAGGCTTTTATCTACTATACGGATGGTTTGCGACAAAAACTGCGGGCGCTCGACGATAATTATCGCTCGTCGCTACACATGAAGGATGTTTATGAGCCGGATGAATTGAAGGCCTATGAAGAGCTCAGCCGCTACATGCAGATAATTTACTATACGGTGCCGCGCCTGAAGCAATACCTTAGTAAAACGAAGGATTCAATTAATTTCATCAACCAAGTAATCCGACCTGATCATTTTTTAAATTATTGGATCTTAATTGGTGAAGATTTGACCGCTGCTGTGAAATTATTTCTAGATTACGATCAGTTTTTGGCGAAGGCGCTGAATATTGAGTTAATTCATAATGCAGTACTGGTTTATTCTTCCAAGTTGGCACAGCGTGAAGGTGAATCGATTAACGAAGAGACCGAGCGGGAATGGATTGATGTAAGTCTTAATTCCCTAGCCCAGGCTTATACGGCTTTTTCGGAATTAGTGAATGATTTTAACGATTTCCAGAAGATAAATATTAAATATCGACCGACGGAATCGAAAATTCTTAGCACGTCGCCGTTTTCGATTGAACTGGGCGGACATTGGAATGTAATTATTAATGAATCGAAAGTGCCACCAGTGAAAACTTGCGATACTTATGTGGCGCAGCCGAAAATTAATGAGCAACGGAGCAAGATTCGCAATCTGAAAGATTATTACCAGGAGCAATTTCTCACACGCAAAGTGCAAATGAAGATGGCGGGCCTGGTGGATACAGAGCGAGTGTTTACGTTTGATACCAAGATGGTTTGGATTATCACTAGCGTCAAAGATGCGATTGATGAAACCTTGAAACAGGCGGACACGATGGGCGCGCTTCTGATTATCAACGATCTGGTTTCTGAAATTTCCGCAAGTATCGGGCGCCAAAGTGACTTGCCATTAATTTTTAAAATTACGCAAAATCTAAAGAAAACAATCTGATTAATTCAAGTTCTGAACTTACATAAAATTTAGAAAATAGTCTGATTAGTTCCAATTCTGAGCTTACGTAAAACTTAGAGGACAATCTGATTAGTTCAAGTTCTGAAAAATTTGTCAAAAAGGGACGCATACTCGCGTCTCTTTTTTCTTGCGGGGATGCGAAGATATGCTATAATATTTAAAATATCTTACTAATTCTGCATGGAGAAAATATGGCAGTTAAAAAGAAAAAGATTGTGATTTCTAAATTGAATCGTAATAACAATCACAAGCACAGCGAAAAGCGCAAGCGCAACAAATAAAAAAATAACCTCTAATGAGGTTATTTTTTTGACTAGCGTGAGATAAAAATATAACGGGTTAAGTACAGAGAGATAGCGTCGGAATTTAAAAAACTTCTTGAAGTTTGAGTAAAAGATTAGGTTAGTCTAAGTAGGGCTTGTCACTAAAATATTCGATGAGATCCTGACAAGGTCCACCCTGGATAGTGTCGCCGCTATCGGCGAAATCGTCGCCACAAGTAAGCTCGCCATCGTCGAGGTCGCAGCTATTGAGACTACATTCGTTGAGATTGCAGACGGCGGCAGATTCATTGGGGTAGACCGCGACAGACTCGATAGAATCTGAGTCGAAAGTGGAATCATCGTAATCCGAATCATAGATTACTTCATTACCGCTGAGCTTTGAAGCGTAATCGGTGGTTAATTGAGTTTCGTCGATCTGCGAAACGTAATCGGCGAAATTTTGGTTTTCTTCGTTCATTACTTTCATTATAACCTAGATTTTTCCGAGTGGACTGGAAATAAAAAAGAGCCGACTGGCTCAATTTAGTTTGGTACACCCGGGGGGATTCGAACCCTCGACCCTCTGTTCCGAAGACAGATGCTCTAATCCGCTGAGCTACGGGTGCAAGTGAGGATAAAGAAAGAATTTATTCTTTCTTTCGACGAACGCAGCACACGAATGGCGGAGCCATACGGGTGCAAACGAAGAGATATAAAATAGATTTATCTATTTTATATCGATGAGTGCAGCATCCGAACCGCCGTAGGTGGTACGGATGCAAGTGAGCTTTTCCTCTCTTTAATTTTATCATAGAACAAAAAATACGCCGAGAAATTCTCGGCGTATCATGTTTTCAAAGGGCAATTAATAAATTAGTTAATTGCTTAAGGTTAGAATTTGAAGTAAGATCCGGAAGTTTAGAAACTTCATTAAAGGCGGCTGCGATATGTTCTAACGGAATATATTTAATTTTGCAGCCAGAGAAAAGTTGTTCATTTTCAAGCTCTTGAGCTTGCAATTCTTCGGCATCCTCAATAAGGCTGCCATCGGTTTCATAATTTAGAAATTCTTGATATCTTTGCTCAGCGAGCAGCATGCGCTTATTCTTGAGGTCGTTCTGAAAAGCTTCCACCAAAACATGGTCAATTTTCTCAATCTGATTACAAAATTCATTGACCAGACCCCAGAATTCCTGACGGTGCTCTTCAGTACTTCTGACATATTTCAGGAACATCGGTTGACGAATCAAGCAGTCGATGTTCGAATAGATACCGTTAAAGCGCTTCCAACTCTTGTTGTAACAATCGATCACATCCTTCAGTCTGCGAATATTACCGATGTCAATCCAGCGGCGTTTTAAAAATTGGCTGAAATCGGTCGTGAGCGTGATGTAACTAATGTCGCTTACGATTTGATCAGACAAGCGGAAGAGTTGATCTTGGTCGAGAATGGTTTTCTGACCATTAGCTGCGGCTTTCTTCCTCTGGTTTTCAATAATTTTCTTCCAGCGGGCATCTGTTATATCATTTATTTTTTCGCGATTAACATTGAAGTCGTTGATATACAGTTCGATGCTTTTCAGTACGTTCTTGTGTTCGTGAAAAATTCTCTCCACGTACTCCAGTGTGTTACAAAGTGATCCGGCCATTAAGGTAATTCCTTGGTCCATATTTCCCTCCTTTGAAAAATGTAAAGGTTCCATCTACGAACGTATAGAAAAATTATGCTACAATTCGCAGTAAGACTATTATAGTACATTTTTGGGGAAAAATGAAGAGGTGGGGGCGAATGGTATTCTCTAGCACAACGTCCTTAGAGCCGTAAGTATTAAGTTGTGCCCCTCTTCCAATATAGATCACAGAAGAAGAGCGAAATTTTATTTTCCTACTGGACGAATTGAGTAAAAAATGATAAAATAACGAATGAGTCGGGCCGGTAGCTCAGCTGGTTAGAGCACGAGCCTCTTAAGCTTGGTGTCGTGGGTTCGAGTCCCACCCGGCTCACCATCAAAGGAATCTGTAAAAAACTCGTATTCAGATAATGAAATTATATGGTGATTTACATATGTAAATCACCTTTTTTATGTATCAATTTTGAGATTTGAAACCATATTTCACACCAAATATCTTTTTCGGAGAGATTTTCTTTTTTAAACCCACTAATTAGTGGGTTTAACGAGTTCATAAATTCCTCCACTATAATGCGAATCTTTTTCGGGATTCTTATTTTTGGCTTTAATTTATTTGATTCTTTTGTCTATATTCACAATATTATTTTACTAATCCGCCATATCCTTTTTAAGCTTGTCTTTATCTTTAACAGCCTTTGGCGATTCTCTGTCAAGCTCGTTATGTTTTTTGGTAAGGCCGTCGATCTTGTGTTATTTGTTAGTTTTCTGGCCGAATAACTCACACTTCTCGATACTTAGTTACTATTTCTTCTCGTTAGTGTATTCGGTTAAATCGTCGACAAACTCGTAAAGTCGTATTTAATGATGATTCGACAGTATTCCTCATTGTGGATGATTGATAAGAAAATACTAGAACTCTCGCCACTCGTCATACCCACAAACCGGCTTCATTATGACTATTTGCTTGAATTGACAATCACCAGGGTCTAAAATGAATTCGCCGGATTTATATTTCTGTCCTGCCATTTTATAGACATCGTCGGTACTACTGGCTTCGATTTTAAAGTCTTTCGTAACGGCTTCCTCCATAGTAATAGTATATTCCATAATCGGACCTTATGATCTTTTTTGATAAAAGTCCACAATAATCCGCCGTTTAGCATTAAAAACTCACCCATATTTTATTCGCAATGGCTTTCAAAAACCAGACTGTAGTTGCGAAGATGATATTCATTAACTATTTATTAAAATGTTTCATTAAGGCTACCTCCTAATAACTAGATCTACCAGATTAACTCAAAGCGAAGGCCTATGAATATAATATTTACCAATAAAAAATGTGGCTATTAAACTAGTTACTTTTTTCTTTGGAAATGTATTTCCTCATAAGATCAATTGACTCACGGAGCTCTTGATTAGTGTAATGCTCATTATATTCATTGTCTGAATGATGAATCTGATGCCTGATGTATTTTGAGAGTCCGATTTTCCTTACTGGCATTGGCTCTCCGGTATATTTGTTTTTTTCAATATAATCTTTCTGTCTAATAGTATTTAGGTATCCGCCTATAAGTTCTTTTGATTCTAAATGTGAATATAATTCATCATGATAAGCGGACGTGGGGTTATCGAAAGCAATATAGTCTATCTCATTTAATGATTTGTAGCATAGTTGATCTGGCTCAATTGAGGTGATTTTTTTCTTTTTATCACCAGAAAGCATGATTATATTCTCAAAATCTAGTTGCATCAATATATCGCCACTATGCGTAGTTAGTATTACTTGCTTATTTCTATCTTTCGAAATCTCTTTAAATGCCGTTATTAGTATTCTTTGATTATCAGAATGCTGCGATGTTTCTGGTTCTTCAAATCCATAAATTATGTCATTATTATCGCCTCTATCGCTATTCTTTCTATCGGCCTCAGCCATAAAGAAGCTCAGCAGAATTAATCTACGTACTCCGCTCCCTCGTTTATTGATTGGTATTTCGTCTCCAGTAATGGAAACGCTCTTAAATACTTCCGCCCATTTCAGATCAGTTGATTCTGGTATCTCAGGCTTTAATATATTTGCAATAGCCGGATCTATCCTTTTTAGCTTATTGACGGTTGCATCAGCTACTTTTTTAAGTTCCGTACGAACTTTTTCTGAAATATCTTCTAACTCTTTTTGCAGCTCTTCATTCCTTAGAATACGTTTAGTAGCTTCTTTTAGAGGATCTTGTACCTCGGCGTCGCCATCCTTATTTTGTCGGTCGGATTGAAATAGTACAAAAGTTGGGAGAATCTTATATATTCCACTCCAAATCTTCTTAGCATCTTCCTTATCTACTGGAATATCGCAAGTCTTTAGTTTTAGGTCTTTTGAAAAATAGTTCCAAATAGATTTTCTGATAATATTACTTGTGGCTTTATTATCACACTCTATATTAAAGTTTTGCAATATTTTTCTAAGATCAGTAATTTTATTAGTTAACAGATTAGAACAGTTTTCATTGCTTGGATGTTCTGCGACTATATATGTGGCTTTTAATTTTCCATTTTCAGAATAGGTCTTTTTTATTTCCAGTCTTTTATTGATATTTAGTAAATACTCAGATTCCAATGTAGTACATGCGTCAGAGTCAATCACTATTTCTTTTGGCAAATCCGAGAACTCAACCGAAATACTAAAAGTATCTTCACCGCCGATTCGGGCATCAAAATTTAAGTCTTCATTGTCCGGTTTTATACACCCTTTTCCATCGTTAAAGAAAATATCTAGCGCCTCAAGAATTGTTGACTTTCCGATATCATTTTTACCAACAATAACAGTTAAATCATTAAAGTCTATTTGAGTCTCTTCATGGTAACCCCTAAAATTTTTTAGCTTAGCTGAGTATATGCGCATAAATTTTCCTTAAGTGGCGTTAAAAGGATATTATTAATAGTCCTGCATGTAAAATAGCTTAGTACGGTTGCAGTATGTACGCCTTAGCTATATTATACCATCGGCAGTATTTTTATTACTTCATAAAATGATTACATTATTTTGGTTTAGAGTTATATTTACTACAGCGATTCTCAAAAGTTCATATCTCTTCATCCATATATATCCCCACAACTTCATCGCATTAACATGAAATATTCTTTCTTGAGCACAACCTTGATTTTAATTGTGTATTCTGGGTATTCCAAACACTAACCTACGACGACATAAGGCCAAATAAGCACGTTTAAGCGCCACCCACCAATTTAAAAGCTTATTGGCGTCACGTAAGTTTATTTACTTGCGATTAAAAGCACTCGAGAGACATATTAGACTACAAATAGAGTATCTATTACTAGGAAATATTATCAATATTAAAACACCCAATATTATTATAAAATTTCTTCAAAAAATATATCATAACAATCAGTTAGTCACTAGAATGCTTCATAACTATCACCCTATCTCGCTTTACCTCAAGATTTCTTTTATTATCTCGTGAATATTACCCATAGATAAACAGTTATGTACTATATTAATAAACTTTTCTATTAGCTTCTACTAATCGATTCTTTATTTCCACAGACGGTCGTCTCCATATTTATATTTTCTAATGTTTTAATATTTATTTCAGTCTTATTTAATAAGGACAGGAATTAATTTGGTGGGGAGAGTGGCTTTGTTCAGTCCTACCGCTATTTTTTCTTAGCTGCTATTTGCGACAGATCTTATTAGCCTATTTCTTTTATAATACGATTTGTCTCATTTAAAATCGTAATAATTTTACCGTAATGATTGATATCGCCGAATGTAATGGTTCGACCTTTTCTATCCTTGAGCCATTTTTGCGCAGGTTGATATCCGCCGATAAAGGAGCTCCATGCTAACTCGGAAACATTGTCGAAATATTGAGAATTATTTATCCAGACTTTTCCATTTTCGTAGACAAGTTTAGTAATATTATTATCTCCATTTTCTGGGAATGTTGCAGTTGGCTTTATATCTCCTCGCATAAGGTGAAGTTCGCGTAAGGATTCACCCAGTTTTGCGATGCGCCAAAAATCTTTCCAACTACTTGGGCGTGGCACTCTCGGAAAATCAGTTTTTAGAAATTCTTTGAATTTTTTGCGATAGCTAGAAGAATGTAATGAGCCGTAGATATAATCAAATATATCCTCCGGGTAAACTTTTGTGTCGCCATCAGGCTCTTCGACGTCCGAAAATAATTCCATCAATTTGTTCTGGTTGAAGTTTGCGAGCATAGAGCCCTCTTCGAGTACGAAAAGAGGAGCAGATTGACCAGCAAAACCGGCCGTACCGAGCATTGCATGCTCCGGCATCGCGTCTACCACCATGGATTCATCGGTTACTGAACGTTCATATACAATGCCGAGCTGATTATGGCTATCATTATTTACCCAGAGTGGAGCGCTGCTTTCTATGCCCTGCATTCCTGGCCTAGACCATCCCCTTGATTCAGAAATACAGTCTACTACGAATACTGGCGCAGAATCATCTTGATTAAGCCCACGTTTAAATATCATAGCGATCCTCCTCGGTGTGTGTGTGTGTGTGTGGCTCGCTATGCTCGCCTAGGAAGTTACGCATTACTTTTTCTCTTGGACGTTCTACAACTGCTGGGTCGTAGTAGACCTTTCGTTTATCAAATGGCCGATATACTATATCTTGTATACGAGTCGAGTCTACTTCGGTTTTACGTAGACGTTCAGCTATTTTCCCTTCGCCATGAATTTTATATTCTTTGATTTTTTGAAAAAGATTGTCGGCGTTTTCATCAATTAATACATCATCTTTCCCAGTAACTATCCCTACTGAATTAATCGGCATCAACTCATTGATTGAAATACCACGCTCATACTCGTCTTTTCCTTTAGTGTCTTTCTTGCAAAAATAGTATTTATTAATGTCGAGTTTAATTGGTGAATAATTAATCGTAGAGGATCTTAATGCGTCAAATTTTTGTTCCCTCGTACCGAACTTACTAGCATATAATACTTTTGCGTCAGAACTTGAATTAGATGTTTTGACTGCAATTATAATCGATACACCTTGCTGAATGGTATCAAAAATATTTTCGTCTATACTTCCGTCTGGTGCCTTTTCTTTTTTACGCACATTACCGTGTAAATCTAATATGTAGATTTTATTGAAAGTCTTAGCTAAATGCCAGCGCATTCCTCTAAAAGTCGGATTATCTAAGTAGCCATGATTTGTAATCATCGCAACCACACCTTTACCGTTCTTAGAAATCATATCTTCAGCAAAAGAGATAAATTTTACATAGTCGTCGTTTAGCCATTTCGGGTTCCGTTCGTTTAATTTTTGATGGCCGCCTGGCTCAAATTTATATTTATCAATAAGACTCAAAGCATATCTATTCTTATTCATACTCTCTCCAGAGTATGGCGGGTTTCCGATAACCACCATAACCGGTAGACCGTTTTTAATCTCAGATGCATAGTTCGATTCTTCGGTAACTACCTTTTGTAGACCGAATGCAAAAAGAGGAAGTTCTTTTTCTTCACCCTCTGTAAGTGTATTTGTGAGAAAAATACGTAAACGGTCATTAAGGTTTTTGGCACCAAGTTCAGAAAGTGTCATACCTAGCTTTAGATGAGCAATCGTATATGGCGTCATCATGAGCTCGAAGCCATTCAATCTAGGCAAAATATTTTCATTCACATATAATGGCCAGGCGCCAGCATTAGTTTTGAAGTTATTATCATAAATATACCGAACAGTTTCATTCAAAAATGTAGCAGTTCCTACGGCCGGATCTAGAATCTGAACTTTTGGAATAGTGTCAATGCGCTTATAATACATTTTCTTTCCGGAGCCTTTAGAATACGGGTCTACATCATGAGCGTATTCTACTTTCTCATTACTTGCTATTCCTTCCGAGATACCAAAATCTTCTTTAAGAACTTTATCTACCATTGAAATAATATATCTAGCAACTGGAATAGGAGTGTAATATGCCCCCATCTTTTTTCTTAACTCTGCATCGTAAGCCGCCAAAAAATCTTCATAGAAATGGATAATTGGATCTTTTGCTTCATCTTTGGCGTCTTCAGTGATATGTAGATGACGATGCACGATATCTTTAATATCGGATACTGCAAAAATATCGCAAAGCTCATCGACGATATAGCTAAGACTCTTATTGAAATTTACCCCTGCGATATGGTCGAAGAATTCACGCAGGAATGGATTAGTGTCAGGAATAAGTTCGCGCGCCTCCATACGAGAAAAATCTTTGGGTGAATCATCGTTATATCTAGCAACGAAAAGACCATAGACAAGTGTCTGCGCATACATATCAGCAAATGCTTCGCGCTTCAAATCCGATACTAGTAATTGTCGCATCAATTCATAGATTGCTTCAATATCTTCATCGCGACGCACTATATTATTGTCCACATTTTGGTTAATAATCACTTCGACTTGATTACGAATACGACGCGATTTACCCCCCATAATTTCTGCCAATCTTATGCCACTCCTAATTTTTTCTGGAGTCAATTCAAAGAACGCATTTATTTCATCTGCAAGCCTACCGTAGTTTTCTTTATAGATGGCAGTTATTTTCTTTTCTTTTGAACTATATTCACCAATTTTTATTTCAAAATATTTTTCACCATTTCTAAAGAAACGCCAATCGAGATTATTCGTAAGAATTATATTATCGTACCCCTTGTAGCGGTCCATCTGATCCGTTCTTTCAATATCATTGAGATTTTTATTGATATCTTTCATTTCAGCATAACCACGAATGATTTCTCGGTTGTTTTTATTTAGAAAAACATAATCTGGCGCGCCATGTTCACTACGGGTAGGTTCATTAATGGCCTTAATATTATCGACAAACTCAAATAGTGGCTTAAAGAAACCGCGATACGAATGTTCAGTAGTAATTCCCGACAGAGATTCCTTAATTACTGAACTTATGAAAGTGTCAATGTCTTGGGCTTTGACTGACATATAGTCTCCACTAAATACTTATTAATATTCTTAACCTAATTTTACCATGAAAAATACCTTAAAACGACCCCATAAAACCACCCTTCCTATCTTAGATTTTCTACAAAGTAACCTGCTCTAACCCACTCAGATGCAATACTCTAGGACTAGTAAGACCCGAGTGGAGTCTTCCACTCGGGTCTTTTTCTTGGTCTATTGTTAATCTGCCAGAAATCCGGTCAGAAGACCAATGTAGTTTCGGTTTTTTCTTCTACTTATTTTCGAGTCTCAATGTAGGTGGTAGTTTCTAATTTTAGCGCCTGTTATCTATATGTAATTCTCTTGGCTTATTGATTCTAGTGGTCTTAGTTTTAAAGCCTTTTTTTATTTTTCTACTTTTATTAATATTGCATCAAAACAGAGATTCTGAATCTCTTTATTCCATTTAATGCGATTGTATTTTGGCGGAGTAGTGCTAGTATTTCTGTCTGCAATTATTCGGTTGAGTAATTCCTCTAGCTGTTTATTCGGCACGGCTTTTGATACTTCGGCCATCCAGAATATTAGTTCGCCACAAACAATACTCTTGTTGAAAGACTTGTCTTTATCTACAGAAGGGCAGTATTCCTCGATAAGGTGCCAATACTGTGTGGGCTCGGCTTTTGTATAATCTACGGTCAATCCGCGTTTCTTCGCTAGATCTATGTATCCGCCGCTAGTTTGCTGATAGCCAGCTTTAATAAGTCGCTCTGTCAATGGACAGGGTGTATTATTTTTATCTTTAAAGAATTCTTCGACTTGGTGGATATTCATAATACCACTATATCACGTTATTAAATCATACTTATTTGTCGCGACTCAATCATTCTAAAAAATAACAAAAACCCCACCAGATATTTGATTGTACTCAAATAAATGGGATATCACTCTAATAACTCATTAGTGTAGTATTTTAAGCCTCTTTGGTTTTAATTCTCTTTAGTCTGTTATATTTTTTCAAAAATAGACATAATATGTGGATTGAAGAAAAGAAATTCACTATTGGAGTATGAGTTATTTTTTTTAAATTCTTCTATCGCATTTTTACTTCTTTTTACGAATGTTAATTTTTTATAATAATTATCTGCAATAATTATTCCATCAATCTTATTGCTCTGCATGAATATTTTTTCCACCCCAGGAAATAATAATGGCCATGCTGGACACGGTGCAGCATTGGGCTTATCACGACAAATAATATGTGTACCGAGCATAGTTACATCTTCAGTCATGAACCATATTGAAATAGGTAAGTTTTTAGAACTTGCAATCTCAAGTAGTCTATTTTTATAATCATGCACCTTTGAGTAATGATTATTAAAGGCCTGGATAAAATTATTTTTATAATTATCCTCATTCGCCTCTGATTGTATCTCTCCTCTCAATACACAAGAATCTTTATCTTTTAACACCGCATAAGCTTTTTGCTTCATTTCTTCTACAATCAAGTTATTTTCTTTACGTTGTAGGCTTCCCCTCTTATTTCGTCTATGAGCGTCGTATTCAAAATGCTCTATGCCATATATTTTTTCACTGCTGACCGAATAGATATCTGGACGATCGAATTGATGCCAATTATTTAATAAATGTTCCGCTTCTTTTTGGCTTACCCCGTATTTCATGACATTAAAGCACGTTGAATTATCTTTTTGAACAAGATAGTGCTCCATAATCCGTTCTGCTTCGCAATCTTTCTTAATCATATATATCACTCTTTCCGTACGCCTTAGGAGCGCTAATAATTTTACATTCTAAAATTCTACTATTATTGTAAAATTTGTATTTTTTATCATATATCTCATATATTTCATAGCTAATCTCCAATTCAATTAACTGGCTATAGGTGTTACCATAGCAATCCTCGAAGAAAAATTCTATCCTAGTAGATTCACTACCATATTCTGGGCGCTCTAAGCATATTAACTTAACGCCATTCTTATCGCATGGAATGACTACTTTGAGATTTACGCCTATTACTTTTTTCTCATTAGAATATATTACAGGGAATAATACTAAATCTTTTTTATTACCTTCAGATTTTGCCAGTCTTTCAGACATAAGCCGCAAATTATACATTTCTCTTTGCCCCTTATTTTGAAGACTAAATTTTAGAAACGGATTTTTTAATATCTCGTTTTTTAAATAGATCTCTTTTGATGATTTTTCTTGAGGCAAACATGTATATTCAATTTCCGCATCTCGACTTTTCTCAACTACATTATCGGAATATTCAACACTGATTAGAGGAAGCGCCGCAATGGCGCTATCTTGTTTTCTAACCTGATTCTGATGTTCAATACTTTTGTTTACCGAGTAGGCCGTTGCAATAAAACCAGCTAACGCACTTAAGGCCGAGGCAAAATAACCTATCAAGACAACAGACCATTGACCTGGGGCTGAATTTACTGGTAGGCCTAATTTACTGGGAGTATTAGTGGCATCCAAAATAAACCATACTATTGGAAAGATAGTTAAAAATACGGCTAAGGCAATAAAGCCATTTTTATCTTTTATTATTTTTTTCATACTAAAATTAACCCTGTTTATGCTATTAATATTTTTATCTTTGATTTACGTTGATTTTAGCCCTGCACGGATTTTCCATTAATTGCATCAGTAACAACTTTAGCTATTTCTAGTTTGGTCATTGATTCGAATCTAGTAATTCTAGCTAATGGAATTCTAGCCCCCTTAAACATCCGTTCTATTTCTGCATCACGCTCCATGCGATCACGCTTGCTATGAGTAGAGTCATCTAATTCGATGGCGCATATAACTTTATAACTTTCCTTACCAATCAATGCAAAATCAACTGATTTACCGTTAATGTGGCGAAATGCAGCATTCCAGTTTTGACCTTTTACTCTGTAATCAAGTAAGGCCGAAAGATGTACTTGTGGCACAACAAACCATTTTGAACTGAATATCTCATTTAAGATTTTAAAACACTCATTTTCGCGCGAGGTCATAACATAGGATTTTGCATAATATTTATATTGTGACTTCTTAATTTGGCTATTGTTTTCATTCGAGTCTTCTGCTTGCTTGATTTTACCTACACCTTTAAAAATATAAGCTATTCCAATAAACATGGTTATAGCTATTGACCAACTTACTATATGATAAATTCCCTCTCCCATTTTTATTCCTAAATTAAACCTTTTTAGTTAATTTATTACCTAATATAATTATATCCTAAACCGGATAGCATACAATATTCAGAGCCTATGCAACATTTCTGAGGGGGTTCTATATTTTATATATAAATGTATACGCTTATAATTATGAGGGTCAAATATAGTTAAATATTTTTATTCTCCACTAATCTTAAATGTTCAGTCTTGAGATAATATTTTTCTCCACAACCAGCATTTTGATAGCTTTTCCTCTTGCAATTTCTATGTTCTTGCCAGTACAATATGGCATAGGTAGATTCTCCTTTTATTAAGTAGTGTTAATTCAAGTATAGAATCTACCTATTTTGATGGCAATGGATTTACCAATCTATGTTGCATAGGTTGTGAGTTAATACATACGTAGGCCTAAAATTATAAAACTTATCAAGCATCAACTTGCGTTAAATTGAGTGTGAATGAATACGGATAAATTACTAGAAAATAAAAAATATCGCTGACTAATTCTAGGTTATTTAACATTTTTGCATATATAAGTTATTTGTTTGATTTATACGCGTTTTTAGGGATTTAAAAAACAAGCTAGATCGTGATTTTTGATATTAATCTGGATCTTATAAAAAATACTTAAAACAAAAATAGTTTATTTTCTTACCAAAGTATAAAAAGAATAAAGTTAGCGATTAGCCACTCGCGTATCTACTTTAGCTTTTTCTTCACGTTCAAAAGCCTTATCTATGAGTTTTTGTATTCTCTTCATATTCATTGTCTATATTTTACTCTTTTTTCTTATTTTTAGCAAGTACATGATTGATTACCTCTAAAAAGTTGCTGAGATTCATGAAATAATTTGGATAAGCCTCGCGTATTTTATTAATCTGATTAAGTGCAATCAATACGGTTTGTTCTGTCCGTGGATCATTCTGTTCTCTTGTTTTATATTCTTTAAATGCTAAGTGATACTCAGACTCCTTAAAGCCAATGATACCTGCTTTCTTTTCTTTAAAATTCAATGTAACAACTATATAATATGCTTTTTTAACTTCCTCATTATTAACAATTGGATTCATCAATGCGTAGATTGCTATCCTCTTATAAATCTGATGTGCATCCATATTTTCTTGAAGTAAGCTACATAGTTCAACGATCCCGAATTTGTTATAAACTGAAATAACTGGTGTACCTTCGGCAATTGCAAAAATAGATGAAACCTGACAGAAGAAATCATGCCAATATGAATTGTCGTCCTTCTCTTTTAGTGTTGTTCCTCTAAAAATATCTATTGTCTCGACAGACGTTGCCCATATGTGTTGGAATTGCGTTCTGAGTTGTATCTCAATGAACATTCCATTCTTCTCGAATATAAAATGTTTACCACGATACCCGCTAGCCTTTGGATTGCTAATGTAATCCTTTACTCTTTTTAAGTTTCTCCATCTTGATATTCTTTTTTCTATAGTAGATAACTGCTTCATGTCACTAACTATAATTCTAACCCCTGCGATATCTTGCATGCTGGACAGTCTCATATCTTCGAAACGATTCAACTTACCAATTATCGTTGGGAGCCGTTTAAGTCTTTGAGCTACAATAATATTATTTTTGTCTATCTTTTTTGCTAGCTTGACACATTTATCATAGTAGCTATCAAGTATTGCGCCGTGAGCCTCACGCCAATTATTTAATGCCTTAACGGCATTTTCATAATCAGAGTCATGTCTTTGAGCACGGATAGTGTCTCCTATTCTGTTTAATGCCGTGTTTGACATCTTTTTCATAGCACTATTATACCACTAGATAAAGTATCAGATTAGACGTATTGACATTGTATTTCTTTTGACACTTTAAATCATTATAAGTATCCTGTTCGTTTTCTCGGCGAGCCAGAATTTTAACTCACCACATACAATACTACCACTAAAACACCTTATCTAGTCCGTATTTCTCGTTGCCATTAATTCGCGTTATACCCAAAAATTCTAGTTAATAAAACTTCTTTCCAGAATGATTCTCTTGCGATGATATATTCATCAGATACGTCATCAGTGAATGTCTCGAGAATTGAGTATTGAAAATTTTCTTGGATATATCTCAAACCTTTTTCTTCAACTAACTCCTTGAGTTTTTTGTTTGGATACTTGCCATTCTCGTTTTCATTTTTATCGTACCCACTAGTCAGATAAACTACCCAACGGCCAAAAATCCCATCCTTACCATAGGCTGAACCGACATATTGCTTACCAGTATTTCTATCAGAAATTAAATAGACACCTTTGCGTGATTTTAATGCCGTACGCCACTCTTCAGATGTTTCAATTTTCCTTTTTAAATCATAGTAGCTAACAGATATATTTTTATATCCTGGGAAAGCCTTATCCCCCACTCCTTTGTCTGGATTCCAAATCTCAATCACATCCAGTAAATCAATTAGCTTTTCCTGCTGAACATTTTTATTAGCCCTAATAATGCCATTCTGAAAATCCTTATGGAATTTCACCACTAACCGAAAATTGAATTTTTTAGTCAAATACTCGGCTTCTGAATAATTCGAGCGCCCACCATTCTTAACAATCTTCACGATACCAGTCATCAGCCAAAGATCCTTATCCGCATCTATTCGAATAAAACCAATCGCAATAACACCTTCCTTAAATGGCACAGAATTTTCACGGTTGTACACTAGTGCACGCAAATTAATTTCGTCCTGTTTTGCGGTATCCTCAGCATCTCGATTGGGATCGAAGCCAGTCCGGCTATTTGGCACCATGAAACGGATTTTGGTTTGGTTTATTTGTTCCTCAGATAACTGAAGCAGATCATTAAGTTTGATGGGTTCCATAATAACTTCATTATAGCACTCCCATCCTCTCTATTTTCCCACCTTGAAATCCCTCCCAACATTTGCTATAATAGACGTAATTAATATTTCTTGTAACCCGAATCTCACTGAGATTTTTGTGCAAAAATATTTTAATATTAACTTATCTACTTAAGGATTAAATGAATAAACAAGAACAAGAGCGTCGTGCGAAGTTGATGCGGATGCAGGCCGAGCGTTTGCCAGAGATCAAGCGCCGTTTTGAGGAAAATCAGAACCGCACTAACTTCGAAAAAGCCGAGGAAAAGCCAGTCGAAACTGGGGCCGCGGTGATTTTTGAACAGGCGCAAAAACGTAATTTTAACAGCAATTTCAAACCTGGTGGCAAGGATTTTCGTGGTAAAAAATCAGATCGTGCAAACGGTGCAAACAATTCCGACAACCAAAAATCTCGCAACAATCGCCAGAATAAAAACAATAAAAAACGCGGCAATCAAGTCAATGCTACAGAAAATAACGCCGCGACGAATGACAACGATTCTCGCAAAGTGAATCTTTCAGTTTCGACCCGCCGTGGCGAAATGGTACATCACCAGAGAATGCTTTCACAAGACGTGAATGCCCAGGCTACCCAGCACATCATCGGCGTGCCAGTAAATAAATCTCGTTTCAATGGCTACAACGGTGCCCAGGTGACGAACGCCCAGCTCAAGGCGGCTCGTCCAGATCCAGAAGCGGTGCGCGTGATTCCAATCGGTGGCGTCGGTGAATTCGGCATCGGTAAGAATATGACCGTGATCGAATACAAAAACGAGATGATAGTGATTGATATGGGCGTACTCTTCGCTTCCGAGGACTACCCAGGCGTGAACTACATGATTCCAGATATTAAATATCTCGAAGACAATCTCAGCAAGGTGAAAGCTATTCTCTTCACCCACGCTCACCTTGATCACATCGGTGCCTGCAAGCATCTTTTGCCAAAATTTGGCCCGCTTACACCAATTTACGCGACCGATTTTACGATTGGGATGATTAAGCGCCAAATGAGCGAAGTCGACGATTTGCCAGAATTAAATTACAACGTGGTTGACCCATTCAAGCACGAAAAAATTCAAGTTTCCGAGCATCTCAGTGTGGAATTTGTGCACATGCTACACTCAATTCCAGGTAACTGTGGGCTAGTGATTCGTACCCCGAACGGCGTGATTTACCTCTCTGGTGACTGGCGCGCAGAAGCTAACCCAATCGATCGCCAATCCGACCTTGAACGTCTCGATGAGATTGTGAAGCACGAAGGTATTTCTTTGATGTTGAACGAATCGACCAACATTGATTCCCCAGGTCACCATCCACATTCCGAATATGATGTCGGTGATAATATCGGCAAGGTGATGGATCATTATGCCAATGGCCGTGTGATTATTTCCTGTTTCTCTTCTCAAATTAATCGTATCGGCATGATTTTGGAGCAAGCTTATCGACGTGGTCGCAAGGTAGCTTTTGCTGGTTTTTCAATGATTAACAATATCGAAGTGGCGCTGCGTGCCAAATGTATCAAGGTGCCAAAAGATACCGTGATGAAGATGGAAGATATTATTAAGCTGCCAGATGACAAAGTAACGATTGTCTGTACTGGTTCGCAAGGTGAATTGAATGCCGTGCTCAACCGTATGGTGACCGGCGCGCACAAATTCATCAAGATTAAAGCTAGTGACACCATCGTCTTCTCTTCTAATCCAATTCCTGGTAACGAGCCACACGTGGTGAATACCGTGGACGGTCTACTTCGTGAGGGTGCCCAGGTGATTCAAAACGGTAAAACCCACCTCACTAATATTGGCCCACTTCATCTTTCGGGTCACGCCTATTACGAAGATCACGTCGATTTCGTGACGCGCTTACAACCTTTGAACTATTTGCCATATCACGGTGAATTCTTCATGATGGAGCACAATGCTGAAATGGCAGAAAACGTAGTGGGAATTTCTCACGATCGTATCTTAGTGGCAGATGATGGTGATATTGTGGAACTTCTACCAAATAAGACAATCCGCAAGAATGGTCGTATCTCAGTCGGCAACAAGCTTTATGATGATGCCGATAAGCCAGTACACGAAGCGGTGGTGAAAGACCGTATTCACATCTCGCGTGAAGGTATTTTCATGATCGTTCTGACTATTAGTAAAAAAACTGGCCGCCTAATTAAGACGCCAGATATAGTGTCACGTGCCTTTATTTACCTCGATAATTCCGAGGAATTAATCGGCAAGATTCGCCATTATCTTCGTGTGAAAACCGACAAGTCTATCTCTACTGAACCAGAGGTGAAGGTCTTGAAGGAAGAAGTCAAAGAAGACATCACTCGCATCCTCTTCGATGCTACTGGTCACACCCCTATCGTGATTCCAGTGATTAATAAAGTTTAAGAAAAACACCCAGAGCAATCTGGGTGTTTTTTATTTATTCGGCGGAATTATATTTGTCGTAATATTCCTGAGATTTGTCGTAATCTTCGGCGAGGCCATAATATTTGGCGGCCAATTCATAGTAAAGTTTCTTCAAATTCTTAGTTAGAGAATTTTCATCCACCTGATCGAGATAAATTTTAGCGACGTCCGGATTATTCGCGATGAGATAAAGATGAGCGCGATAGAGAGTAAAGAGTTTTTCCAGAGATTCATTACCGCTACCCAGTTTTTCTTCCAAGGCATCAAGACGTTTCACCGCTTCATCTGGGTCCTGCAAAACATTGTCCTTAAAATTTTCCCCTTCAATATTATTCGTATCGGAGAAAAGTAGGTAGGTAAAATTACCAAAATCTTCCCAGGAGGCCACATCGAGATTAAAATTATTCACGTATTCCTCAGGATTTGCTGCATAGTCAGTCTTTTTCTTAATATAGGCTTCATCCTTATCTGGATCGATTAATCCGTCGTCGGCGGAAGCTTCAGTCTTCTTCGCCGTGGAGGAGCCGTCTTTTGACTGCTGAGCAGAATTAGATCCGGAAGCGCCACCCTCATGACTAGCTTTGGATTTCGCAATCGCCCAAATGCCAAAACCTGCCGCCGCGACGATAAGTACAGCGACAGAGACGATAACAGCAATGACTTTTTGGTCTAATTTAACTTTGACTTTTTCATCTGCCATGTCGGAAGTCATGGCAAGCTCCTGCACCGACGGAGTGTAGATATCTTCTGCTGTAGTTTTTTCTACTGGGGTAGCTTCTTCCACGTTGTTAGAGTTTTCTACTGGAGCAGAGTTTTCTACCGGATTTTCGTCTAATTGATAAGAATTTGAATTTTCTGGGTTCATATTACTTATGATTATAATGCGAACGCACAGAGTTTTCAACCAATTTCAAATGATAGAAGCGCTCGACATTGCCATTTTTGCCGGCCAGAAAATTATCACGCTTATCCACCACCTTAAAGTGATTTTGCTTGAGCCAAAGTTCAAAATTTTTAATAATTTCACGACGAATTTTTTCGTTTTTCACGATACCATTTTTAAGCTCATAAGCTTTAGCTTCAAACTGAGGCTTCAACATCATCAAAAAGTCGGCCGACCGGACTTCAGGCTGTAACTTCACATGGGTAAGCACTTTTTTCAGAGAAACAAAAGAAACATCGGCCAGCACCACATCGAGCGGGCCAAACTTGGCAAAATCCACCAAAAAGATATCGGTCTTTTCCAGAAGCGTAATCCGCGGATCGAAGCGCAGTGGCGCCTTCATCTGATTGGTCCCCTTTTCGACCGCAAAAACCCGCTTTGCGCCACGGCGCAAAGCGTATTCGGTGAAACCACCAGTACTTGACCCAATATCCAGCACGGTTTTATCTCGAAAATCAAAAGAAAAAGCTTGCGACGCCCCAGCAAGCTTATTCTCCGCTCGAGAAACTACATCTGATGAAACCTCAGATTTTTTAGATTCTATCGCTTTTTTCATCTAATTATTTTTTACGTTCACGGTAAGCGTAAGTTTCCGTATCCACAGAAACCACATCGCCTTCTTTGATAAAGGCAGGAACCTTAATCACTACGCCAGTTTCGAGGGTAGCATCTTTCATGACTGAAGTAGAAGTATCACCCTTCACGGCATTTTCAGTGTAAGTGACTTCAAGCCAAAGATTCTTAGGAAGAGTGAGGTTGATGGCGGTTCCATTATAAAATTGGATTTCCATCTCATCACCGTCTTTCATGAAATCTTTGGAATCGCCAACCATATCGGAAGACAATTCGTATTGCTCAAAAGTGGTTGGGTCCATGAAGTAGAATTTCTCTTCATCACGATAGAGATACTGCACCTTCTTGGTAGAAACTTCGGCTGGCTCGATCTTTTCCTGACCCTTGAAAGTCTTAGGGATAAGCGCACCAGTGATTAAGTTTTTGACACGTACGTTGACGATTGAGCCACCACGTCCCATAACTTTTTGGGAATATTCAATAACCTTGTATGGCTGACCATCAAGAGTAATTAGAGTATTTTTCTTTAAATCGGTAGGTCCGTACATAATTCTCCTTTTTAGTTATTTGAAACAAATGGTAGGAGGGCTAGATGACGGGCACGCTTAACAGCGACAGCCAATTGGCGTTGTTGCTTAGCAGATAAACCAGTCTTAGCGATTGGCTCGATGCGACCGTACACATCGATGTAGCGTTGCATAGTTTTGACATCTTTATAATCGAAATAAAGATTTGGATCGTTCTTGATTCTTCTCATTTTTTCTCTCTTTTCTCGCTTTAATTATTAGAATGGTACTTCACTGAGGTCGATTTCGCCATCTGGAATATCATCCGGAATAGAATCTGGCATAGCCTGACTATAATTACTGGTGGTAGATTCTTGGGATCTGCTACCGAGAAGGTTAAAGTCTTCCATAACGATTTCCACGGCGGAACGCTTGGCACCGGTCTTATCTTCATAAGTACGTTGAGACAAGCGGCCTGAGACCATGATTGGTGTACCTTTTTTTGCATATTGAGCAATCACATTACCTGGTTTACCCCAAGCAGAAACTTCGATATAAGAAACTTGTTCTTTCTTTTCGCCGTTCATCACGTAATTATAGTTCACCGCCACTGAGAAGCTAGTAACTTCTGAACCAGAAGTCGTAGCTCTAGTTTCTGGGTCGCGAACAACATTACCGATAATGATTGCTTTACTAAATCCCCGCGCCATAAATATACCTCACTTAATTGTTTAATTATTCTTCGTCTTTAGACTCTTTTTTGTCAGCACGGGCTTTGCGCTTAGCTTCAAATTTAGCTTTGCGTTCGTCGACGGTGACTAAGAGATAACGTAAGACTTCCTCGGTGATGTTAAGAGTGGAAGAAATCTTGGCTGGAGCCTGAGCTGGAAGTTCCAAATCGAAAGCGTAGTAGACTGCATAGTCTTCTTTTTCGATAGGATAAGCCAAACGCTTCTTACCCTCATTGACTTCTTTGACGATTTTACCGTCGTTAGACTCAATGAGTTTCTTAATTTTATCTAAGGCTGGTGTCAAATTCATCTCGAGATCAGGATGAATTAAGACAGTAAGTTCATACTGTTTCACTTTGCACTCCTTTGGTTAAAGCAAGTACACCTTAAGTTACTTGCTGAGCTAATAATGTATAGATTATAGCATAAAAATAGAGAAAAATACAGAGTTTTCCACAATAAAAATCATTGTAATTTTTCGATTTGTCATATATAAACGTAAGTAGAAAGGTCTAGTTGTAATTATTATTAATACAGGAGAGAAAAAGTTATCATGAATGATACTAATTTCGAGAATAATACGGAGATAAATTCCGTACATAGTGAAGCAAAAGCGCAGAGTCATGGCGGAGTGAAGGCTATGGCCATATTTTTTGCTATTACTACCTTAGCTTTAGGTAGCGCTTTAGCTTATGTTTATACTTCGAAGAACAAAGATACTAAAAAACTAAACGAAGAGCTTGTAGAATCGAAAGAAAAAGTCAAATCTGCGAACGAATCCATTGCGAAATACGAGGAAGCTACCCAGACCAAGATCACTGACGTGAAGCAAGACAATGTGACGGTGAAAGAGATTGTGAAGCCGATGAAAATTGACGCTCAGATGGAACAACTCACGAAGGCCCTTTACGATAAATCCCACAAGAATGATACGTTCGACGATGACCAAGGTCACAAGATTATTGAAAGCTGGGAAACACCTGTATTTGACATGCTTTTTACCACAAGTGATGGAAAATTTATGATTGCTAGAATACGACCTCTTGGGATTGGAGTTTACATAGACCAGCACGGAAATAGAGTTAATACACTGCCATTTCAAGGAGGATATGCTGCATATTGGTATCGCTCATTACCAGACGGTCAATGGAAACTTGGCGAAGAAGGACATGCACCACATTCATGTAATGAGGGAATCGCCAACGATTACAAGGAAGCTATTCGCAGTGTGAATAATGATAGAAGAAAAAATGGCGAACAACTATTTGGTGCCTGTTTTGATGAAAATAAGCATGAATACGTTTACCCATATTAATTCACTATAATTAATGCAAAAAAACGAGCGTCAAAATTTGGCGCTCTTTTTTTAATTTTTAACTAATTTTCTTCCCTATAATTATGCTATAATATGTTTATGGCTAAACAAACACGAGGAAGACGTCGAACGTCTAGAGGTAGAGCAAAAGACCCCGCTCCAACCCATCAATTACCAGGGGGATTTTGGCGCCAAGTAATGGCCCTATTAATGATTGTGATTTCGGTCGTTTTGATTATGACTTGGTTCGGCAACGGCGGTAATCTATTGAACGATTTTCACAGTGGTTCACTCTACGTGGTCGGCTATGCGACCTATGCGATTCCAGTGATCTTAGTTTATCTGGCGGTGAAAATTTTTCTCACCGAAGACAATCGTCTCCCGACCGTGATTTGGGTCACTTCTTTCCTGATGATTCTCTGGTTGGCGGGCATTTTTGACTTACCTTCTTATGGTACGAAGAATTTAACTGGTGGCGTGATTGGCGATGCCTTAAATCACCTAGTCACCCAATTACTCGACCCATCAGTCGCGGCCTTTATTTACATCGTACTGATTTTCATCACAGGAATTTTCATTCTTCAACTTTCGCCACTAACCGTGTTTAAGGATTTTGCGAATCTTTTCCGCACCGGTCGTAAGGCTGAAGATTCCGAGAATGCTCGGGTAGCCCGAAAAGCCGAACGTGAAGTCGCGCCTCTCGATGCGCCAATTCGCATTAAAGCGAATGGTATTGAAATGTCGGCAGCAGAACTAAAAACACCGAAACTTGAGGTAAAAAAGGCAAGTATGGAAAAACCAGCTGAGCCAGAAACAGAACGCGCTTTGACCGCAGCCTCTGATCCAGATTGGAAAATGCCAAGCGTGGAATTTCTTTCTAAGAAACATATTCCACCAGATGGCGGCAATATTCAACAAAACGCGGTAATTATTAAATCAACTTTCGTGGATTTCGGTATTGATGTAGAGGTCGAAGGCGCAAACATCGGTCCTTCGGTCACTCAATATACCATACGTCCACCTGCTGGGGTGATTCTTTCGAAGATTGCGGCACGTGATAAGGAGTTGGCATTGAACCTCGCTACCGAAAGTGTGCGTATCGAAGCGCCGATTCCAGGTACTCGCCTAGTCGGTGTGGAAATTCCGAACGTACGTAAAGAAAGCGTGAGTTTGAGAAGTCTTCTTGAGAGCGACCGCTGGAAAAAAGAACAGGCCGCACTTTGTTTTGCCGTGGGTAAGGATATTTCCGGTAACACAATTATTGCTAATCTCGCAAAAATGCCTCACCTTCTGATCGCTGGTACTACCGGTTCTGGTAAGTCGGTGATGACGAATATTTTGATTTCTTCCCTACTTTATCGTAATGCCCCGAGTGACATGAAATTAATTATCGTGGACCCGAAGCAGGTGGAAATGGCGCAATATAATGATATTCCACATCTTTTGACGCCAATTATTACGGCGACCGATAAGGCACTTTCGGCGATGAAGTGGGCAGTGAACGAGATGGAGCGTCGCTATGCTTGTCTCGCAGAAGAGCGCGTAAAGAAAATTGAAGACTATAATGAGAAAATGAAAGCGCGCGCGGAAGAAGCCAAGAAAAATGGCGAGGCGTCAGAAGATGCCACGCAAAACAATAAGATGCCTTACATTGTGATTATTATCGATGAGATGGCTGACTTGATGATGCAAGCAGGTAAAGATCTCGAACAGCTAATCGTGCGTATCGCCCAGAAAGGTCGTGCTTCGGGTATTCACTTGGTACTCGCCACTCAGCGTCCGGAAGTAAAAGTGGTGACCGGTTTGATTAAAGCAAACATTCCGGGCCGTATCGCTTTTAAGGTTTTAAACGGTATTGATTCGCGTATGATGCTCGAATCTGGTGGTGCCGAAAAATTACTCGGTAACGGTGATATGCTGATGCTGACCACTGAAATGATGGGTAAGCCACGTCGTATTCAGGGCGCCTTCGCCTCAGACGATGAGATTAATAAGCTAACCAACTTCCTGCGCGAACAGAGACAACCAGAATATAATAATGAGGTAATTTCTCAAGCAGTGCAGATTAAGGGTATGGGACCTTCGGATGGCGGATCCTTCGGTGAACTCGGACGGAAATACGATCCGTCGGATCCAGTGGTGCGTAAGGCGATTGAAATTACACTCTCTAAGGGTAAATTCTCGACCGCCATGCTGCAGACCTACCTCGGTAAGGGTCACGGCTTCGTCTCCGGTCTCGCGATTTGGTTAGAAGAAATCGGGGTGATTGGTCCAGCTAACGGCAATAAGCCACGTGACGTAATGATTAAATCTCTAGAAGAATTCGACCAATTGGCCAATAGCTAAAATTACAACAGGATTATGCTGAAATAATCCTGTTTTTTATTGCTTTTTTTGACATTCTCATATATAAACATAATTAGAAAGGATTATATTTTTTATAATTTTTATTTCACTATTATTAATAAATTTTTAGGAGAGAAAAAGTTATCATGAATGATACTAATTTCGAAAATAATACGGAGATAAGTTCCGTACATAGTGAAGCAAAGGCGCAGGGTCATGGCGGATTGAAAGCTATGGCCATATTTTTTGCTATTACTACCTTAGCTTTAGGTAGCGCTTTAGCTTATGTTTATACTTCGAAGAACAAAGATACTAAAAAACTAAACGAAGAGCTTGTAGAATCGAAAGAAAAAGTCAAATCTGCGAACGAATCCATTGCGAAATACGAGGAAGCTACCCAGACCAAGATCACTGACGTGAAGCAAGACAATGTGACGGTGAAAGAGATTGTGAAGCCGATGACGATAAATGCGGGCATGAACATCCTAAAAGATGAGCTAAAAAAGCATAGCTATAAAGCAATAAATTCAAAAGATGAAGCTGGCCATACCATTATCGATATGTGGGCAGAACCAGTCATCGAAGATCTCTTCACTACTAGCGATGGTAAATACATGGTTGCCCAAATAAACCCTCTGCACGTTTATCGCTACAAAGATGACTACGGTAATGATGCTTATGACCACAGGTACGGTAATTATGGTGCATATTGGTATCGTGATCTAGCAAGCGGAGCCTGGAAGCTAGGTTCTGAAGGACAGATGGCTGGATTCTGCGACGAACTTCCAGAAGAATTTAGAGCGGTGATGCGTAGTGCGAACGCCGACTTTAGAAAAAATGGTTACGGCACCGAAATGAAATGTCTCGATAGATCAAAAAATAATGAATTGGTAGCATTATAAAATAAGGAAGACTATGGAAGAAAATAATTTCAACGCAACCAACAATTACGTGCACAGCGAACCAGCTCCAGTGAAGAGTAGATCTGGACTCTCGAAAGTCCTAGCAATCTGCTTTGCTATCACCACAATCGCTTCACTAGCTACACTAGCCTATGTTTATACTTCAAAAAATAAGGATGCTAAGAAGCTAAACGAAGAACTCGTGGAATCTAAGGAGAAAGTAAAGTCCGCGAACGAATCGATCGCAAAATACGAAGAAGCGACTCAAACCAAAATCACTGATGTGAAGCAAGATAATGTGACAGTGAAAGAGATTGTGAAGCCGATGCCGATGTTCGCAGAGCTTCGACTATTAAGGGATACCGTCAAATCTGATAGTGGCGGAGAGCGTCCAGTAGACCCTAATGATGAATATTTGAAAAAATACAAAACCGTTTGGACTACCGCGCACGTCAGTGAGGTTTTTACCACTAAAGATGCTAAATATATAATTGCGGTGGGATCTAAATATAGTGAAGGTTCGTATTACGATCAAAACAACCATTACGAAATGACCGAAGAAATCCCATATTCTGGTGGTCCAGCCGTATTTTATCGTGCAAACCCACTAGGAGCGTGGAGTGTTCTCTATGAAGGAAATGGCGTACTTCAATGTGATGAACTCGACGAACATAAACGCGAGGCGATTCGCGGAATCACAGATTACGCAATAAGCCAGATTAAAATCCTCCAAACCAAGTGTATCGACAAAAATGGTAACTTGCACGACGTTTAAACATAAATAGTACTTTAGAAAATAACCCCCTACTGGGGTTATTTTTTTACATTGATAGTTCCCTATTTAATTAAACTCTACTCTACCAAATAGGATTTTGTCCTACAAATAAAATAACGCGGACGAGCCGCGCTATTTTTATTTATTCTCTTTATTGTTCGACTCGCTTCATCGAGAGGGAGAGGCGACCCTTGTCGTCGATAGCATCGAGGCGAACTTTTACCTCGTCACCCAACTTCAAGACATCTTCGACTTTTTCGACGCGCTTGTCGGAAATTTGTGAAATATGAAGCATTCCATCGATACCTGGCATGATATTGACGAAGGCACCGAAATCTTTAATATTAACTACCTTACCAGTGTAGATTTTGCCAACTTCTGGCTCTTCGACGAGGGATTTAATCCATTCGACGGCACGTTCGATTTTCGCAGCATCCGTACCAGAAACCGTAATGAGACCAGAATCATCAATATCGACCTGGGCACCGGTTTCAGAGGTAATTTTATTAATCATTTCCCCGCCCTTACCAATAACAGCGCCGATTTTATCCTGCTTGACCATTAATTTTTCAATACGTGGCGCGTAGTCAGAAAGCTTAGGACGCGGAGCAGAAAGAATAGATTTCAAATGTTCCAAGATAAACATACGCCCAGTGTGAGATTGGCTAATCGCCTGCTCGAGAATCGAAACTGGCAGACCGTGGACTTTCATATCCATCTGAAGAGCAGTAATACCATTCTCAGTACCAGTGACCTTGAAATCCATATCACCGGCAAAATCTTCGGCGTCCATAAGATCGGTGAGAACATGTGGAGTTTCACCATCAAGCATCAGACCCATAGCCACACCAGAGACCGGGCGCTTGATTGGCACGCCGGCATCCATAAGCGCGAGACAGGAAGAACAAGTGGCCGCCATAGAGGTAGAACCGTTCTGAGACATGATTTCAGTAACTGAACGAATGGCGTATGGGAATTCTTCGATATCTGGAAGCACCGGAATAAGTGCGCGTTCGGCTAGATAGCCGTGGCCGATTTCACGACGACCTGGAGCGCCGATACGACCAGTTTCACCAACGGTGTAGCTTGGCGCATTATAGTGATGCATATAGCGACGAGTACCATCGGTGACTTCCATCGTATCGACAAGCTGAGAATATGAAAGTGGAGCGAGAGTAACAATATTCATGGCCTGAGTAAGACCGCGGGTAAAGAGAGAGGACCCGTGTACGCGTGGCAAAATACCAACCTGCGAGCTGAGTGGACGAACTTCATCCAATTTGCGGCCATCTGGACGAACCGATTCTTCGACGATAGCGCGACGGACTTCATGATGAATAGCCAATTCGAAGGCATCATGATAGGCAGATTGAAGGTTGGCTTCGTAATCGGCGATTTTTTCTTCATCAGTTTCACCTTGGCCAAGCTCGAGAGCAAATTCAGCATCCATCTCAGCGCGGAACTCATCAGCGACACGCTTGCGTTCAAGCACATTGCCACGAATCTTAGTGCCAAGTTTACCATCTGCACCGACGAAGTGAACCTTAGTCCAAGCATCAACTTTTTCCTGAATAGCAGGATCCGGCAAAGCTAATTCGAATGGTTTTTCGACAATATTTAGTTCGGCTTTCAAGGCTTTTTGAAGCTCGAGAGCTGGTTGAACCATCTCAACGGCCCAACGCATTGCATCGATAATGACAGATTCGGAAACTTCATCAGCGCCGGCTTCTACCATCATTACCTTGTCGTCCTTCACGGCAACTACAAGGTCGAGATCAGAAGCTTCGCGCTCTTCAGGGCTCAAGAAGGCCTTAAATTCACCATTCACACGACCGATACGTACACCGGCAATTGGACCATCAAAAGGCACACCGGCGTTCATCAAGGCTGAAGAAGCAGCCACCATGGCGACCATATCAGGACGGAAATTTGGGTCCATCGAGAGAACAGTGGTCACTACCTGAACTTCTTGGCGATAGCCTTTCGGGAAGAGAGGGCGAATTGGGCGATCGATCAAACGACCAACCAGAATAGCCTCGTCAGCTGGTTTACCTTCACGCTTAATAAACTTAGAGCTCGAAATTTTGCCAGAAGCATAGAACTTTTCTTCGTAATCGATCGAGAGCGGGAAGAAATCTTGCACCACCGGTTTTTCACTGACGACCACGGAGCCGAGTACCACAGTATCACCGTAGGTAACAAGAACCGAGCTGGTAGTGCGAAAACCGACGCGATTAACTTCAATCGTGAGCTTCTTACCACAAAAATCTCTCGACAAGCTAAAGGTTTGCTTGCCAGTAGGGTTGATAATATCCATATTTTCCTTTCTGGGAAAACACCAGATAAGTGCTTTGAAGGTTTCAGAAAACTTATCCGCCGTCTTCCCGCTTATAACTATTCCATTATAGCACAAATGGCGAGTTTTAGGGTGCTTCAGCGGCCTAATAGAGGTGAAATTTGCATTTTTATGTCGTTTATGTTACAATAGAGTTGTTACTTGCGGCCTGTATGTATTTACAGCGCCAATGAAAGCACCTTGAAAAGGAGTGGTTATATGAATAACAACAATAGCGAAGCACGTGAGATGAATTTTGATGATTCCAGCGAAAGCAGCCGGAATAACCCAGCTAACGAATGGAAATTGGTAGTTTCAAAAAAGAAGCTGCCCAATAATCATGGGAACGCAAAATTCAAAAACAAGCATCAGAGAAAATCCTGGACTAATGTCGATCACAGAGAAGTCTACATTGAAGAGCAGCTATCCAAGGAAATTGAGCCGAACTACGATCCAATCGATGCGGCAAAAATTTCTTACCCAATCGCCATCATTAAGGGTAAATTACCGGAGGAAAAACGCATGAGACTCGACAAGAATGGCGTGCCGTGTGGCAAAGTAGAGGTGACGCCTTTTGTAGAAGATTTTTGGCTTCCTTATAAGAAGCAAATCAGACTCGACAAGAATGTCGATATTGCGATAATTCACTACCCCTTCAAATATAATGGGCAGTGGTACACAAAAATCTGTTTTCAGCTGAATAATCTCTACGATGAGCCGGTATTAAATAATGGTTCTGGTTACTTATATCAACAGTTAACCAAAAGAGATAAACAGGTGAATCTCTTCGAGAGTCAAAATGATTCCAGCAAGGTTAAGATGACCTACGTGGCACCATCTGAACTTGATGAGTTTATTAAGGAACTTAGACAGATGTCCCCCAACCATCGAGCCGAACGACTTGTACGTAAGACGGTACGCCCGACAACGGAAGAAATCGAGAAGATAGTATGCGATGCATCGCTACACTGTGCTAGAAAGCTTCTGGCGGAATACATTAAATCCACCGGAAGAAAAGACATTAAATTTGTGACGTACAGCGCTTGTAAATCTAACGAAGATAGGATCTTAAAAGAGCTGGAGGAATCTGGTCAAATTAATTTCTAAAATTATTTTTGGTCTGGTAAAATGAACAAATTGAATTGATGAAATTTTTGTAACTGCACACCTTTTATTTATTGAGGAGAGCCTTAAAGTTCTCCTCTTTTTCTTGGTTAGGTTTTTGATTTTTGATAGATTTTTTAACACAAAAAATACCCCCGAGGGGGGTATTAATTATTTACGTAGACCGAGTTTGGCAACTGTTGACTTGTAAAGCTCAAAATCAGTTTTCTCGAGGTACTTCAATAGACGTTTGCGGCGACCTACCATTTGCATGAGTCCGCGACGAGCCATAAAATCGTGCTTATTCACCTTTACGTGCTCAGTGACTTCTTTGATACGCTCAGTCAAGATAGAAACTTGCACCTCTGGAGAACCCACATCTTTTGCATTGCGAGCAGTGGCTTGAATGGCCTTAGCTTTGTTCTCTTTTGTAATCATATTGGTGCTATCTTAACATAAGAGAGCAGGAATTTCAAGAGGTTGGATTTATTTTTCTCAATTTTCTGTCATAAAATTATCTAAGGTGACCGCGTCCTCAATTTTATATGGGCCGACTTGAATACGTCGAAGCGCCGTAAGGTAGGCAGAAGTGCCGAGTGATTTTCCGATATCCTCGCCCAGGGTGCGAATATAGGTACCAGAAGAGACGTGGGTGCGAATTTTAAGTGTAGGATATTGATAATTGAGAATTTCTAGAGCATAGATTTCAACTTGACGGGAGGGCATTTCAACCTGCTTCCCTTCACGAGCTAATTGATAGGCACGCTTACCGTTAATTTTAATGGCGGAAAAAGCAGGAAGCGTTTGAGTAATTTGACCAAGGAAATTTCGACAGACCGTTTCAACCTCTTCTCTAGTCGGAATTCTCGTCACCTCATGAGTGGTAATTTCACCCTCGGGATCACCGGTAGTACTGGATTTGCCAAGCTCGATAGTGGCCTCATACCATTTATCAAGCTTCAAAAAAGTGTCCGAAAGCTTAGTAGCCTTATGAGTCAAAATAATTAAGAGACCGGTGGCGAAAGGATCAAGAGTACCAGTGTGACCGACTTTTACCTTCTTCCCCTCCTGCTCACTAAGCTTTCGACGAATCCGCGCGACCACGCCAAAAGAAGTCATCTGGTCGGGCTTATCGATTAATAATATATCCGGATTTTGACGCGGATCGAGATTAATGATTGATTCTGGATTTTCGGTCTGATGATCGGTCTGAGGTAAGTTTGGTTCTGAGTTCATTTTTACATTCCTGGGATATGAAAGGCGGTTGGGTCAATTTTAGCTGGTGCTGGTTCAGTTGGCTCTTCTGGTGAGAAAATAGCAGCTGGTTCAGCGATTGGTGCAGCGGCTGGTGCGTTAGTGTCGACTGGCTGAGAAATCAGCGGCGACTCTGAAGCAAAAGTGCGAAGTGGTGGCTCGACTGGGACTGGAGTGATTGGAGCTGGATTAGCTTGGGCAGCCTCGGTGGCAGCAGCAGCCTGAGCGAAGAAATCAACATCCGGAGTCGATGGGGCCTCTGGCGGCATTGGCGGCATCGGTGGCATTAAGTCGGCTGGTACTGAATTAACAAATGCTTGGTCGTTAGCTAGTGGTTGATTTGGCATAGAAGCAGCATCAAAAATCACTGGAGCTGGTGGAACTGGAGGCATTGACTGCATCGGTTCCATTGGCTGCACTGGTGGTACTGGCGCCATAGGCTGTACTGGTTGTGTAAATTGAACTGGCTCTACTGGAGCGGCCATTGGCGTAGGTTGCATTGGCTCGACATATGGCATGGATTGAGCTTGAGAGACTGGAGCAGTAAATTGCATCGGCTGAACAGGAGAGGCTGGTTCAGGATACTGCGTTGGTTGAACGTACTGGGTTGGCTGAATCGGTTGGACTGGCTGAACTTGCTGGATCTGCTGGGCTGGCTGGACTGGAGCCGAATATTGCATCGGTTGCTCTTGTGGAATTGGTGTAACAAGTGGAGTTGACTGAGCAAGTGGAGCTGTTTGAGTAAGTGGGACTGACGTAGCAAGTGGAGCCGGTGCAGCGAATGGGGCTGATGTAGCAAGGTTTTGTGCAAAATTAAGTGGCGGAGTTGGCATGACTGGCGTCTGATAATTTGGCGTTTCATTAGTGTAGTTTGGTTGAGGTAGACTAGGCTCTGGGTTTTGGATGAAATTATTTTCCATCACGGCCGAAGCTGCGGCGGCGGCAGGATTAATTGGAGCCTGATAAACTGGAGCTTGCTGAGGTTCAAGAGACTGAGGGATTGGAGCCGACTGAGACTCGATTGTCTGAGGTGCGGACGTTGGCTGTGATTCGAAAGACTGAGAGACTGGAGCTGGTTGAGAGACTGGTTGAGGTTCTTGAGGTTGAAGTGCTGGAGAAATTTGAGATTCAAAGGATTGAGCAGCCGGAGTTGATTGAGATTCAAGAGGTTGACCATCAAGTGTTTGATTAGGATTTGGTTCAATTTCAATATAATCAAGCGGACTATCGGAAACCGGAATGGACTCTACGAGAGCCGAACCAGCTGTGACAGCTGGGGTAGTTGGAACAGCAGGGTTTAATGGGGTGGCAGGAGTAGCAGCGATAACAGACGCTTCTGGTACTTGGACTCCGTTCGAGACTTGAGCTTCGTTTGAGGCTTGGGTTTCGGCTGGAGCTTGAGCTTCAGCTGGAGTTTTAATTTTCTCCATAATTTGAGAAGAAATTAGCTGCTGATTGGCGCCAAAGGACATCAATTTCGAGGCAATCGACATAGTATTCGATGAGGTGCGTGGATTAGAAAAATGATCAGTAGAGGCGACAATACCAGTGAGAAGCGCGGTTGCGACCTGCTCACTAAAACTGGCTAGTCCAAGCTTATCGGCCAGACCTACAATCATTTCAGAAATAGAGGAAACATTAGAGTCCTGCCATTCGAGTTCAGCAAAACGACCCGGAGTATCGACGGTAAGATTAATTGCAGTAGCATCGTGCATAATGCGACCATATTCGGAAAGCGCTGGGTCAATTTCATCACCAGAAATGACATTGAAACAAATTACTAGATCAACATTATAGTCACCGTGAGACATACTGAGGTCGGCTTGACCAATAGTAGCCTTGTACGGCGTGACGTAAACTTTGACGAAATCACCTTCGATTTTATAACTAATATGATCAACCTTATCCTTACTGAGAGCAATAATAAAATCCTGCAAACTATTAGTAGTCTTTTCGAAGGTTTCTTCTGGTTTCAAAAATTGCAAAACATTTGGCACTTGACCGGAAAAGATGGCAGTGACATGCTTGCGCATGGTGTCAAGAATCATAGCAAGACCAAGTGCGGCCGAAATTTCATCGATATTCGGATTTTTCGAGAGCGCAATCAAAATATTTTCACTGGCTTTGATTTTTTCGACTACTCGGTTCGTAATATTACTGATATCATCAAGGGCCGGCAGCTCGCCAGCTTCGGCATTTTTAATGGCATTAGTGACACTACTACCGAGCTTAGGGTTAATAGGTGAATTTGAATTTTGATTATTTGTTTGCATTTTTGACTCTTTTCCTCTTAAAATATAACATAATCATCTTGGGCTTGCAAGGAAAACTGACACGGTTATAATAGAGATATGCCAGAGTTACCAGAAGTTGAAACAATCCTCAGGGGGGTTTTGAAATTTACTAAACATAAATCAGTGGGAAAAGTCAAAATTAGTTCCCTCTCCTCTTTTTATGGACCAAAGGAATTAATCGAAGGACAAAAGATTTTGGGCATGCGCCGATTTGGCAAAGCCTTGATTTTTGATTTCGAAAATGGCGTTTCAATGATGGTGCATCTGAGAATGACCGGGCAATTAATTTATCGAAATCTAGGAACCGAATCTGGTAAAGATTTCGTGAAGATGATTTCGCAAGGTGATTTTAAAACGGAATTGTTTGACAAGGATGGTTTTTCGGGCGGACACCCCAGCGAAAGTTTTTATGGGGGTTTACCAAATAAGCAAACGCGAGTGGAGTTTGAAGTTTGCGATAAAGATTCTTCTGGTGAATTAGAACAAATCGGTACGCTTTATTTTAACGATCAGAGGAAATTCGGTTTCTGTAAAGTACTAGAAACTAGTGAAGTAGAAAATGAGCCTTTTATCAAGAAGCTCGCCAAAGAGCCGTGGGATATGACCGATGAAGAATTCAAAAAGAATTTGATGCGACATAAAAAAGCTTTGATTAAGCCGACGATTCTAGACCAAACAGTGGTTTGCGGGCTGGGCAATATTTACGCCGATGAGTCGCTTTATTTTGCCAAAATCCACCCAGAGCGCATTGTGGAAAGTTTGAGTGATGAAGAAATTCATGAGTTATTAATTGGCGCGCGTACGGTCATGCAAGAGTCTATTGATTCTGGTGGCAGTACGATGGCGACTTACGTGAAGGCTGATGGTACGAAGGGTGATTATTTAACTAAGTTTGCCAAAGTTTTTCGTCGCGAGGGTGAACCATGCGAAAGATGTGGGACGGAAATTATCAAAATTAAGGTTGCAGGACGTGGCACACATCTTTGTCCATACTGTCAAAAGAAATTTTAGGACGTAAATGATTTATATTTTTGACGGAGAGGACCGCAAAAAAGCCGAGCAAAAAGCCCGGATGATTTTGGGCGAAAAAATCGAGATTATCGATGCGGATAATATTGGTCTAGTAGAACTGGAATCGATTTTTCTCGGCGTCACGTTTTTTGAAGCGGAGCGTCGAATTTTAATTAAAGATCTGTTTCTGAAAAAAGATTTGGTGGAGAAACTGCCAAACTTGATAAATACGCCACATAAAATTGTTCTACTTGAAACCAAACTTGATAAGCGTGGGACGGTTTATAAAGAACTAGTGAAGCTGGCAAAAACTAATTCGGAGATTAAATTCGAAACTTTTGCAGCGGCAGAGCAGGCAGTGGATCGCAATGCGGTGTTTCGAATTTTTGATTTAGCAATGACGGATGGCAGACGTGCGGTAAAAAATTTACAATCTATTGAATCCGACAACGATCCTTATGCGACAATTGGGGCTTGGACGAAAAAGGCTTGTGATTTACTAGAGCGAAATCCCAAAAAAGCCCGGGCGATTCTAAAAGAATTAGCCAAAATCGATGTACTAGTAAAATCGACGGATTTTAGCAAAGAACCTTGGACGCTGCTTGAAGGGTTTCTACTGAGAATCTCTAAAGATTCTACTGAAAGTTTCTGAGGATCCTACCGAATTTTAAAATTCCTACTGAAAGTTTCTAAGGATTTCGCTGAATGTTAAATTACAAAATCTAGATCAAAAAAGACCTCCGGAGAGGTCTTTTTACTAAGCAGCCTTTTTGGTGGTCTTCTTAGCGGTAGTCTTTTTAGCGACAGTCTTTTTTGCAGTAGCTTTCTTAGCGGTAGCTTTTTTGGCAGTGGTTTCTACCTTGGCACCATTAGAAGTCTTAGCAATTTTTACCAAGCTAGCCTTACGACGAGAAGCGGTATTCTTCTTGATGAGGCCTTTTTTAGCAGCCTTGTCGTATTCAGATTGAGCTTTGGAAAGATTCTCAGCAGTTGGGTTAGCTTTGAAAGCCTTAAGAGCGTTCTTGATGAACTTCTTAATCTGTTGATTCTTTGCAGTGCGTTTGACTGCTTGACGAGCTGCCTTTTTTGCAGATTTGATAATCGGCATTATAGTTTCCTGTTTAAAACGATTTAATGATTAATATACTTGTGAAATATTATACATGATTTTCATAGATTGTAAAGATGGGGGCCGGAGACTATAATAAAAATATGAACATTTTAGAATCGACCGTCTTAGGTCTTGTACAAGGTATTACTGAATTTATTCCGGTGTCTTCCTCTGGGCATCTCGAAATCACTCAGCGCATTTTGGGCGCGGGTGGACGCGCGGAAGATTTTCATTTCTTTTTGGAATTAATTAATTTTGGTACGCTGTTTGCGTTACTTTTCTATTATCGTCAAACGATTTGGGAAATTATGCAACGCGTATTTGTAAAAAAAGACTATAAATTAACACTCAATATCTTAATCACTTCGATTCCAGCCGGTATCATTGGTTTAGTGCTTTCAAAAGTAATCGAAAAAATGCCATTCTTTTCGAGTCTTACTACGATTGGTTTCGCGATGGGCTTTGTCGGCTTAATTATGATTTTCGTGAATAAATTACCACACTTATCGAAACTGAAAGATGAAAATGAATTGACTCCAGGCCGCGCTTTGGCGATTGGCTTAGCGCAAACCTTTGCTTTGATTCCTGGAGTTTCCCGCTCTGGCTCGACAATTATTACTGGCCGTGTGATGGGGCTTGATTCGAAGTCGGCAGCGAAATATTCTTTCCTGGCTAGCCTTCCAATCATGATTGCAGTTTGTGGTAAATCCCTACTTTCAAGTTCTTCGAGAGCTTACATTACTAGCAATTTAGGCATGCTTTTACTCTCGAACTTAGTAGCCTTTGTTTCTGGATTAATCGCACTACAAATCGTAATGAAATATTTCAAGAAAGAAAATTCAATCCCAAGCTTCGGTGTTTATCGTGTGATTTTATCTCTTGGAATTTTCGCCGCACTACTACTCTTCTAAAAGATTCTGCCAAAAAAATCCGGCCCTAGAGCCGGATTTTTATTTGCTTTGATTTTGAGATCAGAATTTAGCTTGCTTCTATTCCTCATCCTCTACGATTTGAAGGTGAGCTTCTTCGAGCTGAATTGAGTCGACAAGGGATGGTGAATTCATCATGAGGTCGACACCAGAACCGTTCTTCGGGAAGGCCACGATATCACGGATATTTTTATTATCATTTAGAACCATGAAAATACGCTCAATACCGAAGGCACAACCAGCGTGAGGAGGGGCGCCGAACTTAAAGGCGTTCAACATACCACCGAAACGGGCTTCGACATATTTCTCGTCATAACCAAGAATACCGAAAACCTTATACATCACTTCTGGGCTGTGATTACGTACGGCACCAGAACAAATTTCAAAACCATTCATCACCATATCGTATTGGTCGGCGACAATCGCAAGTTTTTCGGCATCAGTCTCGGCGGCTTCGAGCGCCTTGAGTCCGCCTTTTGGCATAGAGAATGGGTTGTGACCAAAGTCTAATTTGTTCTTGCCTTCATCCCACTCATAAAATGGAAAATCTACAATCCAACAGAGTGCAACAAGATTATCGTCTTTCAAGTTGAAGTGATCAGCAAACGCGATACGAAGTTGGCCGAGCACTTTATTCACTTTCGAGAGTGAATCGGCGCCGAAGAAAACCGCATCACCATTTTCCGCACCAGTGAGTTCTTTGATTTTAGCTAGTTCGGTTTCGGTGAGGAATTTAGCGATTGGACTTTTTACTTCATCGTTTTCATAGATGATGTAAGCAAGACCACCCGCACCAAGCTTGCGGGCCTTTTCGGTGAAATTATCAATTTGAGATCGCGAAAGGGTGGCGCCATTTTTCACACAAATAGCCTTGACGGATTCAGTTTGAAAAACTTTAAAACCAGTATCTTTCAAAGCTTCTTTCAGATCGATTAATTCCATACCATAACGGAGATCTGGCTTATCGACGCCAAAACGATTCATAGCTTCCTGATACGGAATACGTGGAATTTCTTCTGAGAGTAATTTCTTGTGAGCAAAATCGGTAACTAAGGATTTAATTAGTGGTTCCATAGTGGTGCGAACTACTTCACCCTCTTCCACGAAAGACATCTCGAGATCGAGCTGATAGAAATCACCGTATAGACGATCGGCACGTGGATCTTCGTCGCGGAAACATGGCGCGATTTGATAATAACGAGGAATTCCACCAACCATTAAAAGTTGCTTGAACTGTTGGGGAGCTTGAGGTAAGGCATAAAACTGTCCTGGACGAAGTCTGGATGGCACAAGAAAGTCACGGGCACCTTCTGGGCTGGAGTTAGCTAAAATTGGCGTAGTGACTTCGATAAAATCGTGGGCTTCCATATAATCACGCATGAAGTGATAAAATTCAGCACGACGACGCAAGGTATGAAGCATACTTGGACGACGGAGATCAAGATAACGATATTTAAGACGAAGCTCTTCGCCAGATTCCACACCGTCATCATGGGTATTAACCGGCAAAGGTTCAGAGCGATTTAAGAGTTCCAGTGAGTCGACCACTAATTCAATGTCGCCCGTAGCAATATGAGGATTACGCAGAGCAGGGTCGCGCTCACGAATTAGACCAGTAGCCGAAATGACAAATTCATCGCGCAAACTTTCGGCGATGGCAAAATTTTCAGCATTTTCTGGGGTAATCACTAGCTGAATAATCCCCTCGTGGTCACGTAAGTCAATGAAGATTAACCCACCGTGATCACGCCTAGAATTTACCCAACCAGAGACTGTAACATGTTGATTGATTTGTTGTTTTAGTTCTCCAGACAGTTTTCTCATAATCTCTATTATAACATAATAAACCAGTCAACTTTTCAAATTATAAAATCAAGAAAAATATCGCTGGAAAGCGATATTTGTCCTCAAATATTAATCCTTAAGATTGAATTTTGACTATTCAAGACTAATATTCGATATACTCTTGCCATGGGGCAGGAGGAATTTTCGACTTTTTGCGCGAAGATTCACGTTTAAGTCTACGCATATTTACGAATGCATCTCCTTAATAATCATTGCACACGACCTAGCCCCCACCAGCCACCGAGTGACTAAAAAGTGCAATAGAATTAATTTTATCAAATATTTTATTTTTGGCAAATTTTAGGTATTGACAAGCACTTTGAAGATGCTTATGGCTATTGACAAATATGGGTAAATTATTGTTTTATGTTTATTTTTTATATTAAATATGATATAAATTAGGTATGGATGAGATTAACCTCGGAGAAATGTTCGCCTATTTCAAGGCTAAACTCCATATTCTACTGATAATTTTTGCCCTAATTTTTGGATTAGGTTCTTTTTATGTATTTTTCATGCAAAAACCAAAATACGAAGCGACTGCCACGGTGATTGTGAGCTCAGATAAATCAAACACCAATCTGCCAAGTGAAGTAGCAACCAACAAAAACTTAATTGATACTTACACGCAAGTAGTTAAATCACATCGTGTGCTCGATAAGGTCAAGAATGATATTAATATCGATAAATCTTTCGATGAGATGTTAAAAATGATCGAAGTTTCAGCGATTAAAGGTACAGAAATTATTAATATCACTACGACCGATCGCGATGCCGAGTTTGCCACGAAGATGACCAATAAAATTGCGGACCATTTTGTTAAGGAGATCGCCAAGATTTATAACGACCGCAATATTAATGTGCTAGACTCTGCGGTCACCCCGACGGAACCGGCAAATATTAAGATTGTGCGCCAAGAAATTATGGCTTTTGCTGCAGGCCTAATCGTCAGCGTTTCAATTCTCTTCTTAGTATTCTATTTTGACCGCTCAGTGAAGACGAGCGAACAAGTCGAAAGTCAGTTGCATTTGCCAGTGATTGGTAAAATCCACATGATTGACGCCGAAAAAGAACGTCTGAAACGCCGCCAGCGCGCCTTGGCTCTAAAAGCAAAGAAAGAGGCTAAAGAGGATGACTCAGCAGAAAATGCAGAGAATACGGAAAATGAGGAAGAGGCTTCTGATGAAGATCTCAGTAGTGAATTGATTCTAAAGAATAATCCAAAATCTATTATCAGCGAAGACTTCCGCACCGTACGTACTAGTCTGGATTTTAGCTTGGTTGGCAAAAATAACAATTCCCTCGTACTAACCAGTACCGCACCAAATGAAGGTAAAAGTTTCGTTTCCGCGAACCTGGCAATCGCTTTTGCTAATACTGGTAAAAAAGTACTCTTGGTCGATGCCGACATGCGCCTGGGTCGTCAACACGAAATTTTCGAGCTCTCTAACCAAGCTGGCCTCTCGAATCTACTAGTCGAAACCGCCGGCGACCGTCTACGTAAATACGTTCAGAAGACAGATATCGAAAATCTTTCCGTAGTCACTCGTGGTGTAACCCCACCGAACCCAGCAGAGCTAATCGACTCGAAGCAGATGGAAAAATTCATTGCCACAGTAAAATCAAAATATGATTATGTCATTATCGACTCGGCTCCGGTTTATAACTTGGCTGACTCACTGATTATCTCAAAGAAGGCCGATCGTACCATGATTGTTTGTCGCGCAAACAAAACTAATATCGATCACGTAAAAGACGGATTAAAGTCACTTCAAGCCATCGACGCTAATATTGCTGGTGTAATTCTCAACCAAATTCCCCTAGAAAAACGCACGGGATATTATAATCAATACTATCTATAAATCTAAAAACAGGAGGTGGCATGATTGACACACATCTGCATATTTTGCCAGGAATCGATGACGGCAGTCGTGATTTTGAGGAAAGTATTGCGATGGCCAAAAAACTTGTCGAGCTCGGATTCACCGGTGGCTTTACTACTTCCCACTTTATTCCGAATAGTGATCAGCTCGCGGATAATAAAACCAAGGCGCGTCTGCGTAAAGAATTACAAGCACAACTAGATGAGTTGAGGATTCAATTCAAACTTTACCCTGGTAATGAAATTTATGTGGATCCAGAAATGGTGAAATATATGCAAGAAAATCAGGCATCACTACTGGGTGAAACTACTAAACTAAGTGTAGATGTAGTGAAAAATAAAAAAAAGAAACACTATGTGCTTTTCGAGGTGCCGTTTATGACTGAGGTAGGATATCTACGTGAAGTAATTTTTGAAATGAAAAGTCAAAACATTGTACCAATTTTAGCCCATCCGGAACGTTACGAATTCTTGCAGAAGAAACCGGAAAAGGCCTTGGAATTACGCAAGATTGGCGTGAAATTACAATGCAATATCGGAAGCATAACAAAGCAATACGGACTAAAACCTGCCAAAACGATGAAATATTTCTTAAAACACGGCCTAGTGGATTTTCTCGGGACCGATGCGCACCATGCAGATGGAAGCGTGTTTGAAAAATATGAGAAAGCTTGCAAGAAAATTTGTAAGATTATTAGCGACGAAGGTTTGAAAAAACTACAAGAAAACAGTCTTTCAATTAACCATTAAAATAACTTCCCGAAGGAAGTTATTTTTTAAGCTTAATTCTAAATACGGACTAGATTCTTTGGTTTTAGAAGAGTGATCCGGTACCACGAATTTCGCTTTGGAGATTCAAGTACTTACGATAAATTGCTTGATGTTCTTGAACTGCCTTAGTATAGGCTGCGTCTTCAAAAGGTAGAATCACGAAGTAAAGTGGGGAATTCTTTCCACCACAAATTTCCTTGGTGTCGCCATAGGCAAGAGTACTTGGAATATGTAGTTCACGAACTCCGCCGAGCTTGGCGCCGACTAGACCATCCGACCAACCAGTAATTAGGCTACCAGAACCGGTAACTTCAAGCGGGTCCTTCAAGGACTTTGGATTATTATTATCGTCGAATGATGAATCAAACACAGACTCATCAGAACACCAACCGAAGTAATAGGCGAGATATTTACTCTCTTTTTCAAGAGTAGCGCCAGTACCAACAGTGAGGTCGATAGATTTCAAGCCATCATTTTGAGCGCGGGAAACATTGTAAGATTTAATATTACTACGCGCGGATTTGAGAGTTTCAAAATATTTATCATTAAGCGCTTTCACCGCATTATCTTTATCTTTTTTCTTCTCATCTAGTTCCTTAGCCAGAACCTTAAGCTCAGCATTTTGTTCGGCTGTGCCCTTCTTGCTTTTTTCGCCGTTCAAGACAATTAAGGCATAAACCATAATCGTCGAGACAAAGAGTAAGGCTGCGATAAAACCGATAATAATACGCTGTTTAGTGCTAGTACGTAAACTTTTTTCGTCCATATTGTTACCTAAATAATTTCTCCACCAATTTTTTCTAATGATTTGCTAATACTGTTCATTATAGCAGAGATTTCTTCAGAAAGTAGCGTCTTCTCGGTGGAAGCAAAGTTCAAATGGAAGCTAAGATTTTTCGTATCCGCACCTTCAGCTTGATAGATCGAGGTAGCCGTGAGATGGAAGATTAGAGATGGCTGACGCTTCAATACTTCAAGAATGGCATTTTCAACTGAGGCGAACGTCTTATCTTCCGCGATTTTAACTGTAAGATCACGATTGACGGCTGGGAAGCGACTAAATTCCTTAATACGTTTATCGGAAGCTTTTTGACCTAGGAGGGACTCAAGATCTAGTTCTAGGCTAGAAGCATTTTTGAGCTTCAGGGCGGTTTTGACAGAATTCTTTAACTCGCCGAGGCAACCAATTTGCGTGCCAGAAAGAAGAATTTTAGCAGCACGCTTTGGCTCGAAATAACCCGAAGCTTCACCGTCGGTGAAGGCTTGGATTTCAAAATTCAGACCGAGTTTGTCGGCGAGATTTTCTAAGATTTGCTTAGAATAATAATAGTCCGCAGCAGAAACTACAGCCAGATGATGTTTCATTTTCGGGGTTTGATCAGAATTTAAGCCGAGAGATTTTCCAGTAACTTGATTCATTTCGTAAAGGGAGAAATCGGCAAAGCCGGCTTTTTGATTTTCACGAACCTTCTCAAGCAGGCTTGGCGTGATAGAGGTACGAAAGAGCTGCAACTCAGGTGAAATAGAATTAGTGATTTCATAAGCATCCTCAATATTTTCACCGACACGTTCAAGTAATTTCTTAGAAACGAAACTATAAGTCAAAACTTCATTCAGGCCAAGCTCGAGTGAAAGAAGATTCCTTAAAGTAGTTTTTAACTCAAACAAGACATTCTTTTCGGCGCCAATAAATGGACGGACCGGTAGACTGAGTGGTAAATTATCAAAGCCGAGCAAACGTCCGACTTCTTCAATGATGTCTTCCTTAATATGAATATCAGTACGCCAGAGTGGGGCCGTGACTAAAAGATTTTCCGAATCAGAAGTCACCTTGAAGCCAACATTTTCAAGAGTTTGGATGATTAAAGTTTGATTATAATTCGAGCCGAGAAGTTGATTAATCTCAGAAACCCTCACGGCGACTTGAATTTCAGACAAATCCTGTTTAAGAGAGTCGGCGAAACGGAGTTCAGCACCTGCTTTTACACCAAGTTTAGTTAAACAATCCTTGATGGCTGGAATAGTATTGACGGCTGGCTGCCCCTTGGTAAAGCGAGTGATGGCCTCAGAGAAAATGCCGTGAGCCATCTGAGTTTTACGTAGATTATAAAGACTAAAAGTAGCAGATTCGAGCAAGATGCGAGTGGTCGAGGCGTCGATTTTGGTAGATTCCCCACCCATGGCGCCAGCTAAGGCGACTGGAATGTCGTTCGAAGTAATCACAATATCATTGGAATTTAGTTCAATAGTTTTACCATCGAGCAAGGTTAAAGTTTCACCAGAGCGCGCCGCACGCACGATGATTTTCGCGTAGTCTAGGCCGCCAATTTTAACAAATTTATCATAATCGAAAGCATGAAGCGGCTGGCCAAGTTCTAACATCGTAAGATTCGTGGCATCGACGATGGGGCTGACGGAATTAATGCCAGATTTAGCGAGTAAAACTGAGTCTTTCGTCATAGGATAGAGATCGGAAAATTCCGGAGAAACGGGGTTCGCTAGATTTAAATCAGAGACATTAATCAAACAAGCCGAGTAGCGTGGACAAAGTTTTTGGTCGGCAATTTCAATCGTGATTTCGTCGCTAATTTTATCTATAGCCTGATCAAAGCTCACTGGTTCAGAGAATTTTTGACCGAGAATACCAGAAACCTCACGAGCAAAACCAATCAAGCCAAAAGTATCTGGGCGGTGGGTGAGGGATTTATTTTCGATATCAAGAATTTTATCATTTAAATCAAAAACATCCGCCAGAGCCTGCCCTGGGCGACCAAGTTCCGCATCAACCTCTGCGATGTACTTATGATTAGAAGAAAGTCCGAGCTCATCTGGTCCAGCCAACATACCAAAACTTTCATAACCACGAAGCTTGCGTGAACCAAGCATGAAAT
>CALEXY010000008.1 GCA_937924995.1 uncultured Candidatus Saccharibacteria bacterium
ATACCCCGGCAAAGACCTCTACTGGTTTGTGACCTAAATACTTTTTAATGATTAATTTTTTATTTTCTTCCGTATCGAAAATATTGATGGGATCATCTTCCGATTCGATTTCAACATGCTTTAGTGCACTAGATTCTTCTCGTAATTGTTCTTCATATAATTTTTGCAATAAAATCCCTTGTTCACCGCTTTGTCGTCTTACCGCCATTGCATCGAACATCACGATTAAGCCAAAAGTAGTGGCAATAGCTACTAAAGGAGAAGTGAATCCATATTCGATAATTAGAGCAGTAATCAAAGAGCTAACTGCTGCAGAATGAGAGCTAGGCATTCCACCAGTACTCGTTACTAAAGAAACATGAGCATCTGGTTTCTTTGAAAAATAGGCAATAGGAAATTTAACAAATTGTGCAAACAGAATCGAACAAATAGAAGCGACTAATGGATAATTCTGAAATATTGTCATTCAACTACACTCTTTCTTTTTTTATACTAATCTACTATACCATGAATTCATCAAAATCACTAAAGAAAATTTATAGAATGAAATGATTTTTTTCTTAAGTTTTGTAGAAAGGCTAAATTGCACCTGTTTCGCTTTTGTGGTTTAATAGAAGAGGTTAGATGAGCAATTCATCATTAAGAAGTAAAAGGAGATGGAAGAATGAGTCAATTTCCACAATTAAATGAATTAAATACAAGTAATCCACTTGTAACGGTGCATACAAATCATGGAGATTTCAAATTGGAATTATTCCCTGAAATTGCACCTAAAACAGTAGAAAACTTTGTGACACACGCTAAAAATGGTTATTATAACGGAGTGATTTTCCACCGTGTTATTGAAGATTTCATGATTCAAGGGGGCGACCCAACTGGAACAGGGATGGGTGGCGAGTCGATTTATGGCCGTACTTTTGAGGATGAATTTTCAAGAGAAGCGTTTAACTTGTATGGAGCCCTTTCAATGGCGAATGCGGGTCCAAATACCAATGGTAGTCAATTCTTTATCGTTCAAAATCAACACTTGCCATACTCTAAGA
>CALEXY010000009.1 GCA_937924995.1 uncultured Candidatus Saccharibacteria bacterium
GCCCCGGTAACGGGGAGGAAGGAGGGGATGATGTCAGGTCAGTATTTCCCTTACGCCTTGGGCTAGAATCGCGCTACAATGGCCGGTACAATGCGAAGCGAAGCAGTGATGTGAAGCAAATCGCACCAAAGCCGGTCCCAGTTCGGATAAAAGGCTGAAACTCGCCTTTTTGAAGTCGGAATCGCTAGTAATCGCAGATCAGCATGTTGCGGTGAATACGTTCCCGGGTCTTGTACACACCGCCCGTCAAACCATGAGAGTCACCAACACCCGAAGTCCGCCTCGGCGGCCTAAGGTGGGGGAGATGATTGGGGTTAAGTCGTAACAAGGCATCGGTACGAGAACGTGTCGATGGATTACCTCCTTTCTAGAGAAGGATTTGATGAGCATTGAACTAAGGTTTAATGTATCTAGGTCGGTCGTAATTGTGTTTATAAGCTTAAGACACAATATAGCTTACGTAAGTAAGATACGATTTACAGCTTACTAAAACAGACGATGAATTGCACAGCTGAGTTGTTAAGAAAAATCTCCGAAAGGAGATTTTTTTGTGGCTTTTATGTTATACTGCTGACATGAATATTGATCTTTTGCGGGAATTAGAGGGGATAGTCCTTTATTTTTATCAGAAGAAGAAAATGATGGGGGTTTCTTTTTTGACAGGAGTTTTAGGAGTATTAATTGATCTCAAACCAGCAGCATTATTGATTAATGACAAAATTAACAATTGTAAATTGTTGGATAATAAGAGAATTCTTGAAATTTTGAATAAATTAGGGGTAGATTTAGTTCGAGAAAAGTTGAATAAATTTAGTAATGAGGAAATTGAATATTTGTATTTGGCGAAAACCGCCCGAGAGTGCCTGGAATTACAGAAATGGCATAGAGAATTTTTTAATAGTGTATCGGAATCCGGTGAAGTTTTAGATAAGAAGGTGTGGGCTGAGGCAAATTATCAGATAGGAAAGATATTGGGATATCCGGAAACGGCTACTTTGGAATATATTAGAATGCAGATTGAAGGTATTGAGAAAGATAATAATTATCGATTAAGGATGGAACGAAATTATTATTATATGCACAGTGCGAGATATGAAAATGAAGAATTTGAGGCGTATGACCTTAGATTAAACTTGGCAGTCAATGAATATCTGCCTGTTACAGCAGAAATTATGCAGGCGAATACCAAAAAAAGATGGTTAGACTAAGATTCTCATGGTAAAATATTAAGAGTTTAACGGAGAATAAATAAAAATGGGATTAATTTTTAGTGCATTTTTATTGTTGGTGGGATTTGTCCTACTGATAAAAGGTGCAGATGTATTTGTCGATGGATCAAGTGACACGGCGAGAAAATTTAAGGTGCCGAAGATGTTGATTGGTCTGACGATTGTTTCTTTTGGTACGAGTGCGCCGGAACTAGCGGTGAGCATTCAATCTATTTTGGCGGGGAAGGGCGATATTTTGCTCGGCAACGTGATTGGTAGTAATATCCTGAATATTCTACTGATTTTAGGCGTATCGGCAATGGTGGGGGCGCTTCATGTGAAGACGGCGACAGTGCGAAAAGAAATCCCAGTTTTGGTCTTGATGACTTTGGGATTTGCTGCGGTTTTGTCAGATAAATTGTTCGGATTGTCAGAAAATTTGTTCACTAGACAAGATGGCGTAATTCTACTATTGTTCTTCGGAATTTTTATTTATTATCTCTTTGGCATGCTGAACCGTAAGTCGAATAAGGTGGAAGAGGAAGACGAGGGAGAACCAGTAAATCTAGCCAAATCAATTGCAATGATTGTGTTTGGTTTACTCGCTGTAGTTCTCGGTAGCGATTTGGTGGTGAAGGGTGCTTCGGATATTGCGGCAAATTTTGGCGTGAGTCAGAGGCTAATTTCTTTGACGATTGTGGCGCTTGGAACCTCTCTTCCAGAGTTGGTGACTTCGGTGATTGCCACAAAAAAGGGGGAATATGATATTGCGATTGGGAATATTGTGGGGTCAAATATCTTTAATATTGGCATTGTGGCAGGTTTGCCGGTGGCGATTCTCGGCGGAGTGGCAGGAAGTGCCTTCTCGATTGTCGACGTGGTAGCGCTAGTGATTTCACCGATTGTGTTATTTATTTTTGCGAAGATTGATCAAAAAATTAGTTTCAAAGAAGGTTTGGCGTTTTTGGTAATTTTTGTAATTTACTACGGTTACGTAATTGTAAGTAGCTTAGCGTAAATATCTGATAGTGCCGTGAGGCTATAGACAGATTTTAGGTAAAATAAATTACAGGTTTTTGGGGAAATAAAGGCATCTTGTAACAGAGGTGCCTTTTTGACAACTTAAGCATTTTGTGGTAAAATGGGGTTGTCTTTTTGTGGACTGCGAACAAAGAGAGATGAGTGAACGCAGTGGTTATTTAAAAGGAGGGTTTTATGAGCGTCATGTCGAAAATTAAATTAGTAGACGAGAGGAATGGTAAAGATTTTTGTCTTGAATTAGATTATAAGGAGAGATGTTATATTTTTACCACCGCAAGAGCAGTTCGAAAAGAGGATTTTTTTGAGGCTTTTTGTAGTGATACGAAGAAAATTCCTATTATGTTGCAACGTAGTTCAACGAACCAGGATTTTCAGATTTATTTAGAACAGATAGACTCTATTCAAGGAGTAAGGGGTTCGATGGATTTGGAATTAACTGGTAAAGTTAAACTTGCGAACGGAGATTTTTGCTTATTTATGGCCTACTATGACTATGATATGCATAGTGGCGAAATTAGTTTAGTGGAATCGAAGAAAACTGCTAGGATAGAAAAACGCAAAATCGAAGAAGTAAATGATGATTCGGCGATAATTTTAACGGATTCAATTCCGGCGGATAAACTATTCAGTTTTTTCATGCGGGAAAGACCGGAGTTACGGAAGACGGAGCAAATTTTATTACATACAAGAGATAAAAAGTGCTTGTTATTGAAAAATGTATTAATGCTTCGGAAGATTTTAACGTTGGATAGTAAGGTGAAGTTGCAAATGGAAGCGGAAGCGCAAATTAATTTTAGAGATAAAATTTTGAAATTCGTGGTCTAATTTTACTCATTCTAGAATTTAATTTTTAATTTCAATTTCTAATTTAGGGCTATTTTTAAGCTATTTGAAAGATTTTAAGACGAAAAATCAAATTTTCCAAGGAATTAGCGAGACATAATTTGATCAACATAAAACAATTCCGGAGGCTGGATTATCCAGCCTTTTTTCTGGGCTTTTATAAAATTGAAGCTTAAAAATAGGCTATAATAGAGGTAATGAATACTTTGGAAAACGAAAATTTGAGCAAAAACTTGAGCAGCGAATCTTTAGGTGATGAGATTTTAGACGCGAAAATGGATGATCGGAATTTAATCGTAGGCAATGAGATTTTGGATGCGAAGATGGATACCAGGAATCTGGTGGATGAGTACAAGGGGCTGCCAAATCAAGAGGTGAAAGAGAGGCTGGCAGAAAAGCGAAATAGCTTGGAGATTGCGATCGAAAATGTGGATCACGATTTTAATGCGGGAACGATTGTGCGTTCGGCAAATAATTTTAATGTGAGTAAGGTGCATATTGTGGGGCGACGTAAATACAATCGCCGGGGTGCGATGTGTACAGATAAATATCTAGAGATCGTGTATTGGCCTTCAATGGAAGAATTTATGGCGGATCAGAGAGCGCGTAAAAGGGAAGTGGTAGCAATTGAAAACAATGTGGAACGTGCCAAACCTTTAGGCCTTAAACGCTTTGAGAGCCACTCTACGCTAGTTTTTGGCAGTGAGGGTAATGGAATTAGTCTAGAATTGGTAAATGCGGCAGACGATGTGCGCTATATCGAGTCTTTTGGTTCGACTAGGTCGGTAAATGTAGGGGTGGCAGCGGGAATTGCAATGTACGAATGGGTGCGGCAAAACGTGATAAATATTTAAAATAAAAACGCCGAGTGGGGCGTTTTTTTGATTGGAGAAGGGAAAAACGCCATTTTGGCGTTTTTTGCAGTAAGTGCGAGATTTTTGCTTTTAGGTATTTTAGCGCTTAAAAACTGCTTGCACGAAGAGAGTGAGAAGAAAAATATGAAGGTTCGACATCACAATCAATCCGAGAAGAATGGCAATGAGGCCCCAAAATTTGACGCGTTCATAGGAAGAAACACCGCTCAAAAAATTGGTGGAGATTTCTTGGTACTTAGCAACCATAATGCCGCCGATAATAACGATAATGAGGCCGATAAAAACCCAAGTAAAACTAAAATTCCAATTCATATGCAATAATTATAACAGAATTAACGGGGATTTTTATTGCATTTTTGAGTTTTATGGGGTAAAATAAGTGATATTGGGGATATAGCTCAGCTGGTTAGAGCGCGTCACTGATAATGACGAGGTCTGTGGTTCAAGTCCACATATCCCCACCAAAATAGAAATGATCAATTCGGCGTAAGGCCGATTTTTTTGTGTTTGATAGGGGTGGAGTTTAAAAAATAAGGATTGAGGGGTAGATTTTAATGGGGTGGATAGATGGAGTTAAGGATAAAAGTCATTAAGGTGAAAGGTGATAGAGCATAAAAAAAGACCCGCGAGGGTATTTTTGGTGGAGTGTTTAGCGGGGGGACGCTAAACACCCCATGTATGGTGGAGCAACAGGGATTCAAACCCTGGACCTCTGCCTTGCAAAGGCAGCGCTCTAATCAGCTGAGCTATTGCCCCATACGCAAGAATTTTAGCAAAAAGCAGAAAAAATGTCAATAAAATCAAAGGAGATTCGAAGAGGCGGAGAGGCGAGATGTATGTAATTAAGGGTGTTTTACAGAGAGGATATATCATGAGATGAATATCGTGACTTGGAAGTATATCATGGGATGAATATGAACGGTGTGAGCGGAATAAATATTATGACATATTTTTTAACTTTAGCGTATTGACAAAATGCTTCTGTTATTATATAATGCTAATCATTAACCTTTGAGCGGGAGGCTTAAGGTAAATAAGAGAATTAAAAAATGGTGGGCAGAAGGATTTTTAAATGGCTGGAACTAAAGCTGGTGGTTTGAAAGCTGCTGCAACAAATCGCGAAAAATATGGTAAGGAGTTTTACGCTCGCATTGGTCAAAAAGGTGGACGCTTAGGTCGTACCGGTGGCTTTGCAGCTAACCCTGCTCTTGCGAAAATTGCTGGTGCTAAAGGTGGTCGTTTGTCAAAACGCGGTCCTGCAAAAGCAAAAACTGTAACTGAATAATTTATTTATTCACCTAGAATTAAGAAAAATAAATCTGCCTCGGCGGATTTATTTTTTGTGTAGGGGTACTTTGATTAGCGGGGAATTGTTCAAAATAAGTGATCACAATGTGGGCAGTGCCAGTGGCCATGATCATCTTGAAAACGCGTGAGAGTACATTTTTTACAGAGAGACTGAGTATGAAGCCAATCGCGGTAGGTATCAAGATGAGCTTCGGCGTATTCGGGGTCATAATTTAAGTATTCAATATCTTGAAAGTGCTGATGTTTTTCAATGAGGGATTTGGCGGTTTGCCAGGCTTCGGATTCGAGTTTGAGACGATCGATGGCGGTATCATAATTTTGGTGTTCATTAAGAGCGTGGCCGAGTTCGTGGAGAGTTTGAAGAGCAAAGTCGGGAAAAGGCGTGTCGCCTGTGAGAGCGGATTGGTCGAGATTGATCATTTTAGGGTAGCGAAAAGAGAAACGGGATTTGAGGTAAAAATGATAATCAGGATACTCGGAGCGCAAAAAATCAAGAAATTGCTGCTTTTTATGATTAACCTCGCTTTTCATAAGGTTATTGTAATTTGAGTGAGGAAAAAAAGAAAGCAGAAGCGGAGAGGGGCAACACTTTACAAACAGAGGTGATTTTGATATATTAAGGAATAGATTCGGGTTCGTTCAAGTGATTTTTTGTGGAAGAAAGTCAGCTGAACGGGCCTGAAGGAAGGAAAAATATAAGAATGGCTGATGCCAAAAAAGTAACAATGGATGAATTGCTAGATAACGCTGGCGACTCTATCAAAAAAGCAGCAACTGGAGATGTAGTTTCCGGAACTGTTTTATCAGTAAAAAAGCACGAAATCTTGATTGATCTCGGTGCACAAGGTGTAGGTTTGGTGCCTCGCCGCGAAGCTTCTTTCGCACGTAACCTCGAAGAAGGTGCAGAAGTTACCGCTTCTGTAATCGATTCTGAGATGGAAGATGGTATGGTGCTTCTTTCACTTCGCAAAGCAGTGAAGGATAAGGGTTGGGATGAAATCCAAGCCAAGCTCGATGCTTCTGAAATCGTGGAAGTTACTCCATTTGATGCAAATCGTGGTGGTCTTCTCGTGGAATACGAAGGAATTCGTGGTTTCTTGCCAGTTTCACAACTTTCTGCTGAACACTACCCACGTGTAGGTTCTGCTGATAAGGACGAAATCTTGCAACGCCTCAATTCTCTCGTCGGTAAGGGAATCAAGGTTCGCATTCTTGATGCAAGCAAGAAAGATAATAAGCTTATCTTCTCTGAAAAGGAAGCTGTCAAAGACGGCCTCGCTGCTCGTTTTGCTGAACTTCATGTCGGTGACACCGTCGAAGGTGTAGTAACCGGTGTAGTAGACTTCGGTGTATTCGTAAATGTAGAAGGTATCGAAGGTTTGGTGCACATCTCAGAAATCTCTTGGGAACGCGTCAATAATCCATCTGACTACGTTAAGGTTGGCGACACTATCAAGGCAAAAATTATTGCGATTGATAAGGAACGTCTCAGTCTCTCCATCAAGCAACTCGTGGCTGATCCATGGCTATCAGAGGTAGAAAACTTGAAGAAGGGTTCAAAGGTGGAAGGTACGGTTACTCGTATCACCCCATTTGGTGCTTTTGTTCAGATTTCTCCAGCTGTTGAGGCTTTGGTTCACGTTTCTGAACTTGGTGAAGGTAACGACGTCGATCCAGAAAAGATCTTTACCTTGAACGAACGCAAGAACTTCAAGGTTCTAGATATCGATCGTGAAGGTCGCAAAATCTCACTCTCTGTTGCAAAATAAGACAGAAGTTAAAAATAAGCCCTGTGAGGGCTTATTTTTTGTGTGTGAATTCTAGGGATAGTAATGGGTGATTGGTGTGGGGAATAAAATAAACTTGGGATTTTGATGTACAGAATTAAAATAAGCTCGGGGTTCGAGCTTATTTTTTTTGATTATTGATTTTTGTTTGAGTAGAAATTTTGGTCGAGGACCTGAACTTTAGCGACGCTACCTTTGAGATTGAACTGAGAATTATCGAGATAGGTGAGATCACCCATATTAACAGCGGTAGGATTGGCTTCTTTTAATCGATTATAATCGACGAGGAATTCGACCACACTGCGATCGTTTTTGTGAACGGTGTGAGTGGTGGGGTCGGTGTCACCGTCATCTTTTTGGTCGCCAATCACGCAACGTAAGGTGTTTTGATGACCTTGATGATCAAGAGTAACCTCGATGAGTTGGCCAATTTTATCGGAGATGCCACTACCGACCGCGACGACAGGGTAGGTATTTTCGCCGTCTTGATAATAGGTGAGGCCGGATTTTCCGACATGGAAATTGGCATTTTCGTGAGTGAAATTATAATTCGGAGTGGTTTTATCGGTGATGGCTTTATAGTCCATAAAGGATTTGAATTGGCCGATGCCGGCAGGGAAATTAACCGTTTTTAGAATGGTTTTTTCGGCGGTATGAGCGAGTTTTTCGTCTTGTAAGGTGATAGCGGTGCGGTGTTCAATTGGGGTGGCGTTAGTATTTATGGAAGTGGTATCGTCAGCTATTTTTTCTTCAGGAATGGTCAAATTATTATCGGGAGTGAATTTTTGCATATCATCATCTAGCTGGATGGAATACGCGGAATTTTCGGTGTCGTTGGAAGCTTTCGAGGTTTCAATTAGTGGATTGAATTGATTTTGGTATTCAATTGGGCCATTTTCGGGAGTGTAATCTGGTTCGAGGCCTTTTTGGGCGCGAAGAGCATTGTGATGGTTCATGTAATCTTCGTAGCCGGTGAAGGTGCGCTCATAATCGTCTTCTTCGTCATCTTCAAGGGGGACGCCGAGTTCTTCCATGTCTTTTTGGTGCTGCTCGATGGATTGATCAGAGAGGTGGTTGGCTAATACAGAAACACCTTTTATGGCAAGTCCTGTGCCAATGGCAAGTAGAGCAGCGCGACCAATGGTAGGAGCGGCCATAGCAGCAAGATAGGTGAGTTTTTCGACAACAGTGTCGAGAGCAGGCTCGTTTTCGCGCTTTTTATCAAGTTCAGATTGAAGGTGTCTCTGGAATTGACGTTCCTGATAGGCGGCGGAGCGATGGAGCTGAGGAATTTCAGGACCTTGATTATGATTTTGAGTGTGAAGTTCTGGTTCCTGTTGAAATTGATTAAAATTCTTGCGTGTTTCGTGCTCCATAATGCTTATATTATACCGCAAAAATAAGCTGAGAGGTATGAAAAAAGAGGAAGGGGCGGATGAAATTAAGCAGAGTGGAATGATGTGAGTGGAATTTTAAGCTAGACGGAATAGTAAAAGAGAAAGGTTCATGGCGCGGTGTGACAGGGGTGAAATATTGACAAAAATGACTGTTTGTATTATAATATTGGTGTAATTTTGTGTTTGGACAATTTTGTCCCAAAATAGTTCTTTAGAAATGAGGTGAAATTATGCAAACTTAGATCCTAATTAATTTTAATTGAATTTGGAAAATTGAAACTATTTTTGGTTCACTTCGGTGATACGACAAGGAGGGAAAAATGGAGGGAAATTTTGTGGAATTGATTAAATTAAGTGAAGTAGTGAATGGCCTTGAAGGCGAAAAAATCACATCAGTGGTACAGGAGAAAAATCGACGCACTAGAGTATTAAACGGAATTATGCTGCTAGAGGTGGCAATCAGTTTAATAGTGTTATTTTTTGGATTTTCGGTGATAAATGGCTATAAGATGGCGATCTTAATGATCGGACTTCCGGTGATGGTTTTGCCGAGCCTGCTCACGAATGCGTATTGGTTAGATCCATATATGCGAGTAAATAACAAGTGGGTGAAATTCCTGTCAGAAGAACTAAGCTTGAATCGAAAATTCTGTAATAATATGCATGCATGGATTTTTTTAACCTATAGCGTGTATATTTTTATTCCGGGAACAGAGAAGTTGACGACAGTTTTTGCACTAATGTTGGTGAGTCTAGCGACAGCTTTTTATGGTCTGCAAATTTTTTGGCCGGCGGAATTTGAGAAAAGTTTTCTGAAACTGAATCGAATTCTGTCAAGTGCGATTTATTTGATCTTGAGTTACGTGTTAATTATGGCTGCGGTTTTGACTTATTTGGCCTGTGTAGGGGCATTAAACCACTAAAAACACAGACAGTGTGGAAAATGGAGGGGGGAAAATGAAACAATTGTTTAAACTTAGCAATAGAAATTTAATGAGAATTCTGTTATGTTTAATTTCGACGATTATCTGTTTGAGTGATCCTCAGGTAGGTGTCGGTATTAGCATATTAGGGTTCGCGGTTGTAATGATAGACTATTTTCGGCAGGCAATTTTCAGGAAACAGGAATGTGATTTTTGGATGCTAGGAGAGACACTACTCGAAGGTCGGGTGTCATTAGCAGATTTTGTTTATGGAATTTTGGTAATGCTCATGGTCTTTTATGTATGTGGAAACTCAATACCAACAATTGTATTTTTCATGGTAGGATTTTTATTCTGTTATTGTCTGATTATTTGGGTTTTTACACATGACAAATATTCGGAGCAAATGCGGAAGAGTCTTTCAAATGTCTGGTTCTTTTCGATGATGTTAATTCCATTATGGGGATTAACGATTATGGCTTGTCGAAATTTGGCAGAACTTTTAGTGTGTATAGCGATAAACATAACGTTATTCGCAATGGGGGTTTGGCCGTTAGTTTCAGATGATGACGACTTCCAATTCTATGAAGAACAGGAAGAATGTGAGCCCGAAGAGGAGAAAGAAAAATAAAAATACTTCGGAATCTCATGCTGAATAATTTCACTAGTTTTAAAATCCCCTCGATGAGGGGATTTTTGGTGTACAATATAAGCATGAAAATTTTACAATTGAACGTATGGATGGGAAAAGTGGAGGGGGAATTAAAACGCTTTTTGGAAAATAATAACTTTGATGTAATCTGTATGCAGGAGGTGATGAGCTCAGAGAATTGTCAGGTGCATTTAGCGCGACTTTGTTTTGACGCGGAAGCGATCAAGCAGGCGACGGGGATGCCGTATGCTTATTTTTCGCCAAACTGGAGTAGTGATATAGCGAACGGAAGTTTTGAGCTAGGAAATATGATTTTAAGTAGAATTCCGTTTCGCTCGACAATGAACACTTTTGTGAATGGGGAATATACGGAACATACGATTCTGGAAAAAATGTGTTCAAACAATCTAAATGTGCAGGTGGTGGAATTAGAAAACGGTGTGGTGATCGCAAATCATCATGGATTTTGGCGTTCGCAACCACTCGGGGACGAGGATACAGTGAAGGCATTTAAGCATTTGGCGGAAATTATTCAACCGTATCAAGATAAGCCATTTGTGCTTTGTGGTGATTTGAATGTGAGGCATGAAGCGCCAGCGATGAGGGAATTGGATTTCTTGCGTGATTTGACGTATGAGAACGGGGTGAAAAATACACTTTCGGGTTTGAAATTTAATGGTGAGGTGCCATGCGACCACATTATGCCAAACGATAAGTTGGAAGCGAAAAATTTCGTGGTGCATGAAGGCTATGCTTCGGATCACGTAGGAATTTCGGCTGAGATTGAGATAAAATAAGCAGTTAGATTTTCTGAAAAAGAGGGAACCCCAATCGTGAGATTGGGGTTTTTGGTTTTTTGTGATGTTTATAAAAAATTTCCCCTAGCCTTGCGACTAGGGTGCGGGAAATCCCCGAATATAGCCTTATTGTATCAGGGAATAATTAAAAATCAACACCATAGTGAAAATTTTACAATGATTTCTAGTTAAAATAATAAGAGGTTTGGTTTTTTGATTGCTATTTTTTAATAAATATGAGATAATATGGAAGTAACTAATTTACTGGCCCCGGTCAGTAAATTTCATTTGAGGCCTTAGTGGCCTAGTATTTTTACAAGGAGGTGCGTATGCACAAAATAAATACAATTGTAACTTGTTGGTTGAAGATTTTTGGATGTATTATCTTCATGTTGCTTTGCTTGAATGGTTATCATTATGGATTGCAGATTGCCGCTGTAGGGTTTATGGCCTTTGCAATTAAGTTTTTCGACTATTCATTGGCTTCCGATGACGAATTTAAGAAAAAGAACATTGATTTAGGTCAAAGAAATATATGTGGGACCGTCTGCGGGTTAACTTCTTGGATTTTATTTTTTTATTTAAAGAAGTCTGATGGATTCGTAGCGATTGCATATTTTAGCTTTATTGTTTTGACTATTAACGCAATTGGCGAATGGCTAACGTATAAGAAGAATCTTAGAAATACTAAGAATGAGGATATAAAAGAAAATTATACATCAAGTTCTCTGGTATTTTTAGTATTAATGCCGGCTTTGATGTTGGTTGCAATGGCGTTTAATGTATATATTTTAGCTTTGACGATGATGGCTATTGTAGTCGTGCTATTTATTCGGGCAAGACAACACGGCATAGAATTCGTTTGGTAACTTTGCGAAAAATACTCCTTTAATTATAGATCCCCTCGAGAGAGGGGATTTTTGCTGACTAGAAAAAATGAGTTTTCTGCACTACTTGAATAAAAAATTTGCCCCAACCTTTCGGTTGGGGTGTGTGCGGCTAGGTGCCGAATATGTTTATATTATAGTAAAAGGGGGTCGCAAAAGTAATAGTTTTATGAGGCTTTAGTAAAATATCATAGTTTACATGCTTACTTCGTTGTATGGGCGAACTACATTCTCGCCTAACCGGTGGTAGTGAGAATAAAAATAATCCCAAAATTTGGGATTATTCAATAATTTTGGCTCCCCCGGTCAGGCTCGAACTGACAACCTCGAAGTTAACAGCTTCTTGCTCCACCATTGAGCTACAGGGGATTGTTCTTTAATTATAACGCAGATAATTCATTCTATCAAGAGACAATGTTATAATTTAATAAAGAAGAGATTGAGGTGCAATGTTCAGAGTTTCAGATTTGATGGTGGCAATTAGAAAAAATCAGCAAGTAGTGCTTCGGGGGGTGAATTTTGAGATTTTGCCTGGGGAAACTTTGGTACTAAAGGGGAAGAATGGTTCTGGAAAATCGACGCTTTTAGGAGCGATTATGGGGGATCCGAGATATGAAATTTTGAAGGGGGAAATTGAATTTTGTGGAGAGAAAATTCAGAGTTTAAGTACTGAGAAACGAAGTCTTCTCGAGATGTTTTTGAGTTTTCAGACACCGCCAGAAGTAAATGGCGTTTCTACGACAGAAATTGTGCGAACTGGATTAATGGAACGTGGTGAAAAAATGCGGCTCGATGAGGTGCGTAATGGCTTGATGGCAAATCAAAAGCTTTTGGGGCTTCCGATGTTTTTTATGGAGCGTGAATGTGGGGTAGGAATGTCTGGAGGAGAAAAGAAAAAGAACGAGATTTTACAGATGTTGGCTTTGAAGCCAAAATTTTGTATGTTGGATGAACTGGATTCGGGATTAGATATGGAGTCGGCGGGAAAAATCTCGCAAATTTTGGCGGATTATCAGCAAGAAACTGGGGCGAGTTTTTTAATCACTTCACATAATCTGAGAATTTTGGAAAAATTGAAGGTAGATAAGGTGGTCGAGCTGGTGGATGGGAAGCTAGTAGTGGCGGATGGTGAGTGCGGCGATGAGAGTTTGGTGCGAGTATTGGATGAGGGGGGCGCGAAATGAAAAAAGAGGTAGTGCGTCGAGCGGCGGAGGCGATTCATCGACAAAAAAGAGAGCCGGAATGGGTGCTAGAAAAAAGACTTCTGGGAGTGCAGGCTTGGCAAAAACAGAATCTTGGAAAGATGTTGCCAGGGGTAGAGGAATTAATTTCGCAGATTGACGCAGGGGGGATCCGATTTTATAAGGAAGTGGATGATGTTGAGGTAAAAACTTCTTGGGATGAGGTACCGGCGGAAATTCGAGAAACTTTCGAAGCTTTAGGAATTCCAGAGGCGGAAAAAGAGGGCTTGGCTGGCGTGGGGGCGCAATTTGATTCGGAGGTGGTTTATCACCGAATGCGCGAAAAATTAGCGCAATCTGGCGTGGTGTTTTTGCCACTAGAGGAAGCAATTCTTGCAACAGAGAAGAGCTCAGAGGAAGATTTGGCAAAATATGGGGCGCCAGTGGGTGAAATCTTTTTAGAGCATTTTATGAAGTTGATACCAGAAAATGATCATAAATTTGCGGGGTTACACGCGGCAATGTTTAGTGGCGGGTCATTTATTTATGTACCTAAGGGGGTGGCGGCGGAGCTACCAATTCAGAGTTATTATCGAATGAATGAACCGGGGATTGGGCAATTCGAACATACCTTAATCGTGGTAGATGAGGGAAGCGAACTGCATTTTATTGAGGGATGTTCAGCGCCAAAGTATGAAAAAAATAATCTACACGTGGGATCGGTAGAGATTTTTGTAAAAAAGGGGGCAAAAATGCGTTTTTCGACGGTAGAAAGTTGGTCAAAAAATGTGTTCAACTTGAATACTAAGCGAGCGCTTGTGGAAACGGGCGGGGAAATGGAGTGGGTCTCAGGGACTTTTGGCTCGAAGGTGACAATGTTGTATCCGACGACGATCTTAAAGGGAGAGGGGGCGAAAATGGAATATTTAGGGATGAGTTTGGCTTCAGGTGAACAAATTTTGGATTCCGGAGCAAAAGCAATTTGCTTAGCAGACAATACCTCGGCAATTATCCGGAGTAAGTCGGTGTCGAAAAATGGGGGTGTGAGTATGACGAAAACTCTGGCGAAAGTAGGGAAGGGGATAAAAGGAGTGAAGGCTTACATTGACTGTAAATCGTTAATTTTAGATAGTGAGTCGCGATCTTATGCGGAGCCGATGGTGGATGTGAATTCTGGGGAGGCAGAAGTAACGCATGAGGCTTCGGTGGGGAAATTATCAGAAGAGATTTTATATTATCTTGCGACACGCGGAATTGGCGAGGAAAAAGCGAAGGAGATTTTAATTCGAGGATTTTCGGAAGAAATTACGAAAGCTTTGCCACTAGAATATGCGATGGAAATGAATAACTTAATTAAGTTAGAAATGCAGAATATGTAGCATGAATACAAGATTTAAGCATAAGTAAATTAAACTGTGAGTGGCGTACTAAATTGAATAGAAGATGTGCCAAAAATTGAATAAAAAAGTTAAGGATAAACGAAATGTACAGAGAAGAATTTGAGATATTTGAGAAAAATGAGTTGGATGAAACCCTGCCTTTTGTTTACCTAGATAACGCGGCTACCATGCAGAGATTATCGGTTGGGCTTTTGGCTGAACAAGATTTTTATACAAAGAAAAATGCGAATCCTTTGCGCGGAGTTTACGAGTTGTCGGAACTTGCGACGGCGGAACTTTGGCAGGCACGTGAGATGACTGCTAAGTTTTTAGGTTGTGAACCACTAGAAGTGATTTTTGTGAAAAATGCGACGGAGGGATTAAATTTGCTAGCTAATGGAATTGAGGGGTGGCTTGGCGAGAACGGGGGGCATGGGTGGGAGATTTTGGTAGATTTGGTGTCTCATCATAGTAATCTTTTGGCTTTTTCTGAGCGTTACGGGGAGAAAGTGCGAATTACGGAAGATCTTGTGAGTGAGGTGAAGCTAGATCTTGAACGTGCAGATACTTCGGGGGTGGAGCCAAAAATTAAGATTGTGGCGATAACGGGAATGAGCAATGTGACGGGGATGGGTTGTAGTGATATCGCGAAAGAATTGAGGAGCTTAGGCTTTCAGGGGCTAATTTTGATGGATGCGGCGCAATTAGTGGCGCATAAAAAGATTGACGTGAAGGAATTAGAGGTGGATGGCTTAGTATTCTCGGGACATAAGATTGGAGCGCCGATGGGGGTGGGGGTAGTATATTTGAGATACGATTTGATGAAAAAGTTTAAGCCTCTAAATTATGGTGGAGAAATGGTGGAATCGGTGAAGTTGGTGGATGGAAAAGTGAAGATGAGTTTTGCGCCGGGGCCGAGTAAATTTGAAGGTGGGACGCTAAATATGGGAGCGATTGCTGGACTTTCTGCGACGGAAGAATTTTGGCTGGAGCATTCGGAAATTTATGGTGTAGAAGAAAAATTAACCGAAAAAATCCGGGAGGAGTTAGGGAAAGAAGAAAATATTGAACTATATTTTGCAGAAAATGGAATTATTAGTTTCAACGTAAGGGGAGTGCATGCACATGATACGGCGCAGGTTTTGGCGGATTTTGGTGTCATGGTGCGGGCGGGAATGATGTGTGCAGAGCCATTTTTGACAGAGAAAAAGATTGGGGCAGTGGTGCGAGCGAGTTTGGCTTTTTATAATACAAATATAGATGTTAAATATTTCTTAGCTTGTCTTAGGAGAGTTCGCGGGGTGATGGGGTTGGAGTAATGGTCGACGGGGGATGTTCACGGAAATGAATGAGATTTGGTGAAATTGGAGAAGAAATTAATGCGAGAAATTCAGAGCAAGTACAGAGAAGAATTACTGGAGCGGAATTTAAATCCGTTGAATTTTGAGCGAAAAATCGAGGCGAATTTGACCAAAACTTTGGTGAATCACAGTTGTGGTGATGAACTTGTGATGAATTTGGAGATTAAGAATGGGATAATTTTGGAAGGCAGTTTTTCAGGGGTGGGTTGTGCAATTTCGAAGGTTTCGGCAGATATGATGATTGATGCGATTAGAGGGAAAACTTTGGATGAAGCACGAGAGCTGATGCATGGATTCTTTGATTTAGTGATGGGTGTTTCAAGTGAAAAAGCGCAGAAAATTGGGGGTGAATTAGAAGTTTTTTCGATGATCCAAAATATGCCAGCGAGGGTGAAATGTGCGAAATTGGCTTGGCGGATTTTAGAAGAGGGGGAAGAAGGATGATTTTTTGATTAAAAATTGTCGCGACTGGAATAACGCTTGTGGTTGATAGAAAAAAGCGTTATAATGGGGTAAATTAGGAGATAATATGATTCGGGTGGATGAAAATTTTTTGAGAGAAACGGGACTAGGTGATCTTGATGAGATGCAAAGAACCGCTTTCATCGAAGAAGCACAGAGACTGCTAGAAAACCGTATCGGCGAAAAGTTAAGTGAAGGCTTGAGCTTGGAACAACTCGAAGAGTTCGACGGTATCATGAAAAAAGATAAAAATGTGATGATTAAAGCCTTGGCGAAGCTAGGTGATTATCGTATAGATGAAGTTTATCAAAATCTTTTGAAGCGCTATGGCGTAACAGAGGGGACGGTAGATATTTTAAGTGAATATTTGAGTATAAAATGGATTCAAACGAATCGCCCAAATTATGCAGAGGTTTCTCGCCAAGTATTTGAAGAATTGAAACAAGAAGTACGTGCTTCAAGCGCTGAAATTCGTAGCTCGATGACTTTATAGATTAAAAATACTTTGAACACAAAATTTAAATCCCTCGAAAGAGGGATTTTTGGTGGTAAAGTGGGGTAGAGTGGGGTGGATTGTTAGTTTTTTGAGTTCTGGATTTTGGAAGCTTAGGGAGATAATGGACTATTTTAGGTAGCCGTTGATAAAAGATTTGGCATCCATAGGCTTCTTGCTAGCTGGTTGAAGCTGATCAATGACAAGAAAATTGCCGTCCTGACAAGGGAATGAAAGGGGGTTATTAGATTTTTCGGTTTCGACGTGGGCTTTTAAAATGATGCACTCATGGCTATGAATTTGAAGCTTACTTTTCGGAAAGCCTTGGAAGGCACGAATGCGATTGAGAGCTTCTGTGGCGCTCATTTCGGACAAGGATAGGTTCGAGTAGGTTTTATCAAACTTAGTGGTGAAGGTGGCCTTCTCATCGTCTTGTAGGGTAGGTTTTGGTAGGGAGTCTAGGTGTTCGATCAGCCAATTAGCGCTAATGATAGCGAGTTTTTGGTAGATTTCAGATTTTTCGGGTAGGTTGGATGAGAACTCAGAGGCCTTAAGAGTGGTTTGGTAGTAAATTGGTCCGGCGTCCATGGCTTTAACGAGCTTCATGATAGAGACAGAAAAATCTTGATCGCCGTTTAAAATCGCAGATTCAATTGGTGAGGCACCACGGTAAAGAGGAAGGAGAGAGGGGTGGAGATTGAGAATACCTTCGGGTTCAAACAGTTCAAGTAAATCGGACTTGATTAGGACACCGAAACTAGCGAGAATGCCCTTAATTTCAGGATTTTCCTGCATTAAACGGGCAACCTCTACTAAATCTTCCTTAGTTTTAGCATGGAAAACTAATTCCAGATTTTTAGCGGTAAGAAGTTGATTTAATGTGGCTTCCGCCAGAGGTCCGTTACCAAAAAAGATAAATTTTGTGCTCATTTTTTACCTCAAATAAAATATGTGTTCAATAGAAAAAGACTAGTCTTCGTCAGGGAAGAGTTGTTTGTTATTTTTAATACGAGTTTCGTAATCGACTGGCTGTAGGTCACCGTTTTTGTCGAGCTCGAAGAAGGCGTCAGTCTTATCTTTAATACGATCAATAAAGAGGATACCGTCAAGGTGATCAATTTCGTGAGCGAGGGTGCGGGCTAGCTCATCGGTAGCTTTAATGCGTACCTCAGTGCCATCTTCGAGTTTAGCTTTGACGCGAATTTTCGAGTAGCGTGGGACCTTACCATAAATAAATGGGACAGAGAGACAGCCTTCGAAATCTTCGACAATTTTACCTTCTTGTTTGATGATTTCTGGGTCGACAAGGGTAGTGAAGGAAGTATTTGCTTTGTCATCCATACTGTCGCGGATAATAATTAGACGCTTGTTAATGCCGAGCTGAGGGGCAGCCATAGCGGCAGAGAGCTCGTGGGGGTGAGATTTTTCCCATTCGAGGCTGGCATCGACCATTGCCTGGATCATATCTTTAATTTCATCAGTAACATAGTTGACCTTTTGAGACTTTTGACGAAGTCTTGGGTCAGGAGATTCAATAATTTTCATATCTTAATATTATAACCGATTTTGGGTTTTTATAAAGCTTAAGCAATATATGGTGAGGGGGCGAGGCATTTTCTGAAGCTGTTGGAATAATTTTAAGGTTAATTTGTCGGGATTTTGGGGCGTTTAAAGGGTGATTTATGGATATTTTAGAGTTAACTTTTTATCTTGTGCGGTAGAGATAGACTAGGGGTTTGGTAGGGAGAGAGGTTTTCTAAAAATTGGAAGTCTTATAATGAAGCTAAATAATCACAATTAATTAAAGGAAAGGACAAAAAACGAAATAGACGCCAAAAGGCAAGGCTTGGATGGAGGAAGAAAGAATTATATTAAACTCCCATACTATAATTAGAACTATCTCTCAACACATATGACCAAAAAAGTATCCTAGATTTTTATAATCATAATTTCAAATATACTATTCTTCCTCCATTTAAGTTTTGATAAGGGCGCCGTGGTGGGCGCAGAAAATATCACCTAGAAATTAAAGGAATTAAATTTAGCTTAAAATGCTGAATCAGGCCTGGCGGGTCTGGTTAGACCTAAGTGGAACAGGTCAGGTTTGGCGAATTAGATGAGGCTTGGTGGGTCGATAGCGAAGCGAATCTCTGGATATTGGTTAAGCGACTCGATGAGGTGAGTGAGCGAGTCACGTTTTTTGGCTTTGACGATGATTTGCCAAGAATAGCCACTGGGGGTGTATTCATGAAAGGAGGGCGTAGGAGCGGAAAGATAAACGTCGGGGAATTTTTTGAGCGCACGATGGAGCTCCATGATCTTTTTAATGGTGAGATCTTCGGTCTTTTTAACGATAGAGATACGAAGTAGATAGAAAAATGGAGGTAAATGAGAAAGTTGACGTTTTTTGAGGAGGTAATCGGCAAACTTGGCGTAATCAAGAGATTTAGCGGCAAGAATGACTGGATGCTCGGGTTGGAAAGTTTGGAGGAAAACGTGATTAATATCGGTGTGACCGCGTCCGACGCGACCGATCACCTGGGTGATGAGCTGAAAAGTGCGTTCTTCGGCGGCGTAGTCGGGTAGGTTGAGGTTGGCATCAGCTTGGACGATGCCGACGGTGTTTAATAAGGGTAAATCGAGGCCTTTGGCGATGGTTTGAGTGCCAATAATAATATCAATATCACCGTTTTTGACGGCTTCAAAATTTTGGGTGAGCGAATCGGCGGTAGCATTATCGGCATCAAAGCGAGCAATGCGAGCAGATTTAAAGAGTTTTTTAAGTTCTGATTCGAGAAGCTTGGTGCCGAAACCTTTATGGATAAGGGAGCCGTGATGGCAGACCGGACAAGTGGAAGGGACTGGTTCATGGTGGCCACAAGTGTGGCAAATCAGCTGATAGGAGTCACTATGAAGAGTGAGAGGGAGTAAGCAGTTCGGACAGAGTACTTGATAACCGCAGTGTTCGCAGATCGTGAGTGGGGCAGAGCCACGACGATTATGAAAAAGTAGAGTTTGCTTATGTTGTTTAAGATTGTTTTCGATGTCTTGCAGCAGAGCATCGGAAAAATAGCGGTTACGTGTGAAAAGAGCGCGATCCTTTAGGTCGATGAGGCTAATTTTGGTTTGGCTGGTGATGGATTTAGCTTTTT
>CALEXY010000010.1 GCA_937924995.1 uncultured Candidatus Saccharibacteria bacterium
TCAACATAATTTCCTATATCCTTATTCTCTACATAAAATACCATTGCGTCAGATCTGTCTGAAAATTGATTAATCTTGAACTCGTATGGCAATTTCACTTCCTTGCAGACATTTACAAATTGATCAGCGATGTCGAACGTGTCCATAGGTTCAGCATTTAAATACAGTCTACCATCCGCATTGATACGTTTTTCTAAACCGAGTTTTTCGTCTCTCGATGAATAATACATCCAGCCCCCTCCGCTATGCCTGTCATATCTTAGGTAATCAAATGCCACATCAAAGCCATCATCATCTCCACTGAAGCAATCCCTCAATAATTCTGCTTGCGTCGTTGCGTTTTGTCCACTTTTAAGATAGTTGTGTATTTTTTTCAGAGCATTAAAGGTATCGCCACGCCCATATTTTTCAATTGCAGTTTGGGCGTCCATGTCAATGATGTTTTTCTTCCATTCTTCGAAACGTGCGCTCTCAAATCTATCTCTTGCCGGATTCTTGCTTGCTCTTATTTCTGGATACCATCTCTCTGCGCCAGACGTCATAACAGCACCATAAAAGCCTTTTTTCTTACTTAAATCACAGTGTACATATTCAATCACAGCTGAAGCTATCGTATCAAAATTCTCAGATGGTTTCTCAAATTTCGCAGGATCTACAGACTTATCTTTCTCTGAGTATTTGTTTGCCATAGCGGCAACACTTCCCCATCCAGTCGACGAATTGTTGTTCAGCCGCTCCATAGCGTCTACTCCTTATTGTCTTTTATTAGTATATCACTATGACATCTCATCTTCTAGAAATTTGCAATATGGAGTGTACACAGATTAAATATAGTATCGATAGTCTCACGAAGATCGGAAAGGACAATAAGCCTCGTGGCTATTTTAGTACCTCAAAAAGAAGTATAATAACTGTATGAGCAAAATAAACTTGTTACTTACCGAAGCCAACGGAAACCTTTCTGATAAGAAAAAGACGATTATAGAAGCCACAAAGGCGGCCGAAGAATACGCCTTCCCGAAACTAAAAATTGACTGGGATATCGATATTCTAGTCACCAATCGAATCCAAATGACTATTCCAGAAAATGGCGCAGGCGGGTATACTTTTTTCGCCGATTTTATTCAGATTAGTATCGACGACAAAAAAGCTACCGAAAATCTTATTTCAGAAAATATCGTACATGAACTTTGCCATACATCCCGATGGGGAAAGAATCCTGAATGGATGAAAACACTTTTTGATAATCTTATTTTTGAAGGACTAGCTTGCGTTCTTGAGACTGAATTTATAAAAAATAAAGCTGAAAAAAGTTTATTTATTAAAACTATTCTTGAACGTTCCGACGAGCAAAATAAAGAAATATTAGCTCTTATTCATAATAAATTGGATTCTGATAATTACAACTACAATGAAATCTTTTTCAATGGTAATGATAAACTTCCACGCTGGTCTGGCTATTCTTTAGGTTATTATCTCGTTAAGAAATATCTTAAGAAAACAAATAAAACAATCGAGGAGACCTTTGCTGATAAATACGATGATTTTAAAATTATTTTATAATTAACCTTAACCGTTAACGCCCAGATTGAGTTTTCTTCAATATATGATAATATAAAAGCATCGGAGTAAAAAGCTCCAACGTCGGAGATACCACTTCGGTGCTATCTTCATGAGGGCCCGCCAGAAATGGCGGGTTGCTCAATTCTGAAATATAACTTGTCTCATCAAGTGCAACACTTGAGATATTAACTCAGGCCAAAAATTGACACACCATACTCTTCATTGTATAATATATATATTGGGTATTTTCCCATACAGCATGAAAAAGGAGGGGAATCATGAGCACATTTAATAAGATCAAAGTAGCAAATTTTTTCGCAAGACAATCTTGCGCCGCCTGGCAGCCTATTCGGATTATTCGCGTAATCTGTCGCCACATCTATCGTTACATCATGGAGCATGGCGCCAAAGAATATCCCTATGCTAATCCAAAATTCGCTGATTGGCAGGAATCCGACGGTAATTTTTACACCCTAGTTACCGATTCTAGTGGCTTCGTCATTCGGCGTAGTACTAGTTATGTAGCATGGTTAATGAAAAAACACTGCTGGAGTTCACCAAAATTGCCTAAACCAGGGCCGCGCAAGCCCGGGGAACATCGCTTCGATGCTAAACACTGGGGTGAAATCCTCGAATATAACGGTTGGCAAAAAGTTTCAAAAGCCGACTGGCCGTCATACCACGATATACGTATCGGTAGGCACTTTATCGGTATAATTGCCGATGCAGATGAGTTTGGTCTTCTAGTATGGTTTAAAAACGCTGGGTTTGATCTCACTAGTAGATATGAAACATGGATAGTTTCAACCTATAAGGATTTTAAAGAGCAAAGTTTAGAAATCTCTTCTGAAAAATCTAGCATCATCTGGTATTGTGAACCCAAAGTAAAAGATACTTATATTTAAATCTACGCAAAAATTTGCCACACAACTTTCACCTCTCGAGAGAGAGGTGAATTTATTGCACCTTAAAATTTGAGGAATTTTAACCAAACAGTCACCCGCACACATTACGAAAGGTTAGGTGAATCTATGTTTACTGACAAAATTAATCTCGCACTTAAAATTGCCACCAAGGCCCATCAAGGTCAAAATCGCAAGGGAACCGATTTTCCATATATTTCCCACCCTGTCGCCGTCGGCATGATTATTAGTCAATATACCAACGACGAAGCAACAATTGTCGCTGGGATCCTACACGATATACTTGAAGATGTCAATCCAGCTGTCTATTCTGAGGCTGACATGCGTCGCGATTTTGGTGATGAAATTACCGACATCGTCAAAGATGTTTCGGAACCTAAAACTGCCGGTCAGCCCAAACTTCCCTGGAAAGAACGTAAAGAAAGTTACCTGAAGCGCCTCGGCAATTCCTACTACATTGAGGCCTACATTGTCGCAACCGCCGATAAAATACATAATCTTACTGACATTCTAAAAGATTACGATCAGTTTGGCGATGAAATTTGGCAGCGTTTCAATGCTTCAAAGCAGGATATCCTGCAATATTATCGTGCCGTTTTTAGTCTAATCAGAAACGAACCAGTGCCAATAGAACTTAAGGGTCACCTCGCAAATCTTATAGAGGAGCTAGGAGACATCGTCACAATAAATCCCTACGATTAAATTCCTCACATTAGAATCCCCGGAGTCAATCTTCGGGGATTTTTTATCGTATATAAAAAGGAAGCCCCTGCGGTAGGAGCATTACACCCCGTGCAGAGACTTCGATATTGTTATTATATCAAATTAAGGCAGTAATATCAATAATCTGATCTCGTTTATTTATAAGAATCAATCTTTTAAGTCCAGGCAAATCTTTAACCTTACTTTTTATGGTTCTCAGAATACTTTCATCTGTTAAACCTTTCACTCTAGATGAATCAATAATCACGTTTTGACATTTTTCCAATGCACGTTTCACGTTGCGTATAATCTTTTTTGGATTATCGGTAATCGGAGATTTAATTTCAAACATCGTCCTGTTTAAATAGATATCCGGCGTTTTTAAATTAGCCTCTGGGATAAACTCAACACGATATCCAGCCAACGCTAATATCTTCGCAACCCTCTGCTCGTGCGGCCAAGGATTAGTGTTTGCCGGAATAATGACCATACCACCTTTATAGCTGATATGTCTCATGCCAATATTATACATCTAATTTTCATAAAAGAAGTAAAGATAAAACCATAACTTAACGCTCACATTGACAAAACACTCTAAAATTGTTATAATATACAAATCTCGGTGCAGAAAAATCGTGAAAAATCTGGTCCAAATTGGCCCAAAATTCACGCAAAAATCCGCATCATCACCCAGAAGATAGGAGGAGATACTATGGCACATTTAGAGAAAAAGGATATAAAGCAAGCAATTCGTTCTGGCCTTATCGGTTTAGCTATTGGCGATGCATTAGGGGTGCCCATTGAGTTTTTAAATCGAAATTTCTTAGAGCTCATGCCGGTCACCGAAATGTTATCGGTCGGCACCCATCATCAACCTGCCGGCACTTGGTCTGACGATACGTCTATGACCATCTGCCTGATGCAGTCATTAATTGACCAAAAACGCTTCCATTATCACGACATTATGGAGAATTTTGTCAAGTGGTATCTACAAAACGAATTTACCGCTACCAAACTCACTTTTGATATTGGCGGCACCTGCAAACGCGCGATTGAGAATTATCTCGCTGGCGGACATCCTGTCAAATGTGGCCTGAATCATTACGCCAATAACGGCAACGGTTCACTCATGCGCATTTTGTCAGTAGCTTTCGTCTGTCACAACAACCAAATCACCGGTGAAAAACGTTACGAATTAGTGAAAAACATTTCATCACTTACCCACGCTCATCCAATTAGTGTGCTGGGTTGCCTGATTTACACTAATTTCGTTTGCCACTTACTCGACGGCGATAATCCCAAGGAAGCTTATCGCAAAACTCAATTAGATGATTACAGTATGTTTGAAAAAGAAGAAATTACCCTGTATAGTCGCATTCTGAAAAATCAGATCTATCACTATCCTAAGGGCTACATTCCTTCGCGTGCTTACGTGATTGACACTCTGGAAGCCGTACTTTGGTCATTTCTCACCACTGACAACTTCCAAGATGCCGTCCTCACTGCGATTAATCTCGGCGACGATACTGACACCATTGGTGCGCTCACTGGTTCGCTCGCTGGCATTCAATACGGGCTCAAAAGTATTCCGGCAAAGTGGGTCACCACCCTGAAGCGTGGTCGATATCTGGTTAAACTCTGCGATCAATTCGCTGAAACCGAGATTGACACCACGGATATTTCACCAGAATCCACTTCCATTCCACGTATTGAAACCACCAACCTCAATCGGCTTGGCGCCTAGCTTCACTGTTTTCTCACTAAACTCTCGAATTTTTCGAGAGTTTATTTTTTTCAAAACCCAAATCCCGCCCCTATTTTGCCTCGGCCTTCAAGAACGCCTCAATCATTTCCGCTTCACTTGTAAAATCCTCCCCCAAAACCAACGAATCTTTCACTTCACTATAATATTTTTCTAGTGTCAACGGCGTGAAATAATATTTTCCACCCCCGTTAGATTCTAATCTTTCAAAAGCCAGACATTCACCCACGCGCCAAACCATTTTTGCTCGCATAACTCGTTCATGCACACTATCAAACCATTTCACCGAAATAAATTCCTCCCCCTCAGAAAATCGCCGCACTACCTCTAGTCGCATCGCCACTAGCACCGTTTCGTCAGTCTCGCATTCCACCAGATAAACCGTCCCCGGCAATTTTTCCACGCGTTCACGCCCATTTTTCATAATATTTCTAAAGTTTCTCATATCCTCAACCCCTAGCCTCCATATACATTTTGCCAAAATCTACCCCCAATTGATTTTTCGCGAATAAGAATACCCCTAAATCATTCGGCGCAAAATCTTTTGGCAGCTTCCCTGAAGCTAAATTTGCCAAATCTTCCACCCCTAGCACCTGCCCTAAATGCGTTTCGAGATCCGCTTTCAATTTCGCACCTCCGCCCTGCCCCATAATCGCTTCCGACAGGGAAACAAAAGTGTCATTAAAATCTTCCGAAGATTCCGCGAGCGCCGTCAACTCACCAAGACTCACTTCTTTCACTTCACCGTTATAAATTGCCTCAATACGCTCCTGCTTTCTTAAATTCTGGGCCAGAAAATCCTCCACCGATTCGCCCGCCCCTTCGAAATTACCCCAATCGCGCCAATCGTCATCGTCGTCCTCATCGTCCTCATCGAATTCTCGCGCCACAATCACTTCTTCAATTGGTCGACCATTCACTTCGGAAAGTCCCTTTTCACGAAGCCCTTCAAGTAATTCATCACGGTCTAACTCATCCACCTCTATCGCTTCAATATAATCCACCCCGATACCCGTACGAAACATCTGCTCATTGTCTGCCGAATAGTGTTTTAAATCACCCATGGTGCGTCGAAAAATCTCCTCCGGCGCCAATCTCCCGGCAAAATGCGCCTCATTCGTCGAACCATAAGAATCCACATTATAGGCATACCAATCTGTGCGATCAAAAATTTCCGGCTTTAAGACCACCGCATGATTCTGAATTTTACTGCGTTGCTCCGCATTCATAATCCTAGTAAATACATTGTCCGCACCCCCCGAATCGATATCCAGTACCGAGGAGATTCCATTTTTCACCACTCCTCGGCTGAACCGCTCGGTCGTACTCATCAAACCAGTAGTTAATACCCGATAAACCGAGTCCACACTCATCGAATTCAACATATGGACCGCGCGTACATCCTCACCATACTTGGCCAGATATTCTTCATGTTTCCCATTTTCTACATATGTAGAGTAACCTGGAAAAACCTCACGGCGTGTCAATTTTTCCGCTCGCCCAAGCTGCTCCGCATTGAGGTCCTCTAGCTTATATTGCCACTTTAATCTCGCTATCTTATAATCGCGTTCCGCCCTCTCCGAAACTTCGTCTAGTGCATCTTCCACTCCGAGGTCCTGCCTAAAAATTTCATCCAGCGTCTGTTGCGCCGCCATATCATCCATCGCTTTTGGCACTTCCATTTGCACCAAACCAATCGCCGCTCGTACTAGATTACTGGTATTACGCTTCCTAGAAACTACTCCGTCACCCAGTTCCCGCGCCGTAGCATCCGCCAAAGATACCTTAATCCCATTTTTCTCAAACACCAGGGCATCACACAAACGAAATTCACGCTTCGATTCTAAATCATGATAAGTAATTTCTCCGAGGCGCACCGAAGTACCGCTTTTAAGCTCCGCCACGCCGTCTTTTTCGCGTGATTCCGTACGCAATTTCTGTCCCAATTCTGAAATTTCCGTCAAAGGTTCACGCAACTTAAAGCGATATTCCAAAGTCTGATTTTCCAGATTTTCTACCACATCCACTCGCTGATTTTCGATATGGTCACGGTCACAGATAATTTCATGTCTTTCCCGTATTAAATATTCTTGGCTATGTTCCTTCTCTGTATCTGATGCCAATTTTTCCTTGCGACCTAGAATCCCCTCGAGATCAAAATCACTCACACTTTCGGCTCGTTTTTCTTCAGCTTTCGTCTTTTTCTCCCCAAAGAACTCAACATCTTTCAGCGCCGCCATCAACTTCAGATAATTATCGTTTATCTCCTGCTCTCCCGCTTTTTCCAAACCATTTGGCGCCAAATTATGATTCATTCTTCCATTATACTATAAGCTTATGCTTCATGAACCCCGCCTCTTCATAAAAAATCATAGCCACCTTTCATGCTCTCCATCTACGCTTATTTTGACAAAATAAGCATCTCATGTGATAATAAATGGAAACTTTGTATCTATTACACGTTCTTTTACAAAATGAAAGGGGAAAATATGAATCAAAAATTCCAAATTATGTTTCAAATCGCGGAATCTAGTTTCCAGGAACTGCCCAGAGTCTGTCGTACTCCCGCCTATGTCAAGCGCTATCTTGACCTACATGATGCGCTTTACACCGCTATGACGCTTGCCCGTACCAAAGCGGAGCGCGGCAGAGTTTATCGCATTTCACAAACCATCTGGTCCGAACTTCTAGCGGCCGGCGCCAACCCCAGCGAGGTTAGGGAACTACTTAGCCCCAGCTACATCTGGCGTCACTACGACAAAGTCAAAGCCTCTAAGGTCCATGTCGATTCTTATGAATTAATGTACCAGTTAATTCAAATCAAAGGCCGTGGTTTTATCCTGAGAAACCTCAAAAAATTTCAGCAACGCGGTGTCGATATCGACACTATCGCCATGAACTGCTATAAGATCGAAACTAAGCATGATCTCGAAGTTCAATGCGCCGAAATGCGCGTCCTCGGAGTCAACCTCACGACGATCTTCGTGATGGCCAACCAGCTCCTCGTCAAGGAATCTCCAAAACCTGCTAATGTTTACTGTCTACTCTATTTTTTCTATCAGCAGAATCTTTCACTCGGTCTCATTGCTGCCTGGATTAAAGACCACTGCAATCCAAAAATACACGAGAGTATCATGGCCGCTGCCCCACTCGATTGGACCATCTTCGGTATCAATCTTGACGATTATCGACCAATTTGGGTTAATATGAACTTCCACAATTTCATATCAATAGAGCCTAATCTCAAAAAGTTGCCACCCACGATCACTATCAATCAGTTTCTTGAGTTACTTAATATTCAGCAAGTTTACGTTGCCACTAGATATGGTTGCGATTTTGAGAAATTCCTTACCAAAAATTACCTCGTATCTGGTGGCCAGATTGATCTACTGGCTGAAAAATTTGAACATGATAACCTGTTTTGTCCACCAGATGATAAACTTCGAATTGGCGTTGCCCTGCTTGAGCATGGTGCCACCAATATTAATCGGGAAAACCTCATGGAACTCTTTAAGCAATGCGATTTATCGAAAAATAAACGTATCAAATACGGTAAAGTCCTCAATCAGAAAGAAAGCTAAATTTCAGATTCCCTGAGATCAATTTTCCTAATCTTCGATTTCTTATCCTCTTTCATCACTCAAAAATCCTCGGTTCGCCGGGGATTTTTTCATAAAAAAGGCTCGGAATAAATCCGAGCCCGAAAGTGAATGTATTATAAGTCACGTGCAGAACCTAATCCCCTAAAACCGATCAGCATCCCCTCGTCATCCGTAACTGGAAACACTGGTAAATACAGATCGTCGATCGTTCGACCGAGATCCTTGGCCGCGCGCACCACAGTTGGTTTTACGATATAAAACACCCCCTCTTCATAACTTGGCAGACCAACCATCTGCGAGAACGCAATTTGGAAAATTGGCACCACTCCGATATGTTCACGTAGTACACTTTTTGCCTCAATTTCAATCGCCCCCTCCTCTGGCTGATATGTCGTAAGCAGTTCATCATTGTCATCCAAAATTCGGCAGACATGTGATAAGTAATTTTTAATCATCTCCCCACCTTTCTAAGTATTGAACTTATAAAATCAAAAAACTACTGACGTCGAGAATAATTTGTGCATCCAAGCATCACCTAAAACCTCATTGGCTTTAATCTCAGTGACCCTGTTCGAAGCTTCGCATTGTAATCCATCGAAAAACGAAAATTTCGATAAGTATTACACTTATTCATCGGAGATTTCACATCCGCATCACAGGTTCCCTGAATATTAAAATCATATCCAGTGCGATCAGTGTGAACCACCCCCATGATTTGCAGATTTTTCAATGCCATAAAATCTCGAGTCGTTCCACCAGCCGGATTTTCTCGTTTTGCGAAAACTACTTTAAATTCCAGATCAATATACATATTCTGATCAAAAGCATACATATTTGCAATATGAATGCGATCCCTGCTTGGTCCATTCATTACTTCAAAAGCCAATGAATCACCATTTCTTACTTCACTGTGCATACAACACCTCCTGTAAAAGAACCACCTCGGCATACGTTACGAGGTCAACCACTTAGCGATACAGCTAATTAGCATATTTTAACATACTTATGGTAATATGTCAATGTAAACTACATCGCCTGCCAAATCTCGCAAGTGCAAAACCTTGACAAACCACAGATACTCTGCCATAATATAGCCGTTAAACTCATGTTTAGCTCGCGCAAATTTTTGCGAGCTCTTTTACAGAAAGGGGAATTGTTATGGAAGAAAAAGAATTTGTCCATAATCCAAGGTACAAAACGCGTGGTATTTATCATCATTTCGAGGGGGAATCCTATCTCCTCATCGATACCGCCATCAATAATGACACCGGGGAAAGAGAAGTAGTTTATTTGGCACTTTATGACGATCTTCAACTCCATGTTCGTTCGTACGAGAAGTTCTTTGAGGAATTGGATCCGGTCAAGTATCCTGATGCTAAGCAGAAATATCGTTTTGAGCTGCTGGATGTTAGTGATTTTGACTACAATGTCTTCAAGAAGCAGCCGTCTCATAAGTACCAATACGTCGGCTTATTATTCAATGATTAATTCAAGGAGGGGTATATGAATATCATTAACAAATTACACATCTTAAAGGACACTGCATCACTCACCTATGAAAAATTAAGTCAGAATTTCTGGTGTGGCACTTTCCAAGCTTTACAAAAATGCATTCAGGAATCAGAAGACGAGAAAAAATTAAGTTCAGCCTACAGTTTTTTGGCCAAGCATTGGCCTAAAATGCATGAAGCTGGCGTCGACCTAGAGGAAATTGTTCAAGTTTTACATCCATTAGATATTATTGAGCAGTTCGAAGCACTCCAAGATGCCGGCGCACACTTAGATATTGATCAAATTGTCCGCTCTATTCCTGGAGGACACGGTAAGATAGACCTACATCGCCTTCATTCCTTGGGCGCAGATATGGACTTAATTGCAATTCATGATGATAGTCTCGAGCCCTGTTCGTTCGACGAGATTAACGACCTGATCATTAATGGCGTTTCTGTCCAAGTCACATTTGACTTATCTGAAAGTCTCATCTTAGGTAGTGCGGAATATCCAGATACCTTATTTAAGATACTCTATTTCTTTTACTCTCATGGTATTGATTCATGGAAAATTCGCGAAATGATCAATAAAATCATTCCAGTAAAGTTCATCGATGAGTCAAGTCTGCTATATATTGCTGACCTTATCGACGACATTATTGAGGACCCGTCCAATAGGTGGCCTGTTATTGGTATTAAACCTAAAGAATACTCCAAGCCTTGGATTTACCTTCACTGTGACGATTATCTCGGCATAAAGCCTGAAAAAACTCTAGCAAATCTGCCGAAAGCCATCTCTATACGTGATTTCATTCACTTTACTGGACTTCCGTATATTATAAGTAAAATTAATTACCATGGTCTAACCCTCAAAGATTTTATCGATCTCAATTATCTGCCAGCTGGGGGTGACATTGAAGAATTAACCAAAGAAGCCAACTACGCGAGATTGCAGTATGAAGACCCAATCGATTGGCTTACCCTAGCTTACCTCAGCGACTCGGGTAGTAAATTAGTTAATCGAAAAATGCTACTTGAGTACGGTGACCCATCACGCTACAATGCGATAGACTATGATTTTGCCAAAAAATTCATGGAGAATAACTCAGATCACTAGTTCCCCAAAAAAACAAGCCTCGGACTTAACCGGGGCTTTTTATGTTAATCTTACCCCCGGAAGATACAGATATCCCTCCATTTTATAGGCCAAATTTTTTTCAATATAACCCTTTGCAATTTTACAAGCTTTCGACATCCGTTCACCTTGCCATAACGGATCAATATAGCGCACTTTCGCCCGGCAGTTCACTACGTACACTCCGTCCGGGCATTGCTCAAGACTTTTTGCCTTCTTTATTTTCTTCGCCTTCCGCCAAGCCAAAAAAGCATCACTATAATCTGAAGCTAAAATCATTTCAATCACTTCCGATTCCTTCATTTGATATAAATCTGTCACCGAAATCCTTCCAGATTCACTCATTTTCTTCAAAATATCGGCAAGAAACTGCATCGAATAGCGTGTTCGATCCTCACGGTAAAATATAGATAGTTGCGAAGTTAGTTTAACAAATTTGCGTGCGATTTTTTTCGTTTGAAATCCCAATTCCTTAACCCCATTTTCGTCTGATTGCACCACAATATCCGCATATATTTCACGAATTTCTGCCAAATCTGCCAACCCGTACGCGAAGAACATATTTGCCAGCGAATATTCCAAACGATCTGCTGATAACTTCGGCGTATCATTATCTGCAATCGGATAAAGGTGATAATTATCCACCTCAGAAACTAAAATACCATCCCGCTTAAGCAAGCGACTAATTTCCGGCGACCCTGCAATCATATCTGTCGTCAAATCCTCCGTCGATTCCTGTGCTAGGTGGTCACCATTCATAAAATCCACACAATGCTTAAAAACTGGCGTTGCAATATCATGAAAAAGCCCTGCCAAAGTCTGCTTTTTGTCGTGAGTAAAATGCCAAACTATCAACGCTACACCTATTGCGTGGTCTAAGCTTGAATAAAATCTCTGACTCTCAAACAAATCCGAATAAATCGTTCCGCAAGTCGTACTAATATACTTCTGCTTCTGTAAAACTGGTGTTTCAATATATTCCTGCAGCCATTCTGGAAAATCCGGCTCTAAAATGGCATGGAATTTTTGAATCAATTCTTCTACCTCACACTCTGTCATATTCTATATTATTAAACTCAATTGCGCGCTTTAGGATTTCTTTTCTCAATATAAAATCGTTAAGCACCACAAGATTTTCGTGATTGCTTTTTGTGTCAAACAGTTTTTCTAGTCCAGATTGCGTTTCTTTGCTGTCACAGTAAAGATAGCTACGCCCATCCTCAAGGGAGATGATATTTATCATCCACTTATCGAAGTTGGCAAAAACTTCATTTAATAATTCTTTTGTAATTCTATCTCGATTAAATAAAATTATCTGGCCAATTGCCTCGGGAAGTAATGGACTAACCCATTCTGTTTTCATGTCGTTTATGATTGCAGTTTTTAGGTCTTTCATCTGTTCGCTTTCGCAAGCCCTGAAATATTCTCGGCCAAAATCATCTGTTAGTCCACCGAGTTTCTTTAGCTCCGTGTAAGCTTTTTTATCGCGTTCTGTAGTAATTTTGGATCTCAAATTGATGGTATTATCTAAAATTCCAGCTATGAGTAATTTACATAAATCTTGATCTAGTAAATCCGCTTTGTCGGCTTCAATAAAGCGTTCGTAGACCTGTGTGCAAACTGCGCCAATTACTTCTATTTGGCTCTTTACAGCTTTATTCTGGCGCCAATATTCTTCGTAGCCTGGATGATGGTCGATGACTTCAATGATGCGATTTGGATCAACGAAGACATCAAAGAAATCTGGATTTGAGACGTCCAGCAGCACGAATTTTGCTTTTTCTGTGTCTACTGGTTTATCTAGCGTATATTTCAAGCTACGCAACATCGGCGGCACAGTTTGGTTCATTTTTGAAGTAGAGATTGCTAATGCTTTCTTATCGGTCGTCGCCCTAAGTAATTCTCTATAAGCAATCATAATCGCATAAGCGTCGATATCGATATATTTTCGTCCAGCAGTAACGACTATCATGCTTCATATTATAGCATTCTTGATAAGTTCCTAGAAATAAGCTTAGAGCTACCTTATTTTTATGCAAGATTTTATTGCAAAGGTCCTGGACTTTAACGACCTACTCTAACCCCTCAAGTGCAACACTTTGAGACCTATAGACTTCGAGTGGAGT
>CALEXY010000011.1 GCA_937924995.1 uncultured Candidatus Saccharibacteria bacterium
TTATCGAAGACTACCGTAAGAAGGGCTACCTGCCAGAAGCAGTCTTTAACTTTATTGCACTGCTGGGCTGGAATCCTGGCGGCGAGCATGAGATTTTCTCTCGTCAAGAATTGATCGAGCTTTTTGATGAAAAACGTCTCAGTAAGTCCCCAGCTGCTTTTGACCAGAAGAAGCTGGACTGGATGAACAACGAATACATCAAGAATGCAGATTTTGACACAATCTTCGCTCTGGCTAAGCCGTACTTGGAAGAAGCAGGTCGTTTGACAGATAAGGCAGAAAAGCTTGTAGAGCTCTATAAACCGCAAATGAAGTCTGTGGACGAAATTGTGCCGCTGACTGACCTCTTCTTTGAGGACTTCCCAGAGTTGACAGATGCGGAGCGTGAGGTCATGGCTGGTGAAACGGTACCGACCGTGTTGACAGCTTTCAAGGAAAAGCTAGAAGCTATGTCGGATGCAGATTTTGTGACAGAAAACATCTTCCCTCAAATCAAGGCTGTCCAAAAAGAGACAGGGATCAAGGGTAAAAACCTCTTTATGCCGATTCGGATTGCCGTTTCGGGTGAAATGCATGGACCAGAGCTGCCAGATACGATTTACCTACTAGGCCGTGAAAAATCCATCCAGCATATCGAAAACATGCTGAATCAAATTCAATAAGACAAACCAGCTTGAAAGCTGGTTTTTACTTTGCAAATTTTTGTTTTTATGTCACAATTGTAATAAGAAAATACCTTAAGGAGAGAAAAATGAAAAAATGGATCATTATCTTGGGTGGAGGGTTAGTAGCTATACTCGTGCTAGTAACCTATAACCAAAAGAAAGAGCAGACGAATCCTGTTTCCAACAATTCTAAAGTAAGTTCGACTAGCTCCGCATCTTCTAAAAAGTCTGAAAGAGAGAGCAATTCGAGCGAACTTTCTGGCGACGCAGATAGTCAGGAAACTTCTGATACAGGCTCTAAGCAGAATTCGGAAACTGAAGCTGAAAAATCTACCAAGGAAACTAGCAAGGGAGAGAAAGAGACGGCATCAACTTCTAGTTTGGATATGAAGGCTATTGCTTCTGGAGATTTTTCCAGCATGATTGGTACTTGGCAGGATGCCAAAGGGAACAGTTATACATTTGATGCGTCAGGTATTGAGTCAGATGTTGCCAAGCTTGAGACAGGAGATTACTCTGGGCCAGATGAAAATGGGATTTACCGAGCAGGGATTCGTTGGAAAAACCAAACCGGTGCTGCCTTTCTTATCATTCCAGCAGGAAAGAGTTTGCCAGCCGGGGAGACTGTCAATGGGACAGATCCGACTGATACCAGTCAAGATCGTTTCATCATCACCCAGAGCGTTTCCGAACATCCCGATGTTTTTTACCGCGTAAAATAAGGAGTCTTGACGGACTCTTTTTTTCTTGTTTTGAGTCCAGTATATAATATATTGATTCTGAATAAAAATCGATAAAACGCTTTTATTTTAATAAATATTAAAATTTCTCTTGACATTCGCATTTTCATACAGTAGAATGTTTAAAAATAAAATGTAGAAGGATAGAGGTAATCATATGGTTAAAGAGAAAGTCATTTTAGCATATTCCGGCGGCTTGGACACTTCGGTGGCCATTACTTGGCTGAACAAGGATTATGATGTGATCGCGGTCTGTATGGACGTAGGTGAAGGAAATGATTTGGATTTCATTCATGACAAGGCGCTGAAAGTTGGCGCTATCGAATCACATGTTATTGATGTTAAAGACGAGTTTGCAGAAGACTACGTCTTGGTTGCTCTGCAAGGACACACCTTCTACGAACGAAAATATCCTCTAGTGTCCGCTCTGAGCCGACCTTTGATTTCTAAGAAATTGGTTGAAATTGCCCACAAGACGGGGGCGACAACCATTGCCCATGGCTGTACCGGAAAAGGAAATGATCAGGTTCGTTTTGAAGTCGCTATCGCTTCCTTGGATCCCAGTCTCAAGGTCATTGCTCCGGTTCGGGAGTGGAAATGGTCTCGGGAAGAAGAAATCAATTACGCCAAAGCTAATGGTGTGCCAATTCCTGCAGATCTGGATAGTCCTTACTCAGTCGATCAAAACCTTTGGGGACGAGCCAATGAGTGCGGTGTCTTGGAAAATCCTTGGAATGAAGCACCGGAAGACGCCTATGATTTGACGGTTGCACCAGAAGCAGCACCAGACAGCCCACTCTATGTAAATATTGACTTTGAGGCGGGCGTGCCAGTTGCTTTAGATGGCAAAAAGATGAAGCTGGCGGACTTGATTCTTGAGCTGAATGACTTGGCAGGACAACACGGTGTTGGACGGATTGACCATGTGGAAAATCGTCTGGTAGGGATTAAGTCTCGGGAAATCTATGAATGCCCTGGGGCGGTGACTCTCTTGTCTGCCCACAAGGAAATCGAAGATCTGACTCTAGTCAGAGAATTGGCTCATTTTAAGCCGATTATCGAAAATGAACTGTCCAATCTCATCTACAATGGCCTCTGGTTTAACCCAGCGACAGAAGCTCTGATTGCCTATCTCAAGTCCACCCAGCAGGTGGTCAATGGTACAGCTAAGGTGAAGCTTTATAAGGGTTCTGCTACAGTTGTAGCGCGTAAGTCTGACAATTCTCTCTACGATGAAAGTCTGGCTACCTATACCAGTGCAGATACCTTTGACCAGGATGCCGCGATTGGCTTTATCAAGCTGTGGGGCCTTCCGTCTAAGGTTCACGCAGAGGTTCAGGCTCACAAGGACAAATAGAAAGGGGCTTTCCTATGGCGAATCATAAACTGTGGGGCGGACGTTTTGAAGCCTCTCTCGAAGGCTGGGTAGAGGAATTTGGCGCCAGCATTGGCTTTGACTATCGTCTGGCTCCTTATGATCTGCAGGGCAGCCTAGCCCATGTCAAAATGTTGGGGCAGACAGGAATCATTGCTCCAGAGGAAGCAGTGGCTATTCAGACAGGCTTGGAAAAGCTGCTGGCACGTTATGAGGCTGGAGAGATTGAGTTTGATGTGCGTAATGAAGATATTCATATGAATATGGAGGCTCTTCTGACTGAGGAGATTGGGCCAGTAGCTGGCAAGCTTCATACGGCTCGCTCCCGTAATGACCAGGTGGCGACAGATATGCACCTCTATCTCAAGGATCAGCTCGGTCAGATTGCGGATAAACTCTTGAATCTGCGTCAGGTGCTGCTGGACTTGGCTGAGGAGCATGTAGAGACTATCATGCCAGGCTATACCCATCTGCAGCATGCTCAGCCGATTAGCTTTGCCCATCATCTGCTGGCCTATTATCAGATGTTCAGCCGGGATAGTCAGCGCTTTGCCTTTAATCTGGAGCATACGGATTTGTCTCCTTTGGGAGCGGCGGCTCTGGCGGGGACAACATTTCCGATTAACCGAGAGCTGACGGCTGATTTATTGGGATTCAAAGGCATTTACCACAATTCCTTGGATGCGGTCAGTGATCGAGACTTTATCTTGGAATTTCTATCTAACAGCAGCATTCTCATCATGCATCTGTCTCGTCTCTGCGAGGAGCTGATTAACTGGTGCAGCTATGAATATGGCTTTGTCAGTCTGTCAGACACCTTTAGCACTGGCTCTTCCATCATGCCACAAAAGAAAAATCCGGACATGGCGGAGCTGATTCGGGGTAAGAGCGGCCGGGTTTATGGCCATCTCTTCAGTCTTCTGACGGTAATGAAATCCCTGCCCTTGGCCTATAATAAGGATTTGCAGGAAGACAAGGAGGGCATGTTCAATACAGTAGATACCATCCAAAAATCGCTGGATATTATGGCGGGTATGCTGTCTAGTATGACAGTAAACAAAGAAAAAATGCTGGTTTCAACTCAGCAAGACTTCTCCAATGCGACGGAATTGGCTGACTATCTGGCCAAGAAAGGACTGCCTTTCCGGGAAGCCCATGAGATTGTCGGAAAGTTGGTGCTGGAATGCAGCAAGGCAGGCTATTATCTACAGGATATTCCGCTGAGCCGCTATCAGGAAGTGTCGTCGCTGATTGAGGGAGATATTTATCAAGCTCTTGAGTCGCAGACCGCTGTACAAAAGCGGGATTCCCTTGGCGGAACAGGATTTGCACAGATCCGTCAGGAGTTGGAAAGGGCGAAGAGACAGCTGAAAAAGGAATAAGATATAGGGAACATCGCAAGGGAATTGCGGTGTTTTTTAAGTGAATCGACCTTTTAAATATTTGCAAAAACGGCGTCATAGCGGCTCTTATTGGCATTTTCGAAAAATATGGTATAATAGATATAATTTTGGTGGATGGAGTTGAGTTTTGAGAAAAAACTATCGCGTCAAGAGCGAAAAAGATTTCAAGGCGATTTTTAAAGCTGGGCAGAATTTTGCCAATCGAAAGTTTGTCGTTTATAAATTAGAAAAAGAACAGCGCCATTTTCGAGTGGGGATCTCAGTTAGTAAAAAGCTAGGCAATGCAGTTGTCCGCAATAGTATCAAAAGAAAGATTCGTCATGTCTTGATTCAGCATCGGGCGGACTTGACCAAGGATGACTTTGTTGTTATTGCCCGCAAGGGAGTTGAAACTTTGGACTACCACCAAGTGGAACAAAATTTATTGCATGTCTTGAAAGTTGCAAGAATTTATCAGGAAGGATTTATTTGTGAAAAAGAAGAGTAAGATAGGATTTCTTTTAGCGGCTTCGCTGCTTATTTTGACGGCTTGTGGCACCAGCGAAGTGACCGCTAATTCAAGTGATTTTTGGGAGAAATTAGTTTATTTCTTTGCGGAGATGATTCAATTCTTGTCCTTTAATGGAAGTACAGGAATCGGGATTATTCTTTTTACCTTGATTATTCGGACAGTCTTGTTGCCAGTCTTCCAGTTTCAGACGACCTCGTCTAGAAAGATGCAGGAAGTTCAGCCTCATATCAAGAAGCTTCAGGAAAAATATCCGGGCAAAGATATGGATAGTAAGACTGCTTTAGCAGAGGAAACCAGCAAGCTTTATAAAGAAATGGGGGTCAATCCCTATGCCGCTTTTCTTCCGTTATTTATCCAAATGCCAGTGCTTTTGGCACTTTTCCAAGCTCTGACACGGGTTGAATTTTTGAAAACAGGTCACTTCCTCTGGCTTAATCTAGGTGCGACGGATCCGACCTTTATCCTACCTATTCTCGCTGCTCTCTTTACTTTCTTTAGCACTTGGCTATCCAATAAAGCCTTGCCAGAAAAAAATGGTGGGACGGCAGTGATGACCTACCTGATGCCGGTATTGATTTTCTTCTTTGCGGTGTATGCAGCCAGCGGGGTTGCTCTTTACTGGACAGTCTCCAACGCCTATCAAGTTGGTCAGACCTTGCTTTTGAGCAATCCTTTTAAGATCATTGCTGAACGTGAAGCGAAGGCAAAGGCGGAGCGCCAATTGGAAATGAAGAAAAAACGTGCCCTTCAAAAAGCACAGAAAAAGAAAAAGTAAAAAGGAGGACTCTTGCAGATGGTTATTTTTACAGGAGCAAGTGTTGAAGAAGCGATTCAAAATGGACTAAAAACGCTGGATATTCCACGAATGAGAGCACATATTACCGTTGTTTCGCGTGAAAAGAAAGGATTTCTCGGTTTATTTGGCAAAAAGCCTGCGCAGGTAGATGTGGAGCCGATTGCTGAAACGACTGTGGCCAAGGCCAACCAACAGGCGGTAAAAGGAGTTCCTGAGGAAATCAATGCACAAAACGAGCCGGTACAAAGTGTTAGTGAAGCAACAGTCGACTTAGGACGAGTGGTGACAGCTATCAAGAAGGCCGAGGGTGAAGGTGAAACTGTTTCAGAAAAAGTCAAGGCTGAAATTCTTAAAAACGATAAAGACGCCAGTACCATTCTGGAAGAAACAGGTGCAATTGATTTCTTAAAGACCAGTCAAGCGATTGATGAAGCACAAACTCTGAAAGACTCAGAGGAAGATAGCTCTTTAGCAGAAGTGGTACCTAATCAGCAAGAGACAGCGGAGTCGTCCTTCTTTGACTTGGGTATCCAGGTTGAGGATGATTGTGATATTGAAGAAGTTGTCGCCCCAATCGGCACACAAACTTCCAAATATCACCACGAAAATCTTCGTGATCACGTCGCATTAGTGGCTGCCAATTTGGTAGACGCCGGCCTGAGTAGCACCTTAGCCGTACAACTCGCTGTCCTACACGACGTAGGGAAAAAGTACACCGCCGCTACCAACAAAGTTGGTGACATTTGCTACTATAATCACGAGGCGGTTTCAGCTTTGATTGCAAAATATTGGCTTCGCGGCACTGCTAGTCAATCTACCATCAAGCAAATCGTAGCTGTCATCTATGCACACCTACTTCCACTTACCACTTGGAATAGGACCGTGCATTGGAAAACGGGTCTTCCTTGTAACTTCCGTCAAGATTTTGAACATGAGCTCGAAAGTTTCTACGACGGTAATCAGGCAGACGTTAAGCGCACCATGGAACTCATTGATACGCTTACCAAATGCGATGAGGGCATTCTGGAAATGACACCTGAATACGCACAAAAAATTGCGCGTGGACGAGAGTTAATTCATGAATTTCGTCATGGTGCCTAAAATTTATCGCACCTTAGAAATAAACCACCAGAACATCGGTGGTTTTTTCTTTTTCTTTCTAGTATTTTTCTAAAAAATATGTTAAAATATACCCGTTACGCGCTCTAATTAGGAGTAAATATATTATGGCAAAAAAAGTAATTGGTAACTTAAAGTTACGCATCCCTGGTGGTAAGGCCACCGCAGGTCCTCCAGTTGGTTCAACCTTGGGTCAATGGGGCCTAAACATGATGGATTTCATTAATCCATTCAACGACAAAACCAAAGAATTCGCTGGTAAGAACGTCATCGTTCACATCCGCGTCTTCGATGATCGCACTTTTGATTGGGTTTGTCTCGGTCAACCAGTTGATGATTTAATTCGTGAAGAATTAAAGCTTCAAAAAGGTTCTGGTCGTCCAAACACCGAAAAAGTTGGTTCTATCACTCGTGAACAACTCGAGAAGATTGCCAACATCAAGATGAAGCAAATGAACGCTGTCGATCTTGAAGGTGCTATCAAGACCGTCGCTGGTACTGCCCGCTCTATGGGTGTCACCATCGCCGAATAATTGATTAAAATTAATTAACCGTGGGAGAGTTCACTCGTTATTACCACAGAAAGAAATAAAATGTCAGAAGAACAAATCAAATCTACTGAAGAATTAAACCAAACTCCAGTCGAAGCTGTCGAAACCGAAGAAAAATTTGCCAAATCTGGTAAAAAATCTAAGAAGCACCTCGAAGAAGTTAAGGCTGAAGAAGAGCGCAAAGCTCGTGCTGAAGAGCACAAGCAAGAAGCCCTAGAGGAAAAGCCAAAGGGTGCCAAGCCGGTCACTCGTTCAATCTTGGAACGCCGTGGTAAAAAATACCAAGCTGCTTACAAGAATATCGACAAGACTAAGGCTTACAGTCTCACTGACGCTATCAAGCTTGCTGTCGAAACCAACCCAGCTAAATTCGATGCAACTATCGAAATCCACGCTCGTCTTGGTGTCGACCCACGTCAAGCTGACCAAAACATTCGTACCACCATCGTTCTTCCAAACGGTAACGGTAAAACTGTTCGCGTCGCTGTCTTCGCTCCAGAAGATGAATGTAAAAAAGCTAAAGCCGCTGGTGCTGACATCGCCGAAGATGCTGAATTCATCAAGCAACTCGAAAAGGGAATCATCAATTTCGACGTTCTCATTTCTACCCCAGCTTACATGCCAAAACTTGGTAAGTTCGCTCGCTTGCTCGGTCCTAAAGGTTTGATGCCAAATCCAAAGGCTGGTACCGTCACTCTCGATATCGAGAAGGCCGTGAAGGAATCTAAGGCTGGTAAGGTCGAATATCGTGTCGACAAGCAAGCCATCGTTCACATCGGTGTCGGTAAAACCAATTTCACCCTCGATCAATTAAATGAGAACGCTACCGTCTTTATGGATTCTTTGAAATCTATGAAGCCAGCTTCTATCAAGGGCCAATACATTAAGAGTATCTTTATTTCTACCACCATGGGCCCATCCATCGCTGTAGAAAATATCTACAACTAAGCTCTTAATCTCTCTAAAATAAGCACCACTAACCCGGTGCTTATTTTTTTAGACGTTTAACAATTTAATCGATATCTATTAAATTTTACATCATTTTTCTTCCGCCATTTTATTCCATTTATGCTAAACTCGAAGTAGATGTATAAACATAGATTTATCTATTAGGACTAGATAAATAACATAAATGGGAGAGAAAAAACCGTGTCAAAGCGAGGAATTAGACATGCCATCAGTGGTAGGTCGGTTTTTAATATATTATCAATCTTTTTAGCCAGCACTTTATTTTGCTTGCTGCACTATGAAAGCACTCATGCCTCGACCGCCTCACTAGGCATGCCCGGTGAGGTTAAAGTCGAAACCGATTTTTCGACTGGAAGTAGAATGGAATTTTCTAAATCTATCAATATTACCGTTAATACCAATAGTCTCTTAGGCTACAAATTACTTTTTAGTAGCGACAGCGAGGATAGTTCACTAGTAAGCAGCGATCCTAAGAACGACTATTCCATCCCTTCTGTCTATGGTTCCGATTATGTACTTTCTAGAGATATGCATAACCAATACGGCTATAATATCAAAGATACTGACGACCAGATTTATCAACAAATCCCAAGTCTTAGTAGTCCGCTCAAAATCAAACAAGTCAAAGATCCACTTACTACCGCCGATACTGTCAAATTCAACCTCGGCTTCGAACTCGAGTCTTCCGCACAGCCTGGTGAATATCACCGCAATTTAATTTTTACCCTCCTAGCCGAAGATCAAGCCTCTATCCAATTAGTTAATGGTATCGAAATTAATAAAGCCATCAAAAAAGCCGTGGGTATCACTGATGCGAACTATCTTGATAATCCGCTTACCACCACCCCGAACGATCTATGGCCAGAGGTTAATATTACCGTAGGTAGAAATAAATGCAGTGATGATATCACCAAAGAACGCACCTCGGTTATCTCCCTACCAGATTCCGACGCCGAAGTTTATCTCGGTGGCTATCGTAGCAGCTGGGATAATATCTGCATTTGGAGTAATGCTACAGAATTAATCTTCCCAGAAGATCTTTCCTATATGTATGCCGGACTTGGCGGGACTGACTATCATGTCTCTTTCAATTTTGCCGACGGCCGTAATAAATCTACGCTAAATTTTAAGAAAGTCAAAAATCTCGACCATCTATTCCACAATACTATCGCATATAACAACAGCTCCTTCGAAGCTTCTGACTTCTTTGAATATCTCAAAGATTCCCCTATTGAAAGTGCTGAATCCATTTTCGAAAACTCCACAGTCAATACTGTTGAGAAATTCACCAACATCGTAAATCGCGCCAAAAATCTCGCCTACGCTTTTCGCAATACAAAATCTTTAGGTCAGGTTAATTTTTCCGATTGGATTATCGGTGAAGCCGAAGATACTAGATCTATGTTTGAAGGCAGTGGGATTGGTCAGGCCATCCTAAATAATGCCACCTTCGCTAAGACCAAAAACACCGAAAAAATGTTTAAAGATACTAATAGCTCTGCAAGTATTCAGCTGCCAAAGGCTGTTTTTGGTGAAACTATGAATACTAATAGTATGTTCATGAACAGTACATCGACCAAAATTCTTCTACCCCAAGCAACTTTCGCCAAATCTACCGACGCAGGCTCCATGTTTGAAAAAATTCCTCTTACCGAGTTTAATCTAGCTAGCGCCACTTTTGCTAATACGACCAACTTTAACAGCTTCTTTAAAGAAAGTGGAAACTATTACCTTACGCTAAAATTACCAAAATTATCCCTTGCCTCGGCAGAAAATCTCTCTCAGATGTTCTATAAATCCGAAATTAGCGGCCTCACCCTCAATGAAACATCCATGGGCGGTAATCATATTACTGATATGTCGAGCATGTTTCAGGATTGCCCTTATCTTACAGAGATAGATCTCCATAATATTTCCACTGGTCCGCTAGAAACTATTGCTAATATGTTTAAGCATCTTCCTTATATACAAAAAATCACTCTACCAAGCATCTTTAATACTGCAGCCGTTACAGATTTCAGTTCATTTCTCTCTGATAGTACTAAACTCACTACTTTAGAAAATAGCGATAAAATTAAGTTAAACAGTGCGATTAGCACTAGTCACATGTTTTATAATCTACCATTACTCGATCTCAAGGATTTTATCGAACATATCGAGTCCGAAAATATTACCGACGCTTCATATATGTTCTATCGAACCAAGTCTAGCCAAAACATCATTCTTCCTACTACTTTTAAAACACACAACATTTCCAATATGCAGGGTATGTTTAGCGGATTCAGAACCCCTTTGCTCGACATCTCTAATATGCAGTTCGATAGTGTCACTACCATGGAAGAGATGTTAAGTGGTATAACATTCGACAGTTATGAAATAAGCTTAGATGATTATAATTACTCTGCCAAACAAATTATCTGGCCGACCGGCACCCTTAACGCACCAAATCTTGTCTCCCTACGTGGACTTTATAAGGGCCAACACTACCTCGATAAAGCAGTTTTTCCAAAAATGAACACCCCAGTTCTTACTGACCTTAGCTTCATCTTTAGCAACTTCACCAATTCACTCACCAAGCTGGATCTCACCGGACTTGATACTTCACATGTTGAAACTGTCGAAAGTATGTTTGCCGGCACTCAATTTACCTTAGATGGTCCCACTAAAATCTCCTTCGATACGTCTAATGTTCGAAACATGCATAATATGTTTTATTATGCTAAGTCCAGCGATGGATTATTAGACCTAAGCGACCTTAATGTTTCTAATGTCACCGATATGTCCAATCTTGTTTATTATACTTGGATAGTTACCGTCGATCTTACCGGTTGGGATACTAGAAATGTCACCGATATGACCGAAATGTTCTATGACAGCAATCACATCACTACCATCTACGCTTCAGAAAGTTTTGTCACCACCAATGTCACAAAATCAGAAAGAATCTTCTATATGGACTCTTCTGTTACCGGAGCTTTCGTCGGCGGTAATGGCACAGCCTATGCTGGAGGAGAAGGTATAACTTACGCACGTATCGATAAACCAGGCCAGCCAGGGTTCTTCACCAAAAAATAAAACCTCAAATCTTCAATTTTGCTCTTCCATTCACTATTCCATTTATGCTAAAATAGTAGTGTTAAGAATAAGCTTATTCTGAATACATGCAAGAATAAGACAATAAATTGGAGGTTTAAGTGACCAAACTGCGAACTCACGAAAACATTTTTTGTGAGCTATGCCAAAAACTAGTGCTCGTTGCTTTTTCAAGTCTCTCTTTTCTTATTTTCCATACACAAAATACCTTTGCTAGCTCTATTTCCATTACAGTCCCATCAAACGTAAATATCCAGGCCGACACTGGCGCACAAGCCAGAACCGAAATTACCAAAACCCTCGATTTGACTGTTAGTACCAACAGCACGACTGGCTACAAGCTCTATTTTAGTAGCGACAGTGCCGAGACTGGTCTCATTAATACCACGGGGAATAGTTTTAAAATTACCTCGGTATATGGCAGCAATAATAATCTGTCTAGTGATATGAATAATCAGTACGGCTACAATACTGAAACCGTTGACAATAAGCTTTATAATTACATTCCAAACCTTCAATCACCAGCGTTAATCCGTAATGTCACCACTCAACTCACAGCTGCCGATGACTTTAAATTCAACCTAGGCTTTGCACTTCGCAATAATATCCCAGCAGGATCATACCAACGTAAATTAATTTTCACCCTCATCTCAGAAGGTGAGTCTACTGCCAAAATCGTCAATGGCCCCGAACTAAATAAAGCCCTCAAAAAGGGCCTTGGCATTACTGATCAAAATTATTTTAATGACCCATTAAAAACTACCAGCAATTCTTATTATCCTGATCTTAATATTTCAGTTGGTAAAAATAAATGTAGTAACGATATTACACCAGAACGCACGAGTTTAATTTCCACTCCAGATTCCGAAGCACCGGTCTATCTTGGCGGATATCGTAACTCTTGGGATAAATACTGCATTTGGACACCTGCCACCAAGCTTATCTTCCCAGAAAATCTATCTTATATGTTCTCCGGACTCACTAATATCAATAGAGATGTGTCTTTCACCTTTAATGATGGACGAGATAGTAACATGCTTGATTTTTCCAAAGTCAAAGATGCTTCACACCTCTTTCATAAAACGACGGGTTATTATAGCAACAAATTTAAAGCCGATGAATTCACCAATTATCTGAAAAAGGCAGAAGTTGAAAATATAGAATCACTTTACGAAGATTCTGGTATTTCCGTTATTGATGACACCTCTTTCATGTCAAATGCCAAAAATATTTCTAATCTTTTCAAAAACGCAAAATACCTTGAGACTGCCGATCTTTCTACTTGGACTATTTCCGACATGGAAGACGCCTCATCTATTTTCGAAAATTCGGCACTACGAGAAATCAATCTCAGTAATTCAACCTTCGAAAACACCACCAATACCCAAAATATGTTCAAAAATTCCGCCGCCACCACCATTACCCTCGGAAATGCAACTTTTAATAACGTTGAAAATGCTAGTGGAATGTTTGAAAACACCAAAGCCACCACGATTACTATGCCAAAAGCAACTTTCAATAACGTTGAAAATGCGAGTGGAATGTTTAAAAATGCTCAAGCTGCTACAATTAGTATGCCAGAGGCAACATTTTCTAGCACCACTGACTTCTCAAACATGTTTAATGGTGCCACAAACGCAAGCAATATCGATCTATCCAAAATCACCTTTAGTGCGGCAACTAATCTTTCTGGGATGTTTAAAGACACTTCTGCCGATCAACTCGTATTAAACAATAATAATCTAGGCGGCAACAACATTACTGATATGTCCTACATGTTTGAAAATAGTAAGGTTAAAAATATCGACCTTGGTAGTATGCAAACTGGACCACTTACCGCAGTCGCTGGTATCTTTAAAGGTGCATCCGAACTTAAAACGGTCACCTTACCAACCGTCTTTAATACTTCAAATGTTACCGACATGAGCTCTCTTTTTGAAAATGCCTCTAAGCTCACAACTATTAATAATTTTGATAAATTAGATATCAAAAATGCCCTTAATCTCAGTCACCTATTTGCCAATACACCATATCTATCACAAGCCAACATCATCCCGAATCTTAAAGCCGATAAAGTCACCAACACCTCGTATATGTTCGCAAAAGCTTATGCTAATGGCCCAGTAACCTTCCCAAGTACATTCAATACTGCAAATCTCACCGATATGAGTTATATGTTCCAAAATCTAGATACTCCTCAACTTGATATTTCTCATTTTGACCTAAGTAATGTCACCACTCTGGAAGGCACATTTAGCTCAGAAAGTAAAACTTCTTCAGCTGGCAAGATTATCTGGCCAGGCAATAATCTGAATCTACCGCACCTAACCTCGATGCGTGGCCTATTTAAATACAATTCATACCATACTGAAATCACCTTACCAATCTTCCATACTCCAAATCTTACCGACACTAGTTATATGTTCTATGGCATTGGCAATATCACAAAACTTGATAATATTAACACTCTCGAAACCGCTAATGTTGAAAATATGGAGGGCATGTTCGGAGCTAATAGTTCTGGTCTTCTAAGGGGGACTAATGTAAAATTTGAATTTAATACTGGAAAAGTCAAGAATATGAGCTTTATGTTCAATAATACTTATGTGCTTAATCTTGACCTCAGCTCCTTTGATACTAGAAGTCTAGTCAATGCCGAAAGTATGTTCAACTACACCTGGCTAAAAATCCTTGACCTTACTAACTGGGATACTCGAAATCTTGAAAATACCACCGGCATGTTTGCTCAGTCGACCTGGCTCCAATATGTCTACGCCTCCGAAAGCTTCGTAACTACGAAAGTTACAAAATCTAATGATATGTTCTATGGCGTTACTTCCAACCTTAATTACATTGGCAATAATGTTTCTTACGCTCGCATCAATAAGCCTGGTGCTCCTGGTGCCTTCACCAAGAAAACATAAACTAAAATACCCCACAGCATCTGGGGTATTTTTTTATTTTCTGTAGAAATATGTAACAAAAATCAACTATTCACTCATCCTTCAGGAGTTAGCCATAAAAAAACATCAACTATTCACTCATTCTTAAAAAATAAGCCATAAAAAATATCCCACTCTGGTGGGATATTTTCGATAAATTCGTAAACTTCAGAGTTTTAATTAAGCTAATTCGATGACAGCACCAGCTTCTTCGAGAGTTTTCTTCAAAGCTTCAGCTTCGTCTTTCTTAACGTTTTCTTTTACGGTTGAAGGAGCACCATCAACGAGGGCTTTAGCTTCACCAAGACCAAGACCGGTAGCTTCTTTAACAGCCTTGATTACAGCGATCTTTTGAGCGCCAGCGTCCTTAAGAACGACGTTGAATTCAGATTTGCCTTCTTCTTCGGCGGCAGCGGCAGGAGCAGCAGCAACAGCAACAGCAGCAGCAGCTGGTTCGATACCGTATTCATCTTTGAGAGTATTTTTGAGTTCGTTTACTTCAAGAACAGTAAGATTTACTAATTCTTCAGCAAGTTTTTTAATATCAGCCATATTAGACCTTTCGAAAAATTAAATTTGTTATTAATAGTACACTTGTTACTTGTTTTCTAAGCCAGAAACAATTCCGGAAAGACCACCAGCGAGAGCTGAGATGGAATCGTTGACTGGGGAAAGCAATTGAGCCACCACCTGGGCGACCAATTCGTTCTTGGAAGGAAGAGCTGCAAGAGCATTGATCTCTGCGGTATCCAAGGCGTTGCCAGTTTCAGAAAAACCACCCAAAAGTTCGAAAGCTTTGTGGGTCTTACCAAACTCTGCCAAAATCTTAGCAGGAGCGATTTCGTCGGTATCAGAAATTGCATAAACTAATTGACCAGTAAGGCGAGTAGTATCGGTGTCTTTGTAGACAGCGATTTCATTCATCGCAACACGAACCAAGCGGTTCTTCACGATTTTGATTTTCACACCCTGCTCACGAGCACTGTGACGTAACTCTTCGAGTTCAGCTACAGACAAACCTTGGTAGTTTGCATAAGCAGTTAGTTTAGCTTCTGATAAAAGCTTAGTTAAATCTGCAACCAATGTATTCTTTTTATCTTTGGAAATTGCCATAAAAAGTTCCCTTGATTGTTAAATTTTTTATTAAAAAGTTTACGAATTTTTAATTTTCGTTACCAGAAAAATTAATTAGAAGATTTTCCTCGGCGACTTTATTAAGATTACTCCGTCGCTGTCTTTGGTAACTTCCTACATTATATCAGAGAGAAGGGAAAAATGCAAACCATCACTACTTATTTTATTCGTGATGGTATTTTCCACCATGCAAAATTTCTTGGGTGCGATAAATCTGCTCCACTAACATCACTCGCATCAGTTGATGAGGGAAGACCAGATTCGAAAAACTCCAGACCACATCGGATTTCTTTCTCACTTCCTCCGTCACACCATACGCACCGCCAATAATTAAAACAATTTCTTTCCCAAAATTAAACTCTTTCGACATAATTTCCGCGATTTGGCTATTCTTAAAATTCACTCCGCGTTCATCAAGTAAAATCACAAACTCCCGTCCCGAAAAAGGCCAGTTAGCTAAATACTCCTCGAGCTTTTTCTCTTCGAAAAACTGCCATTTGATATCAAACGGTTTCTTCAAACGCTTTTCGTATTCCGAAATCATTCCCACAATCTCTGGAATATGCTTCTTGCCGCCAGCAATAATTTTTATCATACCTCTATCATAAACGATTTTTCGAAAAATAGCATTTTTTAACATAATTTCCCCATAAAGTCCACTAATTTTAGTCCTATCTTCCTTGACATTTTTCCAAAAAGGCCGTACGATTAGAGTGATATTTATTAAACAGACAGGATGCGAGGTGATGTCTGAATTACCAGAAAAACAAATAAAACGACTCCGTTCTCTTATTCAAGAAGCAGAAACCAATTTGGCCGCCGCCAAAGAACTTTTGATTTCGATGCTTGGAGACGGGGAAACCATTACTACCCCGAGAGAAGTAGTTATTAGTAATAACGAAGGCAAGATTATCGAAGGTGTCTTTGATGGTCAAATTATGATCGACCAAGACGGTAAGAACTATCCAGTTCCAGCCAACTACGCCAGTAAGTCCAAGCTTGTCGAAGGTGACATTATGAAGCTCACCATCACGAAGGAAGGCAAATTCCTCTACAAGCAAATCGGACCAGTCGAACGCAAGACCGTAATCGGTACTTTGATTCGCCATGACGACAAATATTTTGTCGAAGTTAATGGTCGCGAATACGAAATTCTTTATGCATCGGTAACCTATTTCCGTCTCAAAGAAGGTTCTCAGGTTTCAGTAGTCATTCCAGCGAACAACGATGACGCCAATTGGGCTGCCGTCGAGGCGTCGCTCTAAATATGACGAAAGCCCTTTATCGTAAATACCGTCCACTTAAGCTCGCAGACGTTGTTGGTCAAGACGATACGATTCGTCAGTTACAAACTCAACTCACTAATCAAAAAATTTCTCACGGCTATCTTTTTGTCGGCGCCAGAGGCTGCGGCAAAACTTCGGTAGCCCGTATTTTTGCTCACGAGATTAATCATTTCGACTATCAACTCGAGGATAATTATGTCGACATTATCGAAATCGATGCCGCCGTTTTTACTATGGTGGAGAACATCCGTGAATTACGCGACAAGGCCATGCTTGCCCCGACCACTGGCAAATATAAGGTCTACATCATTGACGAAATTCATATGCTCTCGAAAAATGCCTTTAATGCGCTTCTAAAAATTCTCGAGGAACCACCAGAGCATATTGTTTTTATTTTTGCCACTACCAACCCAGAAAAAATCCCTGCCACCATCCTTTCGCGCGTACAGATTTTCCATTTTAAGCTGGCCGATAAATCTATCATGCAACCATTCCTCGAAAATATTTGCCAAAAAGAGGGAATCAACATCGAAAAAGACGCTCTTTCACTACTCATCGAGCAAGGTGGCGGTTCCTTCCGTGATTCTTTATCAATTCTCGATCAGTTAAGCAATCTTCATCCTGATAAATCCACCCTGATTACTACCGAAGAAGTTTCTTCCGCCTTGGGTGTACCTAAGCAGGTTCTAATTCAAGAGATATTAACAAGTTACGAACAGGAAAATGTTAACCAAATACGCAGTCTCGTCGAAGAATTAATTAATCAAGGCAATAAAGCCGAAGGTATCGCGACTAGCCTCATCAAAGCCATCGTCCAAAATCCTACCGCCAAAAATCTTCACCTCATCGAAAAGCTTTATGCCGTAAATGGTGAGTTTGCCAGTGCCAAGCTCATTGTCGCCCTAATTTTAGATCATTTTAAAGCTGCACCGATTACCATCTCTGCCCCTTCAGCTCCACAAATTCAGGCCACCAAGACCCCAGTAACTACCCAAACACCAGATGCAGTACGCGCACAGGCGACCGCAGAAACCTCCATATCCACGGGGGGACCCATCGCCGAACCGGCAGCCCCAGTGACCCCTGCAGCCCCTGCAGCTCCGGTAACCCCGGTAGAACCCGCCAAGCCTTCGATTGACCCTGAAATCCGCGAACGCTTAGTAAAGATTTCCAAGTCCAAACTTACTGAAAAAATCCAAGAACGTGCAGAGATTCAAAATCAACAAGTTCAGGTCGAAGCCATGACGATTCCAGAGGCCGTAGTTTCTGGTTCTGGTGATTTTAGCGCCAAGGGCTTCTTGGAAAACATCAGAAACATCGCAGAAACCCTTTTCGTTCCGCTTAATAAATCCTATTTTACTTACAAATCTAATCAATTAGAAATTTACCCGAGCGCCAAGGTTTGGTTCAACATTTTAAACAGTAAAAACAACCTCGAGGTGCTAAGAACTGCCATTAATGGCCTTAATATTATCATCATGAATCCTGACGAGCACAAAATTCCGAGTACCGCCGTCGACTTTAATCAATTTAGTGCAGGCAAATTAGAGGCTGCGCCAAAATCCGACGACACTTCACTCAGCGCAATTTCTGATATAATGGGAAACATACAAGAACTTGAAGATAGTCCATTCTAGGAGGTAATATGGCGGAACCAGCTCAACCAAGGTCGCAAAAATCGACCATTTCTCAAAATGACCCCAGTCTTTTTGGCGGTAAAGTTCCACCTCAAAATATTGAAGCTGAAAAATCTCTCCTTGGCTCCATTCTACTCGACAGTACGACCTTCCCAGACATTCTTGAAAAACTTAAACCTATTGATTTTTATCACCAAATTCATGGACATATTTACCGTGCCATGATGAATCTGTATGAACGTAGTCAACCGATCGACCTCGTCACTTTGACTTCCGAGCTTAAATCCATGAAACTTCTCAAGGAAGTCGGTGGTGCGACCTATATTTCTAATCTCACCATGGTCGTGCCAACCGCCGCCAATGCCTTATCTTACGCTAATCTCGTAGAACAAGCTTCAATTCGTCGCCGTCTCATCAAGGCTGGCACCGAAATCGCTACCAAGGCCTACGATTCCGCCAATGAAGTGGGCGCCATGCTGGGGCAAGCCGAAAAAGAACTTTTTGCGGTTTCTGATAGTAATACAAAAACCGATTACACCGCACTTTCCGACCTTCTAGTCGACGCTTATGACCGTATGGAAATGCTCAGCAAAAATAAAGGTGCTCTCCGTGGTCTTAAGACTGGCTTTCGTGATCTTGACAACAAAACCGCCGGCCTCCAAAAGGGCGACCTGATTATTATCGGTGCACGTCCGGCCATGGGTAAAACCACTTTTGCCCAAAACCTAGCCTATAATGTTGCCGGCATTAATAAATGTGGTGTCCTTTTCTTTTCTATGGAGATGGCAAAAAATGAAATTGTCGATCGTATTATTTCCACCACCTCTAATGTTGACTCTTGGCGCATCCGTACTGGTAATATCTCCAACGATGACTTCGCTAAAATTGGCGATGCCCTTGGCGAAATGGGTGAAATTCCACTCTATCTAGACGATACTAGCTCTATGACTATTCTCGAGCTTCGCAATAAAGCTCGTCGCGCTCATCACGATCACAATATTGGCTTAATTATCGTCGACTACCTCCAGTTGATTACTGGTTCCGACCGCTATGCCGGTAACCGTGTGCAAGAGGTGACCGAAATTTCTCGTGGCCTCAAAATTCTTGCCCGTGAACTTGAGATTCCAGTAATTGCCCTCGCTCAGCTCTCTCGTGGTGTCACTGGCCGTGATGATCCAAGACCAGTACTTTCTGACCTTCGTGAATCCGGTTCCATCGAGCAGGATGCTGACCTTGTAATGTTCCTGCACCGTGTCGACTACTACCACCAGGAAGAGGGTTACGAGCCAACTAATATTACCGAACTTTTGATGGCCAAGCACCGTCACGGCGCCATCGGTAAGATTGAACTCTACTTCCATCCAGAATTACTACGCTTCATGAATCTCGACAAAACCCGCGAATAAATCTGCAAATTTGCTATAATAGAAACGTGGGTAAACTCAATCCAAACAAATACTTCTTATTTCGCCATCGTTTCAAACTTGGCTACTTACTACTTGGATTAATTTTTACGGGTTTACTTTTCTTTTTACCGCTCGTCACCCCGAACGGCCTCTCGAATGACGAATTTAATTTCACCACCAAAACCTTTGAATTGAATCGCCACACGATTTTTCGCGAGGTAATTGTCGACCTACCTTATCATTTACTCCAAAAGGGAATCTTTAAAATTCTTGGTGTTTCACCCTACACTATTATGCTTCCTAGCGTGATTATTGGCGCGATTACCTGTATTTTGATTATTCTTTTACTTAACCGCTGGTTCAAAAACAACACTGCCATCATGGCCAGCATCATCACCGTGCTTTCTTCCAGCTTCCTTTTTATCTCTGGTAGCGGCACCGCCTTAATCATGATTTTATTTTGGACCACCTTATTACTCTGGCTCGGTTCCAAAGTTCAGGGCGAAAACAAACCAAAGGCCAGTTGGTGCTTCCTCTTTGGTATTTTTATGTGTCTAAGTATTTTTACTCCATACATGCTCTACCTAGATTTCTTTATTTTAATCTACGTTTTCGTTCATCCACATCTACGTTTTACTCTGAAAAATCTGCCGAAGATTCCACTCGGGATTTTCAGCCTAATGGTGATTTCTGCAGTGACCATATTAATTTTACGTGGACTAAAACACCCAGAAATTTTCACCGAATTACTTCTCATGCCGAATTTTTCTTTTACCAACTACTTCCATAACCTCGGAAACGCTGTACGGGTAGCAATCACCTGGAACGGATTGGTTGAAAGCACTTTTCTTGCTCCGCTTTATGGCTTACCGGCCATTACTCTAGCCATTATTGGCTTCATCTCGACCTTCAAGGGCTTCTTTGCCTCCCGAAATTCCATGGCCTTCCTACTCACTATTTTCACCCTATTAATTTCTGGCCTCAATTCACAAATGATTATTCTTTTCATCCTACCACTCGCAATCCTAGTGGCTCACGGCATGAAATACATTCTGCATAAATGGTCCAGTATTTTCCCATATAATCCCTATGCCAAGGTTATTGGTGTACTTCCGATTGGCTTATTTATGCTTATTGTTATTGTTTCAGACCTCAATCATTTTATTTACGGCTATCGCTATAGCGCACCGGTTGCTAACCAATTCACTAACGACATAAAACTACTCAATCGTTATTACAAAAATCATTTACTCTATCTACCAGATAATCAAGAAAATCGTAATTTTTATGTCCATTTAGCTAACTCATACACCATCTTTAACAAAACTCCGAAATATCAATACATCTCAGATCTTAGTGAGAATACTGAGAAGCATAGTATTATTAGTTTCGAGAAAATTACCGATACCGAAAATTATGAACTCGAACATATCGTGACCAACGAAAAATCTCAAAATGCAGACCGTCTCTATCTTTATAAATCTAAGTAAGAGATGCTATAATAAATATTAATTAAGAATAGAGAATAATAGGAGAAATTATGGGTGCTACCTTTGACCAGATGAAAATGCTTAATGAACTTCGTAAAGCACAAAAAGATCTCAAAAATGAAATCGTAGAAGTAGAAGCTGGTGACGGCGCTGTCGTGGTCCAGATTACCGGTGAATTAAAAGTAAAAAAAGTCACCATTGATCCAGAACGTGTTGATCTCGAAGACATCGCCGAACTCGAACGTTGGATTGAAAACTGTTTCCGCGATGGCTACGCTAAAGCCCAAGAAATTGCCGCCGACAAAATGAAGCCTTTGATGGGCCAACTTGGCAACCTAGGACTTGGCGCTTAATGCTCCCTAGAGCCCTCACTGATACTATCGACGCGCTAGGTAAACTGCCGGGCGTAGGAAATAAAACCGCCGAACGCTATGCGACCTATCTTTTTCGCAGCGATCGCAAAATCTCTCAGCAACTAGTCCATGCTCTAGAAAATTTACACGAACAAGTCAAAACCTGTCCAATCACTTTTTCCTTAATTAATGCCGACGAGGATGTTTCGCCACTTTATGACGCTCCGGATCGTGATAAAACTACCATCCTTGTGGTTGAGGAACCACTTGATATTTACGCCTTTGAACAAACCAAAGAATATCGTGGTACCTATCACGTACTAGGCGGCGCCATTTCACCGATTGACGGTATTACTCCAGAAGTTCTACATATCAAAGAATTGATTTCTCGCGTCGAAAACGATGCAGTTAAAGAAATTATTATCGCCACTAATCCGAGCGTAGAAGGGGAGAGTACGGCTCTACTTTTGCAAAAAATGCTTTCGGAAAAATACCCCGAGCTTATCATCACGCGCCTAGCCCGCGGCCTTCCACTCGGCGTTGATTTGTCTTTTGCCGATCAAATTACGCTAAGTGCCGCTTTAAACAATCGCACCAATCTCTAATTTATTTAAGCGCCGCATAAAATAGTCGCACCAATCTCTAATTCTTTTAAACACCGCATTAAGTTCTGCGCTAATCTCGAATTTCCATTATGGCCATTTTTCTCTCTGTTTTTGTGTTATAATTTATTTATTAGCATAAGAGGATTTCATGGATATTACCACACTTATTTTACTCATCGTTTCAGTCGTCAACCTAATCATTCTATTTATCGTTTTTTCGAAAACCAATCAGAAAAACACCGATCTACCAGAACTTAAAAATCGCATCGCCACTCTTCAGGACCAGACCACACAGACTTTTGCCAATATGAATGAACGTATGATTCGTATTGAAACTAACGTGGACCGCGTTACAAAAGATATCGGCACGAACTTTCGCGAAAATCGTAAAGAAATTTCGGATAATTTTGGTTTAGTTCAAAAAACTCTCGACACTCGCGTGCGTGAACTTCAAGATCATAACACTAAAAAACTTGAAGAAATGCGTCAAACTGTCGACGAAAAACTCCAGGCTTCAGTTGAAAAACGTTTTAATGAAAGCTTTAAGACTATTTCTACCCAACTTACCCAGGTCTATCAAGGTCTCGGCGAAATGAAAACTCTTGCTAACGGCGTCGGTGATCTAAAAAAGGTCATGGAAGGCGTCAAGACCCGCGGTATTTATGGTGAAGTCCAACTTGGTAACATCATTAGTGACACTCTGAGCTCTGAGCAGTATTGTGAAAATATTGCCACCAAAAAAGGCTCGAATGACCGTGTCGAATTTGCCGTCAAAATGCCTGGCAAGGACGAAACCGCTCAAGTTTTCCTACCAATCGATAGTAAATTCCCTGTAGAAAATTATCAACGCCTAGTAGCCGCCTATGAGCAGGGTAATAAAACCGAGATTCTTAAATACCAAAAAGCTCTAGCTATCGATGTCAAAGAGCAGGCCAAGAAAATTTCCACCAAGTACATCGATCCACCACACACTACCGAGTTTGCTATGATGTTTTTACCAACCGAATCACTCTACGCTGAAATTCTTCGTATCCCTGGCCTCGATGACGAAATCCGCCAAAAATTCCACATCACCATTGCCTCACCAAGCACCCTACCAGTGATTCTTTCGGGTCTTCTCATGGGCTTCCGTACCCTCGCCATTGAAAAACGCAGTAGCGAAGTTTGGCAAATTCTAGGTGCCGTAAAAAGTCAGTTTGGTAAATTTGGTGACCTGCTCGAAGCCACCAAAAAGAAACTTCAAGAATCCGCCAATAAAATCGATGCTGCCGCTACTACCTCTCGTGTCATCGAGCGTAAGTTAAAAAATGTTGAATCATTACCGAGTAGTGAAAGTCTTAAATTACTCGACGGACTCGACGATCAAAACTTCGATACCGAAGAAAATTAATTAACCTAAAAAAATATAGTGCTCATCGCACTATATTTTTTTATTTCACGTCCTTATTCTGCCAAAATCAAGTTTGCGCGTTCGATCATTTCGCTTGTTTCATCCGTACGCACTACATAAATTGGCTTAGATTCATCTTTCGAAATCAAAGTGTGGCGTTCTGGCATTTCACCAGTATTTTTCTCGGCATCCAGCTCAAAGCCAAGGTATTTCATCTTTTGAATTACTTGCCTACGCACATCATCCGAGCGCTCACCGATGGTTGCGGTAAAGACCAAAGCGTCTACGCCACCCATTGAAGCAATCATCTGACTGATACAAGCCTGCAAGCGATAAATATAGAGGGAATAAGCGAATGAGCCCATCTTATCACCTTCATCACGTAATTGAATTACTGTACGAAGATCATCCGACACCCCAGATACACCAAGTAGGCCACACTGCTTATTTAGATAGCGTTCAAGCTCCACGTCATCTTCAATCTTCAACGCGCGCTTCATTGCCAGTGCCGCTGCCACATCCATTGAACCTGTACGCGTCGCCATCATTACCCCCTCAAGCGGCGTATAACCCATCGTCGTATCGTGAGATTTACCCTTATAAACCGCAGTAATCGAAGCCCCCGAACCAATATGGCAAGCCACTACTTTCTCTGGCAAAATTTCATTTTGCTTCATGTAGCGTACCACTGACCCCACCGAAAGACCATGGAAGCCCCATTTTTTAATATCAAACTTTTCTGCTAATTTCTGGTCAATACAATAAGCCTTAGCCAGCTCTGGCCTGGAGTTATGGAAGTTTGAATCGGAAATTTCAATCACCGGCACCGAATCAAAACGCTTCTTTAGTTCAATAATTTCATCCATCACCACTGGGACGTGAAGCGGCGCACGAGTACGGGCGATTTCTAATTCCTTAAAACACTCCTTATCCACAATATGATCATTGGCAAAATAAGCGCCTGGAGCCACCACACGGGCCAAAATCGCACTTAATTTCGAAACCCCTCCTAAAAATTCCTCATCAATTAAGATTTTTTCCAGATTTCCTGCCACCTCTGAGAGTGCCTTAAAATCCGTCACTACTTTCTTCTTCTGGTCACCAGAGTTTAAAGTATAGACAATTTTCTTACCTTCAAATTCGAAATGCAAAGAACAAAGTTCTTTCATGCCTTTATAGAGCGCGTATTTACGAGAACTACTGCCCGGATTGGTAATTAAAATCAGTCTTTCCGATTCCATATTCTTTTTCTTCTCCTTTATCTTAGTCTATCATAAAACCAGAGATAAAACCCCAACTCTCACCTCTTTTATTTTTCTGTAATTAAAATCCAAAAGACGCCAGCACCCTCATAGTAATTAAAATCTAGAAAAATTGCTGGCACTCTTGCATTTTGAGTGCTAAATATATATAATTATGCTATGTCAAAACGTGATTATTATGAAGTTTTGGGCGTTAGTAAAAACGCTTCTGATGATGAAATTAAGAAAGCTTACCGTAAGCTCGCTCTCAAATACCACCCGGATCGTAATCCTGGCGATAAAGAGGCGGAAGCTAAATTTAAGGAGGCTTCTGAGGCCAATGAAGTGCTTTCCGACAAACAAAAACGTGCACGCTATGACCAATTCGGTCATGCCGGCGTAGGGAATGGCAGCGCAGGTGGTCCTAGCGGCAATCCTTTCGGTGGCTATTCTTATAGTGGTCAAGGATTCAATTTTGATTTTGGTGGCGCCGAGGGTTTCGATGATATATTAAGTAACCTTTTTGGTTTCGGCGGTGGACGTGCTCGCAGAAATCGCGGCTCTGATTATCGCACTACCCTAGTCATTGATTTTAAGGATGCAATTTTTGGTACTACCAAAAAGATTTCCGTCGAAGGCAATGAAATCACCCTAAAAGTCCCTGCCGGTATTGATGATGGTCAAGCGATTCGCCTGCGTGGTCGTGGTGGTCCTGCCCCAGAAAAAGGTGGCGAGAACGGCGATCTTTTAGTGCAAATTCGTGTGCAACCACATAAAACCATTAGTCGCGAAGGATACATTCTCTTATCCGAACAACATATCTCAATGGTTGATGCGGCGCTCGGTACCGAAGTCGAGGTCGAAACAATTGACGGCAAAATCACTATGAAAATTCCTGCCGGCACTCAATCTAACACTCCTTTCAAACTATCGAAACATGGTGTACCGATGAATAATGGAGAACGTGGTCCGCATATTATTAATATCGTAGTCGATACTCCGACCAGTCTATCGAAAAAGCAAAAAGAGTTACTCGAAGAATTTAAGACTGCTAAAAAACGCGGATTCTGGAACTAAGCTTAAAATAATTTCTCATATTTGATTATTTCTCAAATCCTAAGTAAAATTACTCGTGTTTTTGCACTAAAATTAAGCACGAGTACATTCACTTTAATGCTATAATTATTTACAGATGAAAGAAATCAAAAATTTTAAACCAAAAGAATCTAAAGTTACTGATCTTTTTCTGATTCTTGTAGCCTTTCTTTTGGTTTTTATTCTTTTTAATTCTGTTCGTGTTTCTGCCGACGCTCCTAAAATTAAACTCACAGATGATCAGCGTGGCGAACTCTCCATGAACTGTAGTTCAATCAAGTCTAGCCTCAAAAAACTTCAAGTTAGTGATGCCAAAATCCGCTCTCTACTTGGGGCTAATTACCAAACAATTCTCAATTCTTACATCACCCCCTTCAACCTTCGCCTTGTCAAAAATAACCAGAATCTCGGCGATCTTTCTGACCTACAAAGTAGTTTTGTCTTGCAAAAAAATGACTTTAGTTCACTTTATATTGCTTATAGTCAACAATTTGAAAATCTCCTTTCTATTGATTACCAAAAAAATCCTGACGATTTCTACAATCAGCTGATCGTCACCAGGGAATCCCGCAAGGAGCTAAACCAAAAAGTCGAAGATCTTACCAAAACCGCAGAAAAATACCTTGCAGAGATTAAAAAAATTGAAATTGATGGCGAAAACATTCGTTTTACTCCAGAAAAAACCGACGCTACCAAAGCTTCAAGCATTACCAACCCTGCTAATCAAGTGGGGGGACGATAATTATGCCAAAAATGTCCTCTGGTGGTCGCAATCTTATGCGCTTAGGCTTAATCGCAACCCTAATTACCATTCTTACTACCACCATCTCTCTAGTTATCTATCACAATAGTGGCGACATTTATCTAGATCGCTCCCGCCCAGGTTTTTTACCGGAGAAGCACGAAGTCAAACATGACGACCAACCTGAAAAAACTTATTCTTTCCCAGAATCCGGCAATCTCGACTCAAAAACTCTTGAAGAATTCCGCGAAAATTTCGAAAAGACTCTCGAAGATACCAAAAATCTTAAAGACCCATTTTCCGCCGATAATCTATCTGATGATTTTGTTGGATTAAAATCACCCAATAAATAACCAGCACCACTCAACCTACACCCATTGCTCACTAAGAATCAGCTACCTATGTTTTAGCACTTTTCAAAATGCTATTTTCATGTTATAATACAGCGACAATTATTAAGTGGGAATAATCTATATGAAACAATCTAATATTAAACTTATCGGTGAATTCTGCCTAGTTTCAATCTTTGCAGATGGTCATAATTTTCTAGATATTCCTGCCAAAATCGATTCTGGTGCCGACAGCAGCTCTCTCCATATTAACAGCGCTAAAGTAAACGAAGATGGCGATTTAGTAATAAGTCTCCCTAGTTTTTATCAACACAAAACTTCTCCAAGGGAATTAAAGCGTGATTATGCTCATCCAGACTATACGCCCACTAAAGTCAATGAAAAGATTAAAAAATCCAAAACTTCAAAAACTGTCATTATTCCCAAAGGAAAATATCGAGATATTACCATCGTTAGCTCTAATGGTCATGGCCAAAAACGTTATAAAATCAACCTAAAAATTAGCATCAACGGGTCCGAATTTGAAACTTCGTTTACCCTTAGCAGTCGTCATAAAAACCGCTACCCAATATTACTTGGTAAGCATGCCCTAAAAGGACGGTACCTAGTTGACGTTTCAAAATCCTATATCAACCAAACCAAAGAAAATCTTAATCAACTAATCAGCAAGGAAGACTAAAATGAAAATCGCCATTCTCTCCAACGGACCAAAGAACTACTCCACCACCCGTCTCTACGAAGAAGCTATCAAGCGTGGCCATGAGGTCGACATCATTAAGTATAAAAATTGTTATCTTTCACTCTCCGAAAATAATCCCGTAGTTTACTATAACGGAGAAGCACTTCCTCACTACGACGCAATTTTACCTCGTATCGCCAATGGTCTCACCCGTTACGGCTGCGCCGTAGTTCGCCAATTTGAAATGAGCAACACTTGGACACTTTCTAGTTCGATCTCAATCACTCGTGTCCGCGACAAGCTTCGTTCTGCTCAAATTTTCGCCAAAGCTGGCATTGCTTCACCAAAAACCTTAGTCTCACGCAACACTGCAGACATTGATGACCTTCTTGAACAAATCGGTCTTCCAGCTATCATCAAGCTTGCTACCGGTACGCATGGTAATGGTGTAGTTCTAGCCGAAACCAAGAAAGCTGCCCGCTCTGCCTTGCAGGCTTTCTACCTCTATAACGAAGATGGTACCAACATTCTTATTCAAGAATATATAAAAGAATCTGCTGGCACCGATATTCGTGCTTTTGTGGTCGGCTCAAAGGTTGTTGCCTCAATGAAGCGTCAATCTCTTGATGATGACTTCCGTTCCAATCTCCATAAAGGTGGCATTGGCACTGCTATTAAACTTACTCCAGAAGAAGAAAAGCTCGCAATTAAAGCCGCCAAAGTCATGGGCCTCCATGTTGCCGGTGTTGACCTCATGCGCTCCGCTCGTGGTCCATTAATCCTCGAGGTTAATGCTTCGCCAGGATTTGGTATTGAAAAAGCTACCAACCGCAACGTCGCCCTACCAATCATCAAATATATTGAACATAATGCAAAAGGCCGCACTCTTAAAGATAAGGTTGGCATCTAAGCTAAGATCTCTAAACCAAAATACCTAACCCAATCTGACGCCTCTAGGTGTCAGATTTTTATATCTCTTTCAGCCCAGAACAAGTTATCATATAGTATAATTAACTTATGATTATTTTACTTTTAATCGTCTTGCTCTTTATTCTATTCTCTATGCTTAGACGACATATTGGCATTGCCCTACTTGCCACTATCGCCGGTAACACCATTTATAGCACCTTCGGCAACGATCTAACCGAATTATTTGCTAAATTCCTAAACGGCATCCCAGAAAATACAATTTCCAGCACTATCTACATCTCCCTAGTTTTTCTCTTTCCGTTAATTCTTTATTTCAAATCCAATAAAGACAGTCTTTTTGGCATTTTACGTTTTCTTGAAAGCTTGATTTACGCCGTGCTTTTGGTCTCCATTTGCGCCGCCAAGATCAATCTCCTCATACCATTTGATGATATAAGTATCCAGCTTTTGAACTTCATCGCCATCGTGCGCCCCTCGCTCTTGCTTTTTGCTATTATCGTAGCCTACCTTGATATTCTTCTCAGCAAATCGAATTAATATAAAAACTACTAACCATATCAAAAAATACCACCATTTTTTCTTCGGAAAATCTAAAATAGAAGATTCCTGTTCAGCCAAAACATTTATTATGTGTGTATGAATTTTCAATGGCCAAATTAGTATTTTTTCTAAACTGATCCCAAATATCAATAAATCACCCAATACCGCAATCAATCCCACCGAACCCATAACAATTGGTAAACTCGGCAATAGTACTATATTCGCCAGAATCGAAAGCCAAGTAAATTTACCAAAGAAATATAGGCTGATTGGCAATGTTATTACAGAGATCACAATTGACGAAATTAAAGATTTTGCTAAAAATCCCGGCCTTCGATAAAGATCCTTCAAATCATCCTTTGTCGCATAGAGATAACTTGTAGCTAACGGCGCTATTTTTACTATGGCAAAATAGGCTAACACCGAAAGCCAGAAACCAATTTGATTTACAAATTCTGGTCGAATTATTAAGCAGACACTTACTATGATCACCATAACTCGATAAACCGAAACATTTCGGCCAAAGTATTTAATCGTCATCATCAAAACCAATCCGACTAACGCGCGCAAAATAGACGGACTAAAACCAATCATCATTGCATAGATGAAGCAGAAGATTAGCACAAAATAGGTTTTACTAATGATCGAAAAATGCTTAAAAACCAAACTCAAAATTCCAGCAATTATTGCAAGGTGAGTCCCAGAAACCGCAATTAAATGCATTACTCCAACATTTACCATATTATCTTTTTGTAGCGCCGTTAATTCATCCTTGTTTCCAGTTAAATAGCTAATACCAAGGGCCAGTTCGTCATGCTCGGAATATTTTAAAAGCCTCTCCTTTAACAAAGCGACGAATTTTCGCTGTGTATACACCTTTTCGTTTCTTGCTCTTATAAAATTCGTCTTGGGTTCATTACCGGCAATAAATAAATCTGGAGACCGACAAAACACTCGCCCAGCCGCAATTAAAATCAGGCTCATCATAAATAAATTTTCTATGCGTATTTTCATTTACAACCTCCAAGCTCAACATAGAAAAACTTTTGCATTTTGGCAAGTAATTTTTAAATAAAACAACATTTTTCAGATTAAAAAATCTTAAGCATAAGCAAGTTATTAAAATCTAATTTTCAAAGCATAAGCAAGTTATCAAAAAATTTAAAAACACCAAACCACCAGATATAAACTCTCGAAATTTTATCAATCCTAATATTTAAAAACTTGCGAAATTTTATATTTACTTTATGCTAGATATTAAGATGAAGCAGAAAAATCCAATTATCACCCCAGAAACCCCACTGGAAGTTATTAATTTCGCCACAACCGGACAGGGAATTGCGACCAATTCAGATGGTAAAAAAATCTTCCTGTGGAACGCCATGCCAGGAGAAAAAATCACCGAATATCAGGTTTTAAAACAAAAATCCCATCTCACCGAAGCCGTAGCTCTGAAAATTGAAAACCCTAATCCACACCGCGTATTGCCGCGTGACGAACACTATCTTTCTAATTCACCTTGGCAAATTCTAGATATCAGCTACGAGAATTTAGTCAAAAAACAAATTATCGAAGAACTTTTTTCTAAGCTAGATGCACCAAAAATAGCCTTTGAGCCAAGTGATAATGAATATTTTTATCGCAATAAGATGGAATATTCACTTTACTACGATCATGAAACCGCTAGGATTCATCCGGCCATTCACCGTCGTGGTTCGCATCATAAAATCCCCATCCTTACTTCTTCACTCGAAAATCCAGCCATTTATCATCGCGCCATGGAAATTATCAATGAGTTAAATACTAAACAGGAAGATTCTAGAAAATATCAGTCTCTTCTTCTGCGCTGTAATCGTCAAGGCGAAGTTAGTGGTGGTCTTTATGAGAATTATCAACCACATCCTGTCTTTGAAAATCTGACAGATAAAATCTTGGGGTACGAATTTTCTTATTCACCAAACGGATTCTTCCAAATCAATCTTCCAGAATATGAAAAAGTTTTACGAAAAATCAAAGATTTTATCAAAGACCAAAACAAAGTCGTTGACCTTTACTCCGGCGTTGGTACCATCGGATTAACTGTTGCTGGAGATAAAAATCTCACACTTGTCGAAGTTGATAAATTTGCTCACGGTGAACTATTAAACAACATCGAATCGATAAAATCCAGTACAGGCAACTCCGAAATCACTGGCATCCTCGCCAAATCTGAGGACATTTATGATCATATCGAGCATAATTCAACTGTTATTGTTGACCCGCCGCGTTCTGGTTGCGACTCTAAACTTATTGACACGATCAATCAAAAACTTCCAGAAAAACTCGTCTATCTATCCTGCAACCCTATTACCCAAGTACGTGATCTTGAAGGTCTTGCCGAAAATTATCGAATTACAAATGTTACCGGATATAATTTCTTCCCACACACACCACACATCGAATGTCTAGTCTTACTAGAGCGTAAATAAAAGCGTAAAATATAAAAACATAATCAAGGTAATCTATGAACGATTTTTTACTACTCACTATAAAACTACTCATCGGCTTTCTCGCTCTCATTATCATTATCAATATTACCGGTAAGGGAAATCTTGCACCGACTTCCGCCAGTGATCAAATTCAAAATTATGTACTTGGTGGTATTATTGGCGGCGTAATTTACAATAATAATATTTCTATTTTAGAATTCATCACCATCTTGGCTATCTGGTGTTTTTTGGTGCTTTCTCTAAAATGGATCAAAACTCACAACGTACGCGTTAAACAAATTCTTGACGGAAAAGCATTAATCCTCGTTGATAATGGCAAGATTAATATTGATAATTGCCGAAAAATTAATCTTAGCGCCCATGATCTTGCTTTTAAATTACGCACTAATGGTGTTTATTCTACCGAAAAGGTTAAACGTGCTATTATTGAACAAAATGGTAGTCTACTAATTATCCATAAGGGCGAAGAAAACCCTAAATTTCCAATCATTACCGATGGTCAGATTCAATTTGATATTCTAGAAGTCATCGGCAAAAATGAAAGCTGGCTAAAGCAAGAACTTAAAAAACACGGGATTACACATCCTAGCCAAGTTTTTCTTGGTGAGTATGAAGACGGAAAAGCTACCTTTACTCCATATCAATAGTGAGGACTTATCTAAATCACTTGACAGTTTTCACAATGTTCCTTTATTATCGTTTATGTTTAATTTAAAAAAGGAGGCTATTTTATGAAGTCGAATAATATTAAAAATAAAATCAATACTATTGTGGGGTCAATCGGAGCCTTTATTGGTATCTTTGTTTTCATTGCTTATATTCCACAGATTATTGCAAACATCAGTGGATCCAAAGGTCAACCTTGGCAGCCAGCTATGGCCGCTTTCTCGTGCCTAATTTGGGTAATTTATGGCTGGACTAAAGAGCCGAAAAAAGATTACATTCTAATTATTCCAAATGCTTTTGGTGTTATTCTAGGATTTCTCGCTTTTATAACAGCTCTCTAGTCAAAAGGAAAATATGCAAAATTATCCCCCAAACAATTCCAAAAAGACTAAATCTACTCCAATCACTTATCGACGAATGCGTAGCCGCCTAGTAAAATATGGCGCTATTGGATTTATTCTCAATGCCGCCATTTACCTTATTACCGAATTTATTGCAGCTCTTGGCACCAATCAAGATCTAGGGTATGTCTACTCTAAGCAATTCATCAGTGCGCTGGGAGTGTATCCTGGACAAATCGCCGATGGCGTACCAAACAATTTTTCACCCCTTGCTATAGTAATGAATCTAGGTTTCATCGTCACCGCTTTCGGTTTTTCTATTAGCTATGCCTTATTGCTATATCCAAAACTTAAAGACAGAAACACTAAACTAGCCTGCAGTTTAATGATGGTAGCCACACTATTCAGCATTGGTAGCCTCTTAGTCGGACTTTTTCAAGGTGGCGTACCCAATCAAGATTCGTTACATGGCATTGGCACCAGATTATCATTCCTCATGGGGAATCTCACCCTATTTTTTACCGGTATTTTTCTAAAACCGAACCATAAAAGTTATCGTCTAACCGCTATCTTACTTTCAATTATTGGTATTAGTTTTGCATTTCTTCTTCAATACGCCATCACAAATAAGCTAACTGAGGTAGCCGCCATCTATGAGCGACTCACCGTCTACCCAATCATCGCCTGGGAACTAATTACTGGTATAATTTTCTTAAAAGAATCCATCCAAACCAAATATAATCTTGCGCCAAGGACTAAAAAGGAGAACAAAGATGAGACCGAATAAAGAACAGCAAGCCGCCATTGAATATCTAGGCGGACCACTTCTGGTTTTAGCTGGTCCAGGTACCGGTAAGACGCAAATTATTTCTCAGCGCGTCGCTCACATCTTGAATGTTACCCAAACCAACCCAAGCAACATCCTTTGTCTCACTTTTACTGACGCCGCCGCCACCAACATGCGCGACCGTCTACGCACCGTGATCGGTAACTCCGCTGATGAATTGAACATCATGACCTATCACTCCTTCGGCAAAACCATCATTGGTCGCTACCAGAATTATGCCACCAAAATTGAACGTTTATCCGAAAAAAATATTAGTCCCGTCGAAGCGGAGAATTTCTTCCAGCAACTTCTTGACGAGCTACCGATTACTAATCCATTGCGAGCTAATAAAGCTAGCGAAGTATCCGGGTTAATCAATAAACTTAAAAATGCCAATCTCTCCATCGCCGACTTAACTACCATCCAGGAAGCCAATCAAAAAGATATAGAGAACCTCAATCAAGCGCTCGCTGCCACCACCATCGGTAAAGCCAGTAGTGGTAATTTTGAAAGTAAATGCAAGGAACGCTATTTTCCGATCCTTACCGTACTAGGCCAAGTCAGTTCTTCTCATGATCAAAATATCTTGCCGAACGTGCCGTATATTTCTAGCGAGCTTTATCGTCAAATGCTTGACCTTTATCAGTTAGAAATCGCCAAAGATAAACCTTCTATTGCGACCCTAAAAAAATTTACCGATAGTCATTTCACTTTAAACGCTAGCGGGGTTTGTTATTATAAACAAACTAACGATATCGTTAAATTTTCCACCATTCTAGATTTTTGCCAAAAATACCAAACCTATCTTGCCGAAAATCGCTTGATTGACTATGCTGATATGATTCTTGAGGCAATCAAGCATCTAGAAACTGATGCAGATTTTAAAGCCATGATGGCTGAGCAATTTCAATATATTATGCTCGATGAGTTTCAGGATTCCAATCCGGCGCAAGTTCGTTTAATCCAACTCATCACCGACTACGATAAACCAGAAATTATGGCCGTAGGCGATGACGACCAGACCATTTACGAATTTCAAGGAGCACTTTCTTCTAATCTCGTCGATTTTTATCAGCATTATCACGCCAAAATTATCATTCTTAAAGAAAATTATCGTTCAACCAGTGAAATCCTGGCTTTGTCACGTAAAATTGCCGACCAAATCCCCGATAGTTTCATAAAATCCGAGTCCGTCCTAACCAGCCTAGGTGAAACTTCCGGTGACTTCACTAAAAATCTTCATGCCGCCAGAAACTCAGAATTATCAAAAATCACTAGTGATGATCAGACACTTCAACCGATTAATCATCCAAACACTCGTATTTCTCGCCATCACTTCAGTGATACCATTTCTGAATATCAGTGGGTCGCTGAAACCATCCATAATCTTATCCAAAGTGGGGAAGAGCAAAAAAATATTGCCATTATCGCCCGAAAACACGATATCTTGAAGGCAATACTGCCATATCTTCGCAAATACGACAATATTAACGTCACTTACGAGCGAAAAGAAAATATTCTTGAAGATGCCAAAATCAAAGAACTTCATGACCTACTTCGTGTCGTTCATCAGCTCGCATCAGGTCAAGACCCCCTTGATTTACTTGCAGAAATTATGAGCGCCGACTATCTCGGACTTAATCCACTTGATTTTGTGCAACTAGTTCACACTGGATATCACGACCATCGTCATTTTCTTGATTATTTGCTCGGATATCAAAAACTTCCCGCCGTAAGAAATTTCGCCAAATTCCTCGCTGAACTTGCTAAAAAATCTCTCACCTCGTCTGTCGAAGATATGATAAATTTCCTCATCAACTTAAAACCAGTTTATCTTGATCTTGATCCTGAAACTTCAGAAGCAAATTCTGGGTCCGCCATCATTGATCCATTCGAGACCAGCTCAGAATCTACCAATTTCTCCAAAAAATCTCTCTATATTTCACCATTTTTACCAAATCTTGATTATGAAAATCCGGAAACTCTAGCTAAACAACTAACCTCCAAAGAAGTTCGCCAGATGGTAGATTTTTACCAAAATCTCGCCACCTTGAAAGAGGAATTTTACAATTTCACCAAGTCTGAACATCCAAAGCTTGCCGACTACATCGATTTTCTTGATAAATATCAAGCCACCAATACTGCCATCCAAAAATCTGCAATTTTTTCCGATGATCAAAACGCCGTCACTCTAATCTCCGCCCATAAATCTAAAGGTCTTGAATTTAAACACGTCTTTCTCCTTGATCTTTCGGATGCTCATTGGAATCAAAACCGTGGATCACAGGGAATTAAACCACCTTTTAATCTGACTTTTGTCAATGGCGCTACCGAAAGTGAAGGATGCAATCTACGTCTCCTCTTTGTGGCCATGACTCGTGCTGCTAAATCTCTCACTATGACCAGTGCCACCATTAATCACAACCAGAGCGCTACCAAGCCACTTGGTATGATGATGGAAATCAATGAGGAAAAAATTATTAAAACTTCTCCGTTACTAGAAGCGCCTGAAATTTTCCAGCACCCGTCCAATAATTCTGAAATTACCGAATTACAACATCTAAAATCTACCTGGCTCGACAAATATCTCGATCCAAAAGACGATTTACTCAAATACCTTCACGCCAAAGCCGATAATATTTGGCTTTCCGCCACTGATGTTTCGAATTTCATAGACCTCGAATATAACGGTCCACTCAATTTCTACCGCAACCGTTTAATTGGCGCACCACGCAGTATTGAAAATGTGGTGAATATTGAAAAGGGTAATCTAATCCACAAATGTTTTGAGATGATTACTAACCAGAAAATCACCGCCGAGCAAGCCCTCGAATATTACCTTGAAACTGCCAAAAATCTTGATCTTTCGGAGCGTGAAATCGAAGATCTCATTACCATTGGTAAAACCGAATTGCTTCAAAGTATCGAGTATTTCCACGACATTCTCTTTGACGAACATGCTAAGGCCGAAGTTTCATTTAGTCATGAAAAACTTTCCTTTGAAGGCGTCCCTATCACCGGTACCATCGATCATCTTACCATCGATGAACAGAATAAAACTATTCGCATCTACGATTTCAAAACCTCAACCAGTATACAGGAAAAGGATACTTGGAAAAATAACAAAAAACTTTTCATCTATACAATTCAGCTGCTTTTCTACTACTACCTCGTCACCACTTCGCCAACTTATAAAAATTACACAATCGAATCCATGAGCTTACTTTTCGTTCTTCCAAGCTATAAAAACGTCAAACCAGGCGAGCCAGGTGAATTCTTCGAAAAAACTATCACTAAATCTGAGATCGCCGAATTTGATATCAACATTCCGAAACTCATTCACGCTATTCGTCATCAACTATATACCTTAGATTTCCTTAATACTGATTCTTTTGCCTGTAAACCAGTCGGATACACCACCAAGAAAGCTGAGATTATCGACTTCGCCAACCAGCTCATCGCCGACTATGATAAAATTAAAGAGTAATGTATCAAAATTTTTCAGAATTTCTCCAAAACAAAAGCAAAATCTGTATCATTCAAGCCGAAAATCCCGACGGCGATTCACTAGGTTCCAGCTTAGCGCTCGAGTCTCTCCTTGAAGACAAGGAAATTTCACTTTATTGCCCGGTCAATGTTCCAAAATATCTCCGCTATTTTTCTGGCTGGGAACGCGTTGATCAAAATTTTGATTATCATGCAGATGGCTACATCATTGTCGATACCGCCGCCACTATTCTGCTTAGCAAACTACTTGATGATTTGGTTATCCGAAATATTCTTTATACTAAACCAATTTTCGTCATCGACCATCATGAAACTGACGATGATTTAGACTTTCCACACCAAAGCATTATCGAACATTTGCCATCTTGCACTAATCTGATTTACAAAATCGCCATTGATCAGAATATCAAAATCAATCAACCAGCCGCTGAAAATATCTTCCAAGGCTTACTTTCCGATACTCTTGGCCTCACCACCGCTGGTGTCACCGCTGATACTTTCCGCGTCGCTGCCCATCTTACCGAACTTGGCGCCGACATTAATAAGCTCGAAGAAAATCGCAAAGAATACATGAAGAAATCGCGCCGTATTCTTGATTATAAGGCCGACCTCATTAAGCGCATCGAATATAGCCTCGATGATAAGCTTTCCACCATCCATATTCCTTGGTCTGATATTACAGAATTTTCTGATGAGTATAATCCAAACGCTCTTATTCTCGAAGAGATGAAGATGGTTGAAGGTGTCGAAGTCGCCGTGGCCATCAAGACTTACCCAGACGGTAAAGTTACTGGTAAGATTCGCACCTCGAAGCCAATCGCCGACAAGGTCGCTGGCTATTTTGGTGGTGGTGGACACCCATTTGCCGCTGGCTTTCGCACTTATGACGCCACTTATGATGACGTATTACGTGATTTAGTTTTCTGTTGCAATGATTTACTTTTTAAATCTGAAGAAACTAATTAATCGAGAAATATCATGACTAAACTTCACTTATTCAATACCAAAACTCGCAAAATCGAAGAGTTCATTCCTCAAAATCCCGAAAACGTCAAAATCTATACCTGTGGCCCTACCGTCTACAGTTTCGCGCACATTGGAAATTTTGCTAGCTATATCTACTGGGATTTATTAGTACGCACTCTCAAAATTAATCATCTCACACCGCACCGCATTATTAATATTACCGATGTCGGGCATCTTGCCTCTGATGCCGACGACGGGGAAGATAAGCTTGAAAAGGGTGCCAAGCGTGAAAATAAAACCGTTTGGGAAATCGCCAAATTTTATGAAGCAGCCTTTATTCAAGATTTTAATGCCCTAAATTTACTCCCACCAACTAAATTCTGCCGCGCCACCGATTATATTCATGAAGATCTTGAAGTAATAAACACCTTAATCCAGCGTGGATATACCTATGAAACCTCCGATGGCATTTATTTTGATACCAGCAAATTTGCTACCTATCCCGATTTTGCCAGACTCGACCTCGACAATCTTCGTGCCGGCGCTCGCGTCGATTTTAATTCCGAAAAACGCAACGTCTCCGATTTTGCTATCTGGAAATTTATTAAACCTGGTGAAGATCATGCTATGCAATGGGACTTTCAGGATAAAAAAGGTTATCCAGGCTGGCATCTTGAATGCTCCACTATTTCACACTACGAATTAGGTGAGCCACTCGATATTCATGCCGGCGGTATCGACCATATTCCGATTCATCACACCAATGAAATCGCCCAATCGGAAGCTGCTTTTGGTAAAACTATGGCTAATTACTGGCTCCACGCCAATTTCATCACCATTGATAATCAAAAAATTAGCAAATCCCTTGGCAATACTTATTCGATTCAAGATCTAAAAGACCGCGGCTTCTCACCACTCGACTTTAAGCTCTGGATTTTGCAAGGACATTATCAATCCGAACGAAATTTCACTTTCGAAGGCCTTGCGGCTGCCAAAAATCGACGCCTACATTGGCTAAATCGCCTTGCGAAAACCCTGCAGGAAACTGCTACCATCGAAAATCAAGCTGCTCTTCTTACTAAGATTCAACAAGATCACTATCAAACTACGGAATTACAAGAAAAACTCATCGCCATCATTAATCAGAACCTTAACTCCGCTGAGGTCTTTGCTGAAATTGATCAAAATGAATTAAGTTTAGATGATTGGCGTTTTGTCGATGAACTATTCGGGCTTCGCTTCTTCGATAGTCTAATTCTACCATCCGCCAAAATTCAAAAACTCATTCGTGAGCGCGCCGAAGCTAAACAAAATAAAGACTACGCCAAGGCCGACCAGATTCGTGAAGATTTAAAAGCCCATAATTTTAGTATTTTAGACACCAATCAAGCCAGTTTCTGGCAATATCTTGAAGCACCAATGCTATAATCAAATAAAGGAGTATATGTCACGCACAATTGATATCGACACAAAAACATTTGTCCGCTTCTGGCTAGTCTTAATCGCTTTTGCCGCCGCCGGATTTTTCATTATTAAAGCTGCCGGCGGTCTAATCATCGTCGGAATTTCCGCTTTTCTAGCGATTTCTCTCCATCCACTAGCTAAACAAATCGATAAAATCGACAAACGTAAAAGTCGCCCAGGACTTTCTTCCGCATTAGCAGTTTTTTCGATTGCACTAGCTTTTGCCATTATCGTGGGAGTGATTGGTCCGGTTATTGTCGAGCAAGTTTCTAATTTTCTCGCTACCGCACCTGCTAAGATTTCGGAAGTTATCAACCATTTAGATATTAATGGTATTGGTAATTATTTTGGAATCTCCAATCTTCAAGATAGTTTAACTTCCGGTATTAAAAGTTTCAGTAGTACTATGCTCGGAAATATTAGCAATATTGCTGTCGGCAGTATCGGCGCCATTAGCAATATCATTACTAGTGTGATTCTTACCATTGTTCTTACCATCCTCTTCATGCTTGAAGGCCCGACCATGATGCAAGATTTTTGGCGTGTCATGGCAGTCAAAGATAAAAAATCCGCCCACGTCTGGCAGCGCGTCATTACTCGTATGGGCAATGTGGTAGCAGCCTACGTCTCTTCTCAGGTCTTTATCGCCCTCCTCGACGGCCTTATGACTATGCTCGGCGTTTTTATCATCACTCTCATCTTCAATCTTCCAGTTACACTCGCAGTACCTCTCGGCCTCATTTCCTTCCTCTTCTTCCTCATTCCAATGTTTGGCCCGGTCATCGGCTGTATCTTGAATACCACTCTACTTTTCATTAACGCCCCAGGCGCCGCTATCGCTTTCTTCATTTTCTACCTCATCTATCAGCAAATTGAAAATAACATCATCGGCCCACGTATCCAGGGCAAAGGACTCAATCTTCCTCCGCTTGCCATCTTAATTTCGATTACTATCGGTATGTACGCCTTCGGCCTGATTGGCTGTATTGTGGCTATCCCTATCGCTGGCTGTATTAAAATTCTTTTCGAAGAAGCCTCCAATATCCGCGCTACGCTCGATGACGAAAAATAATTAAAATCCTAGATCTAGTCCAAGATTAAAAAATGAATCATCCTGATTCGCTTGACTAGTCATTCAAAATTTCACATAATTAATAAGCACTTAAAAAGGAAAAAATTTACTATGGAACAAGTTTTACCATTTCTTGAAGGAATGTTTTATATTGCAACTACCGATGGCGACCAGCCACATCTTCGCATTTTTGATGCTGCTGGCATTCTCGACGGCCATCTCTACATTGGCACCAAATCTAACAAACAGGTTTACGCTCAAATCGAAAAAAATCCTAAGGTCGAAATTTACGTCTTTAGCAACGAACTTGGCCTCATGCGTTTCACCGCTGAAGCTAAAACTGTTGCCGACAAGGAATTAAACCAAAAAGCTTACGAATCTACCGGCAAGACCTACGACGAAACTTCTGCTGCTATTGAGCTCACCAATGTTCGTGGTTCTATCAAAACTAAGGACGGCGAAACCGTAGAACTTAATTTCTAAGATGGACAAGCAAGTTAGAAAACGTAATCTCTTAATTTATTTCACCGCCATCTCGGCTGGAATCCTTTTAATCTCAAACTTGGCTGCGACCAAGCTTTGGGATCTCTTTGGCATTCCAGTCGATGGGGGTGTAATTAGCTTTCCAATTTCCTACATTCTCGGTGATATTATCATTGAATTTTACGGACAAAAGACTGCCAAACACATCATTCTCGGCAGCCTCTTAGTCAATATTATCGCTGCGCTCACTTTCTGGATTGTCATCGCCCTGCCACCATTCGCTGGTACGGAAGGCATGCAAGAATCAATTGCCAATGTCCTAGGTTTTGCACCACGCATTATCATCGGCTCACTTACCGCCTACCTATTTTCACAATTTTCCAACAACTACATTTTCGAAAAAATTAAACAAAAGACTGGCCAAAAACTCTTCATCGTCCGCGCCCTCACCTCTTCTTTTGTCGCACATTTTTTCGATACTTTAGTCTTTGAAATTGTCGCCTTCCTCGGCGTCTTGGCTTTTTCTGATTTTCTAAATCAAGCCATCTTCGCTTACATTATAGGCATCGGTATCGAAATCGTCTTGTCCCCAGTCGAAATCTTAATCGTAAAAAATCTCCGCAAATACATTCCAGCCCATAAAGTTGAAATCGCAAAAATCGCGGACCAAGCGACTGAAAAATAGGGAATCATGACGACTTCTGGTTTTTCTTTCGAAATTAATCAACGCATCCCAGGCAAGCTCGGCCGCGCCGGAACTATTCATACCCCACACGGCGACATTAAGACTCCAGCCTTTATGGCGGTCGGCACCACCGGGGCCATTCGCTTTCTTTCACCAGAAGAACTTCATCAGACCAAAGCTCAAGCCATGCTCAGTAATGGTTACCACCTTCGTCGCAAATCACACGAAATTGCGGAAGCTGGCGGTTTAGCCAACTGGTCAAATTGGCATGGGCCGACCCTCACCGATTCTGGTGGCTTCCAAGTCATGTCACTCGGTTCTGGCCTTGGCAAAGTCGTCTCTATGGAGCGCGAGCGTGGTGTAGTTAATACCGCCCACCAAGAACGCCTCGCCCACGTTACCGAAGATGGGGTTAATTTCCGCGACCCTTTCGATGGTCAACCAGATTTTATTGGCCCAGAAGAATCTATGCAGATTCAATGCCGTATCGGCGCCGATATTCACATGGCTTTTGATGAACTTACTTCCTTAGCCGACAGCTACGAATATAATGTTGAGGCTCTCGCCCGTACCGAACGTTGGGCTAAACGTAGTCTCGACGAGCATTTTAAATTACGTGACTCACTCGGCTACCGTCAAAGCCTTTATGGCGTTCTACAAGGTGGACGCTGGGAAGATTTAAGGCGCAGTACGGCCAAAAAGTTTGGCGAAATGCCGTTTGATGGCTATGGTCTTGGTGGCGCCTTTCTTAAGGAAGACCTCGGTGAAATTTTACGTTGGTGTAATGAAGAATTACCCGAGAATAAACCACGCCACCTACTGGGACTCTCGCATCCGGATGATATTTTAATTGGCACCGAAATGGGCGCTGATACTTTTGACTGCGTCGCACCAACCAGGGAAGCTCGCCACGGTAAAATTTATACCAAATACGGCGACATTAATCTGCGTAAATTTAAGGATAGCAACGAATTGCTTGATGCCCACTGTGACTGTACTACTTGTAGAGCTGGTTGGACCAGGGGACAATTGTGTGCGCTTTGGAAATCTGGTGATCCAGAACTCAAGCGTCAATATTATAATCTTGCTACCGCTCATAATTTACGTTTCATTATTCGCCTCACCGAACAAATTCGTGAAAGTATTTTGAATCAGACTTTTGCTGAATTTAAAAAACAATTTTTACATGATTATTATCAAAAATAAGAACCATAATCGTGATAAAATAGATTAGTGGAAAATAAAGTTTCATTCTTCAAAAGATATCCAATCGTTAAAGATTTTGTTAATTTAATTGTTTTTGTCGCCTGTGTTATTATCGGTACGATGTTTTTAAACGCCTACGTTTTTCGTTCCTATAACGTCGTAGGGCATTCCATGGACTACACTCTAAGCGAAAATGACCGCTTAATTGTCAATCGCCTAGCAGTCAGTATGAGCCATCTATCGGGTAAGGAATATGTACCAGAACGTGGACAAATCATCGTCTTTCTCAATGGTGAGTCCAGTGGTAAGCTCACTTGTAATGTCGACTCTACCATTAAAGACCAATATATCATCAAACGTGTTATTGCTTTTCCAGGTGAGCGCGTGGTAGTGAAAGATGGCAAAATTACGGTTTATAACGACCAGAATCCTAATGGATTTAATCCAGATATTTCTACTAGAAAATCCGCTACCGATGGACCAAAGGCTAATACTTCTGGTGAAGTCGACGTCACAGTGCCAGATGGTGAAATTTTCGTGGTCGGCGACAATCGTGAGGGTACCCACTCTTATGATTCGCGTTATGGCCTTGGCACTATTCCATATTGTCGCATCATCGGACCAGTCCTCATGCGACTTTATCCCTTCGATCACATTCGTTTATTTCAATAATAAGGTATAATATTCTATATGGCAGATTATGTAATCATCCGACGTGGCCGCAACATTCTCAGTACAATCTTACATGTGCTGCTCAATTTAGTGCTTGCAATTGCCACCATTTTCTTAAACCTTGCCACAGCAAGTTTTCTCCCGGGGTGCGTATTAGTATTGCTCTCTAAATGGCGTATGTTCGCCGTGCGTCCACGCTACTTATTTATCAATATCAAATCCAACCTAGTCGACCTCATTATGGGATTTTCTTTTGTTTTTCTCGCCTACTGTGCCGGAAATATTTTAAGCCCATTACATTACGTATTGACGACTCTCTATTCACTCTGGCTAATCGTTCTCAAGCCAATGTCTTCCAACTTCGCCACTAAGCTCCAGGCTCTCCTCGCAGTATTTTTCGGAAGTACAGCGATCACCCTGATGGTGGCTAGCAGTAGTTCATCTCTCGCAGTTATCCTAAACTTCATCCTGGGATTTGCCGTTTCTCGTCACGTCTTGGTCCAGAGTGAAGATACTAATTACAGATTAATTACCCTAGTTTCTGGCCTGATTTTCGCCGAAATTTCTTGGCTGGCCGAGTACTGGTTAATTGTTTATTCTTTTAAGGCATTTGGCTTGATCATTCCGCAAGTCACCATTATTCTGACTATTCTAGCTTTCATCGCTGGGTTGCTTTACCAAAACGCCAACCAAAACGAACAAAAGATTGAGAAAAAAGATGTTCTCATTCCAACTATTTTTGCTATTTCCGTAATCCTGATAATCGTGCTGTGGTTTAGTAAACCATTATTCAATGTCTAATCTTACGTTTAAGGAGGTAAAAATGAACGAAGATAAAAGTAATTTTGAGCCAAAAGACTCAACCGATTTAGAAGAAGTAAAAAACATGTCTGAACCAGAAGATCTCGAATCTACTGATTCATCCGTGAGTTCAGTCGAAGAGTCAGAGACTACCGACACCTCAGAACAGTCCGAAACTTCAGAACAATCCAAAAACGAATTCGAAGTTGAAGTTGAAACTGAAACCGATTCCGAGACCGAAGATGAATCTGCGGCTGAAGCCGAAGAACCTGAGGTCGAATCAGATTCTGACACTGAATCTGAAGCAAAAGAATCTGAAGATGAATCCGAGAAAGCTACTGAAGTCAATTCCGCTGAAGATACCGAATCTGAATCTGAAGAAAAATCCACCTCAAAAACCGAGAAAAAACCTAAGGTTAAAACCGGTAAAAATCGTTTTGCTACCTTTGCTAGTCTCGTAGCCGTCGCCTTATCAGGCACCGCGCTTTATTATGCTTACAACCGTCCTACTACTTCAATTTTCCACAGTAATAATTCGGTCAGCAATAATGCCGCTACCTTTGCTGAAGGATCAATTTCCGAAATTGCCAATTCTGTCTCGAAAAGTGTTGTTTCAATCATCACCAATACTAGCACCACTGGTTCTTTCTTCACTGGTCAAGTTTCCCAGGCTGCTGGTACCGGTTTTATTCTTAGTAGCGACGGCTATATCGCCACTAACAAGCACGTCGTCGCTAACGCTACCAAAATTGGCGTTATCCTCGATGATGGATCGACCTATGAAGACGTTGAATTAATCGGTACTGATCCAATCAATGACTTTGCGATTGTTAAAATCAAAGACGTCAAAGATCTTACTCCAATCAAAATTGGTGACAGCAAAACCACTAACATCGGCCAGCAAGTTGTAGCTATCGGCAATGCGCTTGGTACCTACCAAAACTCCGTCACCTCCGGAATCATCTCTGGTAAAGGTCGTAGCCTCACCGCCTCTGACTCTTCTCGCACTACCTATGAAACCCTTTCCGATATGATCCAAACCGATGCCGCAATCAATGGTGGTAATTCCGGTGGACCACTCGTCAATGCCGCCGGTGAAGTGATTGGCATTAATACCGCCTATGCCAGCCAAGGAAATAACGTTGGTTTCGCTATCCCTATCAATAGCGTCAAGGGAATTATGGCCGGCGTCCTCAAAGATGGCAAATTCGAACGCGCCGTATTAGGTGTCCGCTATCAAACCATCACCCCGCTTATTGCCAAAGAGAAGAAACTTGATGTCACAGCTGGCGCCTACGTCAAAGGCTCAAACAATGCCTCTGCCGTCATCAAGGGTAGCGCTGGCGACAAAGCTGGCATTAAAGATGGCGACATTATCACCGCTGTTAACGGTACCAAAATCGGCACTGCCGGATCGCTTGGTAGCCTAATCGGTGAATACGCCGTCGGCGACACCGTTAAACTCGAAGTCTATCGTGACAAAAAATACGTTCAACTCGATGTTAAACTTGAAGCTTATGACGCCGATAGCGCCAAGGTTACCACCAATAAAAAATCAGACGACGACGAAGAATAAAATCAAAAAATAACCCTCCGGGGTTATTTTTTATCTATCATAATACGCATTATTGAGATTCTTATTTTAACTAAAAATTCCCACAAAAATTATTTCAGCTTATCCACTGGATAGAAAAATCCTAAAATTAAATCTTTCTTTAAGCCTAACTCAAAGCCCAACTTCTCCGCATATTCAGTAATTTTTTGCTGCTGACTCATATCTGATTCGATAATCACATAATTTGTTTCAATTTCATCCTGAATTTCTGACTCCGAAAGTTCTTCCAGGTTTTTAGTGCTGAAAAAATTTCGCTTAATCTGATCGAGTAATCGATAAATTTGAGCCAAACCATCCTTATCGGCGTAAAGTGCCAACTTTGGTTCGTACTGCAATTCTGGCGACTGCCACTCCCAAGATTCATCCACGTATGGTAAGTTTGCCACAATAATTTCTGGTCGAATTTTTAAACGTAGAATAGTCGAAAGTAAATCCGATTTATAAAATTTAATATTTTTTACCCCCAATTTATCCCGGTTAATTCGTGCCACAGTTAAAGCATCTTTCGAAATATCGAGACCGATCACTTGACTATTTGCACATTCCAAAGCCACCGAAAGACCGATACAGCCCGAACCAGTCCCCACATCCACAATCGTAATCGGATTACCAGAAGACGCTTGTTCGCCGCTATTAAATTTTCCATCAATAATACGATAATAAAGTTTTCCCGCCAGCTCCGCCGCAAGTTCCGTTTCTGGACGGGGAATTAAAACATTTTGATTTACCAAGAAAGGTCGCCCCATAAACCACTTCACCCCTAGAATATATGCGAGTGGCACCTTATTTGCGCGCAAAGCCACCATCTGGTCAGCCTTCTTCCTAGCCTCATCAGAAATCTTATCCGCCCCATGAGTCACAAAAAAACTCCGGTCTTGTACATCCATCGAGACCGCCAAAATAATTTCCGCCTCTGTCGGGTTAATGATTTGCTTCGAAACCTCCAGCCAACTTTTTACCGTGGTTGCCATTTTCTCCTTAAAAACTTATTCTGCGATACCGTTTTCCGTGCGAATTACATCGAGCTCACACTTCTTTAGCTCCGAAATAATATCATCAATATCACCATCCATTACTGCATTTACATTCGATCTGGAATAATGAATGCGATGATCCGTCACACGATCCTGCGGGAAGTTATAAGTACGAATTTTCTCAGAGCGATCACCTGTACCAATCAAATTTTTACGTGCCGCCGAAGCATTTTTCGCCGCCTCCGCACGTTGAATATCGTTTAAGCGTGTACGTAGCACCATCATGGCACGCTCCTTATTTTGACGCAAAGAGCGCTCATCTTGCATTGCCACCATAATTCCGGTCGGCAAATGCGTAATACGAATAGCCGAGTTAGTCGTGTTTACTGATTGACCACCATGTCCACCCGCGTGAAAAATATCAATTCGTAAATCTTTCTCATCAATCACAATCTCCGACTCTTCTACCTCTGGCAAAGCCACCACTGTCACCGTAGAAGTATGAATGCGACCTTGCGATTCCGTGACTGGTACACGCTGCACACGATGCACGCCACCTTCAAATTTCATCGCTCCAAAAGGTGTATCTCCATCCATTTTGAAGACCACTTCTTTTACACCACCGGTTTCATTTAAGCTTTCATTCATCAGTTCTACCTTAAAACCGTGTTTTTCCGCATAACGTAAATACATACGATAAAGTTCGCCCGCAAATAAAGAAGCCTCATCACCACCAGCCCCAGCTCGAATTTCCATAATCACCGGCTTGTCATCATCCGGATCACGTGGAATTAGCTTATCATCAAGTTGTCTAGTTAAATCAGTAATTTTTTCGGTAAGCTCTTGAATTTCAAGCTTCGCCATCTCGCCAAGTTCAGGATCCGAAACAATCGCTTCGTCATCCTTAATCTGTTGCTCAGCGCGGGTAATTTCTTTTTTCAAATCCAAAATTGATTCAACCTCTGCCTTCCTCTTCGATTTTGCAGCAAAATCATTTTCAAGGTAAGCCTTCGGATTTTCCAAGAATTGATTAAGTTGAGTTAATTCCAACTCTAAACTTTTGATTTTTTCGTCCATATTAGATTAATTATATAATAATCCACCCCATATTCCAATCTCGTAAAAAACTATCTTATTTTTGAACTAAAATCTTGAAGTATAGACAGCAAAAAATCCCTTCCCGGGATTTCAAAAAATATTTTGGTGGATCTTACTGGGCTCGAACCAGTGACCTTACGAATGTGAATCGTACGCTCTAGCCAACTGAGCTAAAGATCCATAACTTCTACATTATAATATATAATTTCACTTTTCACAAAAAAATAAGGCCATTTGGCCTTATTTTGGACTTAAGCTTCAGCTTTTTCTGCTTTTTTCTCAGCTTCTTTCATCTGCTTAGCAGCTTTGTTGGCGAGAGCCTGTTTCAAAGCTTCTGCCTTCATAGCACGAGCCTTGAAGCGGTCAACGCGACCTTCGGTATCGATAATCTTCTCTTCACCAGTAAAGAATGGGTGAGAAGCCGAAGAAATCTGAACCTTCACGAGTGGATATTCATTTCCATCGGTCCACTTGATAGTCTCTTCGCTCTTAGCGGTAGACTTAGTCAAGAAAGAAAAGTTCGCAGCGTCATCAGCAAAAACCACAAAGCGATAATCTTTTGGATGCAATTCTTGTTTACTCATAATTAGTCACCATTTTATCAGATACTCGCGGTTTTTTCAATAGGGAATTAGCTTTACAGATTCCACCTCTTATGTTAAGATAGAAAAGTAATTAATTTAATGAAACAGCTTCATCCGTTTTCCTGAAGACAAGATGAAGTGAAGGGAAAGGAAAACATGTCCAAGACTATCGACATGAAAGAACTCCTCGAAGCAGGAGCTCACTTTGGTCACAAGACCTCACGTTGGCACCCAAAAATGGCTCAATACATCCATAGCAAGCGCCAAGACACTCACATTATCAATCTTGAAAAGACCGTAGCTGGCCTCGAAGAAGCCCTCGCTCTTACCAAGAAAATTGCCAAAGACAGCAAGAAAATTCTTTTCGTTGGCACCAAGAAACAACTCAAGGCTATCGTTAAAGAAGCTGCTGAATCTGTCGACATGCCATACGTTACTGAACGTTGGGTTGGTGGTACTCTGACTAACGTCGAAACCGTTAACCGCCAAATCAAGAAGGTTAAAGATCTCGAACGCCGCATGAAGACCGGTGAACTCGAAGCTCGCTATTCTAAGCTCGAAGTTCAACGCTTCCAAGAAGAAATTGCCGTACTTAACACCCGTTACGGTGGTATCAAAGATATGACCGATCAACCAGCCGCCATCATTGTCACCGATGCTTGCGAAGATAAGAACGCTATTAAAGAAGCTAAGACTCTTCACATTCCAGTAATCGCCATTTGTGATACCAATGTTGATCCAACCGATATCGACATTGTCATTCCAGCCAACGACGACTCTACCAAGGCTGAAAAACTCATCCTCGATTACTTCGTCGAAGCTATCAAATCCGCCAAAAACTAATTTCATCTATTAAGGAGATAAAAATGGCAGAAATTACCATTGAAAATATCAAAAAACTTAAAGAATTATCTGGCGTAGGTCTCACCGATGCTAAGAAAGCTCTTGTCGAAGCCGATGGCGATTTTGACAAAGCTCTCAAGGCTATGCGTGAAAAAGGCCTCACTAAGGCTGAAAAGCGTGGTGACCGTGAAACCCGCGAAGGTATCGTCGACGCTTACATTCATGACGGCCGTCTCGGTGCTATCATCGAAGTAAACTGTGAAACTTCTTTCGTCGCTAACACCGATGAGTTTAAAGATCTTGCCCACAAACTTGCTATGCAAGTTGCTTCTATGGCTCCACTTTATGTTTCCGAGGAAGACATTCCAGCCGAAACCATGAAGGCAAAAATGGAAGAATTTGAAGCTAACTTCAAGGGTCCAGAAAATATGAAGGAACAAATTCTTTCTGGCCAAGTTAAAAAAGCTTTCTCTGACAAAGTTTTGATGCTTCAACCTTACATCCTTGACGATTCTAAGACTGTCGCAGAATTCATCAAAGAAATGATTGCTAAAACTGGTGAAAACATCACCGTCAAGCAATTCAAGCGCATCGAACTTGGCGTCACTGAATAAATTATTTATTCAAACCTGAAAATAGAATAGGCGAAAAACCTATTCTATTTTTCTTGTGCTAAAATAGATATATGAATATTTTATTTGGTGCTTTTATCGGCCTTATCGCCCTCACACTACTCGTCGTCATTCATGAATTTGGCCACTTCATTATGGCTAAAAAATCCGGTGTCAAAGTCAATGAATTCGGTATTGGTTTACCGCCACGCAAGCTCGCCTGGCTTCACCTGCCGGCCAAAGAAGTCCAGAAATTCTATGACAGTCTTAAATCGGAATCTAAAGCCAAAGTCAACCAAAAACGTCTCCAAAAACTCCTTGCCATGGGAAAAGACAAAACCAAAAAAGATAAGTTCGTCTGGTTTTTCATTCCAAGCACCGAATATAAAAATGACCCACTCTATAAACAAGATTATTTAATTTTCAGCATTAACCTCCTCCCACTCGGTGGCTTCTGCACCATGGATGGGGAATCAGACGCTGAAACCAAGCCTCATACTTTTGGCGCCACTAACTATCTTCAAAAAACCGCGATTCTTTTCGGTGGCGTTACTATGAACTGGATTTACGGTATTTTGATTTTTACCATTCTTGCTGTCACTGGCATGCCACAATTCATGAATAATCAATTCAATATTAATGAAAAAGCGCATTTTACTATGCCAAAAATCTATATCGATAAGATTATTGAAGATTCACCAGCTAGTCATAGCACCCTGAAAACTAATACTATTATTCACGATGCCAAAGCCAAGAATGAAGATAACTGGAAAGTACTAACCTCCACGCTCGATGTTCAAGATTTTAATAAATCACATCTCGGTCAAACCGTAATTTATCGTACCTTCGATCCAGAAACTAAAATCACCAGCGAACACGAAGTCACCTTAAATTCAGGAGATAATTCACCAGCTCTTGGCATTTCCATGCGCATGGACGGTCAATTCCTCGCGCGTTATTCCGTAATCGATGCACCGCTCATCGGTCTTGGTACCACCGCTCAGATTACTGGTGAAACCTTCCGTGGTCTCTACGACATGATTCGAAATCTTTTCTCTGGAATCGCCAAGCAAATTACCGGCAACCAAGAAACCAGAGAGTCTGGCAAACAAGAACTCGCCAAAGCTGGTGAATCCGTCTCTGGACCTGTCGGTATCATTGGTGTAATTTTCCCAAGTTTCGTTAGCGCTGGCCTCACCGAGCTACTTTTCCTCACCGCCATCATTTCCATCTCTCTCGCCTGTATGAACGTTCTACCAATCCCAGCCCTCGATGGCGGCCGCTGGACCATGATTACCATCTCTAAATTAATCAAGAAGAAACTTTCTACTGAACTTGAAGGTAAAATCATCGCCTCTACCTTCCTCTTCCTCTTTGCTATGTTTATTCTTGTCACGATTTTAGATTTAATTCGTATCTTCCATTAATATGCCATCAAAAACTTCATTTTCAAGCAAACTTGTCAAATTATTAAAATCTAACATAGACTTAATCTATCTTCCGATCTTAGCGATCATCACTTTTTATGCCGCTCAGTTCATCGTCGGGGTGCCAATGTTAATTATTCTTGGTTCCGATACTCTAAAAACACCATTCATTGCTACAATTTTTTCTGTCTTGGTTTATTCTTTGAGTTTTATCTTTTTACTCTTTACCTTAAAACATATTAAATCGCTTAAGGATCCCGTCACCCGTAATGAACTTGGACTTAATGATTTAGTTACCTTTTCAGATATCGGCCTCGCTATTGCCGGCTTTTTCGGCTATCTAGCCTTTTCTGCCATCCTTACCGCACTTTTCTCCGTTTTTCCATGGTTCAATCTTACAGAGAACCAACCACTCCTCTATTCAACCCTAATCTCACCACTTAACAAAGTCTTTGCGGCCATTGCCCTGGTAGTTTTTGGGCCAATACTCGAAGAGGTTATTTACCGCGGACTCATCTACGGTAAACTTCGCAAAAAACATTCTCTAATTACTTCAATTTTGATCGTTTCCATTCTCTTCGGCTTTCTCCATGGACAATGGAACGTCGGCGTCGACGTCTTCGCACTCAGCGTGGTCGCCTGCTTGATGCGCGAAACCACGGGTACGATTTATGCTGGAATTATTTTACATATACTAAAAAACACCATTGCCTTTTATTTTCTTTTTATGGCCTAATACTAGCCTCAATTAAATAAATATATTAAAAAAGAGGCCGCTCGGCCTCATTTTTTAAAATAACCAAAAGTTTAAGCAACTTCAAGAATTTCACCCTTGTTGCCATTTGGTAGGGTATATTCATCACCCTCTTTTTTACCAATCAGAGCTTTACCAATTGGTGAAATATCTGAGATACGACCATTTAACGGGTCAGCTTCTACGGCGCCCACGATAGAATAGGTATGCTCTTTACCAAGCATCTTAATTTTCACTGTCGAACCTACGGCAATTTTGCCACCCTTAGCCGCCTTAATGATTTCCGCATTCTTCAAAATCTCTTGAATCTCCAAAATACGACCTTCCACTTGGCGTTGTTCCGCACGGGCATCAGAATATTCCTGATTTTCCTTCAAGTCACCAAAAGAACGGGCCGTCGCCAAACGATCAGCAATCGCTGGACGCATTTTAATCAAACTTTTCAACTCATTCTCAAGATTTTTCTTACCATCTTGAGTTAAACTTACTGTTTTTTTCATAGGAATAAAAAATACAATCTTTCTTTTAATATAATTACCTCATTAAAAAATACACGAAGCCCCAAAAAATGTCAACTTATCTCTGTTATTTTCATTTTTCTGTGATACAATTAAAATATTATTATTTTAAACAGGAAAGGTAAAGGATGAAGTTAAGTCAATCATTTATCAAGACCTTCCGTGAAGTAGGAAAAGAAGAAACCAGCCGTAACGCTGAACTTCTCATCCGCGCTGGCTACATTTACAAGGAAATGGCCGGTGTTTATGACTTCTTACCACTCGGATTGATCACATTAAACAAAATTCAAGACATCATCCGTGACGAACTCGATGCTATCGGTTGTCAGGAGATGCAAATGACTGCGCTTCAGAACCCCGAATCCTGGGTCAAAACTGATCGCTGGCGCGATGATGTAATCGATGTCTGGTTTAAAACTAAACTTAATGCCGGCGGTGAATTGGGTCTCGCTCCTACTCACGAAGAGCCACTCACCAATTTAATGACCAAATACATTTCTTCTTACAAGGACCTCCCAGTCTACGTCTACCAATTCCAAACCAAGTTCCGAAACGAACTTCGCGCCAAATCTGGTATTCTCCGTACTCGCGAATTCCTCATGAAGGATCTCTATAGCTTCTCTACAGATAAAGAATCTCACGAGAAGTTCTACCACGAAGTAGAAGAAGCCTACAAGCGCATCTATGTCCGTCTCGGTCTTGGTGATTGTACCTACGAAACTTACGCTTCTGGTGGTGCTTTCTCTAAGTATAGTCACGAATTCCAGACTATCACTCCAGTTGGTGAAGACGTTATTTATTTCAACGATGATAAGTCTATTGTCTTGAACGAAGAAGTCGTAATCGATGAAGTTCTAAATGACCTCGGCGTTAAAAAGGAAGACCTTCACTCTACCGCCGCTGCCGAAGTTGGTAATATCTTTACTCTCAGCTACAAATTCTCTGATCCAATCGGTCTTAAGTATGACGATAAGGATGGCGAAAAGAAAACCGTCTTCATGGGTAGCTATGGTATCGGTGTTTCCCGCGTTATGGGTGTAATTGCTGAAAAGTTTGCTGATGAAAAAGGTCTCGTTTGGCCAGAAAATATCGCACCTTTCAAGTATTACTTGATCGGTCTTGGCGATGAAGCCGCTAAGCTTACTAACGAGCTTCACGATGCTCACCGCAAAGAAATCTTGCTCGATGATCGCGATATGCGCATCGGTGAAAAGCTCACCGATTCAGAACTTCTTGGTATCCCTTACCGTGTAGTGATTTCGGAAAAAACCTTGGAGAATAACCAAGTCGAAATCACCGACCGTAAGACTGGCGAAACCAAGCTTATCGGCCTTGAAGAATTCAAGAATTCACTCTAAAAGTTAAATACCCCGAATCAGGGGTATTTTTCTCTCTGATGTGATAAAATATAGATAAGTATATAAGGAAAAATTATGTTTGATAACACCGAATATAAAATTGCATTTCAAGCCGTCATCGACCGCTTCCAGCAGGAGCTCAAAAAAGTTCGCACTGGTCGCGCCCATCCAGACATGCTCTCCAGCATTAAGGTCGAAGCTTATGGTCAATACATGCCACTTAATCAAGTAGCTAATGTCACCATCGCTGATGCTACTATGCTTTTAATCACCCCATTTGACCCATCCACCATTGCCGGTATATCTAATGCAATTCGCGCTGATCAAACTCTCAATCTTAACCCAGCTGACGACGGTCGCGTAATTCGTGTCCCAGTACCACCACTCACCGAGGAACGTCGCAAGGAAATCGTCAAGACTACCTCTCAGAAGATTGAAGAAGCTAAGGTGGCTCTCCGTAAAATCCGTGACGACGCTAGAAAAGAACTCAAGTCTATTGAAGATCTCTCCGAAGATATTAAGAAACGTAGCGAAAAAGAAATTGACGACCTCACCAAGGATTTCAGTGCTAAAATCGACGAACTCTTTAAGGCTAAAGAAGCCGAAATTATGAAAATCTAATTAACAAGAAAAATTATGGCTACATTAAACGACTACCGCAACGAACGACTTAAAAAACTCACTACCTTAAAGGAAATGGGGATTAATCCTTATCCATCTCACTCTGATCGCAACACCAAGATTTCTGAAATTTTGGATAATTTTGCTGAGCTTGATGGTAAAAAGGTGATTATTGCGGGTCGCATTGTTGCCATTCGTAGCTTTGGCAAGCTTGCTTTCGTTAAGATTCGTGATTATTTTGGCGAAATTCAACTTTTCATGAAGCAAGACGAAACTCCAGAAGGTCTTATCGGCACCAAACAGCTCAAACTTCTCGATACCGGTGATTTTATTGAAGCCGAAGGTCTAGTCGGTAAGTCTCAAACCGGTGAAATCTCACTCTTTACTAATTACGTCAAGCTTCTCACCAAAACTCTTCGCCCAATGCCAGGCCGTGATGGCTTTACCAATAAAGAAGAGCGTTATCGTCGTCGCTATGTCGACATGAATGTTAATCCCGAAGTTCGTGAACGCATGGTACGCCGCAGTAAATTCTGGCAAGCTACCCGTGATTTCATGAATATGCACGGCTTTATCGAAGTCAATACTCCAGTCCTTGAACATACCACTGGTGGCGCCGATGCTACGCCTTTTGTCACCCATATGGATGCGCTCGGTGAAGATTTTTACCTTCGTATTTCCCAAGAATTACCCTTAAAACGTCTTCTTGGCGCTGGCTTTGAAAAAGTTTACGATATTGGACCTCGCTTCCGCAATGAAGGTGTCGATGACGAGCATCTACCAGAACATATTGCCTTTGAATCTTATGCAGCTTATGAAGATTATCAAGACGGCATGGATTTTTACGAAGAAATGATTAAATATGTTGCCATGAAAACTTGGGGCACCCTCAAGTTCTAGGTTAATGGTTTCGATATTGACCTCTCTAATAAGTGGCCACGCATCAAATATGCCGACCTGATTCGCGAAGAATTTGATGTCGACGTTTTCAATCCAGATCGCGCCAAAATCACTGCAATCCTCAAGTCTCACGGCGTCGAAGTCACCGCCGCACAGGCCGATTCACGTCTTATCGACAACCTTTGGAAGTTGATTCGCAAAAAATCTGGCGGACCATTCTGGTTAATTGAAGAGCCTCTTTCACTCTCCCCACTCGCCAAAATTTCCCCCGAAAATCCTCTAGTCACCGAACGTTTTCACCCTATTATTGCTGGCACCGAAATGGGGAACGGTTATTCTGAGCTAAACGACCCACTCGATCAGCTCGCTCGCTTCGAAGAACAGCAAGCTATGCGTGATGGCGGCGACAGTGAAGCTCAAATGCTCGACCAAGATTTCGTCGAAATGCTCGAATACGGCATGCCACCAGCCTGTGGTTGGGGTAACTCCGAACGTAATTTCTGGCTACTTGAAGGCGTCTCCGGCCGCGAGGCCGTCCCATTCCCAATCATTAAGCGCCGCGCCAATTCTGAAAATACTTCCGAATCTGAAGAATCAAAGACCTCCGAAGATTCCGCCGAATCTTCCACTCACGCATAATTCAGAATTCAAAATCGTTAACTAAAATTATTAAAGAAAAGAGGTAAAAATGTTGGACATTAATTTCATCCGCAACAACAAAGAGCTCGTCGAACATTCCATCAAAGAAAAAATGTACAAAAACGTCAATCTTGATGAAATTCTCGCCTTGGATGACCAAAGAAAGACTCTCCTTCAACAAGTTGAAGCCTTGCGCAAAGAGCGCAATGATAATACCGCCAAAATGAAAAATGGCAAACCTAGCGACGAGCTAATCGCCAAAGGTAAGGAAATCAAAGAAAAACTTAGTACCCTGGAAGCCGATCTTTCTAATTTTGAAAAAGAATTAAATCTTAAACTCAAAACCGTCCCTAATGTGATTTTTGACGACGTGCCACTCGGTGACGAATCGGCCAGCGTAGAAGTCAAAAAATGGGGCGAATGCAAGACTACCGGCGTCGATCATCTCGATTACGCCGTCTCTCGTGATTGGGTAGATTTCGAACGTGGTGCCAAGGTTGCTGGTGCAAAATTCTACTATGTCAAAGGCGGCTTAGCCCTGCTCGAAAATGCCCTAATTCAATTCGGCATCAAAAAAATCGTCGAACATGGCTTCACTCTCATGGATGTGCCTGATTTAGTCAATTCTCGCGTGATCGAAGGTACTGGCTTCGCTCCACGTAGCTCTGAACAAAGCGACGAATATTACATCGAAGGGGAAGACCTCGCCCTTATTGCCACCGCCGAAATGCCAATCACCGGCTATCATATGGACGAAATTATCGACGAAGATAAACTCCCACTTTTCTATGCTGGTTTTTCCGCTTGTTTCCGCAAGGAAGCTGGTGCCTACGGCAAGCACACTCGTGGTCTCTTCCGCGTACATCAATTCAATAAACTTGAGATGTACTCCTTCTGTGCTCCTGAACAAAGTAAAGAAATTCATGAAAAACTTCGCGCCATCGAGGAAGAAATCTGGCAGGAAATTGGTATCCCATATCACGTTATTAATATCGCCGCCGGTGACCTTGGTGCGCCAGCTGCCAAAAAATACGATATTGAATACTGGTCTCCAGTTGATCAAAAATACCGTGAAATCACCAGCTGCTCGAACTGCACCGACTTCCAAGCTCGCGGGCTTAATATTCGCGTCCGCCGTAAGGATGGCACCGTCGAAGTGCTTCATACCTTGAATGGCACCGCCATTTCTCTCGCCCGCACTATGGTAGCGGTTATCGAAAACTTCGCCGAAGAAGGTGGTAAGCTTCGCGTCCCAGCCGTCTTGCAGCCATACCTCGGTACAGACATGTTATAATAGCCATAAGGAGAAATTATGATCGAAAAAATTGAAATTAGTGGTAGCAATTACAAAATTGAAGATAGTTTTCATAAATATGCCGTCAAACGTATCGGCAAACTCGACAAATACTTGCCACACGGCAGCAAAAAAGATGTGGTTGCTAAAATCGTCGTCACCGAAGTCGGACGCACTCACGGTAATAAATATGAAATTTCCGCCGCCATGGAAATCCCAGGCGGTAAAGTCATCGCCGCTAAGGACGAGTGTTCCAATATTTTCGCCGGCATCGACATTATTGAGGCTAAGCTAATGGGTCAAATTCGTCGTTACAAAATCGAGAGCACTCCACATCTTCGTCGTGGGGTCTTCTCCCGCTTTTTTGGTAAAAAATCCAATTCTTAATTTTACTCTGAAATTCAGAAACTAAAACTCAATTAAAAATACATGTTCTCTTAAAAACATGTATTTTTTATGATAAAATATCCCTATAATATTATTCCGATTTGGAGGTTTCGACTGTTTATGTCTCAGAAAAAAATTGAAAAAATTCAGGAAGCTAAAATTAAGGCTCCAAAAGTTAAAAAAGAACGCAAGCCAACCGATAAATTAGCTGATAAAACCACCACTACCCGTATTTTGCAGGGTGTTTTTGGTGACCCAGCCAAGCGAAATCTCACCCGCATGCGCAAAATCGTTAAAATCATCAATGGCCTCGAACCAAAATACGAAGCCATGTCTGATGACGAGCTCAAAGCTCAAACCAACGTCCTAAAAGAACGTCTTGACACTCTTAACAAGAAGGCCGAAGCCAATATCGCTCGCGCCAAATTAAAAGCTTCAGCCAAAAAATCTGAGACAAAGGCTGAATCTGCTAGTGATAATAAAAAGCAGTCAACTTCTGTTAAATCAGAAAAACTTGAACGTAACGAAACCAAAATTTTAAGTGAAATTCTTCCAGACACCTTCGCTTTAGTTCGCGAAGCTACCAAGCGTGTTCTCGGTATGCGCCACTATGATGTCCAGATGATCGGTGGCATCGTCCTTCATGAAGGTAATGTCGCTGAAATGAAAACTGGTGAAGGTAAAACTTTAGTCGCCCTTTTACCATCCTTCTTAAATGCCTTAACTGGTCGTGGTGTCCACGTTGTCACCGTGAACGATTACCTCGCACAGCGTGATGCCGGTTGGAATGCTCCAGTTTACCACTTCCTTGGCATGAGTGTAGGTGTAATTATTGCTGATGCAAGCTTCCTTTATGACCCAGAATATATCAACGAAGAGCACACCGATGAGCGTATGCAGCACTTGAAACCTTGCACTAGAAAACAAGCTTATCAAGCTGATGTGACTTACGGTACGAATAATGAATTTGGTTTCGACTATCTCCGTGATAACATGGTCAACGAAGTCGATTTCCTCCGTCAACGCGAACTTAATTTTGCCATCGTCGATGAGGTTGACTCAATTCTTATTGATGAAGCCAGAACCCCATTAATCATTTCCGCTCCAGCTGGCGATAACCCAGACTCTTATTATCAATTTGCTAAAATCGCCTCCCACCTCGGCCCAGACGATTACGTACTCGACGAAAAGCATCGTTCCGTCTCACTGACTGACGATGGTATCGAAAAAATCCAACGCATGCTCGGCATCGACAATCTATACTCTGCCGACAATACTCGCTTGGTCTATCATATGGATCAAGCCTTACGCGCTCAGGTAGTTTTCCAGCGTGACCGCGACTATGTCGTCACTAACTCTGGTGAAGTGATTATTGTTGATGAAAACACTGGTCGCCTCATGCAAGGTCGTCGCTACAGTGAAGGCCTCCACCAAGCTATCGAAGCCAAAGAAAGTGTCGTGGTTAAAGAAGAATCTATGACTCTTGCGACCATTTCTTTCCAGAACTTCTTCCGTCTTTATAATAAGCTCTCTGGTATGACGGGTACTGCCTTTACCGAAGCTGAAGAATTCCAGCAAATCTACGCGCTTGATGTTATTCAGATTCCACCTAACCGTCCAATTATTCGTATCGATAAGGATGATCTAATTTTCCGCACTGAAGCTGGCAAACTCCGCGCCATTGTCGAAGAAGTTAAGAAATTCCACGAAAAAGGCCAACCAGTCTTGATCGGTTCCGCCAGTATCGTGAAGAATGAACTAATTGCTAAGTACCTCGATGAAGCTGGACTTTCCTACGAACTACTTAACGCTAAAAACAACGAGCGTGAAGCCGCCATCGTGGAAAAAGCTGGCCAAAAAGGCGCCATCACTCTTGCCACCAATATGGCTGGTCGTGGTACCGATATTAAGCTCACCGATGAAGTTAAGGAACTTGGTGGTCTCGTAGTGATCGGTTCCGAACGCCACGATAGCCGTCGTGTCGACAATCAGCTCCGTGGTCGTGGTGGTCGTCAAGGCGATCCAGGCATCACCCAATTCTTCGTTTCTTGTGAAGATGACCTTATGCGCATCTTCCAAGGCAACCAAATTGGCGCCATGCTCAACCGCATCGGTATCGATGAAGACACCCCGATCCAGAATCGTAGCGTTACTAAGATGCTCGAAGCCGCCCAGAAGCGTATCGAAGGTTTCAATTTCGATTCCCGTAAGAACGTGGTGCAGTATGACAACGTCATCAATCGCCACCGTCGTATTGTTTATCTCATGCGTCGCAAGATTCTCGAAGGGGCAAATATCTCTGACGAAATTAATCGCCTCATCAAGGAAGCCGTCGCTGATTTAACCGCCGAAAGCATCCGCGTCAATCACAACTTCATTAAAGACTTCCAATCTGTTTTCGATCTTGATCGTGACCTAATTATTGAAATTGGCTTCAAACGTAAAGCGGAAGAGCGCGCCAAACTTGCCACTCTTGCCGTCAAAGAAGCTTACGCTACCAAAGAGCTCGAATTCGGCGCCGACGTTATGCGCAAAATTGAACGCGAAGTCTACCTCAAGGTCCTCGACGCTCTCTGGATGCAGCACCTCGAAAACATGCAGTACCTCCGTGAAGGTATCCACTGGCGCTCGATCGGTCAACGTGACCCACTAGTCGAATATCGCACCGAATCTCAAAAACTTTTCGAAGGTCTCCAAAAGAACCTCCGCGAAGAAGTCTTAAAGATTCTCCTTTCTATCACCCCACAAGAAGCGGTCGCCACCGACACGATTGACGGGGAAGAATACGACACTGAACTCACCAAGATGGCCGAATCCGCCACTAACCGTGGTGTGAATACTATCGAAGCTGGTGAAAAAAATCTCGATAGCGAATTTTCCCAAAAACCAACCAAATCCGCTAACCTCAGCGAAAAGCGCAATAAAGCCAAAAAACAGAAAAAAGCTAAACGTCAAAACAAAAAGCACGGCCGCCGTTAAACATGAAACATTCCATTGAAGAAATCGAATTAAAAAACGGCGCCAAAGGTCTTTTAATTGACGTACCGGGGGCTTCCGTCATGAACATGAAAGTCCAATTTCGTGGCGGTATGCGCTTCGCCAAAAGTCCCGAACTTTACGAGATAGCTCACATTGTTGAGCATCTCAGCTTCGGCGCTAATGCTAAATACCCTGATGAATCTACCTACGAAGCAGAATTCACCAAGAACGGGGCCTACCATAACGCTTGGACTTCAGACTACTCTGTTTGTTATGAAACCGAATGTGCGGATTTTGAATGGGACCGCATCTTAGACCTTAAGCGCATTGCTATCACTTCACCAAAATTTAATGAAGTAGAGTTAAAAAGTGAAAAAGGTAACGTCCGCGCTGAGCTCACTGGCTATATGAATGACTATGGCCGTCTACTCTGGCCGCGCCTCCAAAAAGCCATCGGTGAGAATGTCTTAAATCTTCGCGAACGTCTTTCCACTATCAATAACATCACACTCGATGACATTAATGAGCATTACCGCCGCACTCACACCGCGAACAATATGCGTTTTATTATTGCTGGCCAAACCAAGCATCGTAAAAAAGAAATTATTCGTAACCTCGAAAGCTGGGAATTAAGCCCCGGTGAACGTTTCGAAATTCCTGTCGACGAACTACATTCATCTAATGCCGTCCTGATTAAGCGAAAAGACGCCAGCAATATCACCTTTGGTTTTTCCATGATTACCCCGAGACGCCTCTCCACCGAAGAAACTCAGGCCATGGGCGCTCTTAATCACCTACTGAATGGCACTATGAGTAGTCGCATTTTTGGCCAAGCTCGTCGCCGTGGCCTAGTCTATGGTATGGGCAGTGGAATTAATAGCACTAATCATTATTCTTCCTGGGATTTTGACGGCGAAGTTAACCTCGAAACTTCCGAAGAACTCTTCACCTTAATTCAGCTCGAAATGATTAAGGCTCTCAATGGTGAGATTTCTGACACCGATATTGAAGCCGTAAAAACCTACGCTCTTGGTCGCTATCAAATGGGCGCCCAGACCGTCAGTCAAATTTCCGACTACTATACCGATGATTATTTTATGACCGAAAAAGTCGAATTTTATGATAATTTTCCAAATATTATTAAACAAATCAGCAAACCTCTGATCGTCGAACTAGCCCGCGAATTTGCCGGCTCCGGTATTCATGCCATGGTCGCAGTTGGCTCCGTCGAAAAGCAAATCATCAATCAGTTAGCCAATTGTCTGGTTTTCTAGTTCAAGCTAAATTCTGCCAGAGTGCTATAATAGACTTATGAAAATTGCAGTTTTAGGTAAAGGGGTGGAAGGTAACGCCGTCGCCGAATATTTTAAGCAAGATGAAATTACTTTTTTCGAAAAATTCACCGATGAAGATCTAGATTCTTTTGGTTTAGAAAATTTTGATCTGGTTTTTCGTAGCCCTTCTGTTCACCCATACTACATCGCTAAGCAAAAAGCGCCTCTCCTAGTCGATAATTGGACCACCATGACTAATTATTTCTTTAGTCACGTCAAAGCCCCAATTATCGGCGTCACCGGTACTAAAGGTAAGGGGACTACTTGCTCCATTATTGCGTCAATCTTGCGTGAATTCTCCGAAAAATTCGAGCATGTCCATCTGGTTGGCAATATTGGCAACCCCGCCATTCTTGAACTCGATCAAATCACCGAAAAAGATATCGTGGTTTACGAAATGAGTAGCTTCCAATGTTGGGATCTCGAAAAATCTCCTCACATCTCTGTAGTGTTGCGTATTGAGCCTGATCATCTCGACCGTCATCCAGATTTTGATGACTACGTCGACGCCAAATCTCATATCGTTTTGAATCAGACCACTGAAGATTCCTGTATTTACTACGCCAATAACCTATACTCTGAAACCATCGGTGAACTTAGTAAGGGCCAAAAGTTCTCTTACCCAATCAAATCCCATCTCGAAGAATTAAACACACTACTTGATCAGTTACAAATTCCTGGCGAACACAATCGCGAAAATGCCGAAGCTGCCATTTTGGCCGTACTTGCTCTACTTAATGTTTCTTATGACGAGCTTTTCTTGCCGAAAAACCACGAAATCTATCAAAAAATTGCTGACGGACTCCATATATTCCAAGGTTTACCACATCGCTTGCAATTCGTCCGCGAGCTCAATCACGTACGCTATTATGACGACAATTATTCTTCCGCCTTCCCAGCCGCCGATGTCGCCATCGCTGCCTTCGAAAATTATCCTACCTTCTTGATTGCCGGAGGTTTTGACCGCGGGCTCGATCTCACCGAGATGAAGCAGCGCTTCTTTTCCGCCAAAAATCTCAAGAAAATCATTCTCATCGGCGAAACCAAAACTCGACTCGCCGCAGGTGAAGACCCAGAAAAATATTGCTTTGCCGAAACTCTTGAAGAAGCCGTCAATATCGCAAGGAAACTTGCCGAAACTCAGGCTGAGCTCGTCGCTAGTAATTACGATCTTTGTCTACCAATTTCTAAAAACTGCCCAAAAGAAGCCATCGTTTTGATGAGTCCAGGCGCCGCCAGCTTTGATATGTTTAAAAATTTTAGTGATCGCGGCGAGCAGTTCCAAGCTCTCGTGAAAGACCTAAAATAACCATAACCATCTACCAAAATCTCTCAAACCTAAAATAACCATAACCATCTACCAAAATCTCCCATTTTTGATAAAATTAATGTAATGAACGAAAACGCTATTAGTTTTTCTAATTCAAATAATCAGCCTTCCTCTGGGAACCCAGTTTTTCGTTTTGTCAGCTATTATCTCGATCGCTCCACTCTTACCGCTAGTTTCGTCTACCAGGGAATCGATAATATTTTCTTCACTGAAAAAATTCATTTCGCCAAAAAATCCGACGCTGACAAAAAATACCGTTTCAATCCTACCACCGATCCTGCACTTGATCAGCTGCTCGACAGCGCAATGTTCCTGGCCTTTATTCTGATTGGTACCAGTTATTATAAAACTCATCCGACTCCTGCAGTCAAACTCGATGTACCCATCGATGCTTTTCAAGCACAATTTTTTAGCACAGTTTATCAAGAAGGGCTCAGCCAATACGCTTTCGAAAACCGCCTCACCCGTGCCCATTTAGCTCATTTTCAGCCGACTCCTAATTATCAAGCCAAGCCAGCTGTAAAATACAATGGTCAGGGTAACCTCGCCCTACAATCTGGCGGCAAAGACAGTCTACTGGTTGCGAAATTACTTAAAGAGAAGAATATTCCGTTTGAACCGTGGTATGTCACTAGTGACCCAAGTCTTTCACATCCTCACGTCATCGATACGCTTGGCGATTCTTTCACCCATATGAACGCCAGTATCGTTTATCGCGAGATTGATATTGCCCATCTACAAAAATCCCACGGCCTCAATGGCCACGTTCCGGTTACCTTCATCGTCGAAGCCCTCGCTCTTATCCAGGCTATCTTGAATAACCAAAATATAGTCCTTACTAGTATTGGCCACGAAGGCGCCGAACCTCATGCTATGATTGGCGATCTCCCGGTCAATCATCAATGGTCCAAAACCTGGGATGCCGAACGTTTCTTCACCGAATATGTGCGCCGTTATCTCTCCCAAGAACTTCATGTCGGCTCAATCATCCGTCAATATACCGAATTAAAAATTGCTGAACTTTTTGTGCAAAAATGTTGGAAAGAGTATGGCTACAGCTTCAGCTCCTGCAACGAAGCCAACTATAAGCAAAAGAACCAAAATTCTACCCTTAAATGGTGTGGCAAATGTGCCAAATGCGCCAATTCCTATCTACTTTTCTGTCCCTTTGTCCCACCTCAATATCTTCAATCCCTTTTCAATGATGAAGATCTCTTCAAAAAACCTGAACTTTTCAATACCTTCAAAGGTCTGCTTGGCGTCGATAATACCATGAAGCCTTTTGAATGCGTCGGCGAAGTTGACGAACTTCGCACCGCTTATCATCATCGCATGGCTTCTCCGCCAATTCTCATTGAAGACCTCAAACAATTTAATCAAGAAAATAACGGCGGCCTCATCTCCGGCCTCTCTGAAGCCACCAAACGTCTCGGCCTCGGCAATCTCTTGAAAAACCCACTTTCTTCCCGTACCTCTAAAGCACTTTCAAGTAATTCCAGCTATTGGCAACCACTCTACGCTAACCTTCCATTCCCGGTGCCTGAAAGTAATTTCAATTATAATCAAACCTACGAAAACCAACCTTTCTTCAAAGATTTTTTAAATAATTACGGAGCCGCAAATTAGCATGAAAATTTATACTCTAAGGCACGGCGAAACCGATGCAAATAAACAAGGTGTGAGCGCTGGCTTGCTCGATACCAATCTTAATACCACTGGCGTCAAACAAGCCCTCAAGATCAAACGTCAACTAAAGGATGTGCATTTTGATCACTGCTACGCCTCACCTCTGATGCGAACTAGCAAAACCGCCCAAATCGTCACCGGACACCTCGACCCTAAAACCCAACACATTGACCATCAGAATCTCTGCCACATTCAATACGATCGTCGTCTTGTCGAGCGCGCTTTTGGTATTTTCGAAGGGAAGGATAGTCAAAAATTACACAGCATTAGCTGGAAAGATCGCTTCAATAGTGAAAGATTTAACATGGAAAGTATTCATTCCATGTACCTGCGCGCAGAAGATTTTATCAAAAATGAATTATTCAAAAATAACTCCGCAGATTCCACAATTTTAATCGTTTCTCACGGTGATTTTCTTCGCCTGATTGATTTCGTTTTGCGCGGTGGCACCGCTGAACAACTTTTTTACTCATTCCTTTACGATAATATTATCGACGAACCTTACCCAAACTGCGCCATACACTATTACGAAGTCTAACCTAAGTACTACCCCCTTAAATCTAACTTAAGCACTGCACCCTTACTTCTAGACCCCCCCAAACAAGGCATTCCATTAGCACTAATTTTATTGTGAAAAATCAATTTTCGTGCTAAAATATAACAGATTGGATCGTCGCCAAGCGGTAAGGCACTGGGTTTTGGTCCCAGCATTCGCAGGTTCGAATCCTGCCGATCCAGCCACAAAGATTATGCTCCCTAAATCGCAAGATTTAGGGATTTTTCTTTCATTAAATATTACCCACATCAGAATATCATTTTTACGTCCACAATAACTTAAATATTCTTACAACAGACCAACGTGAAGTCAATATTATTTTCAAAATATAGACACCCATCATCTTCAAGATTAATACCGAGGTGCGTGATAAAAAAATCTTGATTATAATTAAATCCCCCATCAATAAAGCCACCATGTTTAAGAATTTTATTCACATCATCATCCTTTTTGACATAAAAATCTTTTATTTTCTTACCAACAATATTTGAGAATATACTAGCAACGGATACATCACCTTCTTTACACTCTGCTTCTTTCTCTATATCAAAATCCGGGTTTATATGTACAGAAACATGAGAAGCCGAACTAAAATCAAAACCAATACGCCTCCCGTCATCCAACGTTAATAAAGTTAACATATCAATCTCTGCATCCTTATACCAGGTTTCATATTTTCCTGTTTCAGCATCGAGTCTGTCCTTTTTTATGGAACTAAAAACATAGCTAGGAGATTCGATTTTAGTAATAGTTCTCCCTTCCAATTTCAAGTTAGATAAAATCCTTTCTAATTCTGCCGGCAAATATGTATCATAGACAACCATAAAAATATTATAGTATCTTTTCGATAAAATATCCGCCACCACTAACTATTAACATCAATTCCATAAGCAATACATTAACTATTATTTAGCTACATAAAAAAAATCCCCCTAGACTATAGAGTCTAGGGGAAAATAATTTCAAATTGGCTGGAGATGAGGGATTCGAACCCCCGAATGGTGGGACCAGAACCCACTGCCTTACCACTTGGCGAATCTCCAATGTGTTTTTTATTATACCACATTTCCTCATCTCCTGTCACTTTATCAGTTATAATATTTATATGAATAACCTCGAAAAACGCCTCACTCTCTTGCAAGAGGGAATTGATGATACCTGGGCTAAGCTAAGTCTTGATGAAAAATTCGCTAAACTCGCCCATCTTCAAGAAGAATCCGCCAAGCCTGAACTCTGGAACGACCTTGCTCGTGCCAAATCCGTCAATACTGAACTCAAAAAACTCGAAAGCGAACTTAGCACCTGGCAAATTCTCAAATCTCAAGCGAACGACCTGCATGAATTAATCGAACTTTCCGCCGAAGATCTCGCTGAGGAAATCGAGGCCCAACTTATCGCCCACGAAGAAACTTACGCTGAACTCAAAAAATCTCTCCGCTTCACCGATCCACTCGATCAAAAAGATGCCATTATTCGTATTACTGCTGGCGCCGGTGGCACCGAGGCTATGGACTGGGCGGGCATCTTGGAGCGCATGTATCTAAGGTTTTTCGAAAAACATGGTTACGACATTGAATTAATCGAGCGTAGTACAGGGGAAGAAGCCGGTATCAAGACTGCCGTTTACGAAGTTCATGGCCCCGAAATGTATGGCCACCTCAAATCCGAACATGGCGTGCATCGTCTAGTGCGCCTCTCACCTTTTAATGCCGACAATCTGCGCCAAACTTCATTTTCACTAGTGGAAGTTCTGCCGATTCTCGATAGCGAAGATGATCTAAAAATCGATGAAAAAGACCTCCGTATTGACACTTATCATGCCGGTGGTCATGGTGGACAATCTGTCAATACCACCAACTCCGCCATTCGCATCACCCACTTACCGACTAATACCGTCGTCGCTATTCAAAACGAGCGTTCTCAACTCCAAAATCGCGAAAAAGCCATGGAAATCCTTCGCGGCAAACTACTTAAAATGCAGCAAGACCAGCAAGCCGAATCTATTAATCAATTACGTGCCGGTGAATCCGCCAGCTGGGGTCAACAAATTCGCAACTACGTTATGCAACCTTATAAACTCGTCAAAGATACTCGCACCAAATACGAAGAAACCGATGTAGATTCCGTGCTTGACGGCAAAATTGACAATTTTATCGACGCCTATCTCGAGTCTCTAGTTGGTAGTAATAACTAAACGCTTTCTCTCCGCCTTTTCCATTTTCTTACCGTTTATGGTAATATAAGAGTATGATATTGTTCGATCATGTCACCAAGCGTTACGGTAAGGGCACCCGCGCTGTTCTCGATGATATTTCCTTGCATATTAGTGCTAATGAATTTGTTTTTTTGGTTGGTAAATCCGGTGCCGGTAAGTCTACTCTCTTGAAGATGATTACCAAGGAAGCCACTCCAGATTCCGGCAAGATTATCATCGGTGGCATCGATCTTGATTATGTGAAACGTCGCCATATTCCAGATTATCGTCGTCGCATCGGTGTGGTTTTTCAAGATTACAAATTATTACCGTCCCGTACAGTTTTTGAAAACGTCGCCTTCGCTCTTGAAATTGCCGGCATGTCGAATCACGAAATCGAAAATACCGTACCAAAAGTACTTGACCTTGTCGGCCTCTCCGATAAAGCTAATCGTTTTCCAGCCGACCTCTCCGGTGGGGAAAGACAGCGCGTCTCGATTGCGCGTTCTGTCGCTCGTCAACCAAAGATCCTCATTGCCGATGAGCCTACTGGCAACCTCGATGTTTTAACCTCTAAGGAAATTATTGATTTATTACAGAAAATCAACAATTACGGCACCACTATTCTAGTCACTACCCACGACGCCAATATTGTTAATCTCTTGAAAAAACGCGTCATCACTATGCGTGATGGTAAGATTATTTCCGACCAAAAAGAGCATGGTATTTATCGCCTTGACACCGATAATGACGGTATTTCCGATTTACCACAACCAGGCCACATGCGCCCAACTTCTTATCTTTATAAAACCGCCGAAGCTGAGCTTCGCCGCGAAACCGCTCCGTCTTACGAACCCAATCGCCGCGAGACCACCCCTCGACGAGAAACCGAACTTTACCACGATAGTCAACGCTCACAGCTCAGAATTCCTCACGAAAATTCCAATTCCATCACCAGCTCCAGGCCGCCCGAATCCAACCAAACCAAACGCTCGCGCAATCACCGTTTAATTCAATAAGGAAGCCCATGAAACAAAAAAATGAAACCTTAAGAAAACTCAAAACCATGCAGAAAAACAGTCGCGGACATCTCCTTCGCACTAATTTACGCATCATGAAATACGGCATCATCGGCTATGGTCGTAATATTTGGCTTTCTATCACTTCAACTTTCGTGATGACTCTCACTTTAACACTGCTTTTTGCTACCGCCACTGCTAGCTTGGTACTATCTTCTACCGCCGATAAAATGCGCGAAAAAGTCGATATTACCATTTATTTTAAACCTAATACCGAAATTATTACGCTTGAAAAAATCAAGAAAAAATTCTCCGCCGACTCTAATATTCGTCAAATTTCCTATACTACTACCGAGGAAGAATTCAATAAATTCGTCGAGGAAACTAAGAAAAATAATGAAAATAACCTCCTTTCTACCCTTGATGACCCAGATATGAAAGAACTTATGCTTTCCTCTATGCCTTCCGCGCTTCGCATCAAAGTCTACGATACTAATAAACTTAACACCATTAAGGAAATCGTTAATACCGATTCGGAAGTTCACGAAAATCTCGATCCAAAAAAGGAACCGACATACGACACTAATGACACCGCTATTGAAACTATTACTTCTTGGTCCAACATTGCTAAAACTGGTGGTCTCGCCATTTCTCTCATTCTTCTAGTTATCTCTGTTCTGGTCATTTTCAACACCATCCGCATGGCTATTTACTCTCGTAGTGAAGAAATTTACATGGAGAAACTAGTTGGCGCCGATAATCATTTCATACGTGGACCATTTCTTATCGAGGCGATTATGTCTGGCTTCTTTGCCGGTATTTTATCGACCATCATCGGATTCTTCCTATTCCGCATCATTGCCCCAAAACTCAGTGGCTATGACATTGATGTTACCCTAGTTTCTAGTTTCGTAAATTCACCAAGTATCTTTCTGATCGGCCTAGCCCTCACCTTACTCGGTATCTTTATTGCCTTCCTCTCGTCCTCCATTGCCGTCCGCAAATACCTAAAACGTCTCTAAATATTCCGCTTAGCTTAAAAAATCCACTCTCTTCATTCCGCTCTGCTCAAAATATCAAACAGCACTATTCCGCTCTGCTCAAAATAAGCAGAGCTTTTTCCTTCACCAAGTCAAAATAAGCATTGCCTTTTCATATTATTCTGTGCTAAAATATAGCAAAAGTATCGTAAGATGCCAAAATAACAAATTAAATTATAGTGGAGTATAGTTTAATGAGCAAAATAAAAAACAATTTTAAGATTCGAAGAAGCACAAGAAATTATCGTAAAGTCAAAACCATGAAAAAAGGCCGTACTCTTATTTTTACCCTAATTTTTGCGCTCATTTTAGGCTCTATTCCATTCATTCAAAAGAACGATTCTAACGTTTCAGCAGTAGAGAATGAGGCCTATTGTACTAGCGCCGCCTGTCGTACCGCTAAAAAAGCTGAAGTCGAAGCCGCTGAAAAAGCCAACCAAGCCGCTAAAGCCGCTGTCACTCTCGAAGGCGAAGTCGAACGTATGCAACAGGAAATCATCGTTTACGAAGCACGTATAAAGGCGAACGAAGCTGAGGCAAGTGACCTCAAAATCAAGATTGAAGACACCATCAAGAAGTTAAAACTTCAACGTGCAGCTCTTGCAAATATGCTAGTTAATATTCACCTTGAAGGTGAAACCGACGCTATTATGGTACTAGCCAGCAGTAACTCACTTTCAGATTTTGCCGAAAAGAAATCTCGCATTGACACCGCTAAAGACCAGGTGAATTCCTCAGCTCAAAATGTAAAGACCATGAAAGACGATCTCGAAAAGCAAAAGACTGAAATTGACCGCATTATTTTAGACCAACAAATCCAGCGCAAGGCTATCGAAGATAAAAAAGCTGAGCAACAGGAATTAATTTTAAAGTATAAAGATAATGCCGCTTCCTTCGCTGCAGAAGCTGCCGCTTCCAGGGAAGAAAAGATTAAGTTAATTAATAAAGAGTATCAGGAATATCTCTCCCGCGCTTCCACTAGTGCTGGATTCGGTACCAAAGCTGACGGTTTTAACAGTTACGGGGCATTTGTTGGCAATTACGGATATTCTTGCCCTCGTGACAATATTGCTGGCGTTCTAGACTCTTACTACATTTGCCAATGTACCAGCTACGCCGCTTACAAGGCTGTCGAATACTATGGCCGCAACATTCGTATTACCGGTTGGGGTAACGCTTATAGCTGGGCCGCTGCCGCTCGCGCCCGTGGCTACCGTGTTGACCGCGTACCTGCTGCCCACACTATCGCTCAAACCACTAGTGGTCAATTCGGTCACGTAGCCTGGGTTGAATCTGTTAATGCTGATGGCACTATTACGGTCTCTGAATATAACAACCCATACTCGTCCAAGTCTGGTCAATGGGGTGACTTCGGCGTCCGTACTCGCGTCAGTCCAAATCAATTCACTAGCTACATCCATTTCGACTAAACTCTTTCTGATCAACCAGGAACTACTAAAATACCACCCTCCATTCGGTGGTATTTTTCTAAGAATTAAAAGAATACCCTTTTCCCGATTATGCTATAATTAAATAATGAAAACAGAGTGGAAACCACGAAAAATCAATCTTAGCACTTCAATTATCACCTCATTTATTTTCCTCGTTGCAGGATTTTTTGTTGGTTCTAATTGGCAATTCATTATTACAAATTTTTCACCTTATATTGGCTTTCGTAAAAGCGAACAGGCTAATTGGGATTCTCTTAATGAAATTTACACTGAATTAAAATCTTTCTATGATGGCGCCGTCACCGAAGAAAATGCCCTCACTGGCGCCAAGCGTGGTATTGCCGCCGCCCTAGATGACCCATATACTACTTATCTTACCGCCAAGGAGGGGGACGAATTCTTATCTGACCTCAACGGTGAAATTAATGAAGCCGGGGTTGGTATGGAGCTAACTTTTCGCAATAATCACACGGTGGTAGTACGTACACTTCCAGACAATCCTGCTCGTAAGGCCGGCATTAAACCAGGTGATCGTATTATGAAAATTGGCGACGAAAGCGTAGATGGTAAAACCACCGAAGAGGTCGCCAAAAAACTCCGCGGCAAAGCCGGAGACAAGGTAAAAGTTGAAATACTCCGTGGCACCGACACTCTAACTTTCGAAATGACTCGTGAAAAAATTAATAATGTCTCTGCCGATATTTCCTATAGTGATAAAACCGCCATCATCTCTGTTTATCGTTTCGCCGAAGATACCGGCTCTCTTGTACGCAAACTCGCTGAACAAGCTAAAGCCAAACAGGTTAATAAAGTCATTCTTGATCTTCGCAATAATGGAGGTGGCTATGTCTCTGCTGCCGGCGAAATGCTCTCACTCTGGCTTAATGGTGGCGATAAATTTATGATTGAAAAATCTATCCATAATGACGACAAAACTGACTACGTTCCTCGTGGCAAAAATCCTATTTTTAAGGACACCAAAACCATCGTTCTTATTAATCGATCTACCGCCTCTGCTTCCGAAATCGTCGCTGGTGCCCTCAAAGATCATCAAAAAGCCACCATTGTTGGTATGACTTCCTTCGGTAAGGGTGTCATGCAAACCATGCTCAACCTCAGCGATGGCGGCAAGCTTAAGGTGACCACCGCCCACTGGTATACCCCAAACGGCTCCTCAATCAATAAGACCGGCATCAAGCCAGACGTCGAAGTTGATCGCACGGTTCAGGATATTACCGAAGACAAAGACCCTCAACTCGATAAAGCCAAATCACTCTAGCTTAAACCTTGTGGTTTTTCCTAAATTGTTTTAGAATAATATAATAATTAACTATGAAAGGATGTTATGATCAAAGTCATTACGAGTCCTACTTGCGGCTACTGCCACGCTCTTATTGATTGGTTAGAGCAAAAAAATCTTGAATATGTCGAACTTGATGCCAGTAATTTTCCAGGCATTTCTGCGGTTCCTATCACTATTATTACTGATGAGTCCGACAAAAATCCTATTCAAGTTCTTGGTTTTGACCGCGAAGGTATCTTGAACGCACTCGAAAAAATTAAAGCTGTTTAATTTATGAAAAAATCCGACCAAAAACCACCTATTCTTCTTATCCACGGATTTCGTGGCAATCATTTAGGTTTGGCCGAATTTCAAAAGCTACTCGAAGCTGAGGGGTACCAGGTCTTTAGCCCTGACATACCACCAGCTTTTAACACCCAAGACGAAACCTTGCCAATTTTTAACGATTTTACCAAAGATGGCTATGCTGATTTTATCGCTAATTATATTCTCGATAATCATCTAGATCACCCCATCCTCATTGGTCACTCCATGGGTTCCATTCTCGCTGCCGCCACGGCCGAAAAATATAGTCATCTCATTCATGATAAAATTTTTTTCCTTAGCCCCATTGCCACTCACCCACCAAAATTCATCCTGCCACTTATTCCACTGATGACACTTGTGCCAAATAAATTTGTCGGCTATGTCTGCACGGAATTTCTCATCGCTAGTGCCCATCGTTCTAAAAAACGTCAAATTCTTGATCTCACCTATAAATGCTCGCGTAAAATTACTTCTGTTAGAGACGAAATACGTGCCGCTGTTTTCTCCATGTCCCATTCAATTTCCGATTTCAATTTCAAAAAACAGGCCTACTTTATCGCTGGTAGTAAAGATCGCATGAATCCGTCCCGTAAAGTAAGGGAAATTGCCAAAAAATTTCATGCCGAAGTAGACTTCATTCCTCAGACCGGCCATCTCATTAATTACGAGGTTCCAGAAAAAATCGCTGAACTAGTCTTGCCAAAACTCAAAAATTAGTTTTAAATAAAATATTTTTATCCCAGAGCCGTAGTGGTTCTTTTTTTGATTATTTTTCATTCTTCATAACTTGCTTATGCTTAACTAATTTTTTCTTAAAATAACAGAGAAGAAAGTTCATTTTTCCACCATTTTTACTCATTTTCACTTGTTTTATTTTTCATTTCAGCCAATAATCAAATTAGAACTTTTACCGAAAATACAAAATAGAAAGGAAATTATGTCCTCATCCAGACAGTCTCATTTTGTTGTTTGTAAAAAACCCAAAATTAAGCCTAAGATACCCCAAAAAACTCCGCGTTTTCTCTATTTTTCCAGTGCATTAGCTATTTGTGTAGCTAATCTTATACCGCTAGCCACGGTCAATTCAAAATCCGTAGAATGTAAAGATATTCAAGTCGTTTTCGCCCGTGGTTCGGGAGAAAAAGCTAAGACCAATATTAATTATCAAAAATTTAAAGATAGTCTTATTGGAGTATTACAAACAGCAAACAAAACCCATGATTTTTACGATCTAGGAGAATCAAATCGCTATGGCTATCAATACCCCGCGGTCAGTGTTGAAAATTTAAAAGCTATTACCGACACATATTTTAACGCTGGTAAAAACGATTATTTCAATCATAGTGTCACTACAGGCATTAAAGAGATGCATGCCTTATATCGCGACATCACCAAGCGTTGCCCAAATACCAAATTTATTCTCGGTGGCTATTCTCAAGGTGCCATCGTGATGAGTCATGCCATTCGCACACTTGATCCCGAAAAAATTATCCACCTCTCAACTTTCGGTGATCCAAAATTACATCTCCCAGAAGGAGAAGGTAAGGATAAACCATGTTATCATGGCATACATTCTGATTATCGTATTAATGTCCCCGATTGCAACGTAGAGCATGGCATCCTAGGGGCGCAAAAACCTTATCTACCAAACGCCAAGTTCTCTGGTAAAATTGGCACTTGGTGCAATTCTGGTGATTTTATGTGTGGCAGCTTCTTTGATCCACTAGGCCTTTCCGAAATCAATCTCGGAAAATTTCAGTTTATCCATCAAAACCTTATTTCAGGACATCTCGCCTATGCAGGCCGCGATGCTTACGCCGAATCTGCACATATAGTTGGCCAAATTCTACATGGCGCCAAAAAACTCGCAAAACCTGGCACTCTAAATGTCGGTTATTCATCATATTTTATTAAGCAGCTCCAGGATCGTTTGGCTCATCCAAAAATCAATAGTATCGACCATGAATATATTGTCGCCATTAATTTCAATAAAGCCAATCCAGCCGCCTTGTCTTTGCAATACAAAAAACTAATTAGCAATATCGAAGCCAGAAAACATAGGCATGCACTTTTTCATATCTATAAAGTAGATTTCGCTACCGACCATCATGGTTTTGCCAAATATCAAAAAATTACAGATTTTAATACTAACACCGACAATCTACTTCAGTTAGAGCAGCAACTAAAACAACATTACGACGAGTCTAATACCTCCGTAAAAAACGCATCGATCATTGACCTCTATCAAGCAATCTATCAAATTTCATCCGAACAAAAGCTTCAACATGATACCACTAAAGGATTTATCCTTTCTACTCCAGCCGAAATTTATTTTGATTACGCTAGTGGAGAATATATACAAAAACTTAAATATCTTTTAGAGGCTAAACATCTTACACCGTTTATTATCAATGGCGATGGCGGCAGACCAGAATACACCAGTTCAGTTTATAATTTTACCCTTGATATGCATGGCCATTATTTTAGCAATGCTGCCAGTGAAAAATTCATCGATGAAAAATTAGAGTTAGTAGAGAATCAGCCAAAGACTCGTGCTCAAAATGGCGATATTCCAACCTATACTGTGACCTTCGACGGAAATAATTTCAGTATCACCAACACCTACACTGATCGACCACTTCGCCTGCAACAAGATCCTGAGCATTATGCAACTAAATTTGTCGAATTCGAAGATTTAAGGCCAAAAACCGTCGAGCTTGAATTTAAAGGCCGTAAATGGCGTGCTGAAATCACCCCGCTTCCGACTAAAATTGCTGACCCAAATTATCAACATGAAACCAAACAGAAATTACTGGTTATTGACGGTGTGGTTCAAGGGTTCACTTCCAGTGACAGTTTAAATTTTGACAAACTCGATCCAACCAAAGCTCATCATATTTTAATCCATCATATCGGCGATGACGCTAGGATTTATAAAACCGAAGAGCAAAACATTCCAATCAAGGATAGCGAACCAGATAAAACCGACGATTCGGAAGATTCAGATAATCCAAGCAATTCAGGCGACTCCAATAAGACAAACGGTTCGAGTAATCCGAACAGCCCTAGTAATCCAAGTAATCCGAATGACTCCACCAATCCAGACCCTTCCGAGCCACCGAAACCGCCAGAAGAGCCTGAAGACAATCATTTTGGCGACCTACTTCGAGAATTAGATATTCTAAAACATAATGCATTTTCAGAACAAACTGAAAATCTTACAGACCGACTCCGTGGCATTTTTAATAAAAAGTCCGAAGATAAAAAGGAATCCGAAGGCAAAAAGGAGTCCGAAGATAAAAAGGAGCCGGAGAGCGGAAAGCCCGATAGGCAAAAAACCGATAATAAATCTAAACCAGATAAGCATTCTAATTCCGAGAAAAATAATGAAAACCATAACAATAACTCCAATCACCCTAACACAAAAAATCACCAAGAAGATCATTCATCTCATTCGAGCATAGAATCAAAAGAAAAATCTAATCACCAGAAACAGCCAGATTCAATAACTACCCAAGATAAGGATACTAAAAAACTTATTCCAGCCGTACCTGACTCTGGCATGCCTAGATATCTTAAGAGAAGACTGTATTCTAAGTAGATGTGTTAAAATACAGCACCTTAAATTTCTGTCAAGAATTACCGAGAAGACAAGTGATAGTGGTCGCCATATTCACAACGATACACTGAAAGGGCCGGCGCGTGATAATCATGCGCCGCCACCATAGCGGCCACCTCGGCTTCTTCACGAGTCCTGTAACAGATTTTCTGCGAATCACCCACCCAGCACTTTTCCGGCATAATAACTTTATTATTATTCAACTTTTTTCTCATCTCTGAATATTATACATCTATAACATAAAATGTCTAAATAATACAATGAATTTTATGTTGACACGCTACATATAGCGTTATAGAATAAGCATAGACACTATATATAGCGTAATTGCCAAAACATATATAGCGTAAAAAGCAAACAAAAATAACTAAAAGAGAAGATTGTTAGAATAAGGAGATTTATTTTTTATGCTCAAAAAAGTTGTCAAGCGAGATGGAAAAGTTGTCCCATTTGATATCGAAAAAATCACCAATGCCATCAAAAAAGCTGGTGCTGCCACTGAAGAATTCAAAGAAGAACGCGCCAAGCGCCTAGCTGAAAAAGTTGTTTCAGAATTTGAAAAACTTGACCAAAAGAAAACCCCATCCGTCGAACAAATTCAAGATATTGTTGAAAAAGTTCTCATGGAATCAAGTTATAAGAAAACCGCCAAAGCTTATATTTCTTACCGCAATGAGCGCACGGTTCGCCGCATGGCTCAAACCAGCCTCATGGATGCCTATCGCACTATTGCCGTGCTCGATGCGAAACAAAATTCAGACATTAAGCGTAGTAATGCGAACGTCGACGGTAACTCCGCTATGGGTAAGATGCTTCAATTTGGTGCCGAAGGTGCTAAGTTTTTCGCCAAATCCGTTCTCATGGAACCACGTTTTGGCGCCGCTCATGACCGTGGCGATATCCATATTCATGACCTAGACTTCTATGCCACTGGTACATTAACTTGTTGCCAAACTGACCCATTAAAACTCTTCGCTAATGGCGGTTTTAATACCGGACACGGTCATCTTCGCACCCCAAATTCTATCGGTTCCTATGCTGCACTTGCCGCCATCATTCTTCAAGCCAACCAGAATGAACAACACGGCGGCCAAGCCATTCCAAACTTCGATTATGCCATGGCGCCAGGTGTCGATAAAACTTTCAAGAAAACCCTTCGTGCTAATCTAAAAAAATATAACGAATTCTCTGGCAAAAAGGTCGAGGTGACCATTCCAGAAGATATAAAATACGGCGACGAAGAAACCCTAAAATCTCTCAATGTTCCAGCTATTGTCATTGAAGAAGCAAAAAAAGACACTGAAAACCAGACTTTCCAAGCCATGGAGGGATTCATCCATAACCTTAACACCATGCATTCCCGCGCTGGCGCCCAAGTTCCATTTACCTCTATTAATTTCGGTACCGACACTACCGAATCTGGCCGTCTTGTCTCCAAGATGCTACTTGAAGCCACCGAACGTGGTCTTGGACGTGGCGAAACACCAATTTTCCCAATCTCAGTCTTTAAGGTTAAAGAGGGAATTAACTACAATCCAGAAGATCCAAACTACGATCTTTTCAAACGCAGTATGGAGGTCTCCTCTAAGCGCCTCTTTCCAAATTTCACCTTTATCGACGCACCATTTAATATTAAATACTACAAGAAAGGCGACTATAATACCGAGATCGCTACCATGGGTTGCCGCACTCGCGTCTTCTCTTCTGTTTTCCCAGAATCCGATGGTATCGCAACCAGTCGTGGTAATCTATCTTTCACGACTATCAATCTAGTCCGCCTTGGCATTAAGCATGGCATCGCACTAAAAGAGCGTAAAACAGCAGACTGGAAAGGTTTCTATAAAGAACTCGACGAATTAATGGACCTAGTTACTGACCAATTACTTGAGCGCTTTGAATTTCAAGCTAATCAACACGTCCGCAACTTCCCATTTCTTATGGGTGAAGGGAACTGGTTTGGTAGTGAAAAACTCGGGCCAGACGATACTCTACGCGATGTAATCAAACACGGTTCACTTTCTATTGGTTTTATCGGCGTCGCCGAAACTCTCAAAGCTATGCTCGGTAAACATCACGGTGAAGACGAAGAAGCTAGAAAGAAAGGTCTTGAAATTATCGAACACATGACCAAAAGATGTGACGAATATAGTAAAAAGTATCACCTCAATTTCACACTCTTTGGTACGCCAGCCGAAGGTCTCGCCGGACGCTTTACTAAAATGGACCGCAAAGAATTTAGTCTCATTGAGGGCATAAATGATCGTGATTACTACACCAATTCTTTCCATGTTCCAGTTTATTTCCCAATCTCAGCCTTTGAAAAAATTGAGATCGAAGCCCCATATCACGCTCTCTGCCCAGCTGGCCATATTTCTTATGTCGAACTTGACGGTGACCCATCGCAAAATATTGAAGCTTTTGAGGCTGTCATCCGTAAGATGCACGATTCCGGCATTGGCTACGGCTCAGTTAACCACCCAGTCGACCGTGATCCAGTTTGTGGCTTCTCTGGAATTATTCCAGGTGAACGTTGTCCATCCTGCGGTCGTCTTGAAGGAGAAATTCCTTTTGAGCGCCTTCGTCGCATCACTGGTTATCTCGTTGGTTCACTCGATCGTTGGAATGATGCGAAGCGTGCCGAAGAGCATGACCGTGTCAAACACAATATTTCTGGCACCTACACCAAAGCCGAAAAGGCTGCCCGTGAACACGCCAAACATACCACTAAGTCATCTCTAGGAAAGGCCTAAATGACGTCCCGCGTCCCCGGTTCTGATAAAACCCATATCCGCCTTTCTGGCCCGATTGAACATGATAGTATTGTCAATGGTTACGGATTACGTGCCGTAATTTGGACTCAAGGTTGCTTTATTCACTGTGAGGGTTGCCAAAATCAAGAAACCTGGGACGAAGAGGGTGGGATTCTCGTTGATATTGAAGATGTCAAACAAGAGCTCCGCTCCCTCAAGGGGCAAACCGGTCTTACTTTCTGTGGTGGTGAACCGTCACTTCAAGCCGAAGCCTGTATTGAAATTGCCAAATTCGTCAAGGAAGAGCTCGGCTGGAATGTCTGGTCATTCTCTGGCTACACCTATGAAGAAATCAAGCAAAAACAGAATGATCAATGGGAATTTTTCAAGACTCTAGATGCTTTAATTGACGGTCCATTTGTTCTCGCCGAACGCGATCTGACCTTAAAGTTCCGTGGCTCCAAAAACCAGCGTTTACTTCACCTCAAAGACGGCGAAATTACCCGTATTGAATAGGATTGGATAAAATTAGATAACATTTAATATGTATTAAATGTTCTACCGGTTTTTAACGCCTAGGGTTCAATTATTAAGTTGCAGTTTTTATCACTGCAACTTAATACCCTACCTTAGGCCAGATTCACATAAAATCTTGGTGCATTTTTCGTCAAATATACTAAATTTCTTGCGTGCTTCACAATAAAATTCTTGTGATATTTCTCGCGACGCCAACGATATAATTCCGCCACAAAATCCGCCAGAAAATGGTCATAGATTGTCTCCATCAATTCTGGCTCGTAGCGGTTCCAAAAGCGATAAATTAACATCTTAAATTCCACTCGAAACAGCGCCAAATTCATCATTTTATGAAAGTCCATCTGCATCAACTCCAAACGATTTTCTTTATATAAAAAAATGAACAATTTTTCATAAAATTGTTCCATACTCATTTCTAATTGAAAATTTGTTTTTACTTCATCCTCCAAGTGCTTCAAGAAGATGGTGCGATTCTTATTCATTAAATCTGCCAAATTACGATAATGATCATAAAATGTTGACTCCGCAATCTTAGCCACTCTAGTAAGCTCGCGTATTTGAACTTCTGCTAAACTTTTATCTCTTGATATACTTGCCAAAGCATTGAAAATTTTTCGTTCGGTTCTTTGATATACCCGATTTTTAATATGCTTTCTGCCCATCTTTTTCTCTCCGGATTTTATTTTTATTTTAACATAAGCATTTCAAAATAAAACCTCCCAAAAAGAAAAATAGCACTCCACTAGGAGTACTATTCAAGAGTTTCATCTATGATAAAAGACATAATCATGGATTGAACATAACAAAGAAAGGCCGCCAAAAATATCGTTAAAGTTATCGCTAGTACATTATTAAAGTTAGCTCCAAACACCATGATAATTGGCATTCCCACCAGGGTAACAAATCTTGCATTAGCTATAGTAAATCTTACATTAGCTATTTTTTTCGCAAACCCAGGCAATCTAGGGTAATACCTTTGGGCTGTTACGATACTCCTAGCATTGTCTTGAACTGTAGTCATAATTGTGCCAATAATTATAACTAACAGTATCCAAAAGTCCACCATTGAAACTAGCACCATCCAGATAAACGCGTTAAATACCATATCGGAAGCAACTACCATTATCGCACCCAACTTATTATCACCGAGAAAAACTAAAAGATCATACTCGTAGATTATCGATCCCCCGACGATAAAATTTACATTCCACATAACACCAACTAGTAAAATTGCTGCCCAAAATGGCAACACTCCTAGCAGTAACCCCGCTATCACTACACACGATAAAAGCCTTGCTATTATCAGTGTGCGAATTTCGGCATTTAGTATCTGTTTTTTCTCTTTCCAATCTTTTTCCATACGGAAACCTCCTCTTAAAGAACTACTTAAAAAGTCACACTAATTAATATTAATCAGTTCTTATATTCTACAACTTTTTCGCAAATCTGTCAATTTTTTAACATTGACATATTTATATTTTTATGGTAGAATTAAACTGTCTAATCTAACTAGGATTTAGGTTAGCGTACGTGAAAATTGCTTATTCATGGAAGGGGGTTTTCCATATGAGCGTTATTATAACGAATGATGTTTTTGGCAACAGCTACGATTCCAGCAATCCTGGAGATGTGCGCAGATTTGTTCAAGATTACAAGAACAATCCGGACTATTTCCAGAAAGCATGGGATTCTGAAAAGGAGGTGATGTTAGATTCAGCTAGAGCCCTAGGGCTCTACAACGATTAACCATCGTAACCAACTGCAACTCGTATTTGATTATTAAAATTCATAATTTTACTGATATCGAATACTAGCTCCCTGAAAAACTACTACTCGCTAGTATTCTTCTCCAAAAATATCAGTAAATGTCACTATTGACCCGCAATTTTCACGCTTTTCGGGAGGCACTCCAGCCTCCCATTTTTTCTGCCAATTTACCATAAAAACTAAATCTATTTTAAACATATCTTCCGCATCAAACATGTTTTTTGTGCTAAAATTAAAGTATCTTGCTATACCTCGGTCACTGGCAATGAGAAAATGTTTTAGCTTTAAGTATCGTCATTTATACTTTTAGCCAGGAGCCAATAAATCAGGCTCACATAAATGACTCTTATTTTAAATAATCTAGGAGTTACTTATGCAAAACCAAACTAATCTTAACAATCTAGAACGTGTCGAAGTGATGGCCCTTTTCGGCTATCAAATGACTCCGTGCCAACCGCTCACTTTCAAGCGCCGTGGTTACGAGGAGTCTGAGGTAACGGAATTACTCCGCACTCACATTCGTTTCGTCGGCAATACCGCGATTCATGTCTTCGATGTCTTAGTCGGAAAGGAGCAATGTCGTCTGATGTTTAACGCTACAGATTTGACTTGGCACATTGCGGCTAACTAATCTAGAGAGAGGGAATTATACCCCTCTTTTTTGTTACAATTTTGCAGAAAATTCATCCAGCACCGCTCGAATTTCTGCAGTACTTTTACAATCCATCAATTTTACGCGCAGATCAGATGCTCCATCGAAAGAATTCACGTAGACTTTAAACATGCGCTTCAGTGGTTCGAATGGATACCTCGAGCCGCGTTCTTCTAACTCTCGACATCTTGCATCAAAAACATCTAGATGAAAACGAAATAGCTCCATAATCTCTGGAATTTCGACCTCACCACCCAGTCCCACCGGTTTACGATTAGTAAAACAATATGGGTTAAAGAATACCCCACGACCAATCATAAAACCATCCACCTCTGGATAAGCCTCACTGAGTTTTTTCACATCCGCCATATCCGCAATATCACCATTAATCGTAATCAAAGTTTGCGGCGCTATTCTTTTACGAATTGCTAAAATTTCTGGGATCAATTCATAGTGCGCTGGCACTTTCGACATTTCTTTGCGCGTCCGTAAATGAATCGTCAAATTCGCCACGTCCTCGGCTAAGATTTTTGGTAACCATTCACGAAATTCGTCCGTATAAGTAAAGCCAAGACGTGTCTTCACCGAAACCGGTAAATTAGTGTTTGCTTTTGCCGAACGAATACATTCAAGGGCCAATTCTGGCGTACGGATCATTGCGGCACCACCGCCCGCTTTATTGACATGCCGATCTGGACAGCCCATATTAATATCTAATCCATCAAAACCTAGCCCCTCCAATTTACTTGCCAGCAAACCAAATTGCACCGGATTTTTTCCCCAAATTTGCGCAATAATCGGCGAATCCGTTTCCACTACATCGAGACGTTCAAGTGCATTATCGCGACCTTTCTCTGAAGCAAAAGAAGAAACATTAGTAAATTCCGTAAAAAACACATCTGGTCTACCTGCCCGGTTAATCACTTGACGAAAAACCACATCCGTCACCCCCTCCATCGGGGCTAAAATCGTAAAATGTTTAGGTAAATCCTGCCAAGACCATTTTTTCTGCATTATTCTCTCCAATCTAACTCAAATCTTAATTTTTCGCTTCTGCTTATTTTTTATTCCAGTTTAGCTTAAATTCATTCCGCTTCCGCTTATTTCTATTCCTCTTCCGCTTCTATCTCTGCATGCTTTAAGCGAATAGCTTCTTCATAAATTTCTTCAAAACGCTTCAAAGTATGCTTCAAATCATGTTTCTTTGAAATTTCCAGAGAGTTCTTACTATATTCTTTTCGTAACTCTTCATTCAAAAGAATTTTTTTCATAGCTTCTTTGAATGCTTCGATGTTGCCAGCTTCCACAAGTTCACCGTTAAAACCATTCACACAAATTTCTCCCACCGCTCCGGCATTCACAGCTACAAGGGGCAAACCAGTTGCTGCCGCTTCAATCAAAACAATTCCTTGCGTCTCAGTCGCCGAGCCGGTAGCAAAAATCTTACCCATGCGATAGATTTTTGCGAGCTCCGGCATCATAATTTTTCCGAGAAACTTCACTTCCTCACTGATACCAAGTTCCTCGGCAAGCTCTTTTAATCGCACCATATCAATACCATCACCCACAATCACCAGTTCAGTATTCGAAACGCCATCCGCCAAAAGCAAAGCAAAAGCCTTAACTACCACGTCAATACTTTTTTCCGGATCCACCCGCCCGATGTACATAATTTTATCTTTACCATCGTCAAGCTGATATTTTTTCAAAATCTCCGCACTAGCTTTTGCCGGCTTAAACTGCGACAAATCCACCCCATTCGAAAGTGCCTCTACTGGAACCTTAAAATACTTACGATTTTTTGGCACTAAATCACCAATCGCAATCTCGGTTGGCATCGTCGCATACTCAGAATTTTTCAAAAAACTCATCATGTGTGCTTTTAGAATTGCATTAGACAATTTTTTAAGCGGCTTTGGTTGCAAGAAAAATAGTTGATCCGTAATATTATCCGGATAAGCATGACCAGTTGAAACTAGTGGAACATTTCGCTTTTTTACATAACTCATTACCGCAAGCGCAATAAATTCCGCCGTCTGGAGATGTATCACATCTGGCTGAAATTCGTCCAACACCTTCTTTACTTCCACCCAAGGATTTACCGTCCACCAAATACCATTTTTATAAGTTAATCGCGGTAAAGGCATACCTAAAAATTCCGGATTCTCTGGCACTGGGTTAATTTGATCAGGATAAAAAGGAAAGCGAATTGAAGATAGATGCACCGTCTTTACCCCCGTTTTTTCATCGATTTCTTCATGATACTCCCCCGTAAAACTCGGTGCAATCACCAAAATTTCATGACCAGCCTGCGCTAAACCATTGGCCAAATTATGCGCAAAAACCGCCACCCCATTCGTCATTGGATAGTAAATATCAGAAGCAATCGCAATTTTCATAATCTCTATTATATAACACTTTTAGTATCTGTTATAATTAAGCTATGGGTAAAAAATCAAAACCAAAACAGCAATCTTCCGTAGCCGTCAACCGACGTGCGAGTTTTGATTATCATCTTGGTGATAAAATTATCTGCGGTATGAGCTTGACCGGTCCAGAAGTCCGCCTCATTCGTGACCACCACGTCCAACTGAAAGGCTCCTTTGTCACTATCAAAGATGGTGAACTCTGGCTAAACAATCTCACACTTGGCGCCGAAACCGCTCGTAACATTCGTCTACTTATTACTAAAAAACAGCTTCATTCACTTGAAAAATCTAAACAACTCGGCAATACCATCGTACCTACTAAATTATTTGGTGGCGGTCGTTATATTAAAATCGAAGTCTCTCTCGCTACCGGTAAAAAACGCTATGATAAACGTGTTTCCATTAAAAATCGTGACCTCGATCGAGAGGCTAGAAAGCGTCTACATGTCTAAAATTCGTCTTTTTTCCTGGAATATGAATGGCCTGCGTGCTGTCTTAAAAAAACAAGCTATTCAAAATTTTCTAAACACCGAAAATCCAGATTTTTGTTGCTTCCAAGAAGTCAAGGCCAAGCCTGAACAAGTTGAAAAGGAAATTTTAAATACTCCACTAGATAATTATCAGTTAAACTGGAACTCTGCGGAACGTGCGGGCTACTCCGGCACTATGACCATTGCCAAAACCGATCAAAAAATCCTCTCCATCGAAACCAATCTTTCTGAATATTTTAAGAGCCCAGATTTCGATCAAGAAAAATCAAAGCTTCTTCAAAACGATAGTTTCGGCTCACCATTCTCTGAAGGCCGTGTACTCACACTTGAAACCGAAAATTTCTACTTAGTTAATGTTTACACGCCGAATTCCAAAACTGATTTATCACGACTCAAACTACGTCACGAACTTTGGGATCCGCTTTTTCTAGCCTATTTAAAACATCTCGAAAAAACCAAACCCGTGGTAGTCTGCGGTGATTTTAATGCGGCACATCAAGAAATTGATCTTGCGCGCCCGAAGCAAAATACTAAAAACGCTGGCTTTACCCAAGAAGAGCGTCAGGGAATTTCGGAAATTCTTAAACAAGATTTCATTGATACTTTCCGCACACTAAATCCCGACACCGCCCGCTATACTTGGTGGTCACATTGGGGAAAGGCTCGCGAAAATAATATCGGTTGGCGTATTGACTATTTCTTTATTTCCAAATCCTTAGAAAAAAATCTTGAGGCTGCCGAAATTTACGAGTCTATTCTCGGCTCTGATCACTGCCCGATTTCTATTACATTAAATTTTTAAATTCATGAATCCAAATAACTTCACCTACTGGCATAAACTTATCAGCAACGAAGACCACAATATTTTATGGAATATTCCCACTCAAAAATCTGGTCGTCTTTCAGTTTTTGGCGGCAATAGTGAAAACTTTTTAAGCGAGATCCGCACCACTGAATTCCTCGAAAAACTACCGATTAAAACCCTTAAATTATATCTACCAGATACTCTCCAAAATAAACTTCCGGTGATTAATTACATCGATTTTCTCAAATCCACCCCTTCCGGATCATTCGATCGTCATGAAAAACTCACCGAAAGTTTTCTCTCTGCCGATACGGTTTTTCTTTCCGGTAATTTTTCCAAAAATTCTACCACCTCGATCGCTATTAACGAGGCCATGAAGTCACTGCACGAAAATCAAGTAGTAGTAGCTTGCCGTGACGCTATTGAAATCATTACAAACAGTGCCGAAGAAAATCTCCAACACGAAAATCTCATTTTGCTTGCCACGATGCCGCAACTCCAAAAACTTTTTCAGGCCGTTTACTTTCCTAAAATGCTTCTACTTTCTATGCCGCTCACATCCGTAATTGAAACTTTACATAAATTCACTATTAGCTACCCACTGACTCTTATCACCCTACATAGTGACCAAATTATTATGGCCAAAGCTGGCGAAATCTATACCATCCGCCTCGATCATACCAGCTTCACACCACTTTCTCTCTGGACCGGCATGCTTCCCGCCAAAATTGCCGCCCTTGCCACCTGGAATCCGCAAGCTCTTCTCGACGTCGCTACCGCGAGTATTAACTGGGATATTCGCCGAATTTAAACCTCGTCATTATTATCGTTAACTGGGATATTCGTCGAATTTAAAGCTAGAATATGCTAAAATAAACGTAAGCATTTATATAATATTTTTAATTTCAGGGTGGAAAAACTATGTCGAACAAAGTGATGATTATTGGAACAGGGAACGTTGGCGCCAGTATTGGTTTTTCTTTAGTTTCTTCCCATAATGCCATCAATGAACTAGTTCTCATCGATCAAGATCAAGCTGATGCTGAGGGTGAAGCGATGGATCTACGCGACACTCTAGCTGTTTCACCGAATTTCATGAAAATTCACGCCGGGACTTATGAAAAAGATAGTAAAGACACCGATCTTGTGATTATTACCGCTGGCGCCGCCCAGAAAAAAGGCGGTGAAACCCGCACCGAACTCCTCGCACGTAATGCCAAAATCGTCAAAGAAATTGTTGAGAACCTCGTAAACAATGGCTTCCAGGGAATTTTTCTCATGGTCACCAATCCAGTCGATGTTTTATCTTATCTCGTCATGGAATATTCTGGTTTTCCAAGCCACAAAATCATTGGCTCCGGCACCGTACTCGATTCTGCCCGTCTTAAATATAATATTGCGAACCGCCTCGGTATTTCACCAAAATCTGTCCACGCCTATCAAGTGGGCGAGCATGGCGATAGTGAATTCGCCCTCTGGTCGAATGCTAATATTGGCGGTCAACCGATCACAGATTTGATTTCAGCTTCTGAACTCAAAAATATTGAAACTGATACTAAGAACCAGGCCTATGAAATTATCAACAAAAAAGGTGCCACATATTATGGCATCGGCGCCTGCGTAACTCGTATCGTGAATTGCATTTTTAATGACGAAAATCGTGTTTTGCCAGTTTCTACTTATGATAATTTTTCCGACTGCTTCTTCGGTTTTCCGGCCATCGTCGGCCGCAAGGGAATCGTGCGCCGTCTCGATACTGAACTTACCGAGATGGAAGCCATCCGTATGCAATCTTCCATTAATGTAATCAAACGTTCTCTGCGCGAAGTCCTCTAGCTTTATGGTAAAATTAAATCATGAGAAAATTCTTTTTAAGGTTTATTTTATTACTATCAATTTTTACCATCATTCTTATTCCTGCCGAACCGAGCTTCGCGCGCAAAAAACGCAGTAGCTCAAGCAGCGAAAATTCCGCGGTTAATGATTTTACTTTCAAAAATTTTCATGCCGACTATGAGCTAACCAAAGACGCCGAAGGATACTCCAAGCTTGATGTGACCGAAACCTTAGTTGCCAATTTCACCCACGAAAATACCAATCATGGCATCATGCGCGTAATCCCGATTTTCAACCAAGCCGGCAGAAATCAAATTATTGACGACCCTTACGCCTTTAAAACCACTGTCACTCGCAATGGACAATCGGAAAAATTTGAATCCAGCGTTTCCGATTCCAACATTAAACTCAAAATCGGTGATGCTGATGCTTATGTCTCCGGCGAACAAACCTACGTGATTAAATATAGCTTCGATAATGTCGTCGCCACCTTCAAAGATGTTGCAAATTCCTCAATTTCTGGCGCTTATCAAGAACTCTACTGGAATATTAATGGCGTAGACTGGAAGCAACCTTTTGAGCAAGTTTCCGGTACGCTCCATTTTTCCGATGAAATTGCTAACACCATTTTCGGTGAACCAATCTGTTATTCTGGTGCTTATCGCTCCAACAGTACTGATAAATGTCAGATTGAAAAAGCCAAAAATTCCATTACTTTTTCCACCAACAACCTCAAGGCTGGCGAGGGTGCAACTTTTGTTATCGCAATCAAGGCTGACACCTTCAAAATTCGCCCACCGAAATATAATTACATTGCCGTAGCAGTTTGTATTATTATCGGGATTTTCTCTTTCTTTACAATTTTCAGTATCATTCGTAACTATCAAAAACATGTTCGCGAAAAACATCAACACTACAAGAGCTTAATCCGTGTGCCACAATACCAGCCTCGAAAAGACCTCACCGTCGGTCAAGCTGGTTTCTTTAGCTTCACTCCGCTTAATCAGAAGACTGCTACTGTGCTTAGTCTAGCCGTCCATAAAAAAATTGATATCATTAAAAATCCAATTGAAAAAAATTTCCTCGGTCTTAACAAGAAGCAATCTTGGTCAGTCAAAGTTCTAAATACCGACAATCTCAGCTCCGAAGAAAAATCCATGCTTCATATTCTAGCTCAATCTTCCGCCCTACCTGAAGTCGGTGAAACCTTCAAGCTAAAGCAGAATGACTCCTACTCGGTCAATCAACTCATTATGAGTTACGACACAAATATCAAACTTGATATCGCTGAAAAAGGGCTGACCGAAGATAATAAAAGAGCTGGCATAATGGGCGTTCTCGATAGCATCATTGGGGTTCATTTTATTATCATCTTTGGGGGTATGATCTTTGGCGTCGCTTCATTTTTTCCATTCTTCCCGAAGCTCCTTTCTTGGCTTCTACGTATCGCCGATCAAACCATCCATATCACTTCTTTCTATATTTACAAGCCAGAACTCTTCATCTTAGCCGCCGCCATTTTCATCGGCACCTCTATTGCTGCCTCTACTTATAATCATTTTGCTAGAAAATATCGTGATTTCACTAACGCCGGACTCGAAGTTGTAGTCTACATGCAAGGCCTCAAAGATTACATTAATCTTGCTGAAAGTGAACGTATTAATTTCCTTCAAAACGTCAAAGATGTCGACACTTCTCCAGAGGGAATCGTTCATCTTTATGAAGAACTTCTACCTTACGCTGCGCTCTTTGGACTTGAAAAAACCTGGATTAAGAATCTCGACAAATATTACGAAGAACTCGGCACCGATTATACGATTTCAACCTGGTATGCGCTATCATATGCCGATTTTGGTAGCTTCACATCTAGTATTTCCAGCTCGTCCTCAACTTATTCCACCAGTAGCAGCAGTGGCGGTTCTGGCTACTCCAGTGGCGGTGGCTTCTCCGGCGGCGGTGGCGGCGGTGGCGGCGGTGGCGGCTGGTAAAAGCTAATGCTCCAAAACTTCAAATAAAAATATCAGCTTCGTAGCTGATATTTTTATCTATTCGATTTCCGGTAACTTATCAATAATCTTATTCTTCAGAATCTTAATCATCACATTTCGGTAAAGCCAACGCGACATATTCTCAATCGTCATCATTAGTGGCACCGTAATAATTAAAATCACTCCAAAGATTATCCATTCAATCATTGAGAGATTGATATGTACACTAAATAAACTCTGCAAGAAAATCATACAGAATAACATACCAAAGGTACATCCCCCCACAATTAATTTCTTCCAAATATTATCATACGGCATACAAATTCGTGCGAGATAAGTAATTCCTACCACTTCCCAGCCTAACACGCAGAGCATACCGAGTTGCTCACGCGTGAGTCCCAGCCAAAGTTTTAAATTAATCAATGCCAAAACAATCACTACATTAGTAAGCGCCGCCGGAATCGCCTTCTTTAAAATATTAATCATGAAATTTCCTCGAATCAAATCCTTATTCGGAATTTGCGCCAAGAAGAAACTCGGCACGCCAATTGTAAACATCGTAACTAGCGAAACTTGCGTCGGTAAAAGCGGATACATAAAACCAAAACCAATCGAGAGTAGTGCCACAATAAACGAAAAGACATTTTTCACCAAGAACAATGACCCCGAACGCTCTAAGTTATTCACCACTCGACGCCCTTCATCTACAATCTGCGGCATCCGCGAAAAATCTGAATCAAGTAGCACCAGTTGCGCCACTTGTGAAGCCGCCTGAGAGCCTGAAGCCATTGCCACAGAACAATCCGCATCTTTTAAGGCCAAGATGTCATTCACGCCATCCCCAGTCATCGCTACGATATGTCCAGCTTTCTGTAAAATTTTCACCATTTTACGCTTTTCTTCTGGTCTCACCCGTCCGAAAACTGTATTTTCTAAGACAATTTTTTCAAAATCACACCCCCCTGGCAAATTCGAAAGATCAACAAATTTCTTGGCATTTTTAATTCCTGCCTTCTCCGCCACAATCGAAACGGTTTCGGCATTATCACCCGAAATCACTTTTACCTCCACGCCTTGTTCGGCAAAATACTTAAACGTACGCTTAGCGGACTCACGAATTTCATTCATCAAAAGCACAATATTAATCGGTTTAATCGGCGAAATTTCTCGTTCTCCCGAAGCCAATAGTTCAACATCTTTTTTATTGGCAACTTCACCAAAAATTAAAACTCGATAACCTTGCTTAGTGAATTTCTGAATAGTTTTTTCGTACTTTTTTAAATCTTCTTTTAGGACGAATTCCGGCGCACCAATCAAAAAAGTTTTATCCTTAAACTGTACGCCACTATATTTATACTTCGAAGAAAAACCAATAATTTGCTGCACCGAATCTTTATCAAATTTCACCCCCTTCATGGCTTGTTCTTCGGCAAATTTTTTTAGCGCCTTCATTGTGTCGTTGTCGGCTTCCTCCGCCATCATTGTTCGCCAAAAATCTGGATCTAGATTATCTTTTACCTCAGATCCCGTCATTTCATAAATACCACTCACGCTCATTTTATCGTTCGTAATGGTGCCGGTTTTATCTACACACAAAACATCCACGCGCGCCAAGGTTTCGATACAATGCATATCATGTACCAAAACTTTTTTCTGTGCCAAACGTACCGCAGATAAAACCAACGTCACCGAAGAAAGCAAGAATAATCCCTCAGGAATCATACCAACCACCGCCGCAATCATCGCCTGAATACTCATTTTAATCGGTGTAGCATGAATAATATATTGTTGACCGAACATCAATAATCCAATTGGAATAATCAAAATTCCTGCCAATCTTACAAAATTATTTAGTGATTTCAAAATCTCCGATTGCTCAGTGGTTTTAATCGCTTTTGCCTTGAGGGTTAATTGTGAAATATAAGAATCTGCACCCACGCGAGTTATTTTTGCGTAACATTTACCCGACACCACAAAACTTCCCGACATCAATTCACTATCTTCGGTTTTTTTAATCTCATCCGACTCACCCGTAAGTAATGCCTCGTTTACCAAAATCTCACCCGATACCACCACGGCATCCGCTGGAATTTGCGCCCCCGCTTCCAAAATAATAATGTCATCTAAAACTAATTTATGCGTCCAAATTTCTTGCTCCCGCCCTTCTCGCATCACCTTGATTTTAGGCGTATTCAGCACACTTAATTTATCCAAAATCTGCTTGGCGCGTAATTCCTGTAAAATCCCAATCAGGGAATTAATAAAAATCAGCGGCAAAAAACTCATATCTTTATAAGCACGCACCAAAAATAGCAGCGTTGCTAAAAACAAAAAGACAAAGTTAAAGTAAGTTAGGGAATTACTGCGTACGATTTCACCAATGGTTTTCGTCGGCGCCTGAACCGCCATATTCACCTGACAATTTTTAATACGTTCTCTTACTTCTTCCTGACTTAGTCCCTGAATCCCCCCTAAACTCTGCTTATTTTTTATCACTTTTATCTTTACTTTCCGGAATTTCCATTTTTAATTTTGGTGTTTTCGGTATTTTTACCTCTGTTTTTTCGTGTCTATTTTTCTGCTTGGTTTTTAACCAAATCGCCCCTACCAACATAAGCACCAAACAAATACCCTTGAGCACCAAATTAATTCTTGCATCCGTACCACTCTGAAGATTTTTATAAAAATTACTTTCAACTTTATATTTTTCTTCTTCCAGATCCAGAATCTCGGCTTCTAGTGCATGAATTTTTTCTTCCGTCTCACGCACCGGATTTTGTTCGAATTCCGATTTTAGTTTCCTTACTGCTTCCGTTTTTTCATTCAATTGACTCTGAATAATTTCTTTGGATTGCCCCACATAATTTCGCACAGGATTATTTTCGTTATCAATTTTAATCTGTTTACTAAACAAAAAAAGGCCCAAACAGCCAGCCATCAGGATTACCATCGAAATGATATTTTTTATTTGTTTATTCACCTAAAAATCTTTCTGTTATTTTATACAATTTAAAATATCTATCTCTTATTTTAGCACAAAAAGAATAATAATTAAAAACGCTTCACCTCTTGATTCTTTTCGGCTTTTGATATGTAATAACACTAGATAACGGAGCAGTATACCTCATGGAAGGACTTACCTATAAATATTATAGAAAGAATAAAAGTAAAAATATTTACCTAATCATCCATGGTGGTGGACCAGTTGGCGTAGAAACAGATTTTATTTCCGCCATTTTCGACACAATCGCCAAAACCAATAACAGTGCATTGTGTTTTAATTTTCCATATTGTGAGCGTGGGGAAGAAAACTCTAGTGGCCCTGATCTATTAGAAGAAGTATCAACTCTCAAACAAGTCATTGATTTTGTTCACGCAGAAGGTTATAGCCATATCACAATTGTTGCCAAATCACTCGGCGGGATTATCTCTAGTTATTATTTTGCAAAATACCCAGACAAATCTATAGATCTCATTATCTTAGGCTATATCCCAAACGAAATAAAGCAAACTGCAATTTCAGACAACTTAAAATTGGTTATACAGGGTAAAAATGATCGCTTTGCGGCGCCATCCGAAGTCCAAAAAATCGTCGGTAGCAAAGTAGCTGTAATTGAAATAAAAAATGCCGACCATAGTTATCAAAATCACAACAAAGAACCGATTTACCAAAAAGAAGTGCTTAACTGTCTAGTTGATTGGATCTAACTTCTATCAAAAATAAACTAATCGTTATTCCTTTTTTACCCTTTAATAACACTGAGTCAATGAATTATGCAGCTAGTGATACAATAGAAGTATATGAGCTACAAAATAATATTTGAAGGTCAGAGTCGTAAGCAACTTCGTTTTCACGAAGTCAACGCAATTTTATTTCTACTAGATTATTTTGATAGTGATATTACCTGCATTACTGCTGGTGCTGGAAAAACACCAGATCTAAGAATAAATAGCATTGAATGGGAACTTAAATCTCCTCAAGGTAATGGCGTTAAAACGATCGAGAACATCTTAAAGAAAGCTGCAAAGCAATCGAAAAATATAGTCCTGGACTTTTCCCGTATAAAGATGAATGGCAATCAAGCACTCTCTAGGACGAGATACTATCTACATAACAACAAGCACCAGATTAAGAGATTGATTATCATTACGAAAAACCATAAAATTATTGACTTTAAAGACGAGCTGTGATATTATAACGGCAAAGAGTGAAACAAGGCACCGTATGGAGCTGGCGACACTCTCTTTTTTTACTATCAAAGACATTTTAGGCCCGGAAATTGTTATCAAACTTCAAAATTAACAATCAAAAAAGGTCAATCTCAAACAGAGAAGACCTATTAATATCCTTTGCAGCAAATGCGATTCTAAAAAATACACTTGGTGGGCGAAGTGGGAATCGAACCCACACTCCATTACTGGAACTAGATTTTGAGTCTGGCGCGTCTACCAATTCCGCCATTCGCCCATAGAGAAATTTTATCATATTTATAGAGTATTTCCAATAACTCTGTTATAATATTTTTATGAATTCTGTAACTGGTGGGCAATCTACAGAGGATAAGCAACGTCAAACCGTCGCCGATCTCGCTCGAAAAAAAGTCATGGAAGCCTTTCACCAAGGTGAGCATTCTGTTGTCAACCAAAATCTAGCTAACGTCGCACCCACTCGTGTGATTTCTTCTACTGCTTATAATCAAAATCTTAGTAATCAAAATTTGGCAAATTCCGCTTCCACCACCAACCAAGCTACAGCTAAGTCACCAAAAAATTCTTTACTCAACTTAATTTCCAAGGCTCAGAAAAAACTAGAAGACCTTACAAAACCCACTGAAACTTACGCCAAAAATTCTTTCAAGCATCCGTCTACTGAGACTTCAAATTCATCGACCTCCACCAGTACTGTCGCTAATCAAACTCCTTCCACCGAACGTCCGGTTTATCAAAATTTTGCCACACCAAAAACCGCTACCACGGGCAATCCCTTTCGCCGTACCTATCAAATTCAAACCGGCACGAATCGCTACAATCCATATCAAAATCAAAGCTCAGTTAATCAGACTTTTAATGGCCAAGCTCCCGTAAGTTCAAGCAATTTCACAGGGAACTACACGACAAATCATCCAACCTATACCGTGCAGCCAAACACCCAAAATAATTCACAATATAATTACCAAACTCAACCTACTGGCGGCGAAATTGGTTCACTCAAACAAGCCCCAATCAATATGAATCAAAAAATGGATTGGCAAAACTATCACAGCGCCTGGCAAAATTATTATCAAAAATATTACAGCGAATATTATGCCAAAGCCGCCAAATCCTATGTGGAAACTGAAAAAACCGAATTAAATAATCGGTACGAAAAACGTAATCAAATCGGCCAACTAGCTCTCGATAGCCAAAAGCGTTTACTCGAAAATCTCAAAAATCCAAAACCCAAAAATCTCGAGACCACAGAACTAAATTCGGAAACTTCCGAACCCAAATCTACCGACACTCCACCGTCCCTCGAATCAATTCACGTTAAAACCATCGAAGCTACATTAAAAGAACGCATCCAGAAAAAAGCCAGTAGCAGCTTCCAGCTCTCTAAAAAACACCGTAAATTCATTCCGATTTTCGCCGGAGTTTTCACGGTACTTTTCATTCTTTTCCTGCAGTATAACCGCCTAATCTTCGCTCCGATTATGGCCTATATTGCGCCCGGAAATACCAATGACACCGAAATTACCGCCATTGACCCGACCATTACCGCCGCCCCGACCGCCGAGCCGAAGCTCATCATTCCGAAGCTCAATGTCGATGTTCCAGCGCATTTTAACATTGCTAATGACACGGCCACCATCGATGCCGCAATGAATCACGGAGTCGCTCAATTTAAAATCCCAGGCGCCGATGCTTTGCCAGGCCAAGTCGGAAATCTCGTCATTTCTGGACACTCTGCCGGTGATATTTATAGTAATAACCAATATAAATTTATTTTCTCCGGCCTCGAGCGTTTGCAGGATAATGATTTAATCTACGTCAATTACAATTCGGTTCGTTACACTTATAGAGTCACAAAGAAACAAACCGTCGAACCAACCGATGTGGCCGCATTAGTTTATCCAACTAGTAAACCAATCCTCACTCTCATCACCTGTACTCCACTCGGCTCCGATCGTTACCGCCTATTAGTGACCGCCGAACAAGTCAGTCCGACCTACGAAGAAAAAGCTATTACCACTCCAACTCCCACCGATACTACTGTCGCCCTACCAGGGAACAATGCTTCTTCCGAAATGCCAGCCAATGAGAAGCCATTCTTTCAAAAAATCTGGGGCTTCCTCACCAATAATCATTAGAGACTAACAAAAAATAGACCCCGCTCGGGTCTATTTTTAGCATCAGCATTATATTTAATTAAATCCAAAGAGCCCACCCACTCCATAAAAATAGACCTGGTTTCAGGTCTATTTTTTAATAAACTTTAGAATAATTTATCACGCTTAATTTGTAAGCCACTTTCACTTGTACCCACATAGTAAAGATAGCGGTTATTGTGATTAATTACTGCATCAAATCCGTCCGCCACCTTTTCCAAAATCGTACGTTGATTGTCGTGGTCAAAATCATAAACTTGCATCTTGCCATCCACCACGTCAAACATCAAGTAATAATCTAATTGCCTAATCGTATTGTTCTTGTGCTCGAATTGCAAAAGCTCCATTAGCTCCAAATTTACCAACATCACCTTATTGCCACTCACCCCCATGAAGAACTCACCATTCGCGGAAGTGTAAAATTCTGACGGCACTGCTTCCAAAGTTTTTTCCAAGGCCAAGTTTAAGCTGGTATTTTCATTGTCATGATTTGGGTAATCATCCGTACTATAAACCCGTAGACTTTGACCAATTACCGTATTAAGGTATTTTTCGCCATAAAATTCAGTTAGGTTCACGAAAATCTGATTTAACCCCACCGATTCATCGACTTCGTCAATCTTGATTTCGCCCGTGTCCTTCAACTTAAAAATGCTAATCACAAATTTTTTATCTGCATTTAACTTCTTTACAAAAGCCAATTCCGAGCCATACATCGAGAATTTTGCCACATCCGATACTATGGTTTCGTAAATAATTTTTTCATTCAAATTCACTTCACGAATTTTACCATCAATTAGCATCATCAGACGCGTAGCTTGTCCATCAGAAATTTGCACTTCCGAAATCGCATAACCATTCTTCGCCTTCTCTGTTTTTGTAAAAGTCTCAGCTTCTTTAGATTCCAGTTTCTTTTCTTGGACTATTTTTTCGATATCTTTATCGACAAAACTACTGATTACTTTAGTTAAATTCACACTCTTAGTAACTTCTTTAAAATTCAACAACAACCACTCTGAAGCCTCACCCGAAACTAGATTCACTACCGCTTTTTCGCTGTTCTCATTCCAAATAATTTTCTTCAAGCTACCAGTAAATTTTCCGTTTGATACAAAGCTCGTATAATTCGTTACATCAAATTCTGAAGTAGTAGTATCGCCTTCCAAATTCGTCACATACTTAAATTTCGGTGACTCTTTCAAACCGTAGAGAATTGCCCGATGATTGGTCGCCGTTTCAAAAAAACTCAAATCTTTTTCCGTTGTCAGAACTTCCGTTTCACGGGACTGCTTAAATAATCTTGGATATTTCAAGCGTAAAAGCTTGCCGGCGGTAATCGAAATTTTCTTACTCCAAGTATCATAGCCATCTTTTTTCAAAACAATTTCATGTTCGCCAGCCGAGAGTAATTTTGAAATATTAGTTTCCGCAATTTCGCGGCCATCCGCCACCACTTTGGCGCCTGTAGGCAAAGATTCCGCCTGTACCATGCCGTATTGTTCAAACTCTAGTTTACGATTTAATCGCCAGCCTTTTACTACCGCCACTAAAATAAATACCATGAAAATCACGGCAAAAAATGAAATTACATCTACTATAACTACGCGAATTAATTGATTTCGCTTTTCTTTATCAAAGTCCATATTGTCAACATTATAACACATCAACCTCTATAAAAAATCAAACATAATCACTATTGATTTGCATAAGTATTATTATTATAATTAAACAAAAATAAGCGAGGAAAAATGGAAAGAAATTTAACGAACCAGCGCGTTCAGAGTCGTGCCACTCATATTACTGTCAGAAACTCTGGCACTCTTAATCGCCACTTCGTTAAAGCCCCTCGCAAAATTGTCTTTTCTGATGATTTTTCAGCCGTCTCAGATATTCGCACTCCAGCTACCCCTGTAGCGTCAGCTCAACCAACCTCAGCCTCATATGTCACACCAGCCCCTACTGCCACCACGAAAAAAATGACCATTTCTTTTGATTCACTTCGCGAATCACTCAAAAATAGCGCCACTATGCGCCCTACTTCTAACACTCAAGCTACTTCTGCCCCGAAATCTCGCCCGGCCACTTCTCGCATCCAAATTTCTGCTCCGTTAGATATTTCTGCGCCAGCCCCAGTTACTACACCAATTAATTTTTCTGCGCCAGCCCCGGTTTCTAACCCACTCAATCTTTCTAAACCTACCCCGGTTGCCAAGCCTACCCCCGTCTCCATTTCACATCCGCTCAATATCTCAGAGCCAACACCTACCCCGATAAGCTTTACGGCCCCAGTGGCACCGGTTATGCCAACCCCATTCACTACACCGGTTGCGCCATCCATTCCGGCAGCTCAACCAACTCCAGCTCGCCCAGTGCGCGCCACTGCTAAACCTCGTTCCACGGTTACACCTCTGCAATCACTTGCCGAACGTCGTCGCGAAGCTGACACGATTTCACATTTCTCCGCCAAAAAACTTACTAATAAATCCCGCCAAAACTCCAAGGCTTTAATATCTGCCATGAAAGAGGAAACTAAACCAAAATCTGCTCCAATCATGGTTAAAAAACCAAAGGTTTCTAAGAAACATCTCATCTTTGCTGTCGCCAGCTCGATTTGTTGCATGGGCGTGCTCTATGCCACTCTCAAATTCAGTATGCCAGATATTAGCGCCAAAGTTGCCGCCGCTCAAAATGGCGCATCCTACCCATCTTTTGTGCCACGCGATTTTACCGCCCGCAGTGCCTCTTTCCAGAAAAATACTTTCTCTCTTGAATTTGTCGGACCAGACAAAACTCGCTTTACCCTTGACCAAGAAAAACTTCCTTGGGATAGCAACGCTTTATTAAATAATTACGTCAAGCCAACCTGGGGCGAGCAATACGACACCATCCGCGAACAGGGACTCACCATTTACATGTATCAATCTAATGCCGCCTGGGTGAATGGTGGCACGGTCTACAAGCTCAATACCACCTCTGGAAGTCTCAGTAAAAAACAACTTAAAAACATTATTACCTCACTCTAAATTACATCAATTTCTCGGAACTTCGAAAAACTCAATTCCTCAGAATCTCAGCTAACCAAGCTGGGATTTTTCTTCTCTTGATGGTAGTGATATAATTAAGCCATTATGAATAAGGAAATTAGAACTCGTTTTGCACCCAGCCCTACTGGCTACATTCACATCGGCAATGTCCGTAGTGCCATCTATCCATATTTAATCGCTAGACAAAATCACGGTCAGTTCATCTTGCGCATTGAAGATACCGATCAAAGTCGTTTCGTGGAAGGTGCCGCCGAACTAGTTTTTGATACCCTTAAATGGCTCGGGCTAAACTGGGACGAAGGTCCAATGGTGGGTGGTCCAGATGAGCCTTATTACCAAACCGAACGCAAGGATATTTATCTCGCTTGGGCTAAAAAATTACTTGAAAAAGGCTTAGCTTATGCAGACGATACTCTTTCCGAAAAAATCGAAGAGTACAAAAAACTCGACAACGAACAAAAAATTCCTTATCTTTATCGCAATCATCGCCCAGCCAATCCACCAGAATGGCGTGAAGGCCTGCCAATTCGTTTCAAAACTACACCAAAACATTACGAATGGCACGACGAAGTTATGGGTGATATGCAAACCGGACCAGAAGTCCTCGATGATATTATTTTGATCAAAAAAGACGGTCTTCCAACCTATAATTTTGCTCACATCGTCGACGACACCTTAATGAAGATTACCTACATCACCCGTGGTGTTGAGTATCTCTCAAGCACACCGAATTATCTGGCTCTCTACGACGCACTAGAGCTTCCTCGCCATCTTTTTGTTTCCATGCCACACATTCTCGCTCCTACTGGCAATAAAAAACTTGGTAAACGCGATGGCGCCAAATCCGTCACCGAATATCGTGACGATGGTTTTCTCCCAGAAGCTATGCTCAATTACCTCGCCTGCCTCGGCTGGAATGACGGCACTGAACAAGAAATTTACTCAATCGATGAAATGATTGAAAAATTTGAAATTTCCCGCATCCAAAACTCCGGCGCTCGTTTCGACGAGACTAAGATTCTCTGGATGAATGGCCAATGGATTCGCAAAATTGCTGACGAACAGGGGATTGACGCACTTTACGCCAAGACCTGTCTTACTTCTGGTTCTGAAGATTTCTCTCGCTATCAAGTTTTTAAGCCACTTAATTTCTGGCCAGAATCCGCCAGTCAAGAAACTGACGAATACAAAAAATCCGTCCTCAGTATTATCTATGACCGCTTAAAGACACTCTCTGACTTACGTACTATGACTACTTATTTCTTCGAAGAGCCGGACATTGATCTTGATTTAATTTATAATAATAAATTCCTCAAGAAACTTTCTGAAACTGAATATCGCGAATTATTGCACCTCACTATCGAGAAATTAACAGAGGTCGAAGAAAACAATTGGACCGATGACAATCTTCAAGCCAAGCTTAATGAGCTTCTCGCTGCTACTGGCAAAAAACCTGCTGAATATTTCAGCCTCATCCGCATTGCCGTCAGCTTTGCGCCATTTAGCCCAGCTTTGCATCAAACTTTGCGTGTCCTCGGTAAAAACCGCACTCTCGCTCGTCTTAATCGCGTCCATACTGCCATTTCCCACGACTAAAACTAATTGCAAAATAAGGCTCACGCCCCAAGAATCCCAGTTCAAAAACAGCCCGTTCACCCTCAAAGCTTCCGTGAACGGGTTTTTATTTAGTATATCTTTACAAGCCCAGGCGCCTCTGACATAATAGTAGAAAAGGAGTCGATTATGGCAAAATTTTATCAAAATGCGGGGGAACCAAACAGTAAAATGAACTGGGTTTCCGAAAAAGACAATCCAGACACCACGAACGACTCCTGGGACTCTGGTGCCTTCAAAAAAGATTTGCCAGACCACTTCCAGAATTACGAAGAAAATGATCCGTCTGACGATGGTCATCTTGAAGATGAAGGCGATGAAAACGACCTCGGTGATATGTCCGATGAGGAATTCCGCCTCCGCAACCGCACTACCGACTCCGACACCGACCCACATCTTTTTGACCCAATCGACGACTGCGAATGGAACGACGCTAGCTTCGACTGTGACTAATTAGACTCTTGCGACTGTAACCAAAAAATGTTATTATTATTCCACGGTTCCGTCGTCTAGTGGTCCAGGACGTCTGGTTCTCATCCAGAAAATCGCGGGTTCGAACCCCGCCGGAATCACCATTTTAAGAAAAGGCATTTATGTCTTTTTTTGTTTTATAATAAAATTATGCACTCAGCAATACTACATGGCGAATTCATCTATAAAAATGTAAAATATCACACGGATTTTTATAGCCTAATCGGACAAGAAGCACCTGATTTACCCTGGTCACAGATTTATATTATCGGCAATTTTCAAAATCTAGTACCTATCGTAAAATATGCGCATGCCTCAGATAATCTTCCTGGTGGAGGAGTAAAATCACATGAATCTATTCTTCAAACTATTTCCCGTGAGGCTAAAGAAGAATTGAATATGGCCGTCAAATCCTGGTTTCCACTCGGTTATCAAAAAGTCTATGATAATCAGGGCAATACAGGTTACCAATTACGCGTCTATGCAGAACTCGAAAAACTCGGTGAATTCACAAATGATCCAGACGGCTCCGTGATTGGTTATGAATTAATCAATATCGAAGAATTAAATAACCATATTCACTACGACAAAATTGGTGATTTCTTTATAAAACAAACTAAACATCTGTATAAATAATTTGTTCAGGCACTAAGATTTGCGCGTAAAGTACCCCTGCACACCCGGTCGATCCACGCGAAGCCAAGTTTTATCTGCCGAAGATGGATTTGCCAAGAATGACCCATTACCACCGCGAAGCTTATAACGATACGCAAACATATCGGAAGCATTTATTAAGCTACTAGTGTCAAAATCATTATTTACATATATTTTTTCCAATTTATCGGAACCCCTTGAATAATAATATAAGCCAAACATTTCAGAAAAATTAGTAACATTTTTAGTATTAAAATTAGAAATATCTAATGTAACTAGATTTTGCATATCGTAAAACATATCTGACATATCTGTAACTTTTTCGGTATTAAAATTGGATATATTTAAAACCTCAAGATTGGACAAATGATAGAACATCATTCTCATATTCGTTACATTACTTGTATCAAAATGAGACAAATTAATTACATTTATTTTAGAACTATACCAAAACATTAGGCTCATATCGATTACTTTACTAGTATTAAAACTTGAAACATCGAGTGTTGTTAAATTTTTCATACTGCTAAATGTCTCACTCATATTAATCACATTTTTAGTATCAAAATGCGAAAGATCTAGAGATGAAATGCTTCCAACATATTGAAACATTCTACTCATATCAGTTACATTTTGAGTATTAAAACTAGAGAGGTTAAGCGACGTTAACTCCTTGACGCCCCTAAACATTTCGCTCATATTCGTCACCCTATCTGTATTAAAACTAGAAAGATCCAATTCCGTGAGTTTAGTAAAATTCATAAACATTCGAGAAGAGTTCGAATTTAAGTATATTCTACCAATTGGCGCCCAGTAGTAGACGGATCCTTCCGCCTCATCAAACCAAGCTTTAATTTCATAATCCGACAATTCACTATCCTCTATATTTAATGCATTAGACGGAATCTCCGAATACGCTACATTACTCCTTTTGAAAGCCTTCGTTTTTTCCTTAGCACTTATAAAGTCTGGCCAAACACCAAAGCTCTGGC
>CALEXY010000012.1 GCA_937924995.1 uncultured Candidatus Saccharibacteria bacterium
ACTACCAGGGGTGAGCCAGACAGCGATAATGCCAGCACGAACATTAGGTGCACCACAGACGATTTGCACGAGACCGGAATCAAGAGTAGAAAACTTCTGATTAAGCTCTGGTCCGGCGTCGATTTGACAGAGATGTAGGTGGGTATCTGGAATATCTTCACAAGTTACCACTTTAGCAAGATAGGCACCGCGATATTTTTCAGCCATGTCCATCACGCCTTCGACTTCGACGAGACGTGAACCGATTAGTTTTACTAATTCCTCATCGGAAACTGGGATGGAACCGACATATTGTTTGATTTTATTAAGTGAAATAAGCATTAAAATTCCTCCAAAAATTCAAGTTTGGCTGATTCAAAGAAGCGAATATCATTGAGGTGATATTTCATAATGACCAGACGGTCGATACCGCCACCCCAGGCGAAACCGTGGTAAACTTCTGGGTCGATGCCGGCAGATTTTAAGACATTCGGATGAATCATGCCACAACCCATAAGTTCGAGCCAACCGTCGCCCTTGCCACCAAGAGAAGCTGGTTTTTCGACAAGTAACTCTAGGGATGGTTCAGTGAATGGAAAGAAGCCAGGCTGAGTTTTAATACGCAATTTTTCACCATAATAGGTTTCAAAGAAATTCTTCAAGACGCCGAGCATTTCGGACATATTGGCGGTTTTGGAAACAAAAACACCCTCACATTGATAAAAAGTATGTTCATGAGTGGCATCAACATCTTCATTACGGAAGACGCGACCGGGAATCACCACAGCAATCTGGCCGTCTTTTTCAAGATTCGAAAGGCGTGAAGTAAGCGCACGATACTGCATGGTAGAGGTGTGAGCAGGTGGAATAAAACCTTCCTTAGTGCGGAAAGTATCATAACCATCACGAGCCGGATGACCTTCTGGGAAGTTCAAAGATTCAAACATATGAAATTCATCGTCAAGCTGAGTGGACTCCATGACTTCGAAACCCATACGGGAATAAATATCAATCACGCGGTCGAGCTCAATCATTAAAGGATGTCGACTGCCGCGATGAAAAGTAATACTCGATTGATTAACGTCAAATGGGGCGGTAAGATCAATCGCTTTCACGGCAGTATTTTGCTTGGCGGCTTCAAGGGCTTTAATTTGATCGATAACGGCCTGCTTTTTTTGATTCAAAGCTTGACCAAAAGCCTTACGCTCTTCGGGAGCCAAGGTCTTCATTTTTGCGTATTCTTCGCCGAGAGTTTTAAGTTCGGCTTTTAGCTGTTCCAATTCCATAACTCCTTCTATTATACTCTGTTTTGAGGTGAAGTTGAAGACGAATTGGGGATAAAAAATCGCGCCAATTCGACGCGATCAATGCAGAGTTTTAGAAGAATTTAATGAAGATTAAAGAAATCACTGCGAGGATGATTAATACCGGCCAAAACCAACCAAATTTACTAGTAGTTTTAAGGTCTTTAGCATAATCAGAATCTTCCACCAAGTCAGGATCGCTCATTTTAGCTTGCATCCTGGCACGATTTCGAAGGTCTGCGGTAATTCTTTGAGTGAGATCTGCATTTTTATCTTGATCTTTTTGTACAATTACGCCCATCTTTTCCTTTCGATATACATTACCATAGTTTATCATATTATGATATAATTTTTTTAATATTATTAAGGAGGTAAAATGGCAAAAAAGACTAAAAAGTCTGCACACAAGCCAAAAACGACTGTGAATACACCAGAGGTAACCGAAATTAAAGAAGAGGTTATCGAAGTCGTCGAAAAAGTTGTCGACGATAGTAAAAAAGCGACTGAGAAGGCTGAAAAGAAAATGACAAAAGAAGTCCTCAAAGTAGAAAAGAAAATTAAGGAAAGTAAAAATCCATTCAAGGGTTTCTTCGCTCGCAAGTATCCTGAAGGTGAGAATATTTTAACGATTTTCGAAACTCCACGTATTTGGGGTGCAGTAATCGGTGAAGTAATCGGAACTATGTTCCTTTCAATGCTTCTACTCACTCTTGGAATCCAACAACCACTTTATATCTTGTTCGGTTTCCTTGCGATTACCTTGGCAGTTTTTGCTTATTCAGGTGCTCACCTTAACCCAGCTACTACGATTGGTATGATGGCGACTCGTCGCGTTTCAGCAATTCGTGGCGTACTTTACATCGTAGCTCAGGTCGTCGGTGCATGGCTTGGCTTATTAATCATCGGTGGTCTCCGCACGGCTAGTGGCGCCAGCGCTGAACTTCCAGCCCTCACTGCTGCAACCGGTAGTGACTTCTGGAAATACATGTTGATTGAGTTTGTCGGTGTCTTCACCGTAGCATTCTTCTTCAACCGTGCTCAAGAATACAACCACAAGAAAAGCGCTTTCACCTACGCAGCAATCATCGCTGGTGGCGTAACTCTTGCAGTGCTCTTCTGCTTGATTCTTTCTGACAGCTTCTTCAAGCTTCGTAATAACTTCATCTTGAACCCAGCTATCGCTATCATGTATCAAATTTTCCCAACTTCTGCTGAGAAATTTGACGCTTTGATGGGTACCGTAGCTCTCGAATCTTTGGTTCACATTATCACCCCACTTGTAGCAGGTATTCTTGCCTTCTTCGTGGCTGATGTGGCTAAGGCTCTTTCAGATGATTGTGAATGTGAATACTGTGAAGAAAAACATCACCATCACCACGATAAATAATCATTAGTGAATGGCGAACAAAAAATAAGACCTCTACTGGGGTCTTATTTTTATAGATAAATTTCGGATAGGATTTTTAGCTCTATATTATATATCAAAAAAATAGCCCGTATCGGGCTATTTTTCTAGCGTTCTTTTGGAAAGAGTGGAGTAGCTGGTGGAGTGATTTCTGAGGCCGTAAAAATCTGTTCGATCGTGGCAGTAATTGGCAAGAATGGCTTAAGCAAGTGATTAACCAAGAGAAGTTCGTTCACCAGATTAAGTAGAATTTGCTTAGCAGCTTCCGGATCAGTCTTAGCTACGGTCCATGGCTTTTGGTCTTCGATATGTTTATTAATTAATTGAACCTGACCCCAAGCATAATCAATAGCACCAGAGAAGTTAAAATTATCCATCAATTCACGATATTCTGGCGTAAACTCAAGAACCGGCGCGTCCGTGAGACTGACCTGATTCTTTTTACAAAGAGTGGCTAAGCGCTGAACCAGATTACCATAATCGTTCGCGAGTTCATTATTATAGGCATTTTCAAATTTTTCCCAAGAGAAATCCGAATCCAAGAAGGTATCGATATGGCGAGAAAAGAAATAACGGAAAGCATCAACGCCATGTTTATCAAGTACCTCAATCGGGTCCACAACGTTACCGATACTCTTACTCATTTTCGCACCATTCGCCAAGATAAAACCATGTGAAAGAAGAGTCTTCGGAAGAGGCAAACCGAGGCCGAGTAAGATGGCTGGCCATAAAATAGCGTGAAATCGCAGGATATCTTTACCAACAATACTAACGGTGGCTGGCCAAAACTTGGAAATATCCTGATCTGGGTAGCCAAGCACGGTGATGTAATTAGTTAAGGCGTCCATCCAGACATACATCACCTGTTCTTCATCCCCTGGTACCGGAATACCCCAAGAAAGGTGCGATTTCGGACGTGAAATTGAAACATCTGGCGCATCGGCTAGAAGTTTCAAAATTTCATTCTTACGAAATTCTGGTAAAATCTGCATCTCACCGCTTTCGATTTTGGCACGAATTTCATCTTTAAAATCACTAATACGGAAGTAATAATTTGATTCAGAGAGGCGAATATATGGAGTTTGATGATCTGGACAAATACCTTGATTTTCGGTGTATTCTTTTTCAGTGACGAAACTTTCACAACCCTCACAATACCAACCATCATAACTGGCGGTATAAATATGGTCTTTGAGTTTTTGCCAAATTTCCTGCACGCGCTGCATATGTTCTGGATTGGAAGTACGGATGTAATCTGTATATTTCACATCAAAACGGGCGATGAATTCTTGGAATTTTTTGGCATTATCGTCAACGTATTTTTGCGTGTCGATACCAAGAGATTTAGCTTTTTTCTCAATTTTATTACCATGCTCATCAGTACCAGCCTGAAAGCGCACTGAGTTACCCAAAAGCTCCTGATAGCGTTTATAAATATCAGCAAGTAAATAATCTTCGGCATGTCCGATATGTGGGAGGCCGTTAACATAAGGTATAGCAGTGGTAATATAGATATTTTTCATAATTTCCTAATAATTATAGCAAAAATCAAGTATTTCCTCAATTCAAAAAAAGAGGCCGGGGAGCCTCTTTTGAATCTTCTATTCGGTAATACTACAAGAGAAGCCTTGGAGATTTTGAGTAGTGAGAACATTATTGATCGAAAGATCAAGTTTGCCATCAGAGTCAGCGGTAGCAAAACTTTGATTTTTAAAGTCATCCGTTTTCTGGTAAGCTTCGAGGTCTTCGGATTTTACAGTGACCGAGAGAGAGATGATTTTACCATCTAGGCCAGAGGTGATAGTCTTGTGATTTTCGATCTTTTCGGTACGACCATTATTTTCTGTGAGTTGATTTTCCGAATCAATAGCTTGCTTGGCGGTTTTAGCAGCCTCGGTAGAACTAAATTCATAAACTGTACGGATTTCAATGCTAGATAAGGAATCGTGACTGTAAGTAAAAATCTTTGCGACTTCGCCAGAAGCAGCATTATATTTCGTGCGATTCTCCTCGGAGACTTTGGTGGCGCATTCGAGAATTTGATTTTCATTGGCAACAACGGTGCTTTGATTGCTGGCGCGTGAAGATTTCTTCGGCTGATTACTCAAGGTATTAATCAAGAAGATAGCACCAAAAATCACAAAAATACCGGCAATGGCAATAATAGCAATGATTTTTGGGTCGAGCTTTAGCGACTTTTTCTCAGGGTTTTGCGCCTTAGTAGCTTCTTCGTTTTTCTCTTTTTCGTAATCATGGTAAGAAACTGCACTGCCGATAGAACCTGGGACTGGTTCAGCAGCCTTCAAAGGATTTTTCTCTTGATCTTCAAGGAATTTTTCGTGTTCAGTTTTTTCGGCATCTTCTGCTTGATCTTCTTTGGTGAAATCGACGTCATCTGGAGCTGAATCCTTGGCAGATTCAGCAGATTTAATCGCCTCGGTATTTTCCGTACCATCCAAATTCATCAGAGGTGAAAGTGGGGTATGACTTGGAGTAGCAAGATTATCAGAATCTTTTGCGGCAGCCGAAGTGGTGGCAGTTTGATTCATGGAAGAAGCAAAATCAGCAGAGGGGGCGATAGTGACCGGTTGGTTAGAATCAGCAGGATTGGCGTCTAAATTACTTAGGTCAATAGTTGAGGAAGTCCCAGAAGTTTGGTTCGAAGAATTGGTATTTTCGGTATGATTTTCCGTAGTGTAATTATTCAATTCTTCCATTAGATTGGCAAAGTCTTCGGTGTTGTCCGCTTGATTCATGAAACATCCTTTTTATATGATAACTCTTAAGTTTATTTTATCATAAAATAGCGTAAACTTTATCAGTAAAACACAATATGCTATAATAATAAGGTGAGTAGTGCTTTCAAAATAGCCAAGACTTATAAGACGCTATATATCTTTAGCGCTTTTTTGCTAGTTTTATCCGGTCTAATCTTTGGATTCTCGAGAGTTCGTTCGGCTTTTGCCGAGACTAAAGATCCAGATGCTGGAGAAATTTCGGACATGCATTATGTGACATTTTTTGCCGACAATAAAACCTTAACGATTAAAACTAACGCCAATACTGTCGAGGAAGCTTTGAAGCGGTCTAATATTGCCTTAGAAAATTATGACAAAGTGGAGCCTGCCCGTACAGAACGGATTAACTCTGATAATTATCGCATCAATATTTACCGTGCTAAACCCGTTACCTTGAGTGACGGACAGAAGACGGTATTTTTAATGACTGCCACTACTGATGAAAAAGCCCTTTTCAAGGAAGCCGGTTTCAATGTTTATGACGGTGATGTGGTAACTAAGGTAGCGGGACATGATATTTTGGAAGCTGGACTATCGACGAAATACCGCCTGACTCATAAGGGCGGTCATGAAGTAACTGTGGAAGAAGAAATTCCATACGAAGAAAAAACTGAAAACGACGCAAGTATGGCGACGGGCCAAACTAAGCTCGAAGTGATGGGCGAAGTGGGACGTAAGCAATCAGTTTACAAGATTAATATGGTGAATAACGTAGAAGTTTCGCGTGAGCTAGTCTCGACTAATATTATTAAGCAACCAGTGGCTAGGGTGACCAAGGTTGGTAGCAAAAAATCCATTCCACCAGATTGGGAAACCTGCGCAAACTACGCCAGAAGTGCGGGCGTTTCAGAAAATGACCTTTACGTGGCTTTGACTTTAATTATGCGCGAATCAGGATGTCGTTACGATGCATCAAATGCCGGATCAGGCGCTTATGGTATTCCACAGGCACTTCCAGGCTCGAAGATGGCTTCAGCTGGTAGCGATTGGAAGACCAACCCAGTAACTCAAATTCGTTGGATGATTGGCTACGTGACCGGACGCTACGGTGGCTGGAGTCAGGCCTGGGCTTTCTGGAGTAGCCATCACTGGTACTAGGAGAAAAAGATGTTACAGAACAAAAAATCCTTAGGGCAGAACTGGCTAAAAGATCGTTTTACTTTGGAAGAAATTGCCGAAAGTGCAAGAAGTGAGGTGGATTTCTGCGTAGAAATTGGACCGGGCCTCGGCACACTGACGAGTTCCCTACTCAGGCGTTTTCCAAAAGTGGTGGCGATTGAATTTGACGAAAAATTAGCCCACAACTTACCAAATTCATTCCCTGGCAAAAATCTGGAAGTGATAAATACTGATGTGTTGGATTTTGATTTTGGCCAACTTTCTGGAGATTTTTCAGTGGTAGGAAATATTCCTTACTATATTACCAGCCCAATTATTCGAAAATTATTACTACTCAAAAAGAAGCCCGCGAAAATCGTGCTCTTAATGCAAAAGGAAGTGGCGGATCGCATCCTCGAAGAAAAAGGTCACTACTCGTTCCTAACTTTATTTGTGCAAAATTATGCAGAAGTCGAAGGGGGAATTTTCGTCGAACGAAAACTTTTTACGCCACCACCAAAAGTAGACTCGGCCTCGGTAATCTTTTATCCACGCGAAAAAGCTTTGGTTTCGGAAGAAGTTTTGAAATTCGTGAAGCAGTGTTTCGCGAATCCACGCAAAAAACTACAAGGGATGTTACCGCATTTTACCGGACGCAGCCGCGAGGAAATCATGAAAATTTTTGAAGAACTTGGGCTTGATTTAGACGCAAGGCCAGCTAATTTAGATTTATTAGAATACGAAAAATTATTAAATAAGATTAAAGAAAAATAACCCCTAGTAGGGTTATTTTTAAAAATCGAATCCCTCATCTTCGTAAAAAATATCATCGTAGAAAGGGTCAAATTTTTTACTGGACTTTGGTTTTGACTGATTGTAGCTGGAAGAATTACTAAATGTATCGGAAAACTCGTCAAAATCATTATTGAATTTACGACTGCGATTATCACCAAAGTTATTACCATAGCCATTACCAAAACTATTATCAACGGATTCACTGAAAGGTTCTGGTTGATAGCCGAGCTCAGCCAGGAAGCGCGATGGCGTATTAAAATTAGACTTACCATGCAAAAATCTCACAGCGGTAAAAGTGAGGAAGAGACGCTTTTTGGCGCGAGTCACACCGACATAAGCCAGACGACGCTCCTCTTCAATACTATCCTCATCGGAACTCATAGAACTTGGGAAAAGACCTTCTTCCATGCCGACAATAAAAACGACCGGGAACTCAAGTCCCTTGGCGGCGTGAAGCGTCATGAGTGTAACCGAATTATCGCGAGTCGATTCATCAGAGGAAGACATCAGAGCGGAATCGGCCAAAAAATCTTCAAGCGTATCAAAATCTTTGGTATTACCGACGAGAGCATCGAGGTTTTCTTGGCGTTCAGTAGTGGCCGGCGTGCCGTCATCGACGAGGTTAGCAAAATCAAAATAATTAATCACTTCGGTGATAATTTCCGAAGGATTGGCAGTGCGGTCGATAGTTTTGAGGAAGTTTTGTAGGCGTAAGAAACTATTTTTCGCCTTACCAGTGAGAACTTGATCAGCCGCCAGATCAGTTAATGCACTATCCAGGCCGAGTGCGAGATAGATTTTTTCCAAGCTGGCTGGACCGATACCAGAAATGATATTTTTAGTCACCCGCTCGAAGGAAACACGGTCGCGTGGATTAAGCACGAGCCTTAGAATAGCTAAAACGTCTTTAATTTCCTTACGATCATAAAAGCGAATGCCGCCGATAATTTTATAGGGAATATCGCGCGAAATTAGGGCTTTTTCTAGGGCAAAACTCTGCGCGTTGGTACGATAAAGCACGGCAAAATCCGAGAAATTACTCACCTCATTTTTGGCATTAGCTAGGAGATTAATAATTTTTAGTGCCACAAAACTAGCTTCGGCCGATTCGTCATTGAGGGCCTGAATTTCCACCTTCTCCCCGTCCCCAGATTCGGTAAATAACTCCTTGGAGCTTCTAGTTTTATTATGTTCAATGATTTGCTGGCCGGCCCTTAGAATATTACCGGTACTGCGATAATTTTGCTCTAGCTTGATGACTTTAGCGCCCGGAAAATCGGCCTCAAAGTGCAAGATATTACGAAAATCGGCGCCGCGCCAAGAGTAAATTGATTGCCAGTCGTCGCCGACGACGCAAATATTTTGCTCGCGACCGGTGAGAAGCTTAATCAAACGATATTGGACATGGTTAGTATCCTGATACTCGTCAATCAGAATGTGACGGAAACGGGTCTGCCATTTTTGATGCACGGCTGGATTAGTCTCAAAAAGCTCCACGGTTTTTAGCAAGAGATCGTCAAAATCGAGGGCGGAAGCGGCTGCCTTCAATTTTTCATATTCAAAGAAGACTTTGGCGATATTCTTCTGCTGAGGGTAACTGGCGGAAGCTTCATATTCTTCCGGCAAGACACCGGCATTTTTCGAGCTAGAAATCGTACTTTGAATAGTTTTCGGACGGAGATTCTTATCTTCGAAACGGAGGTTTTTAATCGCGCGCTTAATCAGGGCCTCCTGGTCGGAGGTATCATAAATTAGGAAATTACGGTCGAGGTGAAGATTTTCCGCCTCCATACGTAAAATTTTGACACAGATGCCGTGAAAGGTCCCCATAAATGGCATAAAATTACGTGGCACCTCGGTGGCGGTAAAAAGATCGGAAGTGAAGAAAGATTTTAGACTGTCAGGGTACTCATCGGTTTCTTTTGAGGCCTGTTTTAAGAGGTGAAAAAGACGCTCACGCATTTCCCTGGCCGCCTTATTAGTAAAAGTAACAGCTAAGATTTGTGAAGGCAAAATACCGTGAGTAATTAAGTTCGCAATACGATGGGTGAGAGTTTTAGTTTTACCAGAACCGGCACCAGCCAAGATTAGGAGTGGTCCAGAAAGGGTTTCGACGGCATCGGCTTGGGCGAGATTTAATTCAGCGGTAAAAAGATTCATAGATTAATTATACGCTACTTAATGACAAATATCTGCTGAATCATTTGCTGACAGATAGGCATTGAAGCGAGATAGCCGGTGAGAAAAAGTAATAACGTGGTGGTAAAAATAAAAATACGCCACCCCATTAGGTCGTAGAGAAAATAATTTAGCACAATTAGAGCGAGGAGACTAATCAAGATTATAAGAGTGAGAATATCCATGTATTTCTTGGTAATCGCAAAATTTTGTTTTATCTCATGGATGGTATCGTGCATGGTGAGTTGACCCAGGTAAACTTGCACAATATAATGCGTAGTGGCATTTAATACGGCAGGATTGATCGACTGACCGGATTCCGCGAGAAAGTGGTCAATCTTGGCAGAAAAATTATTCATCAGAGTTTGTTCGAGATTGATATTACTTGGAATTTGATAAATATTATCGATGATGAGATTCTGGTATTTTTGATATTCCTCTGGCAGAATCAGCTGGCTGAGAATTTTCGGAAAATTATTCTGTAAAGTCTGAAGATTATACATCACTTCGCCCGGCATGATTTGATTATCCGGAAGATTTTGCGCAAAATTAATAATCTCCGAATTCATCGTGCTAGTAAATTCCTGATTACCTGAGCCGTAAAAGCGATCGATAATAGCGGATTTGGTTTGAGAAACCTTAATGGCGTAGTAGGTTGGATTTTCACTAAAATATTTTTTCACAAAATTAGCATTCATGAAGGTCTGATTGGCTTGACTAATGAAGCCAGCGAGGAGAGCTACGACAAGCAAAAAAATCAGGGCCAGAAGATGGCGAATCTTAAAACGCTTGAAATTTTGCTGAATATTATTAAGCATTACCTTTATTATAGCAAAGAAATATCAGGCCACGTGAGACCTGATATTTTTAGACTGCAATAGGTGTGGTATTTTTAACTAATAAACTATCTAGTTACGAGCCTAGATGCCAACTAGTGGTTTGACATCGGCACCTAGATGATTGAGACGACGGGCGAAATCCTGATAACCGCGATTAATGGAATAGACATTACGCAAGATAGAAACGCCGGGGGCGGCCAACATACCGAGAAGTAAAACTACAGCTGGACGGAGGGCTGGAGGCGAAACTAATTCAGCGGCACGCCAATTAGTCGGGCCAGAAACGTAGAAACGATGAGCATCGAGCAATTCTACCTTGGCATTTAGGTTGGTGAGGTAAGTGGAATAGATCGCACGATTTTCAAAAACCCAGTCATGAATCAGAGTGCGGCCTTCAGCCATGGCGGCAATCACGGTGAAGAATGGGAGATTATCGATATTGAGACCCGGGAATGGCATGGGATGAATTTTATCAGCCGGAGCCACTAGGTCGGATTTCAAGATATGCAAATCAACTAGACGAGTGCGGCCATTATAAGAGAAATATTCCTCAGAACGTTCAATTTTAGCATGCATGGAACGCAAAACTTCGAGCTCAATTTCGAGAAATTCAATCGGGGCACGCGTGATAGTAATTTCAGATTTAGTCACCAAACCAGCTGCCAAGAAAGACATGGCTTCGATCGGATCTTCACTAGGATAATATTCCACATCCTTATCAATACACTTTAACCCATGAACTACGAGCGTAGTGGTGCCAATTCCCTCAATTTTAACCCCGAGGTCCTGTAAGAAGAAACAAACATCTTGCACCATATAATTCGGTGAAGCCCCCACAATCGTGGTTTGCCCCGGATAAAGTGCCGCTGCCATGAGAATATTTTCTGTCACCGTGTCACCACGTTCGATAAGCACGATACGTTTGCCAGATTCGTCGCGAAGAATTTTTTGATCCACCTTAGCCTCATAGAAACCCGTGCGGGTGGTGGCATCCACATTTAGACCAAAGACTGAAAGAGCACGCAGGTGTGGTTCAACGGTACGGGTGCCGAGAGAACAACCACCAGCATAAGGTAGGGCGAATTCTTGATAAAAATGGAGGAGTGGACCCATCAACATGAGAACCGAACGAGTCTTGCGGGCAGCATCAAGATCCATTTCATCAAGTTTAATATCACGAGGAGGGGTGATTTCTAAATCTTTTTGACGATTAACCCAACGACACTTCACGCCGATCGACTCGAGAACTTCAATAATACGAAAAACCTCTTCGATACGGGCGAGTTTTTTCAGTGTCGTACGGCCATGGTTAAGTAAAGACGCGCAAAGCAGAGCCACCCCGGCATTCTTAGAAGAATTAACCGTAATCGAACCACTGAGGGTTTTGCCGCCATTAATACGATAGGATTGGAAAGAAGAATCGCTGACGGCCAAAATCTGGTGGCCGAGCGCGGAGGAAATTTTCTTAATCATTTCGAGAGAAGTATTTTGATCACCCTTTTCGATGCGATGAACGGCAGACTGCGAGGTGCCAATCATCTTCGCGAGTTCACCTTGAGTGATGCCTTTTTCACGACGAAGATTAGTAATAATAGCGCCGATTTCTTCTTGATAAGTTTTTTGTTTCATAAGAGCCTTTCCTAATAAACCATAAATATTATATCATGGATGGTATATTTTTAAAATAAAATAAGACCCCTGGATAAGGGTCTTATTTAGAGAAATCTTTCAGATTTTAGGCCTCTTTGACGCCACAAACGACATTATTGGCGTGTACCCAGCCTTCGACAGATCCACCATCGAGATATTGACCAGAGGTGGAAGCGACGCGCATGGTTTGACCTTGCTTAATGTAATCATAAATTGGATCTGTAATCATATATTCCTGATCGGTTGGACCAAAATCGTGCTCATTAACGTAGGCGACAATTTTCTGCAATAAATCCGCAGAAAGAATGTATTTACTGACGTTAATCAGGTTAGATGGGGCTTCTTCGACGGATGGTTTTTCGACCACATTAGTGAGCTTGCCATCCTGAACCTCGAGTACACCATATTTATCAACTTTTTCCTTAGGGATTTCGACACCTAAAATAGCCGAGTCAGTTTCAGACTGAAGAGAATTAATCAGAGAAGTGGCAGCAGATTCGCCCTCTGGATTCCAGATGAAGTCGTCACCCATATAGACAATCACTGGTTCGTTAAGATTATATTCTTCGGCAGCCATGGCGACAGGGACGGCGGTACCATATTTGCTATTGGCATCTTGAGCAATGTAATGGATTTTAACGTGTTCCGGAAGAGTCTTGGTAAGAGCCACACGGTCACCCTTGCCGCGCGAGATTAGATAATCATTCAGTACAATATTATCCGAGTAGAATTCGCGAACTTGGCAAGGTTCGGTATTGCTGACCACCATATAGATATCAGTAACTCCGGCTTCAATGAGTTCTTGCACAGAGTAGTCGACGAGTGGACGATTACCAACTGGTAACATGGATTTTTCAATAACTTTAGTAATCGGTAGACGACGGGTACCCCATCCGGCCACAGGAATAATGGCTTTGGTAATTTTCTGCATTTTTTCTCCTTTTCTGAATTATACCATATTTTACTCAGTGGCAACCTCTGGTGGCTATTTTAGCTCAATCAAAGAGTCGCGCCAATACTCGGAATGTTCGCTAATCAAGAGGTCAGCAATGGTGGCCGCGATATTAGTTAGGCCGGCGTCAGGCAAGTTTTTTAACTGATAATGTTGGCTAAACTCGGTGTTGTCATAGAAATAGCAAGGGACGAGATTAGTGGTGTGTGAGGTCTTGGCTTGGTGGGTGGTAGTATCAAAAAGCTCTTCCGCATTGCCGTGATCAGCGGTAATTAACATCATGCCGCCTAGTTCATCAACCTTTTTGGCGAGACGCTGAAGTTGTAGATCGATGGCTTCCATAGCAACCACGGTTGGCTCAAGCTCACCAAAATGCCCCACCATATCGCCGCCGGCAAAATTAATTCGGACAAAATCAAATTCAGACATTTTTTCAAGCACGGCGTCAGTAATTTCCGCGGATTTCATCCAAGGACGTTCGTTATAGGGGCGCGTATCAGATTTAATCTCAAGAAATTCTTCGCCAGCGAGCGGCTCATAACTATTGCCATTAAAATAGTAGGTGATATGGCCAAACTTGGCAGTTTCGGAACAGGCTAGCTGAGTAAGATTTTTGGCTGCCAAATATTCATGCAAAGTATGTTTGATTTCGACCGGCTCAACTAAGGTGTGCTCTGGAAAATGGCGATCAACATCATATTCGGTGAGACTAGCAAAGTAAATCGGTAATTTCTGATTCTGCTCGGTGCCTCGATCAAAACCTTGAAAATCGTCGAGACAGAAGGCCCCAGCAATTTCAAGGGCGCGGTCGGCCCGAAAATCAAAGTAGATAAAACTATCGTGTGGCTGGACTAGACCAATTGGATGTTTCGCCTCATCCGTTACCACGAAAGCTGGAAGATACTGATCTTGGAGACTAGGTTCTGATTCACGAAAATACTGAATTGCCGCATCGGCAGAGTTAAAATAGTGCTCGGCCTGCCCATAGACTAAGGCCTGCCAGCCACGTTCGACTATGGTCCAATCGGTTTGATAACGGTCAGCAATGAAGACCATGCGTCCACCACCCGAGGCGATTTGGATATCAACATCAAACTCATTTTTAATTTCTGATACAACTTGATTAAACATCGTGAGATATTTTTCGGCCGACTGTGGCGCCACATCACGACCATCGAATACAGCGTGTACGCGCATAGTTTTGATACCCGATTCGGCGGCACGTCTTAACATGGCAAAAAGATGAGAAAGCTCACTATGCACCCCACCATCAGAAAAAATTCCGGAAAAATGCAGGGTGGACTGGTGGGTTTTAAGATTTTCGATAATCCCCTGCCAGGCCTGAGACTGCCAGATCTCTCCAGTGGCAAAAGCTTGGTTGATTTTAGCGATACCCTGCTTAATAATTTGACCACCACCGAGAGCGTTATGTCCGACTTCGGAATTCCCCATTTGACCAGCCAAGATACCCACCGCTTCACCGGAAGCTTGGAGAGCTAACTTAGGATAATTTTGCTCTAATTGATGTAAAAACTCAGTGTAAGCTAAGGCTACAGCATTGCCTTCGATTTCCTGGCGAATGCCCACCCCATCCATCACCACAAGGACGACTGGACCGGTATAATTTTTATTTGATTTTGCTTGCATGACTCACCCTTTTTAATTTTTTAATTAATGCGTTTGATTTTCGGCAGCAGAGGCCAGGACATTTTCAAATAGGACACCAATAGTGAGTGGACCTACGCCACCAATTTTTGGAGTAATAGCGGAGATATCAGTACGCGCGCGAATTTCATCATTAATATCACCGAGAATCACTCCACCTTCACTAGCGGTACCAGCATCGACAATTACAGCGCCCTCGCGAATCATTTCAGAGGTAATGAGATGAGGATTACCTGTAGCGGTGATAATGACATCGTGATTTTTAAGTTCAGAAAAATCTGAACCACGATGAAAAACTGAAACGCGAAGATTGGAATTCGTAAACATGCGAATGAGCGGTTCACCCACCAAGCGGCCACGACCGACAATGGCGATAGATTTATTATTCAGTTCGATACCGTAACCAGTGAGCAGCCAGTTAATGGCCGTAGCCGTAGCACTATCGAAGCGACTTTTACCAGTCAAACCATCGACGTCTTTTTCGGGAGCAATTAGGGAGACCAGCTCCTCAGTCCACTCTGGATTTTGCAAAGGAAGCTGCAAAATTATCGAAGAAACAGAACCGTCTTGATTAGCAGACTCGATAGCGGATTGAATAGCTTCCTTGGTAGGATTTACTACCTGGTCAATTACTTCAATCTCAATATCTTCCCCGTAAGCTTTCTTGAGACTGACGTATTTTTCGATGACGGGATTATTTGAATCACGAATAATGATTAATTTTGGACGGATTTTACGTGAGCGGAGAGCCTTTACCTGATGAGCTTGGCGCTCCTTAATAAATCCAACTAATTCACGACCGTTTAATTCTTTGACCATGGAGCTCCTTACTTAATTTCGTCCGGTTCTTGTTCGATCATTAAGCCAAATTTATCGAAGACAATTTTGGCAATTTCGGCGCGAGCGGCGGCAAGGTCGGCATAAGTTTCAGCAGATTCGTTAATCAAAATTAGAGCGGCCTTTTCACTGACTTTCATACCATGGAAGACCTGGCCTTTAAGTCCGGCATGCTCGAGGAGCCAACCAGAGTTGACTAAGTTAGTGCGTTTTTCTGGAGAATCTGGACCGACTTCTTTAGCATTGCGCCAAACTTCGATACCACGTGCCTCGGCCTCGTCGGCTTCTTCATCAGTGAGGTAAATATTCTTGAAGAAACTACCAGCACTAGCGATTTTTTCAGGATCTGGAAGCTTAGAATTTCTCACTTCGCGAACCATACGAGCGATGTTGGTTGGTAAAAAATCGGTTTCTTGATGTTCGTCCACATAAGCTTGCAAGGAGCGGTAGAATGGTGGATTGAGTTGACCTTTTTTCAAACGAATCACAATCGAATAGATAAAGTAACGGCCGACACTTTCACCGGAATTAAAGATAGACTTACGATAACTCATCTTCATATCTTCAGCGAGAATGGTCTTAAAAGTTTTTTCCTGCAGGTCGTAAACATCAGCGGAAACAATCACCTGCGTGACTTCCTGACCATAAGCACCGATATTCTGAACAGGTGAAGCGCCAGCGGTGCCTGGAATACCAGCCATCGCTTCGATACCAGAATAGCCAAGGGCAGCAGTGAAATTGACTAAGGAATCCCAAATTTCACCACCATTAGCACGGAAGTAACCATAGCCTTCTTTTTCAGCTTCAGCTTTAACTTCAGCACCATAAGCGGCTTCGATTTCCTCAGGGGAAAGCTGCGAAATGCCGAGAATACGATCGAGCAAAATCACACCTTGATAACCCTCATCGGTAGCGAAGGTATTAGCCCCATTACCGAGGATGGTTGCTGGGAGATTTTTTTCAGCGGCGAATTGATAGGCTTCAGGAATCTCATCTTTGGACTTGATTTCGATAACATATTTGGCTGGACCACCAATACGCATGGTAACAAGATTTTTAATCGGGACATTTTCGGAAATTAACATTTATTCTCCTTAATTTTTATAACTTTAACAATGGTTTAAAATTCAAAATAGCTAAATCATTACTTTTATTTTAACATAAACAAATCCCGACCTCTCATGTTAAAATAGATAAGTAATGTTCGAATTTCATGAAGTATTCAAGTTTGTCAGCTTCTGGTTTTTGATGTTCATGATTTATTCTTTTATCGGCTGGGTCTTCGAATGTGTTTGGACCAGCATCGAACAACGCAAACTGCAGAACCGTGGTTTTCTTTTCGGTCCTATCTGCCCAATTTATGGTGTGGGAATGGTTTCGTTTTTAATCCTGACACAAGAGATTCATTTCGAATGGTATATTGAGTTTTTTATTTTTGCTTTAATTTGTACAGTGATTGAATATACAACTAGTGTAGTGATGGAAAAAATCTTTCGCGTGCGCTGGTGGGATTACTCAGAGACCACACGTTTTAACCTAAACGGTCGCGTTTCACTCGAGACTTCTCTTGGCTTTGGTCTGGGTGGGATGGCAATTAAGTATGGACTACATCCATTTATTTTACATTTGATTTCACCACTTTCCTGGCCAATGATTGAATCGATTAATGGGGTGCTACTAACAATTTTAGTGATTGATATTATTTTTACGACAGTGGCGACTTTGAAATTACGTGACAAATTCAGCGCAAAATTTGGCTCTACCAAAATTGATGTGACCTCAGAGATTAAAAAGCTAACCCGTGAATACTACTCACGTGCTGCTAGATTTAAACGTCACATGACGAAAGCGGCAATGGAAAATATCCAAAAAACTCAAGAAAATATTGGCAACAAAATCAATTCAATTACTAAACCTAAGAAATAGACTATTCCAACTTGAGATATTTCTCAAAATGCGAAAGATAGTAGGTGGTAAAATCCTCACAAAACTTTCGGCGCAGCTCTTTGATAAAACTCGATTCCTTACCATCGACAGTGAGTAAAATTACCTGCTTTTTGGCGCGAGTGAGCGCGACATAGAAGAGGCGACGCTCTTCATTGACTGAAACCTGGTCTAGTCTTAATTCTTCTGTGATTCTTATTAGTTCAGTCTTCAGTGGCGGATCCTTGACGTGAGCTGGAAAGCCCAGCTTGGCTTCACGATTATTGAGAATTATCACATAGTCAGCTTCAAGGCCCTTAGATTGGTGTACAGTCAGAAAACGAATTTTTAGATCTGGCCGCGTTTGAAATTCTATGACATCTTTAGTCAACTTAAACTGAGTACAGTGAAGAAGTCGAAGCCGATCAATCCGGAAACGCCCGAGCAGCAAAATTGAACTATTTCGTGGCAGAGATTCAAAATAGTGCGTCAGGACTTCGAAATCAAGTCGTTCCGAATCACCAGAAATCTCCACGACTGGTTCTGGTGCGTCTTCTTTTTGGCTTTGAATCTGCTTTCGAATTTGAGTATGATCCTGCATGATGAAGCTCGAACTTAACCTTGCGAGGGTGGGACCAAAACGATAGGTTTTGGAGATACGATGCAAGGAAAAATCACCCCAAAATCGACGAAAATTCAAGGTAAAATCGACGCGACTGCCGCTAAAACCATAAATTGCCTGCCAATCATCACCTACAGCAAATAGATTAGCCTGCGAAGATTCAAGAAGGAGACGGAGAAATTCCTGACGGAGTACCGAAAGATCCTGATATTCATCGACAATGATGTAGCGAAACCGAGTTTTAATCTGACCGGAACGAAGATACCGAATTGCTAATTTGATCAGCCCAGAAAAAGTAGTTTGATGTTTTTCTAGGAGACTGGATAATTCCCTTTGATATTTTTCGGAAACTGTGAGAAATAATTTACGGTATTCCTCTGAAGAAAATTTACTAGCAATCTGTGCTATGGTCTCGGAATCTAATTCATGCAGATCGAGAAATTCGCGAATAATCGAAGTCTGTATGGTAAGCTCATCAGAACCAGAAATTACATTATCAGTTATTTCCGAAACGGGCTGCTCGTTATCTATTTCATTTGTAGTAACAGAAAAATCTGGCCAGAGACTACGAAGTAATTTCAGCGCTAAACTATGAAAAGTCTCGATTGTGATGTTCGGCGGCGGAGATTTTCTGAGCAAAATCTGTTCCGCGAATGTTTGATAATATTCGCGCAAGAAACGTTCTCTGAGTTCCATAGCAGAATCATGGGTAAAAGATAAAACTAAAATTTCTGGTGGACTAGCGAAACCAGATTGCAGGAGATAAAGAATTTTGCCGAGAATGGTAGTAGTTTTGCCAGAACCTGCACCAGCCACGGTCAGATTAAATCTAGCTGGATCATAAATCGATTTGCGTTGCTCTCTATCGAGAGGATGATTTTCGACACGAAAATCCGGGGGTAGAGTGTCGAAGGATTTATTTTTGAATAAGTTTTTTGACATATTTGGCTCCTTTTTGATTTAAGAGCCAAGATTATTTGAGTATTAAGAAAATAGCGGGTACGACAGGAGATTAAAAATCTGAATTCTTATTCAAGAACTACCGCGTTAATAATTAATTTAACAAAAAATCATAGCTCTCACTATGATCTAATCTTGTGGTGCCCGAAACAGGACTTGAACCTGCACCTAGAAGCTAGACTAGCACCTGAAGCTAGCGCGTCTGCCAATTCCGCCATTCGGGCTTGAGATAATTATACCCCAAACCCGACGGTTCGTGAACTAGAGATTTTATACTCCTTTAGTAATTTGACCCGTAGAGGCATTAAAGCTATCGCCGCGTTTATTGGTGTAAATAATTTCACCGGCACCGTTTTTAACCTGGCTATATTCACCGAAATCGGATGGAGGATTGAAGACTTGAGCGGTACCACCACTTCGCAAATTAATCGTAGAGGTGCGCTGGTTATCCATCTCTGCACTAACCAGTGACATCTTAGTTTTATCAAAATTAGCAATAAGGTTTGCATCATTTAGCGCAGCGGAAGCCGTTTGGCTCACCACGGAGTCAAGGGAATTGGCGCCTTTCGAACCAAGGATTTCGACTGCATCATCATTACCAACCTTGAGGAAGTTATCCATAGTCATATCATCATAAGCTTTATCTATGCCCACACTTCTTGTTGCTGAAATAAGCGATGAATTTTTTGCATTATCGTTCTTATCATAGCTAGTATTCTGCAGAAAACTAGTGTACTGATTATTTGCGATCTGTTGCTTATCTGCAAAGCCTGGCAATGTAACCGCAGCGCTAGCAAGTTGAGTAAATGCACGATTCGACGTAGTCAATCCAGTATCCTTACCTATATTACTCACTTCCTTACGTCCAGCTTTAGTGGCACCAAGAGAGCGAGTGAGTGCCTCAATTTGGATATCATTTGCATGCCTCTTGTCTTCAGTCATATTCTCATAATTAGCACCAGTCTTCAATGCTGATATAAGATCACTCTTCATAGTACCTTCATCTACACCATCACTAGCAAGTTTGTTCATAATATTTTTCACTTCATCTTCACGAAACTCTTTTTCGGCAGTTGCTTTTAGATTCTCAAAACCGAGGCCAGACATATTACTTAGAGCACCACGCCCAGCTGAATCTGAGCCTGCCCGTAACTTAGAATCTTTATTGACGATACCCGCAGCAGCAGCCTGGCGTCGCATCTGTGCAATAGATAGCTCTCCACCACCCGCCTTGATCTTATCAAACCTTCTCAAGTCCCTCTTTGCTCTAGCAACTGATTGATCGGCTGCATAGTTACTCTTTACATTCTTATAAAATTCCGATGCAGCAATAGCTCCTCCAGCCATACCAACCCCTTTGAGTGCACCTGCACGCATTTTATCGAAGCCAGCAGTAATAGCACCGAGACCAGCAAGGGATTTGGAGGTCATGGATGGAATCGCGAAATAAGGAAGTACGTTCAGAAGACCACCGACAATCAACATAAGGAAATCCGTACTAGTACCAACTATAATAGTGGAGGCAAGGGCACCCGCGGAGGTTGCGAGAACAAACATAGGATAAAGCATTAAAAGTGCTTTTAGAGTTGATACATATTTCTTCGTTATCGCAGCAGTGTTTGGTAGGGCATATAGCACCATCGCAAGAGGGGCCAAAACTATTACCATAATAATAGCAGCCTGGCGAATAGTAAGCATAATGAAACCGAAGAATACTGAAATTACGGTCGTAATAACAAATAACACAACTGGAAGAATTATGGCAGGACCCGTAGTAGCAATAGCTACACCCCCGCCAATCAATCCAGCACCCGTGACCATACCCGCAATTTTAGAGACGATAGAGGATGCTTGAGCCGATGCTTCTGCACTCATACTTTCACCAGCAATAGTTCTAATCGCCGAGCCAATTCCATTACCTATAATATGAGAAAGATCGATTGCCACGCCAAGAATTAGATATGAAAAGTTAACTAAAACAGCCGTGATAATTAATTTAGGAAGAATTTTTTTAATATTGTAATTCGAGATACCTAAATTAGTTACCTGTGAAAATACCACAACCAGTAACATAATTACAAACCCAATGTTTGCCAAATTACGGAATGATGACCACGCCTTATATATTGCTGATCCCTGATCGGAAAATTGTTCAATGATTGATTTATGTGTAGTAGTTAAATCTGTAATGGATCCCAGAAGACCACTAGCAGTAGCAGCACCATCAGCGATGGTAGGACAAAGCATCCAAGAAAGGAATCCACCATTTTCTTGACAGTAGCTTTGTTTTTGTTCTGAACTTGTGTCCGATTCAGAGTCATCTTCTGGCTCAGTAAAGTTATTAAAGTTTTCAGTTTCTATGCACTTCTTTCCACCTGAACCGTCATCAATAGTAAAATCTTTCTTTTTTAACGCCTCGCTTAACACGCGATATTCTTCTTTTTCGGCGTCAGTCATCTGCTTAGAGTTAATTTCAGTATCAAAATCGTATTGTTGCAATATACTCTGAGCCTTACTTATCATTTTTTCAGTATTACACACTTTTAATCTCATGGTTTCAAGACATTTTTTACCACCTTTACCATTATCAACTGAAAATTCTTTAGTTTTCAGAGCATTACTCAGTAGATTATACTCATCCTGTTCAGCTTTTGTTGCGCCAGCTGGAAAAGCAGCTTTTCTGTCATACATAGATATAATATCGGTAGCACGCTTTATGAGCTCTGGTGTAGTACATGGATCTGGATATACAGATTCTTTTGCAACTTCAATGGTTTTAGCATATTTTTCATAATTCTTATTTATTAAATCTGCCGCCTCTTTACAATTTTTGACAGCTTGGCCATTGATTTTATAGTAGCTATCAAAATTACTTGCTGCTCCTGATTTTCCAAATGTTTTATTTTTTTCCATTTTTGGATAGAGACTACGGGCCTCACCCGTCTCAGTGTCTAATTTCTTTATTGTAAATTCATACGTATCTGGAGTATTTTCATGTAAATACTCTATCGGGGTATTCATGCAGTTCCCCTCAAATACTTCCAATGCTGAGAGATATGTTTTCGTCTCATCGTTATTTATGTTTATGGCTTTATTCTTATTCATCCATCCTTGGTAGATTTCGTCAATATATGATTCGCCATCTTCAGTATTTTTATAAAAACCCAAATCATAATCCGTTTTTACATCCGTACATTTTCCATCTTTATTTACGGGAGAAAGTAATCCATTTTTCCCATTTGGCCTACAGAATAAGTCTTCTAATGAAAGATTAAATTGTGTCATAAATTTCACCGTAATATTCTGACTACCGCCATCTTTACAGCTAATTTTACCGTCCTTAAAAATATCAAATACCCCTGTACCACCCATGGCTTTTTCTAATGAGTTACCAACATATACAGTTTTATCGTTAGAAAATAAATTATTTTTATTTGCATTAATAGCATTTACAGTTGTCCATGGATTATATCGACTATCTCGTGTTCCATTCGGATCTCTTTCCTTAACCAAGTCTCCTGAATAACAAGACTTAAATGCCTTCATGATTACTTCAGCCTTATTACTTTCATCTATTGCATTTTCCGTTTTTTCTAACTTTGTAGACTTATCGGCGAATACCATTATATTTGTAAGAAAAATAGTATTCAAAAATATAATCAGAACTAGAAATATTGTTATTTTTTTACACTTCATCATTTCAACTTACTCCAGCTAGGCAGATATTAATATAATCAGCTATTCTCCCTTTTTCCTCATTATCAGATTCAGAATATATACCGTTAAAAATTTTCTTAACAACATGACCTTCTTCAACGGAATTTTTGCTTATATTCCATAGATTATATTTTTCTACACAGACATCTACTCCTACGATAGTTTTATTTACATATCTGCAATTATATTTTGATACAGCCTCTTTCAATTCTTTTTCATTCACTATTAAGTCGTAAACTTTATTATATGAAACAATATAGTCTGTTTTATTGTCTTGTTTACTATATTTTTCAATATATTTAGGCTCAAGATTTATATATGCTAAATAAAAATCATTATACACACTCACAGCCTGAGAGTATGTTTGATAACGTTCATTTATAGTTTTCACTAATTTCATATATACTTTTTGGGTATTTTTATCACTAGAGTGTAGCTTCTTATCTTCAAATATCTGCCTGAGATGCTCTAATAGTTCTTTTACGCCCATCAATTTGTCATATATTTTAGAATCCATTACTTCGTCAAACGAATAATTTTCAGTATAAATAGACGCAAGAAGCGTCTCGGCATTATCAATTTTTTGCACATCTTCCGATTGTGAGATTTTAAGTAACTCTTCCCTACTCATAGTCCTCGAATCAACGAAAATTGCTTTCACGATCAGGCTAATTAAAATCAGTGCAACTGCCCCGATCACACCAAAAACCACATACTTCTTCAGGTTCTTCCCCTTAGGTTTGGCGGCGTAGGCGTTTGGGATAATGATGTCGGAAAAATCACCACCTTGTGGAGCGGAAGTAAAAGAATTGTTTGTGTTTTGGTCCATTTGGTTAAATTATAACATAAGAGTTTTAAAAAGCCACCAAAAAACTCCAGCCGAGACTGGAGTTTTTGGTTGGACTTCGTAGGTTGTTTCAATGATAATACATTTTTAACTCAAGACGTATTTTATTATCATCACGCAGTTTTCAACCATTTAGCTTGGGCCTCCCCGCTCAATAATTTAAGCGAGAAGGTTTATCCAAGGCTAAGTATTGACGTCCTAAGAAAATCTTCGGAGCGGTCAATTAGCGAAGTTTTTTACGGCTAGAAAGGTAAAGACCAGCAGTCGTAACGATAGAACCAAGACCAAAGGCCGAGCTAATTACGGTTTCAGGACCGGTTTTTGGCATTTCCTTTGGAAGTTCTTGTTTTGGTTTTTCTGGGTTTGGAGTAACTGGAGTTACTGGTTTTTCTGGGGTATTTTCACAGGTTTTCTTAACGTAAACATCTGCGCTACCTTGAACAGCGAAACCATTAGCCGAAGCCTTAGCCCAGTTGATCAAACGGTTGTTACCACAAATAAGATTTTCATCGACAACCTTAGCAGTGAAACGGACATAACCATCACCATTAATGTTGTAACCACCAATATTCAAACCACCATTAATAACGGTGTTAGAATCAGTAGTTAGACCATCTTTGTGTTTTGAGGTAAATAATTTAGTAGTACCATTAACATATTGCATGTTCTTTGGCAAAGAGTCGCTTACAACAACATCCTTAACAGCGGAAGCATTAAGGTTCTTGTAGTGAATTTGATATTCGACAGAGTCACCAACCTTGGCATCAACGGAAGTTTTCCATTCCTTATCGCCAAGCATACGAACCTTCTTAGTAATAGAGGTGTTTTCGAAAACTGGTTTAACCTTAATAGTGACATAACCAGCATAGTTGTAGCAACCAGGGAGGTTACCATCTAATTTATCATAACCAACTTTCACACCACCGTTTACGATAGAGTCAGATAAGGTAGTACCATTCTTAAAAATGTTATTTTCAAAGGTAGCAGAACCTTCAACATAGTCAAGGTAGAAAGCACGACCATCGGCGCTCTTAAGATTCAAAGAATCCCAGTAACGAGATGGAGTTGCATTTGAGGCATTAATGAAGCCAGAAATACGAGCAGTCTTAGAAACCACAGTTGGTAAAGAAATTTCAGTGGTAACATCTTTAGCTACAGCGTTAACACCCTTAGGGTTATTGTTGTGAACATAAAGACGAACTACGTAAGTTTTACCTTCTTCAACGTTAACATCACCGATGTTCCAAACGTTGTTTTTGCCATTGTTACCAGTAGCTTCGTCGCGAATACCCAAGAAGCTGCGTTCATCGTTTAATGGCATAATGACACCGGCTTCTTTTTCCTTAGCGGAGATAGAAGAACCGTCGTCCTTGATAGAGTTCATGACGATCTTGTCGCCAAGTTTACCAGCGTTAATGTCAGCGATAGTGTAAGTAGCGCGACCGCCAGCGTTATCACCCCAACCAGATACAGTTGCAACAGTAGCAAGACCAGCAACAGTCACGGTAGCAGCGATGGATGCAAATTTGAATGCTTTTTTCATAAAAGCTCCTTTCAATTAAATTGTTCCTGTTATAAAATTTTGTTTTCGATTTGACTACACGAATCTAAATCTTTTTCTTCTAGCCAAATTGTTAATTTTCGTCTATGCCACTGAAATCGAATCGTCTCAAGAGTAAACACGAATTACCCGGCGGCCTGAGCCGCCAGGGTAATTAAGGTACAACATAGATGTAGATAAGTTGTACTGAAGTCCATTACTGGACTTCGTCTAGGACGTCATTACCTTCGGCAATGTCGTCAACCTTAACTCCGTTTTTGTCTCTGTACTCAGCAGATTGCGGCTGAGTTTCTGTAGCGTAATCTTTTCGATTTTCATACGCTGCTTCAGATTCCTCGATACTTCTGCCCTGATCTCGAGTCGGAGTTTCCGGTTTTACTTTCTCCGGTCTCTCATGACCTCCATCCGTGCGAACCGCTGGGTCCGTAGGCTCGAAGGCATCAGTACCGACGGTAGCATTACCACCACCTATCTGAGCTCCGCCGTTATTAACGGGGTCCTGAGAAGGCTTCTTCTCAGGTTGACTCTCATGATGGTTATTTCCGCCACCGCCACCACCGCCACCTCTACGGCGACGTTCAGTACTTCTCTCAGTCTCTGACTCCTTGGTAGAAGACTCGGTAGAAGACTCGGTAGACGTCTGAATTGAAGACTCCTTGGTGCTAGACTCTGTTTGCTTTTGCTTCTTCTCGGTAATCTTCACCTTGATAAGCTCTGGACGCTTATCGTGGGTGTTGATTCCTACTCGGAAGATTTCGGTACCCGCCTTATTGGTATAACTCAACACCATAGCGTCACGAGTAAACTCGTAGTCCGCTCTTTCGAAGGTAGTCAACTTAGCTGAGTCAGCATTTGCCAGACTCAGCGGATAATGGTGATTTGTGGTCACCAGTTGAACTCCCTGATTGACGAATCTGTCGAGAAGCCACAATGTAGCCACGCCGACCTTGATCTGTCGATCATTGGCGTAAAGTACACCATTCTCCTCTCGGAGATAGGCTTGATTACCTATTCCTTCTTTCATGAACTGATAATACTCATTGAGTCTATCAGTCATCCAGGAGTTAATCTGGACAATGGAAGTACCATCACTAACGGTCATACCTGTCAGCACAGTGAGTACTGCGTGAGTGACTGGTGGATTGGTCAGAACTTCCTGGCGGAACTCTTTGGCCATGACGGTTAACTCTTCCTCGCTATACTTTTCCCCGTCCTTAGTTCCGTGAGTCACGGAAAAAGGCGTGGATAAAGCATCACTAAAGCCAGATCCTGCGACTCTTTCGGCTGCCTTATTTGGCATCGAATTGTCGCAGAACTCTCGACTGAGCTCTGGGTACGCTTTCGCGTACTCATAGTTATCGAAATCGAATGTCAATTCTGACTTCTCAGCTTCGACGTCCTTTGCGGAAAGCGTTTCCGCCTCTGCATTAGCGTGATTTCTTTGACAAGATTTCACACCGGCTCCGATGGCTACTACCACAATTGCAAATACCAAAATCCCTGATAAAACCTTTTCGATTTTACCAAATCTAAACTTTTTCATTTTTTACCTCCTTTGGAGACTCCGTCCTCGATGTGGGAAATGCGGCGGAGTCTAGTCAAAAATGTAACTACAAATACGACAATCATCATGCAGCTTAGCATAATGCCGTCTGTGTCCAATCTGCCGATTTCAATCCAGAGCGAGATTATCCCGAAGATAAATCCCACAAGTCTCAAAACCAGACAGATATACTCCAATCCCATCTCCTCGTTCATAGACGTCTCCTCCTAAGCGAAAACTCGGATTCCTACACATACCACGAAGATAATTGCGACAGCAAAGGCGGCTCTTACAAGATTATTCGCTGTGAATAAATCCGGGAAGATTGTATCATCCCCCCAATCATCACCATGGTCAACAGAGTCGAGGATTCCTTCCTCTTCCTCTTCGTATTCAGGCTCTTCCTCATCCTCTACTTCAAAGAATAATCCGAAGCCAGCGAACTCTGGTTCTTGACTTGAAGTTTTCTCTTCCAGAGCGGGAGCCTCCTTGGCAGTGGCAGCTCGATAGTTCTTAACAATCTCTTCGACTGCCATCTGTTGATCCTCAATAGTCGAGGCACTACTTAGCCGATTGAGAATTTCAGACAGCTTTTGCTGCTGGATTCCGCTCATGCTGGGGTTAGTGACTTTCACCTTGGGTTTATCCTCTGCGTCAGATTTCGGCGCAGAGGTGGTAGTCTGAGCTTCCTCAGCCTGAGTGTTTTTCGGCGGATTTGACTCGGCCTTTTTATCCTCAGTCACTGACTTTTGCTCAGTGGTTCCACTTTTGGTTCCTTGGACTACACTACGAAGTTTTTCATTGTCCTCCTGAAGCTTATTTTGCTGATTCTGCATGCGCTCAATTTGCTCACGCAGCTTAGCATTTTCGACTTCAGCCTTACTTTTCTTTTTGGCTCTTAACTTAGGGCCGCCAAGATAAGTAAAAGTAACTACAACAATCGCAGCTAACCAGGAAAGGAAAGTTACCATTGCAAAATCCATGATATTTAAAATATCATGTTTCATCTGAAAGTAGCTAAAAAGCTGCCACCAAACCGGTGTAATTCCGACAAATAGCGCCACAATACAAACCAGTTTCACCTTACGGTAATTCAACTTCCGAAATTCCAGAAGGCTATACACCGCAATCGCTGCTAACTCGATTACAAAAGTCACTGCAGCAAGTTGTGGTTGCAGTTTTGGAAACGCTAGACTCCCGAAAATTGGTAGTAATAGCAAGCCTAAACTTACTGAACAACCCTTCAGGAGACCTTTTTCAATCGCCGAGAACTCTTGATTAGACTTGGTTTTTCGAGCACATATGGCATAAAGAATGGCATATGTAACGACAACAATCATAGCTGAAATTAGACAATAACTCATTTTGATTCCCTCCTCTGTTGCGCTCGATTTCTTCGAGGCAAAAAAATGTTTCATACAACATCTACATCTATAATAAACAGGCGTGAAATTATTTTACGCCTGAGATGATTCGATTTTAATGGACGTCTTGGTAATTCAAGCGGTTAAGCCAGATTACAGACTGAGGTGATTATACTATAAATGCTTGAAAATGTCAATGGTTATATCACAAGCATTAGCGTTTTAGACGTGTGAGTTTCAATAGTTAGAAAATAATCATAAGTGTTTTAAATTTTTTAAAGCAAATATGGAGAATTTTCATAATAAACTACGGGGGTTTGCTGCGATTTTTAGCTTACCAGTGAGTGCTTTTTAGTTTACCGGTGGGTGCGAGTGGACTTGGTGAGAAGTGGCAATTTTTGCGGCAAGCTAAGAGAGCAAAATTTGCTATAATGGAAGAAATGGAGGTAAAATGGGCGGCATAATCGGTAGTTACGGACAAAGTGATCTGATGCGGGGAAATTCTGGCAAACAACAGGAGGCCGGTGACCTATACCAAAGGTCGCGCGGACAAAATGGGATGGAAGGCAGCTTCGATGTTCGTGGTGGCAGTTCGGAGCCTAGCCAGAATGATGGTTTTGGCCGGGTGAATGACCAAGAAACTAATCATGGTTATGGTTATGTGAAAAACTCAGAGGAATTGAAGCGTGGTTATGGCGTGGTGGGAGAGCAAGAAAAAGCTCGTGGTTATGGCGTACTAAGTAGTGGAGGCGAAAGGCGCGGATATGGCGTGACCCCCGGGGACGGATATAAGCGTGGATACGGAAGACTGGGCGGAGCTGGTTCTAGTGGTGGGGTATCTGGTATGCGACGTGCTCCAAGTGAAACCATGCAACGTGACAAGATGATGGGAATGGGTGGCGGACCTGCTAGTGGCGCTGGTTTTTCTGGTGGTAGTAGACCTTCCGGCGGGAATATCAGGCCGGTGATCAAGCCGAATTTCTGATTAAACTAAAATTTTTGATTAACTTCTTTCGTATCGTGTTTTATCAATCAAAGGGAGTTGCACTAAAAAACGACCAGATGTCTGGCCGTTTTTTATTATGGTTTTGCCTTGTAGGTAAAATAACCTGGAGCGCCTGGACGATCGATGCGCAGGTATTCGTAATTACTGTGACTTGATGAGTAGCAGGTACCGTTGCCACCACAGAGGCCAGTGCGATTACTAAACACAGGTTCGTTAATAAAGTCACTGATGGCAGAAGTAGTAAAATCATCAGAAGCATAGATGGTTTTTAGTTTGTTCTCTGGCATAGTATGGTTTAAGTAATCATAGCTATTTACAAACATTTCATAAAAATCTTCTACCTTTGAAGTATTAAAACTACTTAAATCTAAGGTTTCAAGATTCCTAACATCACTAAACATCGACTGCATCCTAGTTACATTACTGGTATCGAAACTAGTTAAATTTAAGCTTTTAAGCGATTCCGCGCCAGCAAACATCAGGCTCATAGATTTAACGCTTTCAGTATTAAAGCTAGCGAGATCTAATTCTTCTAAGCTTTCACAACTAGTGAACATCCATGACATATTAGTTACCTTTGAAGTATCAAAGCGTGATAAATCTAGTTTTTTAAGTTTTCTATCACGATTAAACATCTGATTAAAATTTGTAACGTGGCTAGTATCAATAGGAGACAAGTCAATATCTTCCATATTTTCATAACTATCAAATAATAGGCTGGAATTTTTAGGAAGATAAATTTTTGAAGCTTCTGAGTGATAATAAATTGTTTTAGTAGAGTCGTCCCACCAAGCTAAAACAGGAGCCTCGGATACATCATCATTATGGATCGTGGCGGTAGTGACATTTTTTGATGGGGGTTGAACGCTGTATTTTATATGTTCGATATCATCAATACTACCTCCAATAAGTTGACGAAAGGCAGATCTAAGTAAATAGCTATAGCCTAATTCCACATAACTATCGACAGGATTAGTGGTGATCGAAACGAGGAGTTTGTTTTGATAATTACCGGTACGGAGGCTAGAGTTTAGCTTCATGCCGATATGAAAAGTATTGGTTTCCTCGGTGTCGTTTTTGGCGGTAGTGGTGGCGATAACCTTGGCATGACCGCGCGGTTGGATTGGTGAATAGAGCGCCTCAGAATCTAAACGCATACCCCATTGATTAGCTGGAAGATTGGCCAGAGTGTAATTAGAACCAATGGAAGAAATTTTCGTGTCATTCAGAGGATTAGCGTCGGTAAGGGCGGTTTCTTCAGAGGTGGAAGAAACGGTGACGGTATAGCCACTGCGATTATTTGTCTTGACTGAAACATTTACTGGTGTGTCAGTAGTGCCAGATGCGCTCTCGATTACATCGGTACCATTAACCTGAATATTCGCACTGTCGACAGAGGCGGACAGAGTTGGTTTGACAAGAGCATGGGTATTTTGTTGAAGAAAAAATATGGCGCTCATACTAGCAGCTATGGCTAGCAGAAAGAACCAAGGTGTGGAGATGTGGTTTTTCATAATATGCCTTTTTATTTGGATGCTTTTGCTCATTTTAACACAAGCGGAAAGAAAAGTGAATCTCTGATTGAAAAAAGAAACTGGGTTTGTTATAATCTAGGAAGCGTACAGCGCATTTTGAAAATTTGGTGGGTGTAGCTCAGTCGGTTAGAGCGTCTGATTGTGGTCCAGAAGGTCGTCGGTTCAATTCCGATCACCCACCCCATTAGCGAGTGTAGTACAGCGGTTAGTATACAAGTTTTCCAAACTTGGGATGAGAGTTCGATTCTCTCCACTCGCACCAAATTAAAAAATAAGGACGTTTACGTTCTTTTTTTAATTGCCAGTACGAGAAATACCACGTAGTGGATTTACTCGCACCAGAACAAAAAAAGAAGAGCATTTATGCTCTTATTTTTTATGACTACGCATATGAGAAAATTTGCGAAGCAAAGTTACTCATATCAAGTTATAAAAAAGAGGCTCTTAACCTCTTTTTCTTTATTGGAAGAAGGCAAAATAGACGATAGCGCCGACTAGCGCACCGAAGATACTCATAGCAATAAGCGCGAAAACTAGTGAAAGATTAGTCTTACGCATGGAAGGGTCATCGATAATGACAGCCTGTTGCTTAGTCTTGGCTTTTTCGGATTTATTTTTCGCATAAATAGTTTTGCGAGAATTATTTTCCTCTTCGAAAGTATAATCCTTGATTTTGGAACCTGGGCCGAGGAGTTCAGAAGAAAAATCTGAGGAAGTGAAATTATCTTGACCGGCAGCAAGCGGACGTTTTTGCACCTTATCGGTGTTAATAAATGGACTGCGACCGCCGAGGACATAGTTGGAATTATTATTCGCGATGTCGGACTCAGCGTAAAGCGAAGTGGTTTTTGGCTTTTCACTATCCGAGAAGGAGTATGGTGAACGAGCTGGAGTAACCGTAGCTATAACCTCGGATCGATCTTCCTGATCATCTGAAGCGAAGGCAGAATCGATAGAATCAGGCGTGAGCGTGCTTCCCTGGTTTTTTGGCAGAGTAGAAATAGTATTCGAGCGGCCGGCGGTCGGATAATACATGGTAGCAGATGGATTGCCAGAGGTAGATGCAGGATTATCGCCATGGAGCTGATCATTATCTACAGAATCAAAGAGTGCCTCAAGGTCTTCTATTTCATCATAATTATCATAATTTTGCAAGGCGTCACGCACGCTTGGAGAAACCAGAGTAGTTGGAACTGGGGCTTTGGCTGAGTGAGTCGTTTGAGATTCGGAATTTATTTCAGACTCAACTTTTTTAGCTGGACGAATGCGACCAAAAAGTGTGCGGCTTGGACTGGCGGTAATCTGAATACGAGAAACCGGCGAAGGCGCTTTAAATTTGGAGGCAGCAGAAGCAGCGGAGGCAGCAGAATTAACAGTATTAATGGCGGAACCGGCAAGAGAATTTGCAGCATTAGTAACTGAAATTGACCCAGCGGAAGCGGCGTTAGTAACTGAAATTGCGGTAGGAGCAGGTCTCATCTTCGGGGCTAAGCTAGCACTGCCTACTGGAATACGACCAGTAGCACGCGGCAATTCACCAACTTTACGCTTGGCTAATTCTTCTTTGGCACGTTGTTTTTCGTATTCATAGCGTCTTTGCTTGGCCTGATTTTCTCGTTCAATAGCCTGGCGTCGTAAAAGAGCTTCTTGTTCAGCCTGTTTTTTAGCAATGGCCTGCTGCTTCTCTTCGATTTCACGCTGCAATCTAAGTTCACGATTTCGCAAAGATTCTTCGGCCTGAGAGCGAGCTAATTCCTGCTTCGCGGCCTCAATGCGGCGACGATTATAGTCCATGGTTTGATTTTGGAGTTCAATCTGGCGCTGAATTTCCTCACGACGTTCGCGCTCTTTTTTTGCCTGTTTTTTGCGCTCTAGTTCACGTTCGGAAAGCGAATAAGTGTAAGCCGAAGTAAGAGTGCGAGCACGAGTAGGGCTGGCGATGGCGGAATTCGTGGCGACGGAAGTAACAGTGCGACCACCCGCACTAGGAACAGTGGAATTCGTGGCAGTAGAAAAAGTGCCAGCAGTTTTGCGGACAGGAGAAAAATCCATCATGCGACCTTTGACAGTGGTATTTTGGGTGTTTTTTCCTTGCATATTCATGTTTAATTATACTCGATTTTCCGATTATTCACGGACCTTTTTTGCAGTTTCAATGATACTGGTAAACGACTCAGAAACTAGTCCGGCACTACCGATTAGAAGCCCATTTACACCTGGCACCGTGAGATAAGCACCGGCATTATTCGGATTGACACTGCCGCCAAAAAGTACAGGAATTTCAGCGACGGTTTCCGCGCCATAGACTGAAGTAAGTTGATCGCGAATAATTTTCACAGCGTCAGCAATTTCATCCGGGCTAGCGATATGGGCGGCCTTGGTGCTAGAAATAGCCCAAACTGGCTCATAGGCAATAATGCATTTTTTAATATCGTCACTATCAATCTCGGAGAGACCACCAAAAATTTCATCACGCAAGACGTCGACGGTTTCACCAAAATTACGTTGACTTTCGGTCTCACCGACACAAAGAATCGGAGTGATGCCATTACGAATTGCAGCGGCTACCTTCTGAGAAATCTCACGGTTGGTTTCACCGAAGACGAAACGACGCTCGGAATGACCGATAATAGCGTAAGAAACTAGACCGCGGAGCTGAGCGATAGAGACCTCACCAGTGTATGCACCAAAGTCACGGTAATAGAAATTCTGAGCGGCAAGCTTGATCTTGGACTTGTTACGTTCAAGTTGGAGCGAAAGACTTGGGAGTGAAGTAAAACTTGGAGCAATCACAATTTCGAGGCCACGACTAGGTTTGATTTTTTTAAGTAATTTCTGCAAAAAGATAGAAGACTCACCGATGGTCAGATTCATCTTCCAGTTGCCCACAATATATGTTTTCATAATCTTATTATAGCATAATCAGTTTGAGAATTTTAACCACAAAAAGTGAGTGTTTTTGCTATAATAAGCAAAAGAAATACCGCAGAGAGGAATAGAGATGAAGAAAGTATTATCCTTTGATATTGACCAAACCTTAAATATTGCCAAAACCCCAATTCCAGATGAAATGGCTTTATTACTTAGTGAATGTTTGAATGAATTTGAAATTTGTCCAATTTCGGGTCAGAAATTTGAGCAATTTTTAATTCAAATCGTGAATCGCCTAGTAGAGGTGGCGGATGTAACTCCAGCGCAACTGGCACATCTTCATCTTTTTGTGGCACAAGGCACACAATACTATCGCTACCAGCCAACCGCCAACGGCAACGATGGGTCAACTTACAATGAGAAGAACTGGGAGCAAGTTTATAATTATCCATTAACCGAAGATGAGGTGGCAAAAATCACCGAAGCTCTGGAAAGTTCGGCCAAAGAAGTGGGGTATTGGGAAGAAGACAAGCTCCAGCCGGGTGACGAAATTATCGAAAATCGTTTATCCCAGGTGACTTTCTCGGCGCTTGGGCAAAAAGCGGGTACTGAGGCGAAATACGCCTGGGATCCAGATTGCAAGAAGCGTAACTTGATTGCTAAACTCGCCAAGGAAAAGGTACCGGACTTCTCTTTTGAGGTGGCTGGAACTACCAGTATTAACGCCTTCCGTGACGGATTAAATAAATCTTTCGGCATGAACCATTTGATGGAAGAATTGAATGTCGAAAAAGACGACATTCTCTATTTTGGCGATATGACGCAAGAAGGTGGTAACGACTATCCAGTGGTACAGATGGGCATCGATACAATTACGGTGCGTAGTCACGAAGATACCGAATTTGCTTTGAAAGGAATTTTGGGAGTACTATGATTTTAGATGCTTCAAAATTAATCGGATTTCGCATCTTAAGCTTAAGATCCGGTGGGGTGATCAGCACGATTGAATCAATCATTGTCGATCCGAATGATTTGAAGATTTTGGGATTTTTCCTGAATAAAAATACCGTGAGTTTTGACTCGGGAGTGATTTTGGATGTCCGTAGTGTACGAGAATTTTCTCACCTCGGAATGATTATTGATTCAGACGAAGAGCTACTCAACGTGGGAGATGTAGTAAAAATCGATGAAATGGTGAAACTGAATTTTCAGCCAATCAATTTCAAGGTAAAGACCCAAAGCAAGAATAGCGTAGGGACAGTAATAGATTACACGGTCGATGTAAACGATTTTTATATTCAGCAACTAATCGTGAAGCGTCCAATGCTGAAGTCATTCATTGACCCAGAATTGATCATTAATCGTTCGGAAATTCTAGAGATTAATGACGAAGCAATCATCGTAAAGGATGAGCTAGCTAAACAAAAGGGCCGCGAAAAACTAGAGCAAGAAGAATTCGTACCGAACTTCGTCAATCCGTTCCGCCAAAATGACTAGTTAAAAGGTTTAATTTTAATCTTGAAGATTTTCAGTATCGACTACCGAAAGTTTGGATTTTATTAGATCATAGGAAAAACCCTGACGAACGAGATAGGCCATTAGTTTTTCTCGGGTAATCGGGCGACGTAATTTCTTCTCGATCATTTTATCGATTTCAGTATCATCTTCGCGCTGAGAAAAAAGCTCATCACTCTCAAGTACTTCGCGCACCAGAGATTCAGAAATTCCCTTGCCTTTAAGTTCGTAGAATAGTTTTTTTCGACTAATTCCCTTGCTTTGATTACGATTATCAATATAAAAACGCGTAAAGTTGTAGTCAGAAAGAAATTTTTCCTGTTTCAAACGCTCAACTACGAGATTAATCTGGGTTTCCGTAATCTCTGCGCCGGGCTTGGTGGGGAGATTAAGGGATTTACGGCCGGTATATTCATAGGTGTTATTTTCTGTGAAATCAATTTCGCGAATCTTTTCATTCTGAGCACGAACATTTTTTCGCATTTCTTGAATTTTAGCACGGTATTCTTCATCCTCGGCTAGGCGTTTTTTAAAATTATCATACTTTATCTGTGACTGACGACGACGAAGTTGCTTGCGATGCAAATAGTCGCGAATCTCCTTTTCAGAATGTGGGCGTGACAGACAATACTCTAAGGTAGATTGATAGAGTTTATCTAGTGAAGAAAGCGCAACTAGTTCGGCGATACGTTCTTCCGTGAGTACGTCGCCGACTTTGAGGTTTTTCTCAGAAAAAACCTTGAAACTGAGTGAGCACAAAAATTTATGATTAACAAAAATATTAATACGATTCGGATCTTTGACGCCCGGTTTGAGTTGCGAAATTTTCTGAAAAGTTTCCAGAGTGAGAGCGGTCACTATTCGCTCGCTTCGGCTTTTTCGCGAACTTTTTGCTCAATTTCAGCGAAGAATTCTGGCTTTTCTTTAAGTACGCGCTTCACAGCTTCACGACCTTGGCCAATAGTTTCACCGTTGTACTTAATAAAGGCACCAGCCTTATCGAAGACACCATATTGTACAGCGAGATCGAGTACGTCACCAACCTTGGAAACACCTTCGTTATACATAATATCAAATTCGGCAGAGCGGAATGGGGCGGCAATCTTATTCTTCACGACCTTAATCTTGGTGCGGTTACCGATGATATTTTCACCATCTTTAATCTGACCGATACGACGAATGTCGATACGGACGGAAGCGTAGAACTTCAGAGCATTACCACCAGTGGTAGTTTCAGGATTACCGAACATCACGCCAATCTTCATACGAATCTGGTTAATGAAAATAACAGTAGCTTTAGACTTGGAAATAATCGCAGTGAGCTTACGCATGGCTTGGGACATCAAACGAGCTTGAAGACCCATCTGAGCATCACCCATATCACCATCAATTTCAGCCTGAGGCACAAGTGCGGCAACAGAGTCGACCACGATAAGATCGACGGCATTCGAGCGGACGAGGGTTTCACAAATTTCGAGAGCCTGCTCACCATTGTCTGGCTGAGAAATCAAAAGATTATCCACGTCAACACCAATACGCTTAGCATAGGATGGATCAAGGGCGTGCTCAGCATCGATGAAGGCGGCCTGACCACCAGTTTTTTGGATTTCAGCGATGGCGTGCAGTGCCAAGGTGGTTTTACCTGAAGATTCTGGGCCGTAGATTTCAATAATACGACCCTTAGGATAGCCACCACCTAAAGCTAAATCAAGTGAAAGTGAGCCTGACTTCAAAAGTTCAACATCGATATTGCGATTATCACCTAGTTTCATGATGGAACCATCGCCGAATTGCTTAGTAATTTGAGCAATAGCAAGCTTTAAGGCTTCGGATTTTCCGTTTTCAGCATCAGTTTTTTTAGTTTCTTTTTCTTTGACCATAATTCCTCCGTTATTTATCGAATTTCTGTAAAATTACTCTGTAAAATCGTTCTTGGAACGAGAATTTAATGGGTATACATATGATATTCTCCTTGCATCTCGGAAAAATAAACTTTACCTCACTTTTTCTATTTTAAGAATACGCTAGTCGAGAAGTAAAATCAATGGAAAAAGCAGATTTGTCGATTATTTGACAATGGCGAATTTATTTTTGCCACGCTTTAAAATAGCGAAGGAAGAAATTTGATAGGATGGGTCTTGAATTTTCTGATTATTTACAGAGATAGCATTACCTAAGATCAAAGTTTTAGCTTCAGAACGAGAGCTCACCAAACCAAGCTCAACGAGAGCGTCAATTAAATTAATTTCGCTGCCATCAAGATTCAAATGTGGCAGGAGGATAGTGATGCTTTCGATTTCCGATTCAGAAAGAGTCTCCACCTTACGACCACCGAAGAGTAATTCAGTGAGAGTAATCACCGCGGCGGCAGAAGATTTACCGTGAACCACCTCGGTGGCACCACGAGCAAGGGCTTTTTGGGCAATGCGAAGTTCGGGATGAACTTGATGCTCGGCAAGAATCTGATCAATTTCGTCTTTCGAAAGAACGGTGTAGATTTTAATCAAAGATTCGACTGCTTGGTCGGACTGATTAAGCCAGAATTGATAAAAATCAAAGATAGAAGTGTAATTACCGGAACCATTATCCTGACTAGCGAGCCAGATAGCATTTCCCTCAGATTTACCAAATTTACGACCAGTTACCGGATCAATGACGAGCGGGGTAGACCAAACATCGGCGCGACCACCTTCGAGGCGCTTAATCAGATGAACACCAGAGGAAGCATTGCCGAATTGATCAGCGCCACAAAGTTGCAGATCAATGCCATAATGACGATAGAGATGAAGAAAATCATAACCCTGAATTAAAGAGTAAGAAAATTCCGCGTAAGAGATACCAGAGCCGCCTTCGCCGATACGGTTTTGGATAAATTTACGGTCGAGAAGCTGAGTCATGGAAAAGTTTTTCCCGACTTCACGCAAAAAATCTAAGAAATTAATATTTTTAAACCAGTCATAGTTATCAACTAGGCGTAATTCATAGTGATCATTGTCTGGATCGCCGTCATTACGCGTATCAGCAGCACCATCAAAACTAATCACATTAGCCATTTGACGACGAATGCATTCCTTGTTGTGTGCAACTTCTTCGAGAGGCTTTAATTCACGTTCACCATTTTCCTTCGGGTCACCGATTTGGCCGGTAGCACCACCAACGAGAAGAGTTGGTTCATAACCGTGACGCACGAAACAGGCACACATCATAAGGGCGGCGAGATTGCCAATAGTTAAAGAGTCAGCTGAAGGGTCGGCGCCAAAATAAAACCTTTTATTTTCTTTTTCATCAAGTTCGGAAGGATTAGTAAAGCTATTTTCGGCGGCGAAACCACGCCAGATGAGTTCTTCGGATAATTTCATAAGTATATTTTAACATTTTTTCTTGTGTTATAATTAAATTCTGAATAAATAAGTGGAGGACTGCGTGACAGACTCAAAATCCAATTCAAAAAGTGCGAACATAAAAAATAATTCTAAACAAACTGCGGCGAATAAAACTAATTCCATGCACGAATTTTTGTTGAATAAAAATTCTTCTCGTTTTATAACGAATAAACAACCTGTTAAGCTGGTTTCTCCAGGCGAAAAACTACGTCAACCGATGAAGCGTGAAGCTACGCCGATGAAACAATATTTAACGACTCGTGAAGAAAAAATTTTTACTAATAATAGAGAGAAAAAGCTTCCAATAGGTGGGATATCCAACCTAAAAAACGAGACTAAATTACGCGAGGAGAATACCCCAAAACCAACAGAAAATGCTACAATAAAAGTACAAAGCAATAATGTTAATTTAGTTACAGAATCCAAGGAAATGAATAAAACTTCGGCAAAAAATAGCAAGGATAAACCAAAGGCACCAAAAAAATCACCTTTTATGAAGAGTGATCGTAAGATGAATGTCTACTCTAGCTTGGTTTACAAAAACAAAATGAAGCAGGAAGCTAAGGCAAGACGTGAAGCAGAAGAATTAGCCAAACTGCCAAAAGAACCAGTAAAGCGCTTCTTTGCTAAACTTGCGCCAAAACGCGTAATTCGCAATCTCTTCTCGAAGAAGGGTTTGTTTATGCTTTTGAAGCTTGGGGCAGCCATGTTCCTCATTGCAATCATTGCGATTGGTGGTTTATTCCTCTATTTCAAGAAGGACCTAGATGAGATTCGCCTTGATCAAATGAAAGTAACCGGTACAGTAAACACCTATTTGGACCGCAATGGACAGACTCTTTGGGAAGATAAAGGTGACGGTGATTATCGTCTGGTGGTGGAAGGAGATAATATTTCTACCTATATGCGCCAAGCGACGGTAGCCATTGAGGACCGCGACTTTTATAACCACCCAGGTGTAAATTTCTCAGCATTGATTCGTGCAGCGCTTTCAACCGTGACTGGACGTGGCGTGCAAGGTGGTTCGACTTTGACTCAGCAGCTAATTAAGCAGGTTTATTTTGCAGACGAAGCTGGCAACCGTACGGTTTCTGGCTTACCTCGTAAGATTAAGGAAATGATTTTGGCGCTCGAGGTCGAGAAGATGTATTCGAAAGAGCAAATCATTACCATGTATCTCAATGAATCGCCTTATGGTGGTCGTCGTAACGGGGTAGAAAGTGCGGCACAAGCTTATTTCAAAAAATCAGCCAAAGATTTGACCCTCGGTGAATCAGCATTGCTCGCTTCAATTCCGAATAACCCGACTTTACTTAGCCCATATAATACTGCTTACAATAAATCCCTGATTGAACGTCAACACAAGACTCTCGACGTGATGGTAAAGATGGGGTATATCACTGAAGAGCAAGCTAAAGCGGCCAAAGAAGAAAAAGTTCTTGAGTCGATCCAGCCAGAATCTAGCCGTTATACTGACATTAAGGCTCCTCATTTCGTGCTTGAAGTGAAGCGCCAGCTAGAGGAAAAATATGGCGTGAAGACGATGCGCGCAGGTGGTTTCACGATCAAGACCAGCCTAGATCTGAAGGCTCAGGAATATGCGGAGAAGGCAGTAGCTAACGGTTCTGCATTGATGTACCAAAATGGCAGTGACAATATTTCACTCTCTTCTGTCGATGTGGAAACCGGACAAGTGATTGCAATGGTAGGTTCTGCTGACTGGAACAAACCGGTCTATGGCGAAGTAAACGCTTCCACTTCACTACTCGAACCAGGTTCATCAATTAAGCCAATTTTGGACTACGCTCCACTCTTCAAACAGCGTGAAGGGGTGAACTATGGTGCTGGTTCGATTTTGAAAGATGAAAATATCGACAATTTCTATTGTGCGGGTTTCACTGGTAACTGTAAACTTCGTAACTACACGGGCGCCTTCTATGGCAATACTTCCATTCGCAAAGCCTTGGCCAACTCTTTGAATATTCCAGCGGTAAAAGCCCTCTACATCAACGGTATCGAAGATAGCATTAAGACTGCACATGATTTAGGTGACATATCATATTGTACGGATACTTCTGGTGGCCTCTCGATCGCGATTGGTTCGGGTTGTACCGTTAAACTGATTGAGCACGCGAATACTTATGCTTCCCTGGCTCGTGGTGGTGTATATAAACCACTTTCATACATCCTAGAAGTCAAAAACGGTTCAGGTGATGTACTCGAAAAATGGGAAGATACCTCTGGTAATCGTGTACTTGACTCCCAGGTCGCTTACATGGTTTCTGACATTCTCAGTGACACCTCTGCTCGCTCAATGGTCTTCGGGAGCTTAGGTGCGTCATTCGGTTTTGTGGTGCCTGGAGTTTGGACTGCGACCAAAACCGGTACAACCACAACTAATGTTTCGACCGTAACGAAAGACTCTCTCATTGCCTCTTATTCACCAGTGGTTGCAACAGTGGTCTGGAATGGTAACCACGATGGCCGCGGTTTAACGAACTCTTCAAACACAGTCGTGCGTCGCGTAGCCAATGACTACATGGAGCCTGTACATAAGGATGTTTATGCCAATGCCGGCAAGTGGAAGTCTGGAGACAAGATCCAAAAACCAGCTGGAATTCAAACGCTTACCGTAAGTGGAATTACTGATATTTTCCCAAGTTGGTTCAATAATAAGACCTCGGGTGCTCAGACTGAAAAAATGAAGTTTAACCGCATCAACAAACACAAAGCTTCTGATTGTACTGACCCAAGCTTAATCGAAGAAGTAGATATCAGCTTTACCATTGACCCAATTTCGAAGAATAAGAGCTTTGCCAAATCTGCTGACGGCTATGACCCATTCACCACAGATGACTGTTCCTATCGTGCACCTACGGTAAGGATTAAAAATAGTACGATTAACAGTGGCTCGGTACTGAAGTTTGAAGCAAAAGCAGGTTCTGAACAATTAGACAGCTACACGGTTTCCGTAGATGGCACAGTAGTAGCTTCTGGAACCGCCCAAGCTGGCGACAATACTACAACCTACACAATGACCGGAAGTGAAACTTCTATCGTAGTAACATTAAAAGATAGCGCTGGTAGCACCGTTACTAGTAAATTAGGCTCATAAACTGAGTTTAAATTTAATAAATTCTAGCTCCATTTATTATGGAGCTAGAACCTTTAGGCAGAAATTATGAAATTTCTGGATAGTAAAAATTACATAAGATTTTTTGGTATTATTTCTTAATCGGTGATACAATAGCTTCGGATACCGAGGGGGATGTGCTTAGATATTTTTTAACATAATAAGAAAGGTTTTATGGAAATTATTTCTTTAATCATTCATGGCCTCATCTTAATTGAAACTAGCTTTCTTGCATACCGTTCTTTCAAGAAGAGCTTTAATTATTTTGGCCAAAAACGAAAAATTTATGTCGACTCATCGGCTTTGATGGATGGACGCGTACTAAAAGTGGCACAAACTGGATTCTTAGGCGGGATTTTAATTATCCCACGTAGTGTAATCCATGAGATGCAGTTATTAGCCGATGGGAAAGATAGCGAAAAACGCACGCGAGCAAGATTCGGGCTAGATGTGGTCTCAGAACTTGAGCGTATCCCTTCGACTGATGTAGTAATTCTGAAGGACGAACTGGATCGTACGCCAGTAGACGAAAGACTTTTGCAACTAGCTGAAGAAAATCACGGCTCGATTATGACGATTGATTACAATCTTGGCAAGGTAGCTTCGACGATGAATATTGATGTTCTCAACATTAATGAGCTTGTAGTGGAACTACGCTCTGAATATCTACCAGGTGAATGTTTTACTTTGAAGATTACTAGTACTGGTAGTAATCCAAAACAAGGTGTAGGCTATCTTCCAGACGGCATGATGGTGGTAGTAGATAATGCCAGCGATAAAATTGGCGATTCAGTGGATGTAATGTTTGAAAAATTCCTGCAAACTAATTCTGGGCGCATGATGTTTGCTAAGCTAGCACCAGAAAAACAGAAAAAAATGCGCAAGCCGTTCCTAAAGAAGAAGTCATAAAAATATCTCCCCGAAGTGGGGGTTATTTTTTAGTTTGCGATTGGTGCTATATTTGTGATCAATATTATATTTGCGATTAATGCCGTATTTTTATAGTTTTACGCTTGGTCCTCACCGTGCTCCAGGGCGTAAGCCATACGGCTATCAATCTCGGATTGATACTTATCAATCAAGCTTGTGGCTTTTTCGTTTTTTACTACATCAAGCATAAGGTGGAAGCGAGAGGTTTGATTCATGGCTAGCATAGCAAATGGTGTGACGGTGCTTCCCTGTTCCTGGTAACCATGAGCGAAAATGCGTTTCGGATTGATATAGTTAGCTAAAATATTTTTTAAATCGTGTGGATAGCCGTGGAAGTTAGCAATGATTTTTGCACTGGAGCCAAACATCTGATTAAATTCCGAGCTTGAAAGCGCCTGGTCGGCAAAACCAATACCGGCGTAAGTAAGCGCCGAAATATAAGCGAGACCAATCTTTAAGTTTGGAAGATCTTGCTGAAGTTGCTTCACTGCCTGATAGGATTCGTAAAAACTAATATCGCCAGCCGCGACAAAAATATAACTGTACTCCGGAATTTCTGAAGCATCGAGAACTTGAAGTGAAGTGCCAAGTTTTGCAGTGTCGAAGAAACAAATGCCTTGCTTAAAACAAAGTTCAGCTTGTTTTTCGTTCAGGAAGACTGGCTGGTCGGTCTTATTTAAAGTAACTAAATTGACTTGATTTTGGCGTTCGAATAGATAATTAAAACACGGTTTTACACATTCAGCGTCGAGCGGGAAGAGACAAGAAACATGATGACCGGGGCGAGCGAGCAAAGCGGAAAGAAGGATTGGGGATTGATGAGAAAAACCATTATGATCCTGACGCCAACAGGTGCTGGTACTGAGAAGATTAGCGGACGGATAAGACTTTTGCCAAGAGACGGTTTCGGCCTGTTCGAGAAACTTTAGATGTTGAACAATTTGCGAAAGGATGATTGAAAAGAAAGCCTCATAGCTGGTCATAAGAGCATCTTTTCCGGTCATTAAGTGGCCGACCATAGTAGAAAAGAGTACATTTTCCGAAAGAAGTTCGATAATACGGCCAGTGGCAGATTCTGGCATATCCCATTTTTCGATAGCTAAATCGCCCCAGGCGCGAGTGGTCTGGTCATATACAGCATCGACTTTATTACTAGTGGTTTCATCAGGAGAAAAGAGGTAAAAATCTGGGTCGCTTTGCATTTTCTCAGAAAGCAAAGCACCAAAAGCCTTGGCGGGAGATTTAGTTTTCATGAGTCAAAAATCCTTTCTCTTGATCAAATAGTTCATTAAAACGATAAGTTTTAAGCCATTTTTCGAGCATCTTAAGCTCAGTTTCATTAGTCTTGGCATTAGGAAGTGGTACTTGATGGGATTTAAAATTATCACGTACTTTCATACCTTCGGCTTGGCGAGGACCAGTGAGACCTTTTTCAGAGGCAAAGATAATGAACGGCGGGTTATCGGTAGTTTCAGCCTGGAAAAGAGCATTTAAAAGATTTTCTAAGAGATTTTTTTGTAATTTTTCATCAAGTTCAGGAGTAAAATTGGCGGAGGTATTAAATTTTTTGCCAAATTCTTCGTAGGTTTCTGAAAGCGTTTCCTTGACTAGAATTGGCGTATAACCGAAACCTCTGATTAGCTCTTTTAATTCATGCTCGGAACGGCGACTGGCGACGGTTGGGGCGGAAATTTTATAACCATTGAGATGCAAGATTGGCAAAACCCGACCATTTGATTCGCTAAGCAGTAGACGATTGAGATTAAGACTACCGAGCATGGTAGCGGTTTCAAATTCACCATCACCAATGAGGGCAACGGTGGTGTGTCCTGGACGATTCAAAACCGAGCCATAAGCCGTGGCGAGTGAATAGCCGAGTTCACCACCTTCACAAATCACTCCTGGAGTGACTGGGCTGGCATGAGACGGAAAACCACCAATGCGAGAAAACATCTTGGAAATAATCTTAAGTCCAGCATAATCACGCGAGAGCGTAGGATCAACCTTGGCCAATTCCCCATCGTAGAAAAGATTGGCCTGGAGGGCAGGAAAACCGTGACCTGGGCCCAAAACAAAGGTAAAATCACGCTGACCAAAATAAGCCCTTAGCGCAGCGTAAACCAGATTAATCCCTGGACAAGTACCCCAGTGACCGAGCAAACGTGGTTTAATGTCGGCTGGCTTCAAGGGGGATTCTAAGAGAAAATTATCTTGCAGGAAGATTTGGGCAACCGTCAAATAATTACAAATGCGGACCCTAGCTAATAAATTGTCTAAATCAATAAAGCGCTCACCACTATACATATAAAATATTATAGCATAAGCGTTAAGAGATTTTTTGGCGCAAAAAATTGAGCCGGGCAGAAGTGCGACTCAAAGACACAGATCAAAGGCGCGGCTCAAAGAAAATGGATCAAAGGTACAGCTCAATATTTTTTCTAAATGTTTTAGGCCTGGTGAGTAACTTTAACCATGGCAGTACGTAAAACTTCACCTTGATAAAGATAACCTGGAATCAGCTCTTCAGCGATAACCTCCTGATCACCCTCGCCTTCCTCCATAGAGATAGCATTGTGAAGCTCTGGATTGAAGATCGTGCCTGGATTGGCATCGATTTTTTCGAGACCAAGGGACTTCATAGTTTTTTCAAGAGTTTTTTGGACTGGAGAAAGCGCCTCTGAGTGAGCAAAAATGGCACGGCCCATATCGTCAATCAAGGGGAGAAATTTTAAAATCGTGCTATGAGTAGCAGTTTTTTTGGCCTGTTCGCGTTGCATTTCAACTTGCTTGCGGAAGTTTTCAAAATCCGCACGCGTACGCTGGAGATCGAGCAAAAATTCAGCATTTTGCTGCTTTAGGTTGGCGAACTCGGCGGAGATAGGATCAGCAGATTGATCAAGATTGTCAGAAAAATTAACTTCCGGGCTAGCTTGATTAAGATTCTCAGCTTCAGAATTTTCGAAATTAAAATTTGACTGATTAGTTTCTTCTTGTGATTTTGACATATTTTCTCCTTACAAAGTATTTTCCAAATAGCGACCAGCATGGCGGACTAGGCTCATGATTTTAGCATAATTTTGGCGGGTAGGGCCCAGAACGCCAATATAACTATCATCAGAGTACGGCGAACGGAATTTACTGATAATGAGCGAAGCATCAGAATTCTTGCCGATAGGATTTTCGTGGCCGATGAAGATATTCAGTGGTTCACCTGGTTTGGCCTCATGAAGCCACGGTTCGAGATTATCAAGCAGTTTCGATACGGCCTGGATGCGTTCATAATCAACAAATTCTGGCTGAGAAAAGAGCTTGGAAATTCCAGAATAGTAAAGCTGGTTACCGATGGTGGCAAGACCGAGATTACCCGTCAACTCAACCAACATATCGACGGCTGAACGAATGGCAAAATCAGCACGTTCCTGAGCGTTAATACGAACTTCTAGGGCGTGGAGACTGCGGCGGCCTTCGTTTTCTTCTCCACTGCCGAGAGCCTTAAGGGGAGAAAGATTGAGCCAACGATTAAAAATCGAATCAATAATTTCGAAAGTTTCTGCCGAATCTTCAACTCCCAATATTGAGTTTGAAGTCGATTTTTCCGACTCAGACTCGGAAGAGCTAGATTCCTGTGTATCAGCTTCCATGCAATTTCCCAGATGAGAATTGGATGAAAGTGAATTTACATAATAGCGGTAACCATAATCGGTTGGGATACGGCCGGCAGAAGTATGAGGCGAGGTGATATAGCCCAGCTCCTCGAGGCGTGCCATTTCCGAACGGATCGTGGCGGAAGAAACATTGAATAATTTAGCTAAAGTAACACTGCCAACAGGGGTGGCAACATCAGCATACTCCTCGATAATGGCGAAGAGGATGAGTTTTTGACGTTCTGTGAGTTTAATTTCGTTATTCATAATTAATGATTTAATTATAGCACTTGGCACTCAAAATTCAAGAGTGCTAATTTTAGACAAAAAGTGCGGTGGGCGAAGAGTTACACATAGTTGGCGAAGTAATACGCGTGGTGGGCGAAGCAATACACGCGGTGGGCGAAGTGATAAATTCATGATAGAATATGTAAAATATTTAAAAGGGGCGAAAATGGACGAGCGCGATTTATTGAAAACAAAATTAGGCACCGGCAGTATTAATATTTTTGGGCTACCGATGTGTGGTAAGGATACGGTAGGCGAGAAACTGGCGGCCTATTTCGACGGAAAACTGCTTTCTTCAGGGGCAATGATTCGTCAATACGAAGCAGAAAACCAACAAGCTTTGACCGCGGATGGTTCACTCGCACCGACAGATTTATTTTACGAAATCGTGCTTCCCTATTTCGATAAGGCAGAACTTAAAAATTCGCCACTAATACTCTCAAGTGTGGGGCGTTGGTCGGGGGAGGAAAAAGAAATTTTAAGAAAAACTATCGAATCAGGACATCCGACAAGGGCGGTGGTCTATTTAAAATTAGCTAAGGCAGAGGTAATTCGTCGCTTTATGTTAAATCTGGTGGGCGCCGGTCGCGAGCAACGCGCGGATGATGCTTCCCTAAAAGTTTTCTTGAGGCGCTTAAATGAATTTAACCAGAAAACTTTGCCAGTGCTGGAATATTACCGCGAGAAGGGGCTCTTGATTGAGATTGATGCGAGTGGCTCGCGAGAGGAAGTTTTCGAAAAAACCTTAGCAGAGATTAAGAAAAAGTTAAAATAATTAAGTGATTCAGTTTAATTAAAAATAGGCGCGAGATGGGCGCCTATTTTATTTCGTTTTTAATCACGTTTTAGTATCAAGATGATTTTAGATTTTAGTTTAGTCGCGTTTCAGCATCACGGTGAAAGCTTCGGATGGAATATCAATCTTACCAAAACGTTTCATACGAGCCTTACCACGCTTCTGTTTCTCGAGTAGCTTCGCCTTACGGTCACGGTCACCAGTGTGAATTTTCACGGTGACGTCCTTACGGAAGGCGCCGATAGTTTCACGCGCGATAATACGTGCACCGATGGCAGCCTGTAGGGCGACTTCGAAGTTTTGGCGTGGAATCACTTCTTTTAATTTTTTCGTAATGGAACGACCCAGTGCATCAGCCTCCGAACGGTGACACATCAGAGCCAAGGCATCCATTTTCTCGCCACCCACGAGAAAGTCGACGCGCACTAAATCTTCTGCGCGATAGCCATTAATTTCATAGTTAAAGCTAGCATAACCAGAGGTGAGAGACTTCAATTGATCGTAAAAATCAGTCAAGAGATTAGCCATTGGCGCCTCGAAATCAATCAGGGCACGATCTTCAAGATAAGAAATATTTTTCTGCAAACCACGCTTCTCGACAATGAGCTGCAAGACATTACCAATCATGGAAACTGGGAGGATAATTTCACCTTTCACCCATGGCTCACGAATTTCAGCGATAGACGAAGCATCTGGAAGGTTAGCCGCAGACTTGATTTCGAGCTCTTCACCGGAATTTAAGGTGACTTCATAGTTGGTCGAAGGATTAGTAACCACAAGATCGAGCTTAAATTCACGTTCGAGACGTTCCTTAATAATATCCATATGAAGCAAACCCAAGAAACCGATGCGCAGGCCAAAACCGAGCACTGGGCTATTTTCTGGCTCGAAACGCAGGGCGGAATCAGAGAGCGAAAGCTTTTCGATAGCTTCTTTCAAATCCTTATACTGATCGTTACTAACTGGGAAAAATCCGGCGTAGACAAATGGGAGAACGTTTTTATAACCTGGTAAAGGATTTTTGGCAGGAGCTTTTTTCAGAGTAACCGTATCACCGACTTTTGCTTCACGCGTGGTCTTAAGGTTGGTCACGATGTAGCCAACTTCCCCTTCATTTAGACTATCTTTAGGCGACATTTCTGGCTTCAAGATACCCACTTCGAGCGCAATGCCGGAAGTTTGAGCTGCCAGCATCTGAATGGCGGCATTTTTATTGATTGAACCATCGACGATACGCACATAAAGCACCACGCCACGGTAGTCATCGAAGTAAGAGTCGAAAATCAGAGCACGGGTTTCAGGGGTGGAATTAGGAAGTGTTGCAGAATTGGAAGCAGGAAGTGTTGCAGAATTTTTGAGCGAAGTATCGACAGAAGATTTGTTTGGCGCTGGAGCGAATTCGATGATGCGATCAAGTACTTTTTCGACATTAAGACCAGTCTTGGCGGAAACCGGAATAATTTCAGAAGGGTCACAACCTAGGAGATTAATAATTTCATTCGAGACCCGCTCGACATCCGCGGCCGGCAAATCAACTTTATTAATCACTGGGATAATGGTGAGATTTTGCTCGATTGCGAGATAAACATTGGCGAGAGTTTGCGCCTGAATACCCTGAGTGGCGTCGACCACCAAGATAGCCGACTCAACCGCTTGCAAGGAGCGAGAGACTTCATAAGAAAAATCCACGTGGCCCGGAGTATCAATCAAATTGAGCTCGTAGCCCTTATATTTCATTTGCACTGGGGTGAGTTTAATCGTAATCCCCTTTTCACGCTCAAGTTCCATAGAGTCGAGGAGCTGAGATTTCATCTGGCGCTTTTCGACGGTGCCAGTAATTTCCATCATACGGTCGGCCAAAGTGGACTTGCCGTGATCGATGTGCGCGATGATACAAAAATTTCTAATATTTGCGGAATTCATGTCTATATTATAACAGAGATGAGATAGAGTATAATAGAATCATGAAATTAATCTTGGCAGTTTCGGGTGGCATGGATTCAATGGCGCTTCTTGCCATGTATAAACAAGCCGATATCGTCGTAGCGCATATTGACCACGGTACCCGCAAATCTAGTGCGGAGGACGCGGATTTTGTACGCCAAAAATGCCAGGAACTAGGAGTGAAATTTTATGAAACTAAGCTGGAGCTTGGAGAGGGAGTTTCAGAGGAATTGGCACGCAAGAAACGCTACGAATTTCTTAAAACAATTCAAGAAAAAGAGGGTGGTACTCTCTGTACTGCGCACCATCTAGACGATGTCCTGGAATCGATCGCAATTAATTTAATTCGCGGTACCGGCTGGCGTGGACTCACGCCTTTTTATGGCGACGAGCTCGTGCGACCTTTTATTATTTCAAAGATGTGGAAACGGGACGTGCTAAAATTTGCTGGCGAACAAAAAATATGTTTTCGACAGGATCCGACTAACTATGAAATAGATTATTTACGTAATCGCGTACGAGAAAAGATGAATGAACTAGACAAGACGGCGCGAGCAGATATCGTTAATCTGTTTGAGAAGCAAAACGAGCTCAGAGGAAAAATCGAAAAATTAGTAACGGAATTAGCCAAGCAAACCGTAGTGGGAAAAAATTTTCATAAAAAAGAACTTTTTCTTACGGCTGATGAAAAAGTGGCAATAGAGGTTTTAAGAGAGATTTGCTTAATGCACGGTTATAGTTTGACGCGAAAACAGCTGGGGGATTTTCTTCTTGCGATCAAAACCTATGCGCCACACAAAAAATTTAATTTGCCGAAGAATCACTTCGTGACAATTCTAAAAAATTACATTATGTTCGAAGAAAAATAGCGCCAGATGACGCTATTTTTATTACGTTAACTTAACCGATGAGGCTACTTGAAAAGATTTTTCAAACCACCAGCGAGATCGGAAGGCAGAAGAATGACGGTCTTTTGGGATGGGTCGGTACTGATTTTTTCGAGAGTTTGGAGAGTACGAATATTGAGACCGCCTGGAGTTTGAGCCAGCAGACTGGCGGCTTCGGCCACAGCGGCAGCTGAGGCCTTTTCACCTTCAGCCGAAATAATTGCAGCACGGCGTTCACGTTCAGCTTCAGCTTGTTTAGCCATAGCACGCTTCATATCGGAAGGAAGTTCGATGTTTTGGAGCTTCACACTTTCAATATCGATACCCCATTTATCGGTTTGAGTGTCAACGATTTCCTTGATTTGACTAGAAATTTTGTCACGCTTAGAGAGTAGTTCATCAAGATCAAAATTACCCGTAACGTCACGCAAGGCAGTTTGAGCAAAGGTTGAGGTAGCATAAGCGTAATTAGTGGTTTCAAAGACCGCTTTCTTGGCATCAATCACGCGAAAATAAACCACGGCGTCGACATTTACCGTGACGTTATCCTTGGTAATAACTTCCTGCTTCGGCACATCCATCGGGGTAGTACGAACATCAACCGTGCGCATAGTATCGATGTAAGGGATAATTACGTGAAGACCCGGTTCCATAATGCGACGAAAACGGCCGAGGCGCTGGACCACACCGCGCTCGTATTGATTTACCACGCGGATTCCTGGAATTATCACGAATAGAATAGCAAGAATTAAGATTAAAATTAACATAACAACTCTCCTTTTTAGTTTCATTTTAGCGATTTTGAGGAATAATGCAAGGGAGAGAAAAATCGGTAGACGGAATAGATAGACTGGGCTATATTAGAGTTAATAGATGGTTACCTACAAAATAATTTACGATATTACGCAAGATGCTTATAACTGGTTTAATTCCATAAATAATTTTGGTGGAATTAAAAAACTAAAAGACGCGCAGGATATTGAGGTAGCAGAAAAGATTATGGGGCTAAAATTTTCGGAAGCAAAGAAGATTCTGATTCCCTACCTCGAAGAAAGAAATGCACGAATCGAGATGACGCCGGAGCGATTTAAGCAAATCATGAGTGATGAATTAAATGAAAAATTTGAATTAGCGATTAGGCGACTCGAAGAAGTGACGGAGCATCCCCTAGCAATTAAAGATTGTGCGAAAAATCGCGCTAAGGAAATTCATAAAATTTCACCAGAGGCAGTGTCACCGAGTGAGGATTTATTATTCTTGATCACGACTTTTCCAGCGATGATTGTTTATTATGAGGAGGGAGTGATTTTCACATATGCGAAAATCGATAATGAACTTTGGGGGATGCCACTCGATGGAATTTTACATGAGTTAATGCATTTTCAGACGAATTACTATTATCGAGAAAATCCAGACTCTGTAGTTTCTAGCCTTTCGAGGGGAGAATATTATATTCTAAAGGAATCTCTAACAGCCTTACTTGATGAGTCTTGGAAACCAATTATGACTTTGCCAGATGCAAGTTATCCTGAGTTTCAAGATTTGAGAGATAAATTACGGGAGCATTATTTTAAAAACCATGATTTTGACAAACTAATGGAATATGGTGCAAAAGAGGTAAAAAATTACAAAATATGATATAATATAGGGGTAGCCTGTTTATTTTTACAGAAAGAGGGGGAAATTATGTACTTTGACAGATGTAAATTACAAAAAATGTCCGATGAAATCACGCTGACGCTGAACGAAAGAATCGACAGAATGACGGTTGTGGTAAAAGCTCAGTGTATACTGATTGGTCAAGATGAAAGGGGTAACTCCTATCAGAGCAATATCTTAAGATTAATTAATGATATGGCGAGAGGTCTTCTCAATCAATGTCAATCCACTATGCATAGTCATCGGGTGCAAAAAACTTATCACAGCACCGAATCGATTGCGTGGACGATTGAAGAGTTCGATAACTATATCGAAAGTTTTAATACTACTACTAAATTATTTCGAGATACCCTGGAGAGATTTTGGCCGACACGGAACTTCGAACCGGTGGCCACGGAAACTAAAATTCCAACAGTCAGAGCAAAATTTGAAAACTTAAGGAATGACTTAATTCAATCCAGTGAAGCAGGCTAAGAAATTTAAGGGACGCAAGATTTGCGCCCCTTTTGCTTTTTTGAAAAAATGTTATAATAATACAAAGTTATTATTAGGAAAAATAAGGGGTTATTATGTCTGGACACAGTAAATGGGCTACCACTAAGCGCCAAAAAGCAATCGTGGACGCAAAGCGTGGTGCAGCCTTCACCAAAATTGGTAACCAAATCGCAATTGCTGCGCGTGCTGGTGCCGACCCAACGATGAATCCATCTCTTGCGATGGTATTAGAAAAAGCTCGCAAGGCTAACATGCCAAAGGCAAACATTGAACGTGCGATTGCTCGTGCCGCCGATAAAAATGCGGCAGCTTTAATTGAAGAAACTTATGAAGCTTACGGCCCGGCTGGGATTGGTTTGATTATTGAAATTGCTACCGACAATAAAAACCGCACCATGCCAGAGGTTCGCAATGCACTTTCAAAGAACGGCGGCCGCATGGCTGATCCTGGATCCGTAATGTTCCAATTCTCACGCAAGGGTGTGATTTTTATCGAAGACAAGGGTGAAGATGCACTAATGACTGCCCTAGATGCTGGCGCGGAAGATGCCAACGAAACGGAAGATGGTATCGAAATTATCACCGAACCAACCGATTTGATGAAAGTACGTAAGAATTTGATCGATGCTGGACTCAATGTAGATTCCGCCGAACTCAAATATTTGCCAAATAACACCGTAGAGGTGAGCGAGGTAGATGCGGAAAAGGTAGACAAACTGCTGGATGCCGTAGATGATCTCGATGACGTAATTAACGTCTTCACTAACGCAGCTTAATCTATCTTCTTGGGATATTTTTTTACTTTACGGGGAGGAATTTTTCTGGTATGATAGTTAGTGGAAGGGTGGCCGAGTGGTTGATGGCACCGGTCTTGAAAACCGGCAAGTTAACGCTTCGCAGGTTCGAATCCTGTCCCTTCCGCCAGAAAGTGGTACCGTAGCTCAGCTGGTTAGAGCGTAGGACTCATAAGCCTAAGGTCACTGGTTCAATCCCAGTCGGTACTACCAAAAGAAATTATAGAACGGCGATGAGCCGTTTTTTCTTATGTTAAAATGGTTACATGATAGCACACGTAGAAGGTACGATTGCGGAAAAATTCACCGGGCAGATTATTGTGGATGTGCATGGTGTGGGTTATGAAGTGAATCTTTCGGCAATTGATTTTGAAGAGATTAATGTGGGGGAAACTAAGAAATTTTACACTTATCACGCAGTACGCGAGACTTCGGAAGATTTATATGGCTTTACTACCTTGATGGCGAAGAAGATTTTTGAAATGCTAATTTCCGTGAACGGGATTGGCCCGAAGGCTGGCATGGCAATTCTCTCTCTGGGGACGCCGGAAGAAGTGCGCAATGCCATCGCCAATGCAGATAGTGGTTTTATCAGCAAGGCGAGTGGCGTGGGTAAAAAATCAGCAGAGCGTGTAATCGTGGACCTAAAAGACAAGGTGGGATTACCAAGTCATTATACGGGCGCAGAGATTCAGGTAAAGAAACCGGAAAATAATGAGGCTCTCGATGCCCTGATGGCGCTTGGCTTTAATCTAAAGGAAGCGACTGAGGCATTAAAAGAGATCGATGCGGATTTGCCAGTGGAAGACCAGATTCGTCTGGCGTTAAAAAATCGCTAAAGTGGAGAGTTCTCAAGAAAAATAGTTCCTGACTAGAACTATTTTTATGAGAAATTTGGTATGAGAGCTATTTTTCCAGATTTGGTACATTTAACGTATCAGAAGAAGTGTCGGCCGAGTTAGATGCGAGGTCAGTTTTTTCAAGTGGAGTGTCGGATTCTTCAGATGAAGTATTAATCTCTTCAGATGGAGTTTCTTTAATTTGACGGGTGCGATGATCGATATGAATAGTGTTCGGAGTAGCAGTTTCTGGCTTGGTTTCAGATTTTTGATTTTTGTTAGCGGTTAAAATTTCAGAGAGCGATTTTTTATCAGAAGCAGAGGTTTCTGGAGTTTCACAATCTGAATCGGCAGGAATCTCACCTTTTTCGATGTGAACGTAATGAGTGATGGTTTCAAGCTCATCAGTAGGCGTGTCGAGATATTTGAAAATATAAGTAGTTTCGTCACCAATAGTCGACATGCGGAGAGTACCAACTTCGAAAAGATGCTCGAAAAGGCCAGCTTGTTTAAAGGATACGTCTTCGACAGAGACCAAATCGATTACATTCATTGCGGTGTCAAAAAGTGAATTGGCGACACGTTGAATGAGGCGCTTATTAGTGACAAAAAGCTTGTTGGTGGTATAAACATTAAGACTAATCAAGGTTGCAATCCAGACTGTACCAAGCACAATCGCGATAACCAAGAGGAAGAAAGCGCGACCACTGGCATCGAGCGCGAAGACGAAAGAATTGCCAGCATTGATCAAAATATAGAGAGCAAAAAGCAAAATACTGGCTAGACAAGCCCCGGCAAAGATTAAAATTGGAATAATTTTAGTACGTTTAATTTCGAGAACAATTCGCTCGCCAGACTCAAGAGAAATGCCCAATTTTGGATTATAATTTTTCTGCTTCATACGCTTCCCTGTTAAATTAGTTATATTATAACATATTTTCAGGCAATTAGAGAGAAGCGAGGTGACGCTTGGCTTTTTCGGTGACGATACGACCACGTGGGGTCTTTTCGATAAAGCCAAGCTGAATCAAAAATGGCTCGTAATAATCTTCGATCGTGGTGGCTTCATCACCGGTTAGGGCAGCAATGGTAGTGAGACCAACTGGGCGGTTACCATAATTATCGAGCATTAATTGCAACATATTGCGATCGGCTGGATCAAGACCAAGGGAGTCAATTTCCATAAGACCAAGAGCCTGCGTGGCAATGTCCAGGTCGACCGAACCATCACCATGGACGTCAGCAAAATCTCGTACGCGCTTCATCAGACGGTTGGCAATACGCGGTGTGAGGCGAGAACGGGCAGCCAAGGTAGCAGTGGCTTCTTCGGAAATTTCCGTGCCAAGAATATTAGCGGTACGAGCAATAATTTGACCGATTTCCGATTCGTTGTAATATTCTAGACGATGGGTGATTCCGAAGCGGTCACGAAGCGGCCCGGCTAACGAACCAGTACGGGTGGTCGCGCCAATTACGGTGAAGCGTGGCAGATCGAGACGCACCGAACGAGCAGCCGGACCCTTACCAATCACGATGTCGAGTTTGTAATCTTCCATGGCGGAATAAAGAATTTCTTCTACCGCACGACGCAGACGATGAATTTCATCGATAAATAGCACGTCACCGTTTTGAAGATTAGTCAGAATAGAAGCGAGATCACCGGCACGCTCAATGGCTGGACCAGAGGTGACGCGTAAATTAGAACCAAGTTCATGCGCGATGACATTGGCCATGGTAGTCTTGCCAAGACCTGGTGGACCATAAAGTAGAACGTGATCCAAAGTGGTCCCGTCATTACGTTTCTTTACTGCTGCGATAGCGATCTTCAGATTCTTTTTCAAGCGTTCCTGGCCGATATACTCAGCGAAATTAGTTGGGCGAAGACTGACTTCTACTGCTTGCTCTTCCTGATCCTCCTCGTGCGATATATTATCGATAACTCGCTCGATTGCCATATTCCTCCGTCTTTTGCTTAAATGCGTTATAATAGATTATACCATTAAGAAAGGAGCTAAATGTCCGATATTGATAAATCTAATTTTAAAAATAGTAAGACTTATGATAATCTAAAAACCGCTTTTGCTGGAGAATCGCAAGCTCGTGTGAAATACCAGTTCTTTGCTTCTCGTGCAAAAAAGGATGGTTATGAACAGATTGCTGAAATCTTTACCGAAACTTCTGATAACGAGAAAGAACACGCCAAACTTTGGTACAAGTACCTCAATGACGGTGCTGTAGCTGACACCAGAACCAATCTCGAAATCGCTGCTGCTGGTGAAGATTACGAATGGACCGATATGTACAAAGAGTTCGCTCGTATCGCACGCGAAGAAGGCTTTGATGAAATCGCCGATAAGTTTGATGGCGTCGGCGCAATTGAAAAAGAGCACGAAGAACGCTACCGCAAATTGATCAAGAACATCGATGATGACGTAGTGTTTAAGTCTGAAAAAGTTACCGTCTGGAAGTGTCGTAACTGTGGTTACACCTTTGTCGGTAATGATGCACCTGAGGTTTGTCCAGTGTGTGCACATCCAAAAGCCTACTTTGAATTGCGTGCAATTAATTACTAAAAGTAGTTAAAAAATGAACCTATTTACTTTTGTTCGGACCGCTCAAGGGCGCTTGCCCAAGCCTATGTCCTCAAAAAGCAAATAGGCTTCATTTTTTTATGCGATAAAATAAATCACACGCAAATTTAAAGTTTTATAAAAAAGCAAGTGGGCGTTTAGTTGCTAAAAAAGAGAATGCCGCTTACCTCTGACGGAGCATAAGCTTGGCCGAGCGGCCTAGAGCGTCTCCGGAATGGGGTATGCGGCATTCTTTAATTGAGCGGTCTGATAAAAGGCATGCGACATTCTCCCCTAGAGCGTATCAGGAACGAGGTATGCGGCATTCTTTAGTTTAATTGTGGCGGTTTTTCTTGATGTAATCGTCTTCTTTTTCTAGTCTAGCGCGGAGTGTGTATTCCCGACATTTACCATTATTGCAATCGGCGGAAATGTAATTAAGTGAACCACCTTCACCATTAATATAAACACCATTCGGGTCGGTGAATAATTTAGGGTCCATGACGGTAAGATTCTCATCGGTGATAGTTTCAGGGTAATAGCCATTCTTGGCATAAAAACCTTCCTCGAGGGCGTAATACATGGCGTTGATCGCTTCCTTGCGCTGCTCATCACGGTGCATGGCATCGAGATTTTGTTTCTGCAAGAAGGCAAGAACTAGAGCGATGGAAACAAAAACTAAAACTACCACGAGTTCAATAAGAGTGAAACCAGATTTTTTGACTGTTTTATTCATACTCCCATTATACATGGAATTTTGGGTTTTCGCTGAGAGATTGGTATAATTTCAATATGAAAGCTACTAAACAATACGTCTGTCAAAACTGTGGAGCGCGCTATAGCAAATGGGCTGGCCACTGTAATAACTGCGATGCGTGGAATACTATCGTGGAAGATTTAGTAGTTGAGGATAGTTCTAGTGCGGGTAAATTTGCTCTGGCGCAGGCTAAGAGTAGCGGAAAAACTTTGAGTTTTTCCAGTATTAAGGAAATCGCCGCTTCGGATGAAAAAGAGCGACTGAAAACCGAATTTGATTCCCTGAATGAAGTACTGGGTGGGGGGATTTTACGCGGTTCAGTAATTCTCTTTGCTGGGCAGCCTGGCATTGGTAAATCGACAATCTTAATGCAAATTTGTGCGAAGATTGCTAACGGCCATAAGGTACTCTATGTCTCTGGTGAAGAATCAGCTGGCCAGGTGAAAATGCGAGCAGTGAGATTAGGCGCAAATTCAGAAACCTTAAGCTTTGCAGCCTCGACTTCTGGTAACGATATCGCTAAAACAATTGCCGATGGTGAATTCGAGTTAGTGATCGTAGACTCGATCCAGACTCTAGCAATTAACGAAATTTCTTCGGCGCCGGGGACGGTTTCGCAAATTACTAATGCTGGAAATCTAATAATTCAGGCCGCAAAAAAGACCGATACGGCGGTGATTATTGTGGGGCATGTGACGAAGGAAGGCACCTTGGCGGGGCCGAAAGTTTTGGAACACTTGGTGGATGTAGTACTAAATTTTGAAGGCGACCGCTACGGTGGTTTTAAGACTATTCGTGCCGTTAAAAACCGTTTCGGTTCGACCAGTGAGGCGGCGATTTTCGAGATGACGGAAAAGGGTTTACAGGAAGTACAAAATCCTTCGGCGGCCCTACTAGCAGAGAGGCAAAACACGGATGGGTCAATTATTTTAGCAACTCTAGAAGGTACCAGGCCACTGCTGGTAGAAATTCAGGCTTTAGTTTCGACCACGAATTTTGGTTATCCAAAACGTGCAGCTTCGGGCTTCGACCTGAATCGATTGAATTTGCTAATTGCAGTGATTGAACAGCGCACTAAACTAAAACTGGACGATAAGGATATTTTCTTAAACGTAGTGGGCGGGATTAAAATTAAGGATTCGGCAGCGGACCTCGCGGTATGCCTCGCGATTGCTTCGGCGGCGGCAGGACGCAAGCTCAGTGAAGAATATGTAGTGTTCGGCGAGGTAGGTCTGGGTGGAGAAATCCGCTCGGCTTTTCGACCAGACCAAAGAATTGGTGAAGCAAAAAAATTGGGCTTTAAGCACGCAATTGCGCCAGCGACAATTCATGATAAGTTCGTGATTCCGGTCAAAGATTTACGCACGACTTTAATTAAATATGTGAACGAATAGAGATAGATGAGAATTTTAGGAATTGACCCAGGCACAGGAATTTGTGGTTTTGGGGTGATTGAAGTAAAACAAACTGGTCGCGCTAAAATGATCGATAACGGCGTGATTGCCACGCCGCCACACACCCCACTTTCAGAGCGTTTGCTCGATATTTATGAATCGATGCATGAGATTATTAAATTAAACAAGCCAGATTGTGTGAGTATCGAAAAACTTTTCTTCACCAAAAATATAACGACGGGTATTTCAGTGGCGGAAGCCAGAGGGGTGGTGCTTTTGGTTTGCAAACAGCATGAACTACCAACTTTTGAGTACACACCAAACGAAATTAAGAAGACGATGACCGGTTATGGTTCAGCCGATAAAAAACAGATGCAGGAGATGGTAAAACTGCATCTGGATTTAACTAGTGTACCAAAACCGGATGATGCGGCAGATGCTTTGGCCGCCGCGATCACCCATTCTTTGATGCATCGGTTTTAGAAGATTTATAGATAAAAAAACACCTGCAAGCGCAGGCGTTTTGTAAGCTAAAAATTATTTAGCAATGACTTCGTCGATGATGCCATAATCTTTAGCTTCATCAGCGGACATCCAGTTGTCACGATCCATATCTTTAATGATTTGGTCAACTTTTTTGCCAGTATTTTTGGCGAGAATTTCGGCGAGGCGTTTCTTCAAGAAAATACCTTCTTTGAGCATAATTTCCTGATCGGTAATCTTACCCTGAGTGCCGGAACTTGGCTGATGAATCATCACGCGAGCATTCGGCAAGGCAAAACGCTTACCCTTAGCGCCACAGCTGAGTAACATGGCACCCATGGAGGCCTGGAGGCCGATGCCAATAGTCTGAACATCTGGTTCAATATAATTCATGGTGTCGATAATAGCGAGACCATCGTAGACGGAGCCGCCTGGAGAATTGATATAAAGTTTAATATCTTTCTTAGGATCTTCATGAGCGAGAAAGAGGAGCTGAGCCACTACGAGATTAGCAGTGTGAGCATTGACGTCCTCACCGAGAAAGATAATGCGATCATTTAAGAGCCTGGAGTAAATATCATAAGAGCGCTCGCCACGATTGGTGGTTTCAATGACGGTCGGAACGAGGTAGTCGTTGGGATTTGAATTAGTTTGCATGGTAATTTCCTTTCCTTATTTTTGAGATTTGAGTTCATTAGAAACGGCGTTGGAATTAATCTGATTCATCAACTGATTTTCGAAAAGCACGTGGTTATTATATTCGGCAATTTGCTGATTAATGGCATCGATAGATTGCTGAATACTTTGATAAGTGGCTTCATGACGACCAATGCGGGCTTCCAGGGTAGCACGTTCGTTTTGATAGCGCCAACCAGAGATTTGACCAGATTCGACGCGTCGATTAAAATCGAGAATTAATTGATTTAAGGCATTGGTTTCATTATTGTAGGCCTCAGTTTGCTGATTAATAGTAGCCTGCTTGGCGTCAATTTCAGATTTTAGTGAAGTGAGTTTGTCATTAAGCTTTTGAAAAACAGAGTGATATTGCTGATTAAAATCCGTGATAGTCTGACGATGCTGGAAATAGGCGGCGTAATGTTTTTCGAGATATTCCGACAACTCAGCGACTTCGGTACCGAGACGTGAATGCAATTCATCATAGAAGTCATCCTCAGAATAGCTCTTAATCGAGGTGCGGATTTCATGATCAGCCGGAAGGTTATCGTAAGCCTTTTTGATTTCTTCATTCAAGCGATCTTTTTCCCAAAAAGGGACGCGTTGATAAGCCGCATGAAGCATTTCATGAGCCGTGGTCACCTCGATTACTCCTGGAAGATCATTCGATTCGACATGATAGAGATAAATACGATCGTTATCATGGACATAACAACCCAGGACGTAGACTTCATGGTTATGCGAATGACAACTCTGATTAAAGGCCTGCTTCTCTTGCAAAGCTGGATGAGTAGCAAGCAAAGTTTTCGAAGCTTTTTCCGTAAGATTAAGTTTCTGGACGTAAGGCTTCAGGGTGTCAGAAATTTGAAAATCATAAGCCTTGATGTCATCTTGCAGACAGATAAAGGCAAAAGCACCGGCGAAAAGTGTGCAAAAAATCACAAGACCGCTAAGCCAGTCGGCGAGCGTTAGACTGCGCCGACGAGACTGAACGGAGACTTCTGACGGTGAATTTTCCATATTATTTTTCAGTGCTTTCGATCTTTAATTTAAGCTTATCACCTTTTAGGCTAATTTGGGCGATTTGTCCTGGCAAAATTTCTTCCGCAATAATTGCATCAGAGAGCAGGGTCTCCAAATTATCTTCGATAGCACGGCGCAATGGTCTGGCACCATTTTTGGGATCAAAACCTTTTTCGATAAGGAAGTCGCGCACCTTGGTATCAAGTTTCAAACCGATAGCTTTTTCAGCAAGACGCTTTTTCAAATCTTCAATCATATTGTCAAAGATTTCTTCGACCTGCTTACGAGAAAGCGCATGGAAGACTTCGATGGCGTCTAGACGATTAATAAGCTCTGGACGCATAGATTTCTTCAAAGCTTTCATCGCGGCATTTTTACTTGCTTCGTAATCTTCGGTAATAAATTGATCCTTAGTTTTTTGATGGCTGGAGAAGCCAAAGGCCTGATCATTATACATTTCGTCAGAACCGAGGTTGGAGGTAAGGATGACGATAGTATTATTGAACTTCACACGGTTACCTTGGCCATCAGTGAGAACTCCGTCCTCAAGAATTTGTAGCAGCATATTAAAGACATCTGGGTGGGCTTTCTCAATCTCATCAAAGAGTACGACGGAATATGGATGACGACGTACCGATTCGGTTAATTTACCACCATCGTCATAACCAACGTAACCAGCTGGCGCACCGACTAGGCGAGAAACATTGTGCTTTTCACCAAATTCTGACATATCGATTTTAATTAAGGCATTCTCACCACCGAAGACCTCGCGGGCGATTACACGCGCAAGCTCGGTCTTACCCACACCAGTCGGGCCCATGAAGAGGAAGGAGCCAATCGGACGTCTAGGATCACCAATACCAGAACGACCACGGCGAATAGCCTTAGCTACGTCATGAATCGCTTCATCTTGACCGATAATAGCCTTGTCGAGATGGGCTTCTAGTTTCGAAAGAATCTTCAATTCGCTACCATGTACCTTGGAAACTGGAATACCAGTCTTGAGAGAAATGGCTTCAGCGAGATTTTCTTCGGTGAGCACTGGTGAAACATTTTCATCCACGCCGGCCTGCTCGAGAGATTTGATTTTTTCTTCTAATTTAGCGAGGCGAGTTTTGTAGAGAGCGGCCTTTTCAAAATTCTCAGCTTCAGCACTTTCTTCAATCTTCTGCTGGAGTGACTCACGCTCGATTTTTAATTTCTTATATTCGCCACTACCACTTTTATCGGCGGCTACTTTAGTGATAGCGCTAGCTTCATCAATCACATCGATAACCTTATCTGGCATGTAGCGATCATTAATATAACGCTTCGACATACTGACGGCGGTTTCAATAATCTTATCTGGGATTACGACGCCGTGATGTTTTTCGTAATGCGATTTAATTCCCTTCAAAATACGCACCGTAATCACATCGGAAGGTTCCTCGACGATAACGGTTTGGAAGCGACGAGCTAGAGCCTTGTCTTTTTCGATTGATTTACGATATTCGTCCATGGTAGAAGCGCCAATTAGATGAATTAGGCCACGTGCGAGGGCGGGCTTCAAGATATTCGCAGCATCCAGGCTACCCTCAGAGGAACCAGCGCCGGTCAAGAGATGAATTTCGTCGATAAAGAGAATAAGATCCTTACTTTCGATGGCTTCGTCGATGATACCCTTAATACGTTCCTCGAAATCACCACGGAATTTAGTGCCGGCAACCACGGAACTGAGATCGATTTGGTAAATTTTCTTACCGATCAGATTACCTGGTACCTCGTTTTTGGCGATACGCGTAGCGAGACCTTCAACAATAGCGGTCTTACCGACACCAGCTTCCCCGATAAGTACGGGATTGGACTTAGTACGACGGGAGAGTACGGTAAGCGCACGTTCAATTTCACGATCGCGACCAATCACAGTATCGAGACGACCTTGACGGGCCAATTCAGTGAGATCGACACCATATTTCGTGAGCCATTTGAGTGGACGTTTGCGCTTAAAATCGTTTTTCTTTTGATCAATCTTGGCTTCTTCGGCCTGTTTTTCGGCAAACTCCTCAATGGTTTTGGATAATTCCGTGAGGTCAATATTGAGACCTTGGAGAATTAAACTGGCGCGAGAATTTGGCTGGCGAATCAGAGCATAAAGTAGGTGCTCGGTGCCAATCAATTTAATCCCCTGCTCTTTCACGAAGTTGGAAGCGAGGCGCAAAGTCAAAACTGCAGCTTCCGAAAGTGACATCATCGCCATATCCGCTCCTGGGACTTCGATGGCGGTATGATTCATCAGTTTTTCAACTTGGTCGAGATTCACATCTTCGTCGGCGAGGAAGCGCGCACCAGTGGAGGTATCCTGTGAAAGAATCCCGAGAAGCAAATGTTCGGTGCTCATGTAGCCGTTATTATAACGTTTAGCATAATAATCGGATTTCTGAAGCGCAAAACGAGCATTCTCGGTCAATTTATTCATTATTTCAGTAAATTCATCTTGCATAATTCTATTGTATAGCAAATATTAGCACTGTCAAGCGATGAGTGCTAATTATTTCCAGTTCCAAGACAGGTTCATGTAATTATTACAAAATTAACAGAGGTGGATTTTAACTTAGGCAGATTTCAGAACTTCAAGACCTGGGAGAGTGCCATGAATTAAGAATTCGAGACTAGCGCCACCACCGGTGGAAACTAAAGAAAAATTAAGTGGAGGCTGATCGGAATATCGGTTTTGTAAGAGGTTTTCTACGAAGCCCGTAGTATCACCACCGCAGATTACGGAAAGATTTTCTGCCAAGTTTTTAGCGCCAATAGATTCGGCAATGATTCTGGAAGCAAAATCAAAAGGTGGTTTTTCGGTAAGACCGAGAGTGCCATTCCAGATAATAGTACGAGATTTTAGCACGAGGTCGATTAGCTGGTCGAGGGATTTCGGACCGATATCGAGTTTAGCGCCGGATTCATCCTCAGTGAAATCCGTAGCGACGGTGATTTGAGGTATATCAGAAGTGAATCCATCGGCAGCGATTTTACCACCAACAAAAATATAATCAGAAAGCGAAGCAAAATGTTCGATGAGAGGAGATTTATCCTTGACCTTAGCCCCACCAATGATTAGCAGTACAGGGTGAAGAGGATTTTCTTGTACCTTTTTTAGATTTTCGATTTCCTGTTCGACAAGTAAACCCATGACGCTCGGAAGTAGACGCGGCAAGGCATCAGTGGAAGCGTGGGCGCGATGTAAAACGCCGAAACCGTCCTGAACAAAACAATCTGGCTGAACAGTATCAAAAATGGCCTCGGCAAAATCTTTTGAATTCTCCTCTTCACCAGGATGAAAACGTAGATTTTCTAACAAAATGACCGCACCTTCTGGGGCCTCAGAGATTAATTGTTTGGTAGCCTCGCCGGTAGTTTCGGGTGCAAAAAAGACTTCGCGTTGCAACAAATGAGAAAGCTCAGCGGCGACTGGTCGTAAGGAAAATTCTGGCATCACTTTTCCCTCTGGACGACCGAGATGAGAAATGATTACCGGTTTTTTCACCTGATGATCTAGAAGATACTGGATAGTGGGAAGAGACTTTTCGATGCGTAAATTATTTTGGATCAGGCCATTTTCGAGCGGCACATTATAATCCGTGCGAAGTAAAACGGTTTGATGTTCGGGGTGCAAAAAATGAAGATTGCGATACATGTTTTAATTATACCGCAATCTTCTAATCGTGCTAAAGCTTATAACTAGATGCTACGAATTTGGATAGTGTCCGTACCACCAATCACGTTTGGTTGGCCAGAAACAATCACAGCGAGCACCTTGTCTTCACCTGACTTGGTATTGATGTAACCAGAAGCCTTGAGCTCTTGAACGAGATCGATACCATAATTCTCAGAGAATGGACGTTCGAAGCTGGCGTTGGCATAGTTCAAAGCCAATTGACTGGCCACACGCTTATTCGAAGTCACCGAGATGATTGGGAGATTTGGACGTTCAGCGGAAATTGAAACCGCAGTAGCACCAGAGGCAGTTTCACAAACGATAACATCAGCGTGAATTTTTTCAGCAAGGCTAACAGCGGCATTAGCCACAGCGTTATATTCACGATTTTCACCAGTGACATCTTGATCAATTGGGTCGACCTTAGAATGATTCTGAGTGTAAAGAATGATTTGCTTCATTTGCTTCACAGCTTCGATTGGGTACTTACCGTTGGCAGTTTCATCAGAAAGCATGACAGCATCAGCACCTTGAATCACAGCGTTGGCAACGTCAGAAACTTCAGCGCGAGATGGACTTGGATTATCGACCATGGAGCCGAGCATCTGAGTAGCTACGACACAGATTTTACCGTGCTTGCGGCAAAGGCTAATAAGTTTGCGTTGGACTATAGGGACAACTTCGTTACCAGCTTCGACAGCCATGTCACCACGAGCAACCATGATACCATCGGCAGCTTCAACGATAGCTTCCATTTTTTCATCAGTTTCGATAGCTTTTTTAGTTTCGATTTTAGCGATAATTTGAGCGGTAGAACCGAGAGAAACCAAGATTTGACGAAGTCTTTCGACATCATCGGCACTCTGAATGAAACTCATGGCTACATAATCAAAATCGCGGGTGGCACCAAATTCGATGTCAGCCATATCTTTTTCGGTAATCACATCACCACCGAAGTCGGTATCTGGAAGGTTGAGACCCTTGCGGCTCATAATCGTACCTTCGTTTTCAACCTTAACCTTGATAGCGGTTTCGCTTACGATTTCCGTGACGGTAGAACGAATTTTACCATCGAAGATGAAGAGAGGTTCACCAACTTTCATGCGCTCAGCGAGATTGTACTGAACTGGAAGAAGATTCGAACCGTCGTGTTCAGTGACAGCATAATCGAGAATCAATTCGTCACCTGGTTTGACTTCGTAATGATTATCCTTAATGATGCCAAGGCGAATTTTAGGACCTTGAATATCCTGGAGAATGGCGACAGAGCGGCCTTTTTTCTCAGCAGCTTTTTTAATCCAAGCGATTTGTTCATCGCGTTCTTCGTAACTTCCGTGAGAGAAGTTGAGGCGGCAGCAGTTAACGCCTGCCATGACTAACTCGGCGATTTTTTCTTCAGTGAAGACGGCTGGACCGACGGTAGCCAAAATTTTAGTTCTTTTATATAGTTTACTCATATCGTTTGATATTATAACATAATTGTAATTATCTTGCGTTTTCGTGGTAAGATAAACATATCTGGGTGTGGCGCAGTTGGTAGCGCGCGCGGTTCGGGACTGCGAGGTCGCCAGTTCAAATCTGGTCACCCAGACCATGAAATTATACCTACAAAACTGGCGGAACGTCCCAAGGGGTAAACGCCAGTTCGAATCTGGTCACCCAGACCATTCAAGGAGGAAAAATAAAGAAAATTTATTTTCTTTATTTGACCGACGCAGAATGGAAAGATTTTGCGAAAGCAAAAGCTTACCATGAAATTATACTTATTAAATAAAAAGACTGGAACGATTCCAGTCTTTTTAGGTTATTAATAATTATTGATCTTTTTTATAGTCGATGTCATACCAATCTTTTAGTTTGCGGCGAGACTCTTCATCATTTGTAACTTTATAATTAATAACATCGGTGTTTCGAAGAATTGTACCGTAATGCTTCTCCTCTAATTCTATCACGTAAAATATTTTGGATAGCATTAGGGCATTCATATAAAGTGTCGCTCCCCACATAATAAAAGCTAATACGATAACTATTATCTTCAAACTGTTATTCTTTGTTTGTGATTTTGTCGCCTTTACTTGCGCCATAATATAACCCTCTTTTTCTTGTTTATTGAGCAGTTTTATATCTTGCTCAGGATAGAAAATGAAGTAGTTATTAGTTAGTAAGTCCTTACTTTGGTAAAATACGACGGAGCATTCCAACTGCTTGCACTATAATGTACATCAATATAAAATCGTTTACCCTTATCCACGAGTGTCGGTGTATGGACGTTATGACCCCAATTTTCTGGGCTACCGCCAACTCCGATATGTAAACAGAATGGTAATCCTTCAGTATCATAGCTCCAGCTAACTTTCTGTCGACTTCCATAAGGTCTAATATAAGCCCAGCCGGAATCGCCATCATAAACTTCTACCCATACACCGGCTATGTACCCACTTGGGGTATAATCCGTAATTGATCCTGATGTCGCCAATGAAGTCATAGGCATCGCAGTGAGTGTAAATAAGAGAGTGGCAAAAATGATACTTCTTAGCTTTCTAAACATAAGCTACCTCGCTTTCTAAAAAAGAACTAAACGTAAACAGTTTCTAATTTAATAATATCACATCAACAAAAAAGACTGAAGTAAATTCAGTCTTTTAATTATAAATAATTAATCTTTTTTATAGTGTATATTTTTCGTCTCAAGGAATTTTAGTTCTTTTTCATTATTAGGATCGTTTTTTAGACGTAAATTTACTTCGCGAATACGATATTCGAGATCGTGAAATGATGTTTGATTTTCGAAATTTAATTTATTAATTGTATATTCAATTATTAGTATATTACCAATGAAACTTACTATCACTAAAACAATGCAAGCGATTACGGCAACATAGAGCTTTTTATCGCTGCTAGATTGCGGCTTTGATAATTTCGGTTGTACCATACTTTCCTTTTTATTTTACAGTTTTGATTTTCTTCCCCGTTACCTGCATTATATTATAGAAAAGTGCTTATGACAAATAAAAAAATAACCCTGGAATGTGGGTTATTTTTCTTAATTTATTTTTGAGTTTTATAGATTATTTGGCATATTCGATGGCGCGAGTTTCACGAATTACATTCACCTTGATTACACCTGGGTAGCTCATAGTAGCTTCGATTTTTTCGGCGATATCACGAGCTAATTTCAAGGCAGTGAGGTCGTCAATTTGTTTCGGCTCGACAATCACACGAATTTCACGACCGGCAGAAATCGCATAAGCCTTATCGATTCCATTAAAGCCAGTAGCAATATTTTCTAATTCTTTCATACGCTCGGCGAAGTTCTCGGCGGAAATATTGCGGGCACCTGGACGAGCAGCGGAAATTGCGTCAACAATTTTCACAATAATAGCTTCGACCGTAGTTGGCTCAATGTCGTTATGATGAGCGGCGATAGCGTGGGTAATTTGATCGGAAAGACCGTATTTTTTGGCAAGTTCAGCACCAATTTCAGCGTGCTTCCCTTCGATTTTATGAGTAACAGCTTTGCCCACATCGTGAAGCAAGGTAGCAGTCTTAGCGACACGCACGTCAGCACCAATTTCCTCAGCAATCATACCAGCCATATGGGCCATTTCAATCGAGTGAAGCAAAACATTTTGACCATAGGAAGTACGGAATTTGAGCTCACCAAGCAAGTGTAAAATTTCGTGCGGAATACCAATCACGCCGACTTCACGGGCAGCGTCTTCACCGGCACGCACAACTTCTTTTTCAATTTCGCGTTCAGCCTTAGCGACAGCATCTTCGATACTGGATGGGTTAATACGACCATCTTTCATCAAACGTTCCAAAGCGTAACGTGCAACTTGGCGGCGAATCGGATCGAAGGAAGAAAGTACCACCATACCTGGAGTATCGTCAACCATAATATCCACACCAGTGGCACGTTGGAGGGCCTGAATATTACGACCTTCCTTACCGATGATGCGACCTTTCATTTCGTCATCTGGCAACTTCAAAGCGGTAACCGTACGATCGGCAGTAACCTCAGAAGACATGCGTTCCATGGCGGTAACTAGTAAGGCCTGAGCAGTCTCATCGATATCGCGACGAAGTTCTTTTTGCTCCTTGGTAATCAAGCCGACGAGATCATCCTTGATGTCTTTTTCGGTCATCTTGATTAATTTTTCTTTCGCATCAAGCTTAGTGAGACCAGCAATTTTTTCTAATTTTTCCTGCTGCTTGTCACGAATTTGATGAATTTCAAGTTTCAAATCATCAATTTCACGTTCTTTGTTGGTTAATTTTTCCGAACGTTTTTCTAATTGATCGAAACGATTATCAAGTGAGGTTTCACGCTCAGACAAACGTTTTTCGGTTTGGCGCCAATCTTTGCGACGAGCCTCCTCTTCTTGCTGAGATTTATCAGCAATACTGCCAGCTTCTTTTTTTGCCTTGAGAACGATGTCGGCAGCCTCGTTTTTAGCCTTGCGAATGAGATCTTCGGCCTTAGCTTTGCCACCAGATTCATTCTTTTTGTTATAGACCAGGACAAAACCGGAACCACAAACAAGACCAGCAATAATACTGAGTGCTATCGGAATAAACATTTGACTTCACTTTCTATTTGTCGACGCCAATATCTTCATCATACCGGCAGTTTTACAAAATTAACAAAATTATTTAATAAATCAAAATCCCCCTGTTTTGATTTTATCATAAAGACCGCTCTTATTCGTAGGTTTCGAGAGCAAAAATCATATTACGAATGATTTGATTGGAGGCAGTTTCGAGACCGAGCTCAGCACCATCTTTACTACTGATAGTTGGGTCAGTGTAGAAGAAATTATAATCCTTGTAAGTCGTGACCTTGGTGCCGAAACGTTTACCAGTAGAAGCTTCGAAATCACCTTCAGAAACCGGCACACGCACGAGACAGCCTTGCTTGCCAAGATTCTTGGCCGGGTCAGCGAATTCTTGCTTAGCCTGAACGCCCTTTTGAATACCATTGAAACAAATCGAATTGCGATATTCATAGGTGTTTAGGACATAACTCATGGTGGAAAGATTATCTGGGACTTTCAATTTAATATTCCAGTCAGAAAGATAAATATAACCGAGAGTGGTTTTGTAAACTGGCACATCGGCTGGGGTAGAAATTTTCGCCACGCCAGAAGACTCTTCGACAGCAGCGATGATTTGAGACTGGTTCTTAATAGTATTATTCGCAGTAGTAATTTTATCACCTTGAGAAATACCATAAACTAGACCGATTAAGCTTAAAACAAGGAATAAAACAGCAAGAATACCGAAAACCATGGCCATGGTAGTCATCTTCTTCAAGGCTTTCATAGCAATAAATCGAGGGTCTTTTTCTTTGGCTTCTTTTTCAGCTTTGGCAGCCTCGGCAGATTTGTCTGCGGAAGCATTTGGATCGACGACGGTGAATTTTTCTTCAAAATGAGTTGGTGAAGCGACTGGCACATTGAGCTGATTATAGACAATCTCTGGGCCATTATTCATTTCTTGACCCGAATTTTTCTGAGTTTCGGTAGCCTGGTTCAACATGGCAGCATTTTGGATGGATTGATTGATCATGCTCTGGTTAGAGTTAGGATTACCATTACGGGCAGCCTGCGTGAAGCCATTTTCACCAAAAGGATTGGAACTGTCGTTGGTATAAAAATTATTGGTATTCTCGGCAGCAAAAATCTGTTCAGCAGAAGCGGCTGGTGAAGTGTAATTATTGGCTTGATATGTATTAGCTGGGGTTGTTTCAGTAACTGGAGTAGACACTGGAGTGGACTGAGGAGTAGAAAAAGTGGCAGAATTATTATTAAAGAGATCAGCTGGACTAGGGATAGTAGGCTGAGGGGTGGTGATATTTGATTGCTCGGAAGCTGGCTTGGCGAAGCTTGGCTGATTAGAGCCTGGGCTGACCTGAGGTGTCACAGGATGTGAAAGGCCAGCAGAAAAAGTCACACCACCGATGGTTTGAGGTTTTTGGTTGTTTTGATTTTGATGAAGATCTTGATCCATGAATTTCCTTATATCATATATTATAGCACAAGCGAAATGCGTGACGGAATGAGAGATTTATTTTTTGGATGGCGTAATATTGGCCGGGCGACCGTAGTTTGGCAAAATGATGGGCACCACTTCCCCTTCTTGATTCTTCAAAGGAATTTGTAACTGATCAGCCAAAGTATTAACTACGGCAGCACCGATGCGGAGTCCGGTGAAAGATCCTGGACCGGCGAAAAAAGTGATTTCTGTGAGATCGGTCCAGTCGGCCTGATTTTCGACAAGTTTATCGTGGATAAAGGTGAAAATTTGCTCGGCTAATTGATTTTTGAGGGGAGCGGAATATTCTTTTTCGTCGAGCTTGAGAATGGTGTTTTCAGTAGAAGTATCGAGATAGAGTTTCATATTAATGCTCCGAAATAAGATTTTTGGTTAGATTAAGGGTGCGGCTACCATCATCATTAATGAAAATTTCGAGACGCAAATGATTAGCGGGAAGAATTTCACTGACCGTATCCGCCCATTCAATTACTGTAACCGTGTGTGGGTCCTGTAGATTTTCAAATAAATCCTCCACCATGATGCCCGGATTTTCTAGGCGATAAAAATCGTAGTGCACAAGTTTCAGGCCTCGAGAATTTTCATAAACTTTTGAAATAGTGAAGGTCGGAGAAGTAATTTCTTCGGTAATTTCGAGACCACGAGCGAGGCCCTTAGTGAAGGTAGTCTTACCAGCTCCAACGTCACCGACTAGTTCAATCACGCAAGGCAAAGCGTCTTGAGATTGCAAAATCTCGCGCATCAAATTTTCCGCAAAATCAATCACGGCGGCTTCGTTTTTTATGGTGAGATTTTTTGTATTCATGTGTATATTATAATTCCCTCCGTTCGAAAATGAAAATTCTTATGCTATAATTTAGCTATGAATATCGATCCACGTGGCGCCAAGCGCAAACACAAAAGGAACGCGACCAAACTTAGTCCTAACTTCAAAAAACTCTCCAATCAAATTCGTCTGGAAACTCTGAGTTCGAAAATTATTCGTGGACTAATGATTGTGGTGGTCCTGATTTCGGTTTGTAGTGTGGGTTTTTCTTTGTTAGTAAAGAAAAATGTGACAGCGGAAGCACTGGCGGAAAAACAATTTCAAGAACTGGCTAAAAGCTACTATGAGGATTTTTTCTATGATAATTTCGTAAATAGCCATAAGGATGAAATGACTGCCAAGGGTGCGGAATTTGTATTTAAGCCATATTTGAAGACTGGTTTTCCAATGGTAAAGTTACGTAGACTGCTAAGTTATAGCGACGAAAATAATTTGGACAAACGGATTTATTTCGAACATAAAAAATTAACTTGCAATAAAGATTTGTCTTCGGTGACATTCAAGCCGCATGCGCCGTTTGGTAAAACCGACTACACCATGGATCCGATTTTGAGCTGCGAAAAAGTTGAAAATTAAACTTCGAGATTTTTAAAAATTAGAGTTGCCGATTTTTTTAAATCTGTTATAATAGAAAAGTACATTTCGGAATTGGTCTCTTAGTATAACGGTTAGTACAACGGGTTTTCATCCCGTCAACGCGGGTTCGACTCCCGCAGAGATCACCATAAATATAAAAAGCACCGCGAGGTGGTTTTTTTATTTATGATATTTGCCGAAGGCGAGCCCAGGGTTCGCACCGAAGGTTTTGGTATTTGCGTAGCAAATGACAACCTCCCGCAGAGAAAGTATCAAGGATAATTATCTAGACCAGAAACTATTTTCCGAAAGATTGAGAATGTTACCTGAATCATTACTAGCCTGCTGCTTTTTAGCGGCAGATTCCTTGGCGGAAAGAATATTCTCACACATGGAAACTTTTTGATTGCTTTCCTCGTTACAAATATCTTCCGTGCGTAAACGATTAACTACTAACGAAGTGGTGTAATAGCCAAGACTATTGGAAGCCGTGACTTTTATGATATTTTCACCGTATTTCAGAGAAAAACCTGGGCCAAAAAGTGTCGAATCAGTATCGGTGGGGAGATTATTTCTTTGGTATTTTTGCCCATCCAGTTCAACAGTCCATGTGAGATCGAGATGCTTATTTTCGGCCGCATGATTCGTAACATCGAAATGAATTTTACCATTACTTTCAAGAAAATTTGGTGAGTGGGGTGAATAATTTTTATCAGTGACAGTGAGGTGAATCTGGCCGTTCTTCTCTTCCCTGCGATAGAAATCATTTTCCACGGAGCGATCAACCCAAACATTGATACCAAAGGGCGATTCAGCCTGATTATACCAACCAAAAAAGCCACCATGAACTAAAATGGCCGCGATAAAGAGCACTACCATACCGCCATTCATGGCAAAATTAAAGACGGCAGGATTGTTTTTCTTATTCAAGAATCCAGCAATCGGGAAGAAAATAAAAAGAATAATCAGAATACCGAGCGGAATATAAAGCACCAGTCCGAGCAGGATAAATGAAATCCAAAACCACATATGTTTATTATGCCATAAAAACCAAAATCTTAATAGAAGCTTATGGCTATTTCTGGTAAGCGAACTGCGAGTTAAGCAAATTTATGTCTATTTCGGGTGAGCCAACAAAAAGTACCCAGGTGGGGGTACTTTTATTCTACCCCGGTGGGGATACTTTTATGTTAAAGATTAGCGAGTGTATTTTTCGTTCAAATCTTCGTAATCGTAAGTCTCAGCTTCGGTAAACCAGAGTGCGACTTCTTGCTTAGCTTCTTCTGGATTGCTGGAGGCATGAACGAGATTTGGCACTGGGCGAGCATGAGAATTGGCATGACCAAAGCTCATATGTGAAAAATCACCACGGATGGTACCCATCTCGGCGGATTTTGGCTCAGTGGAACCAACGATCTTACGAACTAAAGCTACAGCTTCGATACCTTCAAGACACATCGCGATGATTGGACCACTCATCATGTAGTCGAGGTTGTAGCGATAAGTTTCTTCGCCACGACGCGAAATTAGCTTGCCGATACCTTCATAATGTTGCTTAAATAATTCCTGATCTGGGCTGACCATTTTCATACCGACGATTTTGAGGCCAACGCGCTCAAATCTTTGTAAAATTTCACCGACGATACCACGTTGAACGGCATCAGGTTTCAAAATTACCAAAGTACGTTCAATATAATCTGTTCTTGTGTTTTCGTCCATGTTTTCTCCCTTATAAAATCTTGATATTTCCCCCAGTATATCACAATTTCAGAGGTTATTCGCAACGAACTGAGTTAATCAATTCGCGGCAACCACCGGCACGGAAATTATAATTTTCTTCGTAAGTTTTACGAATAACTTCATACAATTCTTCGAACTTGGCGTAGACCTTAGCGAGGTCGACAAATTTCAGAGGAAATTCGGTGAGTAAATTTGGGCGCTCATTACGTTCAAAATCATTAAAGGCATTTTTAGCATCATCCGCGGCGCGACGCATTTCCACAAAATCGACCGAACCATCATCCTTACTGGAAGAGTGTAACCAACGATAGGTCGCTTCATTAGCCTGAGCCTTGAGGGTGGCCCACTTTTCACCATAATCTTTTAGGCGCTGATTACCAGATTCGCGCAGGATTTTGGTAGCATTAAGAATATCAGCCTCGGTCCAGTCGGAAGTCTTATTACCTTCGATCACACTCCATTTATGCCAGACGGCGTAGAGGTCGAGAGCTTTATTAATATCTTCATCACCACCATTTGTGGCGTTAAAAACTGTACGGAAGGCATCAAATTTGCGACCAATCTCTGGATCTTTCAGAACGCCGGCAGAATCGCCAAGCTTAGTGACCAAATTACTGTCGATACCGGCCATATTTTGCTTACAATCTTCGATATATTTCTGATAAATCTCATTAGAAGTGGCGGAATTCGAAGCGTATTCAGAGATTTTGTTACAGCTAACATCGCCACGAATTTTAGTAATTTGATTTTTAATTTCTTTCGCCGTGGAATAAGTCACAGAATAATCCGTCTTAAACGCTCCGGTGGCCTGGCCGATAATGGTGACGAGAATAGCTAAAACAATGAGACTAGCAGGAGCGGCAATCATGATAATTTTTTGGCGCTTGGTGGCATGAGTGAAAAAATCTTTGGCGCGCTGGATCAGATTGAGTTTGGTACGCTCTTTTTTGACCGGAGCTTCGGGAGCGGCATTAGGGCCGACGCCGGCTGGAAAACCGTTCGAAAGCACATCGCCAGAAGTTGGAGCTTTTTCTTCAATCACCACAGAACTACCAGAAGTTGGTTCATACTCGACACGCTTCCCTACCATATCAATTTGACTTTTGACAACCGTTTCATCATATTGGATTTGTTTGGCATTTTGGTTATTTTGGTCGCTAAAGAGTTCGCTTACAGAATCAGTTTTATCCATAATCACATTATAGCATAAGGTGTTATAATTACTCTTATGGATATTTCTGAATTAGTGGCAGATTTTTTGGAATCACTGGAAATTGAAAAAGGTCGTTCAACGAAAACCGTAGAAAACTATGGGCTTTACTTGGCACGATTTATTGATCTAATTACCGAAGATTTCGAAGGTCAAGAAATGATTAAACCTTCCGATATTACACCGGAGATTTTACGCCGTTTCCGTTTGAAGTTAAATCGGTTTTCGGATAATCAAAACAAGGAGCGTTTATCGGCGCTAACTCAGAGCTACCACTTGATTGCGCTGCGTGGATTTTTCAAATATTTAGCCAAGCGTGGAATTAAAAGCTTAGATCCTTCCCTAATTGATTTACCACGAGCCGCCAAAAAGCAGGTAACTTTTTTACACTTCGATGAAATCGAAAGATTGCTAGCAGAAATTCCACTAGATACCGAATCGGGACTAAGAGACCGCGCGATTATTGAATTACTGTTTTCTGGCGGACTACGTGTATCGGAACTTTGTAGCTTGAATCGCGATTCGATTAATTTGGAACGCCGAGAATTTATGGTGCGCGGTAAAGGCAAAAAAGACCGACCGATTTTTATTGATAAATCTACGGCGGAATGTATCGAAGATTACTTGAATATGCGAACCGATACTTTGCCTGCACTGTTCCTAAATAATTCTGCGAATCAACAAATTCCATCTACGAGTGGTGATTTTCGCAGATTAACACCACGTTCAATCGAGCGAATTGTACAAAAATATACGAGGCTGGCCGGGATTACTAAACATGTGACGCCACACACGATGCGCCATAGTTTTGCGACTGATCTTTTGATGAACGGCGCGGATATTCGTTCAGTGCAAAGTTTGCTGGGGCATGCAAATATTTCCACTACGCAAATTTATACCCATATTACCGACCCACACCTAAAAGAAGTGCACGAAAAATTTCATAGCGAATCGGAAGACTAGTAAACAAGAAAAACTAGACGCAGAATTTCAGTCTGAAAGAAAAGGGTAATCATACAGGCTAGAATGATATAGGGGGCAAAACCGAAAGGTTGACGATTTTTGGGATTTTTTAACATGCGGTAATTAAAAATAGCGGCCAGTAAATTAGATAAGCCGAGCTCAATAACGCCGAGTTCCCAGCGCCCAAGCAGGAGTGCGACAGAGATTAAAAGGATAAAATCACCACCACCAACTAGAGTTTCGCGGGAGAATTTATAGAGTACAAAGTAGATACCCGGCAGAGCCAACATAGCGCCCAGAAAACGCGAAAGATCACGCAGTAAATATTGCCAAATATCTTGCAGGTGTAGAGAATTTTTCACTAATATGACTTCATTACCACGGGTTTCAATTAATAAATTGAGTCCGTATTTAGTATATAAATTAAAGAGAAAATAAATTCCAGACAAAATAATCACGAGACGAAGTAGATTAACGGGTAGTTCTAACCATTTCTTGTCATAAACCAGTAGTATCCACATAATGGTAAAAATTGCGAAGAGAAGTAAGAGTTTAATAATTTCAAAAATAACTAGAGGCGCGACAGCTAGTGAACCGACATGTTGCAAGATTTGTTGAATTAACGAGCCAGTGTGAAAAGCAAAACTGGCAAAGATTATAGCCATCATAATTTCGGAAAAAATTTCAATCAGGCCGATTTTGGCTTTACATTTTTTACATTTGCCGCCGAGAAAGAGCCAAGAAAAGATCGGGATAAGTTCAAGCCGACTCAGGCGATGTCCACAATGAAGACACACGGAGCGATTCCCTAGTTTCCTACCTTCTGAGTGCAGGCGAATACGCCAAGCCTGGCAGCAAGCAAAAGAGCCGAGAATGGCACCGAAAATTGCGCCGAAAATTAGAAAAATCCACTGAAGTTCAAACATTTTATAAATTTCCCGATAATGGTTTAGCTTTATTTTAGCATAAACCTCTTGAATTTTTGGTACGTAAAGCTTATGATTGGGTTATAGATAAACAAAGTCTCAGAAAGGAACAGACATATGTTTAAGCAAAATAAAAATTTTAAACATGGGTTTACCATCATCGAAGTGGTGCTCGTTTTGGCGGTCGCAGCAATGATCTTCCTCATGGTCTTTATTGCACTCCCTGCAATGCAAATCATGCAAAGAGATACTGCACGTGCTAACGACGTAAACCGTATCACCACCCAATTAAACTCATATCAATCTAACAATAACCAAAAAATTCCTAGCTTGGATAAAGATGCCTACGTGAGTGGTCACACAGATGTCGATAATGACGTCTTCAAAGCCGCCGAACGTACTTCCTGGGCTTATTTCTATGATGCATATCTAATCGGAACTGATACCAAGCAGAAATTCTCTGACCCAGATGGTCAACCATATAGCTTGGAGATTAGCTCCTGCAAGGCAGCTGATAGCTACGATCCAGAATCCAAGGAATGTAAGAATGGTCAACGCACTCACTACACCTTCACTCAACAATCTGAAGGTACCGAAGATAACACTTCAAACGACCGTTACGCATCCAAGGGTAATGCTGGTCACACTGTGAGTATTGTGGTGAACTCTTCCTGTGATGGTGAAACTGCCGTCCACTCTACTGGTGGTAACAAAGTTTCCGTCCTTTACAAGCGTGAAGGTGGTGGTGTAATCTGCCGCTCAATCTAATTTAGCTTGAATCAGAAAATCTCCCAGCGATGGGAGATTTTTTATATGATTTTACCATTTAATTTCTTGAAGGTGATGAGATTTGAGAAATTGATTAGCCTGAGAAAATGGTTTGGAGCCAAAAAATCCGCGATAGGCTGAAAGCGGCGAGGGGTGAGCTGATTGTAGAACTAGGTGCCTCGATTGGTCGATAAACTTGGCTTTAGTCTGAGCATCAGAACCCCAGAGAATAAATACGGCGTGCGGGAGTTTGGTGCTAAGCATCTTTACACAATCTTCCGTAATTTGCTCCCAGCCGATTTGACGGTGTGAGCCGGCATGGCCTTTTTCGACGGTTAACACATTATTGAGGAGAAAGACCCCTTGTTCGAGCCATGGCGTGAGGTCGCCGTTTTGGATAATAGTTTGACCAAGGTCAGATTTTACCTCTTTTAAAATATTTCGGAGACTGGGAGCGAGCTTAGGGGTTTGCACCGAAAAAGCCAAACCATCTGCCACACCTGGGGTGTGATAGGGGTCTTGACCAAGAATCACTACCTTAATCTTTTCGAGAGGTAACTGGAAAACTCTAAAAATCTGTGCAGGAGCGGGATAGATTTCTTGGTAGCCTGACGAGTCTGAATTAAAAAAATCTAGCAAGGAGTCGAATTTTCCGGATGCAAGCTCAGCCTGAAAAAACTCACGAAATTCTGGCGACAAATCGGTTGAGGCAAGGAGTTCCGTGAGATTAATTCTAGTCATATTATTCTGCTTCTTCGGAAAATTGGGAATTATAAAGCTCGGCATAGAAACCGTTAAGTTTCATTAGTTCATCGTGATTACCATGCTCGACAATATTTCCCTCTTTTATCACGAGGATAACGTCGGCATTACGAATAGTCGAAAGACGGTGTGCGATGACGAAGGAAGTGCGACCTTCGGTGAGCTTATCAAAAGCGCGCTGAATAATTTGTTCGGTGCGCGTATCAACATTAGAAGTGGCCTCATCTAAAATCATCATTTTCGGATTAGTAATAATTGCCCGGGTGATAGTGAGGAGCTGTTTTTCACCAGCGGAAATATTATCAGAATCTTCGGAAATTTTAGTTTCATAACCATCTGGCAGAGACTTAATGAAATGATCCACACCAGTCATTTTAGCGGCGGCTTCAACTTGTTCGAAAGTAACATTAGAGGCACCGTATTTAAGGTTTTCTAAGATGGTACCGGAAAATAGCCAAGTATCCTGAAGTACCATACCGAAGAGACTACGCACTTCACTGCGCTTCATTTGCTTGGTCGAGACACCGTCGATTTTAATCTCGCCACTCTGAATATCATAGAAGCGCATTAAGAGACTGACAATCGTAGTCTTACCGGCACCGGTCGGACCAACGATGGCTACTTGCATACCAGGTTCGATTTTAATAGAAAAATCCTTAATAATTGGCTTCACACCGTCGTAGCTAAAGTTGACATGAGAGAATTCCACTTCACCACGGAATTTACCATCCTTGGTGATAGCTTTAAATTGACTAGTAAAATCTTCAGCATCTTCTTCCAGTTCTTCGAGAAAGTTAAAAACGCGGTCAGCGGCAGCCAAGGTTTGCTGAATAGTAGAAGAAAGCTGCGCAGTATCAGCAATTGGCTGAGTGAAACGACTAACATACTGCAAGAATGCCAGAATACTACCAACAGTGAGAGCACCAATTAGAGCATAGTAGCCACCGAGCAGACAAATTCCAACAAAAGCTAAATCGAGAAAAAGGTGGGTGATAGGGTAGGTGAGTGAACCATAAAACTCACCCTTAAAAGTCTCCTGATAAAGTTTTTCATTGACAGTAGCAAAATCTTGTTTGGATTTTTCCGCGTGATTATTAGCCTTGATGATGAGTTGGCCACCATAATTTTCTTCGATTTCAGAGTTTAATTTACCGAGAGTTTTGCGTTGCTTTTTGTAATATTCTGAACCCTTCTTTACAACTTTAGAAACGGCAAGCATGGAAATAGGCACGACAATGACAGAGACGGCAGACATAGGAATGGAGATATAAATCATCATGCCAAGGTAACCAACCAGAAGCGTAATGTTAGTAATAATTTGAGAAAGGGTTTGAGAAAGCGAAGAAGCGATAGTCTCCACATCGTTAGTCATAATCGACATAGTGTCACCGTTTTGAGTTTTATCAAAATAGGACATTGGCAAACGCGAAAACTTAGATAGAATTTGGCGCTTCATTTCTTTGGCATATTTAGCCGAAATAACTGCGGCAACATAGCCCTCAACATAACTGATAGTAGCAGAGATAAGATAGAGACCAACCAGGATTAAAAGTAGTGAGCTAATACGAGCGAAATTAATTTCCTGACCAGCACGCAAAGCGTCAAAAGCTTCAGTAGTAATGAGACCCAGAAGATATGGACCGGCCACTACAAGTCCGGCCGACATTAGAGCAAGCAGCGCCGAGCCGAGCAAACCAAAACGATATTTTTTCACAGAAGCGAGGAAGCGCTTAATAGTCTGTTTAGAGGCTCGAGTAGTTTTCTTTTGAGTGCTTTTTGAATTTTTAGACATATTATTTTCCCTCCTTAGCCTGGCGCATTTCATCCGCAAATTCTTCTTCCGAGAATTGAGACTTCGCGATTTCTTGGTAAACCTTACATTTTTTCAAGAGTTCCAAATGAGCCCCTTTCCCTACCATCTTTCCCTGATCGAGAACAATAATTTGCTCAGCTTCTTTAATCGTACTAATACGTTGCGCTACAATTAACACGACCGTGTCCTGAATTTCCGACTTCAAATCTTCTCGGAGCTTCTTGTCAGTCTTCATGTCAAGAGCCGAAAAAGCATCATCGAAAATTAAAATTTCAGGTTGCTTGGCTAAAGCACGAGCGATAGCGAGACGCTGCCTTTGACCACCGGAAACATTGGTACCACCTTGAGAAATTGGCGCATCGTATTGGTCTTTTAGCTTAGTGACAAATTCTTCAGCTTGAGCAATTTTAGCGGCATGGCGCATACGCGCATCAAGTTCCGATTTTTTAAGATTTTCGACACCGTAAAGAATGTTGCTACGCACGGTGCCAGTAAAGAGATAACCACGCTGCGGAACGTAACCGATTTTATCCATAAGGGCATTTTCGGTGTATTCCTTGATGTTGAGATTATTAATTAAAACCTCACCCTCGGTGGCGTCGAAGAAACGTGGCACGAGATTAATTAAAGTTGATTTACCAGAACCAGTGGAACCAATAAAGGCGGTAGTTTGCCCAGATTTAGCCACAAAAGAAATATCCTCGATGATGGCTTCAGATTTTTTACCATAGGAAAAAGTCACATGCTTAAATTCCACGGAAGGAACCTCGCTAGGCGTTTCAGTCATTTGGTCCTTAAAAATAATTTGGCTCTTAGTTTCAAGGACTTCAGAGATGCGCTTACTCGAAACATTACCACGAGGGATCATGACAAAAAGAAAAGTTAGGAAGAGGAAGGACATGAGAACCTGGGCAGAATATTGCGAAAAAGCAAGCATGCGACCGAGATAACTCATATCGGTATGAAGATTAGAGACACCGATGAAGATAATGAGAACGGCGGAAAGATTGAAAACTAGATTCACTACTGGCTGCTGAAAAGCCATAACCTTGGAAATATAAATATCGGTAGTTTTTAATTTTTCATTACTACGCTCGAATTTATTTTCTTCATACTTTTGTTTATTAAGTGCACGAATTACCTTGATGCCGGTGAGATTTTCACGCGTAATAGAGTTAATTTTATCCAAGATCTTTTGATAGACCTTAAATTTTGGAATGGCAAGACTGATTAAAATCGCAGCCTGAATAAAGAGGATAGCGACAGATACCGCGATAATCCAAGTCATATTTGGCGCAGTGCGGAAAGCCTGAATAATCGCACCGATTGCCATAAACGGCACGCGCACCATCATGGTAAGACTCATAATCAGGGTGCGCTGGACGGTCGAGATATCGTTGGTAGTACGAGTAATGAGTGAGGCGGTAGAGAATTTCTCGACGTCAGCAAAAGAAAGTGACATCACCTTGGCGAAGACATCCTTGCGCATATCCATGGAGACACGACTACTGACCTTGGCGGAAAAATAAGATGAAACGATACTACCAAGTGAGCCAAGCGCGGTAATACCAAGCATGAATAGACCGGCTTGAAAAATGAAGCTCATGTTGGATTCGGCTACACCCTTATTCATAATATCTGAACTTAAAGCAGGTAGCTCAAGAGCGGTATAAACTTGAAGTGCAACACCTAAGACAATTAAAAGGCATTGCCAAAAATAAGGTTTTAAATATTTGATAGATTTTAGCATGTTTGTTCCTTCTGAATAAATAATTATAACAAAAAAATCAGATTAATTAAAGAATGTCGCATGGGAGAGAATGTCGCATACCTCGTTCCAGAGACACTCAAGGGGAAGAATGTCGCATGCCTTTTATCGGACCGCTCAAGGGGAGAGAACGCCGCATACCTCGTTCCGGAGACACTCAAGGCCGTTCGGCCAAGCTTATGCTCCGTCAGAGGTAAGCGGCATTCTCTTTATGCTGATATTCAAAAAAATGAAAGGCAAGACGACATTCTTTTTAAAAGTCTAAAATTGCTTAATTCTGTTTCCTAAATTTATTCTGTAGAATGAAGATAGTGACTAAACCGATGATTGAGCTTATGGCGATGAGATACATCATGTTAAGTGGGACTTCGTGATTAAAAAAGGAGATTTTGTAGTCGAGAGCGGTTTTTACGGCGTCAATAGCTTGCGATGGAATTTCATCCTTAGCCATTTCTTGAAATGGTGCAGTGAGGGCATGATTTTTGATCAGCGACATAAAATAAGTGCTTGGCAGGAACATAATACTATCACGGAGCAAGGCGGAGAAATTTGAAATTGGCATATAAGCCCCACAAATAAAACCATAACCGGCGCTCACGATGTTGGCCACGGCACTGAGTTGGCCTTGAGTCTTGAGACCGAAATTTACTACGGAAGCCAATGCGGTGCCGAAGAAAGAAAGTAAAATGACATCGCCAAACAGCAGCAAAACATCCTTCAATTCGTAGTACCAACAATTTTGGATGCGGATATAAAGTAAGCAAAGAATGAGCGCCACGAGATTAATAATAATCGTGGAAATAAATGTCGCGGTGAAATAAGCAAGACTCTTGGTATGATTTTTGATCGGAGAAACATCGATATCTTTGGTGCTACCAGTAACCTTATCATTCACCATTAAAAGATTCGAGGAAAAAGCCACTGTTACACTACAGACCGCAAGGAGACAGGCGAGAATTTGCCCGTTCACCACAGCGTTAATTACGCCTTCTGGAAGTGCGACACCCAAGGCGTCTTTATCAAGACTGTTATGAAAAACGCGACCAAGAAAAGTAACGTAGAGAATCAATAAAATCATTGGCGTGATCAGCGAAGCAAAAAACATTGATTTGTCGCTGAAGAAAACTTTGACATTACGTGCAGTGAGATTGAGAAATTTTTTCATGTTTTACTCCGCTTTCGTTTTGCTATTTTTTGATTCCGAAATATCAGTACCTGGTTTATTTTTCGTAACTGTGAGAAAAACATCGTCTAGTGTACTTTTAATTAATTCAAAATCCTGGAAGAGTTCCGGGTATTTAATAATCAGTTTAGTAACAACTGCTGAATTTTTAACTTTAATTTGGAAGGTCTTATGGATTTTTTGATAAGGTAATTTAAGCTTTTTAACATCCGCCTCTTCCACGCCATAGAGATGCAAAATATCGGTGGCGTATTGAGTTTTTAATTCGAGCGGCGTACCTTCAGCAATAATTCTTCCCTTGTCCAAAATCGTAACATAATCCGCATCAGCAGCTTCCTCCATGTAGTGCGTGGTGAGAAAAATTGTCATTTTAAGATCCTCGCGAAGTTTGGAAATAATCCGCCAAACTTTACTGCGAGTACCTGGGTCAAGGCCAGTGGTCGGCTCATCAAGAATGAGAATTTTCGGCTGATGAATAATAGCACGTGCGATGTCAACACGACGTTTTTGGCCGCCAGAAAGTTTTTGAATTTTCTGATTTTTAATTTCGGCGAGATCGAAAAGTTTTTCCAATTCCTGGTAGCGAGCTTTGAACTCTTGGCCAAAAATACTATAAAATCCAGCGCGGAATTTAAGATTTTCATAAACGGTGAGAGTTTTATCAAGGATAGAATCCTGAAAAACCACGCCAATTTGATTTTTAATTTTATCAAGATGAGTGGCGACGTCTTGACCGCAAATAGTAATGTGCCCAGAATCAATCTTCAGCCCACCATACATCATGGAGATGGTGGTAGATTTGCCAGCACCATTGATGCCGAGGAAGGCGAAGAGGCTGCCTTCATAAACTTCTAAATTAATCTTGCGAACAGCCTTAGTTTTGCCGAAGCTTTTCTCAAGATTTTCGATTTTAATGATTGTCTGATTAGTCATTAATATAATTATATACTAGTTTGAAGTTTTTAGACTTTACGCGTGAAGTAGCCTGGAGCACCTGGCCGATCAATTTTAAGACCGCCAAGATGAGACCATGAAAATGATAATCCTCGACTACCATTTCCACCTTCAAGTGATATCAAATTATGAAATATATCAATATTCGCTTCATTATTGGTCGCCTCGTTAGCGATTGCTTTGTCAGTCTCAAAATCAGCTGAAGCATAAATCTTTTTAAGCGTATAATTCGGGTTATCATTGTAAAACATGCCACGAAATTTAATCACATTTTTTGTATTAAAACTACTTAAATCCAAACTTTCAATACTACTCATATTCGCAAACATGCCATTCATATCAGTAACATTTTCCGTGTTAAATGAACTAATATTAAGACTAGTCAATGCGGCCATACCTGAAAACATGCTAGACATATCAGTTACGTTAGTGGTATTAAAACTTGAGAGATCAAGGGAGGTGAGACTACGCATATTAGAGAACATATTATTCATATTTGTTACATTGGAGGTATCGAAATTAGAAAGATTTAAGGAAGTGAATCCGAATGAATTATAGAACATACTACTCATATTCGCTACTTTAGAAGTATCGAAATTCGAGAGATTAAGAGAGGTGAGGCTATATAAATAAGCGAACATATAATCCATATTCGTTACTTTAGAAGTATCGAAATTAGAGACATTGAGAGAGCTGAGACTAAACATGGTAGAGAACATATTACTCATATTTGTTACTTTGGAGGTATCGAAATTAGAAAGATCAAGAGAGGTGAGGTTGGACGAAGAAGCGAACATACTACCCATATCCATTACTCTAGAAGTATCGAAATTAGAAAGATCAAGGGAAGTGAGACTACGCATATCAGAGAACATAGACACGCTGTTCTCATTTAGATACACTTTTTCCGGATCAGCATAATAATAGGCAGTTTTATCAGTCGGATCTAACCACATTTTAATTTCGTAGTCTGAATCATCATTTTCAACATTTACAGTGTTTATAGTTGCAATTGGGGCAGTAGAGTTTTTCTTAAAATATTCAATCTTATCTGTAGCGGTTTCTAGCGATTTTAATCTATTGTTAAAGCTATATCCATTCATCATTTTAGCGATTGGGTCATATCGATTAGTTAGGATAGAAAAGATTAGTTTGTTTTTATAATTACCACTCTCTAAGTTGTTTCCTAGTTTCACGCCAATACTCAGATGGTTCGATTCACTGCCATTAGTCTTCTCTGCTGTTTGCAAAATTTGCGCTGGTCTAGATAATGCTGGGATTGGTGAATAATCTGTTGAAGTACCGAACCTATAGCCCCAGGTATTACTCGAAAAGCTATTTAGTACGCTAGGAGCTGAGATCGAATCAATCTTGGCATTAGTGCTTGAATCGGCATTAGTCAAAGCATTCTCGTCGGTTTCCGAATTAAGAGTCACAGTATACCCCGTCCGGTTATTAGTATTCACTATTAGTGATAATGAGACTTCCTTGGTTTGACTCGCAGAATTAAGAATTTCATTACCGTTTACGGAAACAGCAGAATTATCTACTGTAGCCGACAAAGTCGGCACAAATAGAGCCGAAGTATTTTGGAAGATGACCAAATTAGAAAAAGAGACTAAGGCTAAAAATAATCCGAGAACTTTTAATTCCCATCTAAACCCCCCCCCCCCCGCGTGGGGGTTTGTATTATGCGATTTTTGGCTTTGCATATGTATTATTTTACCATAAACGCAATGAAAATTTTATGGTCTTGGAGTCAGAATTTATCGGATGCAATAAATATTTTATGGTTTTCGAGTGAAATAGCCTGGGTGACCGTTAGTTGGATCGTCGATGCGAAGCCAAGTCTTGTCGGCGGTCGATGGATCCGGAAGGAAGGAACCATTTCCACCACGAAGATTAGTACGCCCAGTAAACATATTCGTAAAATCTGTACCAGCGGAAGTATCAAAATCTTGCTTCACGTAAATTCTTTCGAGCTTATCAACGAGAAGGCTACGATCAATACCAAACATCGTATTAAAATCAGTTACTTTAGAAGTGTTAAAATTCGAAATATCCAGAGTTTTAAGTTTTTCAGTATTATTAAACATATTTGACATATTTTCGACGTTACTTGTATCAAAATTTGATAGATTTAATTCTTCAAGATTTCGAAGACCGCCAAACATACTTTTCATATCTTTAACTTTGGAAGTATTGAAGTTAGATAGGTCAAGATTCGGCACACCAGAATTATAGAACATGTATTGCATATGTGTGACTGTCTGAGTATTAAAGTTATGAAGATCTAGTTTTTTAAGCGCATGAGTGTTTTGGAACATGTTCCCCATAAACCAAGTATTACTAGTATCAAAACTTGAAAGATTAATTTCCTCTACCGAATAGGCCTCCATAAACATCGCATTCATATAAATAACCTTGCGTGTATCAAAACTTGAAAGATCTAGTTTACTAATCCAGTTCTTATAAAAAAGTCTGCCCATATTCGTTACGTTGCTAGTATTGAAATTCGAGAAATTAATCTCTGTGATATACGGCTGATTGCTAAACATAGATTTCATATTAGTAACTTTACTTGCATCAAACGGTCTTAAGTCTAATTCCCTGTAGCCAGAATAAGAAAACATATCCTCACAATCTGGATTAAGATAAAGCTTATCGGCCTCAGAATAATAGTAAATAGTTTTAGTGTCTTTATCGAGCCAAGCTAGGACCGCCCGATCGGAAGTTTCATCAATTTCAAGATGTACGGTAGGAATATTTTCTGCGGGAGATGCAGTACTACGTTTAAAATGCTCAAGACTATACTTTGAAGAAATTGGAGCAGACAGAAGTGAAGAAATTTTACTTTGAAATTCTTTACCCTTAACCAAATTAGCTTCGGTCGGATATTCATTAGTAACCGTGGAAAAAATCACTTTGTTTTGATAGGTGCCGGTAGGGAGATTATTTCCTAACTTGATGCCGATGGCAAAACATATATTATCACCAATTACGTCATCCCCTCTACTGATGCCAGCACGTGTGTCATGTACCGAACCGCTAACTAAATCAAGTGGATCCCATTCTTCTGGCTCTCTTTCAGGATACTCCATTTCACAATCAAGACTACCAGCAAAAGTATTTTCCGCAAAATCGGCTAAATGTTCAACCCCTACCCCGCTAGAAATCATATTAATAGAAGAAGTATTAGAAGAATCATGGATGTCGGTAAAGGCGGTTTTCTCCACATCAACATAAGTACCCGTACCAGTAGGATTATTGGTTTTTATATTAAGATACATTGGCAAAGTTACGGCATGATTTGGTTTACTTAGAATATCGTTACTATGTAGCTCAATATTCGAGGCAGATAACAAAGAAACCGACAGCGAAGGTGTCGGTTTCAGGGCATAAGATGATTGTACTTCAAAGAATAAATTGGATAATACCAGTGAAAAAATAAGTATCGTGATTTTGAAGAAAGTATCTTGGGAGAGAAAAAGTTTTTCAAAACTGTTAACGAGGAACGAAAGGACTCGGACCCCGGTGATACTTAATTTTTTCACACATGTAATCATAACATAAGTTTAATAGTTTATGCAATTGTTTTATTTACAACAACTACATCTTCTACTTTTTCTCTCCTTCTTTAACCTTAGTATAGCATAAACATTTTAAAAATACAGGTTAAATTCAGATTATGAGTGGTGGAATTTGTAAGATGAATTTTGTAAGATTGTGGGTATATTTTAGAACTCAACACAACTCTTGAGGCTAGCCGATTTTGCTTTTTACCGAGTTAGTGATAGAATAAAAATAACTTGGCGCCATAGCTCAGCTGGATAGAGCAGGAGACTTCTAAGCTCAAGGTCATAGGTTCGAACCCTATTGGCGCTACCAATTTTTATAAGTATGTTTGACGTACGGCTTGCGAGCGTACGTTTTTTTATCGGAAATTTCGAGATAGGTGAGATAAGTGGGATAAAAAACATTGAGCTTTTCAAGCAAACCAAGGTGAGCATGAAAAGTAGTGACCGGCCCAACTACGATTAGTTTATCGTCATAAGTTTTCAAGGTGTGACGACATGCGCCCGAAAAAAGTTTCTTGGTGGGAGAAATAATTCCCTTTTGATTACGCCAAAATTCGTCGAGTACGGGCGGGACAATGCCATTATGCATATGTCCAGATAAAATATAATCAAAAGGCTGCAAAAGAAATTCTATATCTGGGGTCTGGAGATAAGTCGGAGCATGAATGAGAGCGAATTTCAATTTATCGGCAGGTGGCTCTGGAAGATTCGCTAGAGTTTTCGTAAGATCTTCGAGCTGAGCTTCGGCGTTTTCTGCAAAATTTACCCCATCTTCGGTGTAGTAAGACTTTTTCTGAGTGTAACCAAAACAATAAATATCACCATCTTGGTAGATTTCATCATCGAGCAAAACTAGATTTGGCACCTGACGAAGAGATTTAAGGAATTCTTTATCGCGCACGATATGCCAGCCTTTTTTATTTTCAGGTATACGGTAAAAGTCATGATTACCGAGACTGACGATCATTTTGCGAACCGATGAAATAGCCGTGAGATTTTGCAAGAAGCCAAGAAAACGTTCACGCTCAGCAAGAGAATCTATACATTCCAAAGTATCAATTAAATCCCCGGGAATAAAAATATAATCTGGACGGGCAAATTCAAATTGCTTGATAATGGCGCGGAGTTTTAGATTTTTTACTAGACGCGAAAAATGAATATCGGAAATCACCGCAATTTTCAGAGACTTGGATTGACCGGAAAAAAGCGGTGTTTTGCGATAAAGTTTGTAGGTAGTTTCTTGAAAAATTTTCACTCGAAAGAATTATTTAGTTTTAATCAAACGATAGTAAATACTTGGAGCAAAACGTACAGAAGCCAGTGGACCCTGAACAGCTTTTTCGAGCTTGATGAGGGCCTTGGTGCTGAAGATTTTTTTCATGGTACGGCTTCGGAAATTCGAAACCGAAAGCACATCCATGATTTCAAAACCAGTTTTCTTAAAGAGATCCTCGACGTAGGCTGGGTGATAATTATAAAAACCGTCCTTATCAATTTCCTTTAAGTTTGATGGTTGCTTATCGAATGGATTAACAGAAGAGCGCTTGAACCAGTAACGGAACATCTTTGGCAGCGTACGCTTATTAGCGACTTCGATAACAGCTACACCACCCGGTTCAAGAATGCGGTTAAGTTCACGGAGGACCTGTTCGAGATTTTCGAAATGATGAGTAGCACGCACCATGAGAAGAGCAGAGAATTCACCATCGGAAAATGGGGTCTTATAGATGTCACCTTGAACAGTATGAAGTTTGTCACCAAATTCTTCCCTGGCCTGCTCGAGATTAAGTTTGGAATAATCAAACAAAGTAGCACGCTTGGCACGTGGTAAATATTCATTAGCTAAACGACCATATCCACCACAAATATCGACAAAATTATCCATATTTTTCGGTAGCAAACGGCGAATCGCAGTACGGTCGGCAAGATCCTCATATTCACGCCCAGAATCTTCCCAGAAAACTTTCTTATAATTATAGCCATTATAATCAGAGATGACCTTGTGATCAGACTTGGTATTCTTGGTGTTGGCAGAAGCATCCTTGGTGGTAGCAGATTTTTTCATAGAATTAGTATCCTTGGTAGATTTTGCAGTCTTTGCAGTCTTGTTTGATGTCTTATTCATAGTTCCTATTTTACCATTTATTATTTATCTTGTTTCTGATTTTGAGCTGAATTTTCTGATTCACCTTCCAGCTCGCTTGGCTTCTCAGGTTTTGGCAACATTTTAACATTCTTAAAAATCAGACTGCTCACTTTTTCGAAAATTGGCACCACTTCCGAAAGATTAAACAGGAAACTCGATATTAAATAAACCAAACCAGCAAAAACAGAAATTAAAATGAACTTCGGAATGGTACTGATAATGGAATTATCGGTGCTACGCAATGGGAAGAGTTTAGTCATAAAATAAGCGGCAATCGCAGTGAAAAAGCTGGCGACCAACATACGGAAAATGGCTAACCAAAAAGTCTTATCGAGCAGTTGGAATTTGGCACGAGCATTAAGGATGGTGAGAAGAATAATGATTTCAGCTAAAGCGCCGATAGATTGCGCCCAGCCCAGGCCGTCTGGACCAAAACCGGTAATGGCAAAAATAACCGAAAGCGCCATAGTAAAACCAACGGCGAAAATACTAACCACAAACGGGGTTTTGGTATCCTGTCTGGCATAAAAACCACGGGAGGCGATATGAAAAATTGATTGAGCAAAAATCGCGACAACGAGTGAACCAAGCACGCTTGCGATTACTGGATTACCACTATTTTTAATAAAGCTGACGATGTAGCCGCGAGCAAAAAAAGCAATCACCGAGACTGGTAAAGAAATCCAGATGATCATCCGTAGCGCATGGCGGAAAGTGCCGTTAAATTCGGAGGAATCTTCATTGACTTGCTCGGTTAATTTCGGGAAGAAGGCCGTAGAAATCGCGACACCGATAAGATTAACTGGCATTTGATGAAGGCTATTAGCCTGCTGGAAGGCACGCAGAGTACCGGTACCCATACGAGAAGAAAGATTGGTGGCAAGAATAGAATAAACATAATCGATTCCCTGATCAAGTGAGCGAGCCGGGAGAAGTTTTAAGACCGAGCGGAAGCCGTGATTTTTCCAATAGATCTTGAATTGATAATCAAAACCGAGACCGAAGAGGCCGATGAGACTAACGAAGATTTGCAGCAAGGCACCGAAGACCACGCCGAGCGCCACCCCCATGATGCCACCCTCGAAAATTTGTACACCGAAGAGATTGATACCATTAGTGAAAACGGTGATGCCGATGAGAATACCGATATTATAGAGCGCCGGGGCGAGTGAGTAAAAGACGAAACGTCCGACCGCCTGCTGAACAGAGTTAAGTACCGTGGCAATACTGAACAGAAATGGGTTAATGGCGATCACGCGGGTCATATTGATGGCGAGAATAGTGCCGGATTCATCGAGACCCGGACCGACGATGTAGCGAATCAGAGGATCCGCAAAAATCATAATAAAAATACTGGCAATAAAAGTCACTAGTGCCATAAGATTCAAAGTGGAGGTGGAAAGCTCCCAGGCAGATTTTTTATTACCAGAAGAAAGACGCTGATTAAAGACTGGAACAAAGCTGACAGCGAGGGCGCCAGAAGTAAGAATGAAGAACATAAAATCTGGAATGGTGAAAGCGGCGGTATAGGCATCCACCCCAGTTGGATAAGTGTCGAGATAATAGGAATTGAGCAGACGGTCACGGAAAATACCAAGTAGTGCGGAAATCAAAGTAGAGACACTTAACAAAATAGCAGCATATTTGATACTAAGTTTACTATTCGCCATAGCGACGACGGAGCGAAATTGAATTTTTTTCATCTATAAATAATTATATCGTATTTATGCTAAAAATGACGGGCGAAGATAAAAAAATACAGCACCAGAGATGCTATATTTTATTACTAGACTCGGCGTTATGAACTATTCTTTAACAACACTCTAGTGGTAAATATTCGCGGATTATCTAGGCGGTATGACGATAGGACTTTGCAGTTTCGTGTTCAGCCATTTTATTGATGCGGCGATAGCGCTTGGAAAGACGTAGGCTGAAAAATTCCGTAACGGCACAGATTTTATCCGCGACAGTAACTACCCAAGCCTCACGAGATTTTGGCAAAACCTTGCCGAGTGGGAACATGTGAGACTCGATAATATTTTCTTCCTTAGCATTAATATCGAAATCGCGCTTAGCATTCGAGGCGGCGATAATTGGATGAATATAGGCGTGACCCTTTGGCATGTCACCGATATTGTGCCAATCATAAAGGAAATAATCGTGCAAAAGTGCGCCCTTGACGAGAGATTTGTAAGAAAATTTCATCGGGAAAAAACGAGCGATTTTCACACTCATAATAGCGACGTGAACAGAATGATCGTAGGTCGTAAAGCATCCATGCTGGAAAAAAGTGCGTTCGATTTGCATATTTTCCGATTCAAGAATTTTGCGACCATATCTATTAACTAGACGGTTTGTTTTACTCATTTAGATTATTTTACTATAAATTGGATGATTTTGAAAGCGTTTTAAGAAAATTATCTCTGACTACCTCTATTAGAAGGGTCGAGTCAGAGATAAATTTTAGCCGGATTTGCTTCCTAGTACCTAGGTGCGATCTCGCGGGAGTAGACCATGTAGGCTTGGCCGCCGCTGAGGGATTGGCGGTAGGCCCAGAAGTAGGCATCGGCGCGGAGGGTGAAGACTTCGGCAGGGTGGATGGAGCCTTCGGCGTAGTAGGTGCCGGTTGGTCCGGTTTGAAGAGGGTGGGCGTCAGCACGGCCGCCACCAGTATGGGAGCCAGCGGTGCGGTTAAGAATGAGTTTTCTAGCGAAAACTGGGCCGGTAATGGTGAGCGTTTCATTGCAAGAGAGAGCGTTCGGGTAGTGGTTATCGGAACAGGTATCGATTTGATTATCGCCATAATCTTCGTCGAGAATCAGCCAGGCATCGATATTAGTGACATTGCTGGTGATATTGATTTTCTTAGCAAAGATGAGAACTTGTGGGAAATCATCCACGGCATTGTAGGTTTCGTGGGCAATATTGATGTTGCGATCGATGGTGAGAGTACCGTCCACGAACATAGCGAGAGTATTCATGAGCTTCTCACCGGTGGTATTACTTCTTGCGATAAGGTTACCACCGCGATCGAATTGATAGAAATTAGCGGTACTATTCATGGCGCTGAGACTGGTGTCCCCCTGGTGATAAAGCTGGGAGAGGCCGAGATAGTTCTTCGCAGAGGTCTCATTAGAGGTGAGGCTGGTGATGGTGTTACTAGAATTTCGGATGATAGTATCGCGGAAGCGGGCCTTGAGACGGGCGAGGACGGCGGAACCGATGCGGGAGATGCCGGAATTGCCTGGCCCGTTTTTATCGTTAGCGATAGTCATGTGGCTGATATTGCTAATGCCAGAAACTACTGAATTCGGGCCGGTAGGGCCAATGAAAGTATAGTAGGCATTCATGATACCACCACGAGGAAGATTAAGGTTATAGCCCTCTTCATAACCCATAGCAGCACCGGAACCGAAGCCGAGTACCTTACCGGCAGCGAGGACGCCAAATTCATCCCAGGAACCGAAAGATCGGGTTTCCGCAGAAGGATAGGCGCCGAGACCACCACCGACGGCTTTTTCCGAAAGAGCAGCCTTGATCGTACCGTTAGTATAGAAACCACCGCCAAGGACTTGGAAATTTGGTTTCTTGGCAAGCGTAACACAAGAGGCAGCAGAGACATGATGAAGATTATTACCACCGTTCATGGCAGAGCCAGACATATTATTCTCGACAGTATTACTATCTGAATCGTGAGAGGCGGCTGGCCAGATAACGGAGCGGGTACAATATTTCTTGCCGAGGCCACCACCGGGAAGATCGTCTGGAATAGTACGATCATAGGTGTCGGTATTGAGAAATTCACCCGTGTATTTACCGACGGAATTGATACGTCCGGTGACAGTATCGACTAATTTGCAACGCTCGATACCGGAGCCACGGCAAATGTTACCATTCGGGATAGTCTGCTCTTGGAGCTTGGACTCTGGATAGTTTTCGTCGACAATCATTTCGTAGACTTTAACGGTTTGATCTTCACGGGTATGGGTAGCGTAAGGAGTTTTAGAGACCAATTCGTTTGCGCGAGGAGCGACGCCATAATTGGCACCAATACTAATTCTTGCGCCGAGGAAACCGACTCCACCTTCAGAGGATTCGATATAGCTATGGATAGAGGTATTGAAATTATATGGGGTGTAGACAGAGGATTTCTTTTCGGTTTGGCCAAGGTTTTGCGTGGTGGTGCCGACGTGACTGTCTGGATAGGTTCTTTTATATTCGTAGTCATAGTGATCAAAGATTTTATCACGCTTATATCGTTTACAGCCACCGTCTGGTCTCCACGAAACACAGTAAGATGAGCCTTTTTTGTAAATCGGAATTGCTATTTCTTCACTCCCTTGATAGCCCCACATAGAATTTCGACTATTAGCATCACTAGCATTTTCGTAAGAGCTATAACTGTAATGATTAGCATTCTGGGCGGGCTTACCGCTTTTATCAGATTTACCAGTCCAGATCGTATAGTTGTTATACCAAGCACGGAGATTATCGTAGCGAATACCTTGGGAAATTACTGTACCGACCTCAGTAGTGGAGCCAGTTTTATCGGCAGAATTACAGCCGTGCTGGTAATCGATAAAGCCTGGAATTTGATAACCAACAGTTAATTTCGGCGCGTACATGCGATAGTAATTGGTTTGACAACCATATTCAGAAGAGGCATTTTGGGTTGGTGAATAAGCGGTGAAGCCATAGTCACTAGTTTCAAGTCCATTACCACTAAACGGACGTTTATTGCCGCGGCCGATAGTGTGATAACTCCCGTCGTGAACCGGAGAGTCACCGAATAAATACTGATTATTATCTGAGCCGTTCTTTTGGGCAAAAATTTGGAAATTACTTTCGCCTGGCGGGTCTGCACTACTCACATGAGAGCTGCCGGTTTGAATACCGACCTGCTGAATTGGAAAACAGAAGGTTTCATAGAATTGAACACGATCCCCTGGCTTGGCGAAGACGTAATTTTTGCCTTGGAAATTTTTCTGCCAAGAATTATGGCCGAGAGTACCGGAATATGAGTGATTCACTACGCCAGTATCGGCGGAAGTGTTTCCCTTGTAGTAGGCACCGAAAGTTCCTGATAGTTGAGAGCAGGCAGTTTGGGCGGTTGTGACTGGATTCTTTGGATTTTTTGGCTCTTCGACGGGTGCAGAATCTACAGTTTGGCGGCTACAGAACCAAGAAATATCATGGCCTTGCCATTGAGCTTCGTATTCTGCGGAGAATTGATTATAAGCACTACCGTTGTAATCACTTTGGGCCCTCACACTGTCAACTATACCATCAATCGGCGTACCCTGATGCTCGTATCCACCATTAAAAAGTTCTGAAAATTTCTGAGGGAATATAATTCCACCAGTGCTACGGTAACCTTTTCCGGTCTTTTGATATAAAACATAACCAAAAATAAAGACTCCACGAGAATTTTTGCAAGACATTCTAGTGTTTGGATTCACTCCTGGCATTAAAGAATTATCTACCGGAAAACCTGGTTTTCTGTTATTTAAAAGGTCTCGAAAAGTAAAAGTATCCCTCTTTTCATTTGAGACACCATTAGCATCAAAATCATAGTAAAACCAAGCCAAACCACTATACTGTGCATTTCTCTTAGTGTAACAGGTTCCCCCAATTTTACATTTACCAAGCGCCCCAGCATCATTACCATGAGTAACGTCATGACTATAGGCGTTTTTTTGTAAAATAAAATACGAAGATAGGATAACTCCAAAAAATACAATTAATAGCTTTGTATATTTTATTATTTTGCCTCCCATAATGCTTATAGTATATCATAAAAGTGTCTATTAAAAAATTAAGAACAATAAAAAACCACCCGAGTTGGGTGGTTTCAAAAGGGTATTAATGAAGCATATTGCGACCATCACGATAATCAATGAAGCCGTAATTTGTAATTTCTTTATGAAGCTGACCGAATGGCTTTGTTGCTGTAAAACGCATCATGGAGCTTACTTTATCGAGCTGATCAGTAGAGGTATATAATACCTCATTTTGATTCTCCCGATATAAACGGACATTGGTTACTTCGCGCTTCTGGGAATAAAAAACTGTTTCATAGACACTTTTTATTTTCCCTTCTGCTCGAGCTTTCACCTGAAAATCAAATCTTTGTCTCGGATCAAATATACTCCACATACCCACACCAGCATCAAAATCGGTGGGGAGAATAATAGTCATCTCCTGACAATAAGTGTATTCAGGGTTCAGGAACACAGGGATTTGAATCTGTATACGAAAACCAAATTGATCGGTTCTCTTAGATTCGAAAACTACCAGCTTATCAGGGTAAACTACCCGATAGCCATCCACCTCTGGACATTCTTCTACCTCACGCTCCCATGCGTATGGGTCTACATAAAGTGGCTCGAGAGATAAAATACCTTCGACGCCATATTTTTTTCCCTTACCATAGGTACGATAGCGACCCTCTTCGATAATATGATCAGTGTCATCAGCCCACTGATAATACATCAGCTGGCCACTATCAAATCTTTGATAGAGACGCCAATCGTATCGATCGAAGTTTTTACCCTCGGCCTTTAGTTGCTGCGCGGGATACTGGTATTTACCAGTATCGTACTGCACGTTTTGAACATCCGTGTTCGCCGCGTCAGTAGTATTACCGCTTGATTGAGTCACGCTTTGATTGGCGCTAGGTTTTAAACCTAATACACCAGCCTCAGCTTCGGTTGCAAAAACATTCGTAGCAAAAGCTACTACGGCCAACATAGTTGCTAAAACAGTCTTTTTCATATTAATACCTCTTTCTGAATGAACTACTCTGGCCAATCCAGAGTAGTAACCATAGGCTTCTCTCTGAATATCAGAATCTGGTTGCATTATATAACATTTATGGTTAAATGTCAATATGTACGTATTCACTCAGAACCTTTGCAACATAGATTGGTAAACTTATTGCCATCAAAATAGGTAGATTCTATACTTAAATCAATATCACTTAATAAAAGGAGAATCTACCTATGTCATATTGTACTGGTAAGAACATAGAAATTGCAAGAGGAAAAGCCGTAAAAATGCTGGTTATGGAGAAAAAGCCAGTAGGGTTAATGCCGATCGCTTTGGAATTCATAGAAGTATCATCTGGGAATGATATCAAAAAATGGAATAACTAAAAGATTAGCTATATTATAATGAATATAAAATTATGAATTCAATGCGATGAATAGACAAGAAATTACAAGACGGCTAAGAGACTTAAAATTACCTAAAAATGAATACTACGTTCTCTCTGGAGCGTCGTTAGTATTACGGGGGATTCGTGAAATATGTTCTGATATTGACTTGTGCATATCCGAAGAATTATTTAACAATGTAAAAGATAGATTAAAGATGACACCTGATAAATTAAATTCTTGCAATTTTTATCATCTAAGTGACACATTGGAGATAGTTGTTGATAAAAAAGATCATTTTAATATGGAAGAGGGTGATGAATTTAATCTTGAAGATATCAAAACGATTTTAGCTTTTAAGGAATCACGTAATCTCCCTAAGGATCAGCAGGATATAGTTAATATAAAGAAATATTTAAATAAAAGGAAATCCCCGAATAGTACTACCTAGTGATTATCAATGAATTAATATTCTCCCCATATCATGGCACTGTAATATAATAAAATTATGAAAATACATGAGATGAATCTGCAGCCAAAATATTTTGATTTCATTAAGGGCGGGACTAAGCGAATCAAGCTTCGTCTTTATGACGAAAAGAGACAATCAATTCAACTTGGGGATATTATTGAGTTTGCGAAATCTGATGACGAAAAATTCAAGGCAGAGGTGATTGGACTCTTGCGATATGATTCTTTTGCTAATTTATTTGAAGATTTTGATATCTCTATTCTCGCGGATGCCTCTATGACAAAACAAGAATTATTAGAGGTGCTTGGAGAATTTTACTCCGAAGAGAAGCAGGCGGAATTTGGGGTGATTGGGATTCGCATTAAACTAATCTAAGGATAAATGGAAACTTTGAGACGATTGTCATGAAGGTATATCTTGCATCTTATGCCATGACGACTATGGGAAAAATTATCAAAAATGAAGGCGGTGTAACTAGGAAAAGAGCCGTCTTTATTCCGACTGCTGGGGATCCGTATGAGAATAAGGATTTTGTCGAAGCTGATAAAATTGCCTTACAAAAATATGGAATTGAAGTAACCGATTTGGATTTAAAAAATAAAACAGAAGAAGAAATTAATGAATCGCTTACCATGGCTGATATTTTATTAGTTGCTGGTGGCGATACTTTTTATTTGATGGAAAAATTGAAGGAAAGTGGCGCAGATAAGGCTATAAAAAATTTTATTAGCAGAGGCGGAATTTATATCGGATCAAGTGCAGGGTCAATAGTTTGCTGCCCAACAATTGAGAGTGCGGAAAAATTTGACAATCCAAACTTAGCACCAAATCTAGAAAACTTTAATGGAATGGGGATTTTTAATGAAGTAATTATTCCACACACCCACAAGGAAAAATATTTCGAGAGAGTAAAAGAAGCCACAGAGAAACTTACTTCTAAAGGATTTAAAGTTCATCATTTAACAGATAATGATGTGCTGTTTTTTGATGGAATTAACCCTATCATATTGTAGTTTGGCAACTTTTATTATTCTTTAATATAGTCAGAATATTCCGGGGAATAGGAGACGGTGTCTTGAATTTTTCCTGGCTCAAATAGACCAATTTCAACATTATCCGATGGATGAAATTCGGTAGCAGGGTCTAATTCTAATTCGTAAACAATGAAGATAAGTGGTCTATTCGCTGCAGCATCAATCATCTTGAAGATTTTGGGACCGGAAGTGATGATAAACTCGCCTACGCCAATTTCTTCAGTTAATTCCCTTTTTAGGGCTTCATCTATAGTCTCGTAATGCTCAATCCCGCCACCCGGCAAATCCCACTTTTTTCCATCTTCTTTAACTAGGAGAGTTTTTCCATTAAAGTTGATTTTGGTTTTGACGGAAACGCGGTAGTAAGGGCTTTTGATTTGCATAGGTTTGACGTTCTTTTATTGGTAAAGTTTAGTATTCTTTTATTAGTAAAGTTTAGCGTTCTCTTATTAGTAAAGTTTAGCTTCCTTTGGCAACTTGCTACCTTCGAAAATATCCTTGAGATCCTCTTCTTCGAGGGTTTCTTTTTCGAGAAGTGCATTGGCTACGCGATCGAGAATTTCACGGTTGGCAAGCAAGACAGCTTCCGCGCGCTTAGCGGCTTCATCAGTGAAAGCGCGCATTTCTTGATCAATGAGCTCGGCAGTTTTTTCGGAATAAGGTTTGCCACTGGTGAGAGCGTAGTAAGACGATTCGTCGGATGGAAAAACTTGATTACGAGTCTTGGTGCCTAGGCCTTCGCGAAGAATCATATCCTTGCTGAGTTCGGCAATATGTTTCAAATCTGAAGAGGCACCAGTGGTGACACGATCTTCACCGAAAACGATTTTCTCTGCAATACGACCACCCATCGCACGAGCCATCACATCCTTGAGTTCATAAATATTTTTGTAACTACGATCCTCTGGTGGCAAGAACCAAGTGACACCGCCAGTATGGCCACGAGGGATAATGGTGATTTTATGCACTGGATCGGAATCTGGCAAAACATGTCCGACTACGGCATGACCAGCTTCGTGATAAGCGGTGAGTTTCTTTTCTTCGTCGTTCATCACCTTGGATTTACGTTCTGGACCAATCGCCACACGTTCGAAAGCTTCGGTAAGATCCTTATTAGTGATTTCCTTGTGACCAACTCTCGCTGCAGTAATGGCGGCTTCGTTGGCAATGTTGGCAAGATCAGCACCAGAGGAACCAGCAGTTTTTTTGGCAAGAGATTCAAGATCAATCGATTCAACGGCTGGTTTATTTTTAAAATGTACCTTCAAAATTTCGAGACGATCCTTGCGCTCTGGCAAAGTTACCTCGACGTGACGATCAAAACGACCTGGACGAAGTAGAGCCTTGTCGAGCATATCGATACGGTTAGTCGCGGCAATCACGATGACGCCAGATTCATTATCAAAACCATCCATCTCAACGAGAATTTGGTTCAAAGTTTGCTCATCTTCACGACCGGCACCACCACGAGAATCGCGCTTGTGGGCTACGGCATCAATTTCATCGATGAAAATAATGCTTGGGGCGTTTTTCTTCGCTTTACTAAAGAGGTCACGCACGCGGGAAGCACCGACACCCACGAACATTTCGGCAAATTCAGAACCGGAAATACTGAAGAAAGGAACGTTGGCCTCGCCAGCAACGGCACGCGCCATCAAAGTTTTACCAGTACCCGGATCACCAGCGAGAAGTACGCCGCGAGGGATTTTGGCACCAAGTTTTTCGTATTTTTTAGGATTCTTGAGAAAATCGACAATTTCGGAAAGATCCTGCTTAGCAGCTTCGTTGCCAGCAACATCCTCAAATAAGATGCGTTTTTTATCTGGACCGTAAAGTTTGGCACGAGATTTGCCGAAGCTCATACTTTCTTTATTCACGCTTTGCGCTTGGCCAAGCATGCGACTAAAGAGAAAGATTGCGATAGCAATTGGGATGAGAAGAGAGGCGATATTGAGAATAATGCCAAGAAGATCAATATCATCAGAATAGGTGATGTTTGGGTATTTTTTCAAACATTCTGCTGCCTCATTTCCGGTCTTATCGGTACATTTGACCGTGAGGCCCTGATCATAAAGTGTTCCAGCGCCATCTTTTTTGGAATATTTTTTAGCTTTTTGATCTTTATAGGTGATGGTAAGATTATTGCCGGCAACATTAATTTCCTGAATTTTACCATTTTCCTGATTGGCTTCGGCGATGACCTCAGAAAGTGGAACGTCCTTATGGGCATTTTCACCATTACCGGTGACATAATTCCAAAAAGCGAGTGAGAGTACGAGGAGAAGTAGGGTCGAAAAAATCGAACGGAAGGTGTTCGAAGGGCCATTTTTCTTCGATTTGTTATTATTTGATTTCACAAATTTGATTTTAGGGCGATTCGAATCAGTATTTGAATTATTCATATCTATAATTTTAACATATTTATTGCATAATTAACGGAAATGTGGTAGATTAAAAGAGTAGTGTTTCGGGGCGTGGCACAGTTGGTAGCGCGCGGCGTTTGGGACGCTGAGGTCGCAAGTTCGAGTCTTGTCGCCCCGACCACATCACGTATTACGACTATTTGTATGGTCGTTTTTTATTTATGTTTAGCTTAATCGAACTTGCGGAACGTCCCAAGGGGTAAACGCAAGTTCGAGTCTTGTCGCCCCGACCATTCCAGGAGGAAAAATAAAGAAAATTTATTTTCTTTATTTGACCGACGC
>CALEXY010000013.1 GCA_937924995.1 uncultured Candidatus Saccharibacteria bacterium
GAAAAAGAAGAGACGATTCTGGAAGGTTACGATAAAGAGGCGGTAGAGGTAGTAACCAATAAATTGACGTCGGGACTAAAAATTAAGATTCTCACCAACACAAAGGTTGTGGCGATTCAGAAAGATAAAAACGAAACGGTCTCGAATGGACGTCGAATAGCTACGGTAAAAGTAACAATGAAGCGCGGCGCCGATGAGAAGACGGTGCGTGTAGAAGCGATAGTTTTTGCGATTAATAATCGACCAAATACAGAACTCGGTCTGGAAAATGCAGGTATTAAATTCAGCGAGCAAGGTATCGTCGTGAACGATCAACTCGAAACCAGCGTGAGCCATATTTTTGCGGCCGGCGACGTAATTGCGAATCCTCTGAAACAGTCCGTTGGTCATTCGACAGAAAAAGCGGCTTACGAAGGAACACTAGCGGTAAATAACATCTTAAAACGTAATAAGCTGACCTTAACCTATCGTCATTTTTCAACCGTATTAAATACGACACCAAAAATCGTAACGGTAGGCCTGACAGAAAAGGATTGTTTGTCGCGCGGTATCAAATGTAAGATCGTAATTGTACCGGAAATTGAAACTACTCATTCCCTGATTGCGGGAGAGAAACTAGGATTTTTGAAGTTAATTTGCGACAAAGACAAGAAACTTCTAGGTGCGACAATCGTATCCAAGAATGCAGATCTTACAGTGATGGAAATTGTGGCTGGCATGTATGGTGACTTAACTCTCTTAGAGCATGCTTCAATGCCACATATTAATGAAAGCTTCTCAGATATTGTGAGAATTGCTGCCAAGAATTTGATGTAAAAAACTACAGATACGAGTAGAGTGGTAGCTGGATTTTGCTCTGAATATAAATTTCAGATGAAAGGTCTAAATAAAAAAAGAACCTGATGGTTCTAAAACTTGGTGGCGGGGGTTCGATTTGAACGAACGACCTTTTGGTTATGAGCCAAACGAGCTACCAGGCTGCTCTACCCCGCGACGTATGTAGCTATTATAATCTACAACGATTTTTCTGTCAAATTTTTACACCAAGAATTCAGTTTCCGTATTTAATTAAGTTTCAATACTTAATTTCGTAATTAGCTCTTCGATTTCTGATTTTTGAATTTTGGTCCAATAATCTTCTTGAATAATTGATCCGCTGTTATCAAAGATTAATTCATCAGAAATTTGCGGCCCAGATAGAATATTTTGATAAATCTTATCGACGAAGTCATCCTCTCTAATGATTTGCTCAAAATTTAATAAAACTGAATCTAAATTTATATCTTTGAGCTCACCTAGACTAAAGATTTCTTTTTGTAGGCCGATAAAATTTTCATCATCTGAAAAATCCGAATAATTATCGTCACCTAAAAAATAGATATTTTTATCTAGATAGATCAGCTGGTCTAAAATTAAAGAGACTCTATTCAAAAGATAGGTAGCTAGTGGCTTTAGCTCATGAGTTATATTAGTAAAAAAGATGGTTAGATTGAATTGATAATTTTGCTCTTGTTTTAAATTGAGCGAATTAACCGTATCACTAATTTGATTCTGTGTCGACCACGGGATGTGATGCAAGTTCTTAAGTTCACTTTTTAGATCACTGGCACTAGTTTTATCGGTTTTAAAAATAATCGAGACTCGCTCGATGGCGCGTTCTGCTAGTTTTTCGTCAAATATTGATTGGTCGAAAAAAGTTGCGAGAGTAAATTTTAGGTTCGGATTTTTGCTGCTATATTTTAGAACAGAAATGTTCTCGTAATTGTCGGCGGAATAAATAAAATCGAGACCGTCAAAATTTCCGGTACGAGTCATTTCTTGGTAAAATTTTTCACTCAGGTAATGATTGTAGATATTTGCAAGAATGCGACTGGGAGCTGGTTTGATTAGTTTTTGAAGATTATCGTCCATAATACAGATGATTATTCTGGATTGGCATAGTCATCATTTTCGAGATAGTCAGGACAGGTGTCCTTGTCGCCGTCTTCCATATACCAACAGTTTTTGGTGGTATAGAAAGTTTTACGGGTGACATTATTCTTGTCGTCATTTAACTGAACAGCAAATTCTGGGTATGGGAAGTAATTATCGATCAATTCGACACGAGCCTCGATACGGCGATAAAGGGTATTAGCACGACCAGTGGAGTCAACCTTAGCTTGCACGCCGGTAAAATCAATCGGATTGCGCTTGGCGTCGTAAAGTGAAATGGCAAAATCAGTATCAGGTGCACCATAAGGAAGTGATACCACCAAGAAAGTAGCACCGGTGTTACGGTCATTGGAATTATGAAAAGTGTTTGGCACTTCAAAAGTGAGTGAACAGAAGAAATTACCTTCCTGACACTTAACATAGAAAAGTTCATTCTTGTGTTTATCAAAGGTACGAGAAACTTCACTAGCTCTAATTTCATTAGTACCATTCTTGCTTGGTCTTAAATACATTGTTCCCTGATCGGTAGAATTATCACCGCTGGCAGTAATTAGGTCACTCATCTTAAAGTTTTTATCGGCTTGATAAAATGAGGCATTGATTAGTGGTGGTACTAAGGAATACTGACCGGATGGAAGAGAGGCATTTTCACTCCAAGATAGCTGATGGCCGTTACTTAGGAGCTTAGCGTAATTAGTGTCAGAGAACCACTTAATGTTGACGTATTTTAACTCTTTGATTTTGTCGCTACGAATTGGCACAATGCGGAGACGATTTTCACTACTGAGTGAGGAGCGATAATCGCTAAGGTCTTCCTGAAGTGTTACACAAGTATAGGCCTGCATCATATCAGCACCACGACCCTGATCGAGATTCTTATTCTTTACTTCCTGAATAGTGACACCTCTTTGCTCGTCAGTGGTACGACTAAGGACATTGGCGACAGTGTTGCAGTCTTGATTTTTGATACCGTTTTGCATGGCTTCGATAATTTCTTTGCAGTTAGTATCCGAACCACCTTCTTGGTAGCGGTTTAAACATTCATGATACTTTAGAAGTGCAACCTTAGCATCTTCTACGCCAGCAAGTGCGGAATCGTAGGCAGATTTGGAGAGGTCAGAATTGCTAGTTTGGCCAGCTTCAGAAAGAGTGAGGCGCACAAAACCAACCACAATAATACTAAATAAAAGCATGGCAAAAATCGTCACAATAATGGAAGTAGAGCCGCGTTTAGTGATTAATAGTTTTTTCATTATTCCTCTCCTTTTCTATTTTGACCTGATGTCCTAGCGGAAAAATTAAATTTATTGATGGCGCAATAATTAAAGCTAGAAGACAAGCCCATTTCTGGTGGCGTCTTGCAAAATTCGCCGGTGCCAGTGATATCCACATTGCCACGCAAGGTAGCTAGAATGAAAGTACCACTATAAAAATGCTGCATAGTGAGAGCATGTTCGGTCGGCGCAAAGATAGTAAAATCATACAGCGCAATATCTTCGTTGTTCTTTTTCATAACCTCTTTATATTCAGCGCCAGTGAGCCTATAAGTTGGGGCGATGTCAGCCACTTGATAAACACGATTATTACTAGCGGCGGCTTCCATATGAGAACGACAAATCGCACGATCAGAATCTTCAATTTTAATTAAACGATAATCGTCAATTTCCGTGTCGCCATTACTGAAGGTAGCACGACTACCGCTCATAATTTCGTAATCCGTGGAATTTAACACATAACCAGTATTCCAGAGATAGGTGAAACGTCCAGAACAGAAGACACCAGAAAGCGGCACACTCTCGAGAATCTTGCCAGTTTGCTTGGCCTTGATAGTGCCATAATTTTGCTGATAAACATAAAGTCTAGCTTGATCCTGCAAACATTTATTCATCTCGTTATTGTTTGAAGCATATTCGACACGGCAAATATCAGAGAGGGAGCGGGCGGGAGCCGTAGCAATCCCGCGTTGAAAATCATCTACAAGTAGTCGTGAAGTGGAATTAATTGCGTTCATGGTATTCCCTTTTTGATAAATCGTAGAGAGGTGTACTGCGACAAAAATTACCGAAAGTAATAGAATTGAAATAAACATCAAGGAGAGAGTCACTTCGATAATAGTAAAGCCAGAAAGGGGTCGATTGCTGATTTTTGATCGTATAGTTTTTTGACGCATAAATTAATCTAACCTCTCTTCATGTAGTCCGGATTATATAAACGAATGATGGTACCAATGGTGGTCGGGACGGTTTCTCCTGGGCCATACCAACAGGTGCGAATATGAAAATCGTAAAATTCTGGAGGGTAATTCTTATCCATATCTTCACGATATTTAGCGTCGAAATGGGCGCTAGATGGAACGTTAGTAAAGTCACGCACAGCTACAATCCAAATGCCTTCGGCGCGATAAAGGTTATTAAAAACTGGGGTGGTTTTGTAATTAGTACCGTCATTAATTTCATTCAGATTAGTAGTTTCGGTGTCTTCCCCGTTCGAAGTCCCGGCCGTAGAAGTCGAAGAGAAAACTAGGCGAGGAGCCAGTGGTGCTTCTTGAAAAATTTCTGGATGATCTTTAGCAGAAAGAATAGTATTTTCTGGATCAGAAGCTTTGAGTTTACGGGTATTTAGAATAAAGGCCTTATCGGCAAAGATATTATGATTGTCACCCACGATATTATTTTTGTCGTAATATTCGGAGCATTTATTCGCTTCAAATTTAGAGATTTCAGTTGGACTATTCGACATCCCATTATTGAAGCTAGTCAAGCGATCCCAAATCGCACGGTATTCCTGCCATTTACCAGAGTCGTCCTGGCCGCTAGTTTTAACCAAAGCACGCTCAGAAATATAAGATTCATGGATAAAACGCAAAGCTTCGGCTTGGGCATCAATTTCATTACGCACCGTGGTGATTTGTAAAGAATTCTGAATCTTAGCGTAGCTACGATTCATCATGGAAACTGAAATAGCGGAGACCAAAATAAAAACTACAAAACAGAAAGTTACTTCGATAATAGTGTCACCACGACGACTAATAAGAGGCTTTAACTTCGACATGGATTTTCCTCACTATCAATATCAATCAATTCAACAGCTGTAGAATTACTACCATCAGCATGAATACGAATAGCGCGGCGACCAATACTGTTCAAAGAATGGTTTTCTGAACCAACACAGATATCGAGATCTTTTTTATTCTGAAGTTTAACATTTTCAAGATAAAGTCCTTTAGATTCAGAGCGATTTAGGGTACCAAAGGCAGGATAAAGACCAGCATCAGCTACCACTCTTGTGACAGAACCAATACCACCGTATTCACAGCTACCATTACCAACATATTCGCTATTCACTTTTCGCATAAATTGATTAATGTTAAAAGTTTTACCTTTTTCATCATAAATATAGGTGTGGACGGTACCAGAAATTGGTGAGCGGGTAACCAAAAAAGCCCCGACGAACGGATCATGATTCTCGGTATTCTCAATACGGGCTTGCCAGAGTGGCTCATAAACATCGTGATTACCTGCGGTAGTCATCCTACAAGTATTAGCCTCGCTCTTCATGGTGATGACATTAGCGCCAATACTCTTTAAAGAAACCAGAGCATTATCGCCAGAGGCATTTTCAATATCGAGATTTTGGGTGTAAATATGACCAATTACATCATAAATATGGACATTATGATCAGGCTGATTAGTCTCAGGATTGGTCTCACCAAAAGTAACTAATTTACCATAGACCGCACAGCGAGTACGCCCTGGAAAATTGTCCGAGGTAGAGTTAGAAACTAACCCACCGTTTTCATTCCACATGGTATTAAGTGTGCAATAAATACTACTACCCTCATCGGCTTCACGGGGATTTTTCACATTAATTACTGAAGAATAAACCGATTTCAGGGTAGCCGAAAGTTCATTATAAGAATCGATATATCGGCGATTATTAATATTGCCGGAAAGAAAACCCATGACGGAAACGACGAGCAGACCAGTAATCGCCAACACAAGCGTTACCTCGATAATCGTAAAGCCTGACCTCCACCAAGTTTTCTTTTTCATAACTAAATTATAGCATAAGAGGTTATAATATATAAAAGAAAAATACTAAATTAACCTGGAGCTTTATGGCGGAATTTCCAAATTTTAATCGGTTTGAAAATAGTAATTACAAAGAAAATACTTTTGAAAAATTAACCAATCTTGAAAATCAATTTGATCCAGAATTGGCACGCGAAAAATTTGAGCAAGCGAGCCCGGAAAATAAAATCGAGAGCGCTAAGGAATTTAATTTTGATGGCCTAGAAAATACAGCAGAAAAATTAAAAGAAGATGAAATCTCAGAATTAATTGCCAGTGCAGACCTGACGGTTTACGAACGCCTAAATCCGACCAACGCCAAAGAAGCAAAAGAAGAATTTTTAAATAATCCTGACCTGATTCATCCGAACTATGAATACGGAAATTTAGATAAAACAGAAATCGAAAATAATTTGGATAGTCTTAAAAAAGCAAAAGCGGAACTCGAAAGCGCAGAATTATCCAGCGGAAAACGTAGGTTGTTGGAATATTTAATGGATGACTGCTTTAAGAAAAATGACTTTTTAGTGGCTAATTTAGCTTACAATACAGTCACACAACCAGAGACAAAAAAGCTCGCAGCAGAGCATCACAAAGAGGCTAACGAGGCACTTTATGGCAAGCCAGACGAGGGGACTTTTTACGCTTTATTAAATGAAAAAATTGACCAGATTAAGGCGCAGGATTTGACCGAAGAACAAAAACAAAATTTTGCTAAACTGCTCGATAAGATTGGACCAATACCAGAAACCAGAAGCGAAAGATTTAAGCCGAAGCCAGAAACCATTGAACGTTTCGCGGAAATGACAAACGAATTTTTTGGTAGTTTCCTGCAACATATTCCAGAAGACCAAGAAAAATTTAGCTCACAAGAAATGGTGAATATCGTTAATGAAATTATTGAAGACGAGCTAAATGAGGATGGCAGCAATCCATACCGCGCAGAAATCAAAGCTGGGGCAACCAATGCTTCAGCAGATCATGAGGAACGCCGGATTTATTTTCCAGAAGACAAGACCTATAGTGCCAAGCGAGCTCGCGGTCTAATCGTGCATGAATTAGGCACCCACGTACTGCGTGCGGTTCCCTATGTGGATCACGAAGTGGAAGCATTTTCGACCGGTTTCCCGAATAACGAAGAGTTTGATGAGGGGGTAGCAAAAGCGGTAGAACAAGCCATCAATGGCGAATATGAAGATTCAGGAATCGATCATTATATCAATATTGGTTTAGCTAATTTTAAGGGCAAGAATTTTCGTGAAGTTTATGACATTCAATGTAAATTACGTGAACTAACCGGCGGTAAAATTGAGCCAGTTTTCAATGCCGTACAGCGCTGTTTTCGTGGAACGGGTGAGCTACCAAATAACAAAGATTTAGCCTATTACAATGGCGCAAATCGAGTTTGGAAACATATCGAAGACCATATCGATGACATCGAATTATTCGACCAACTTTTCTTATCGGGAAAAATTGACTATCAAAACGAGCAACAAGAACAGATTTCCTACGAAGCCAGAACCAAAGGAATTTAAGCAGAAAAAAATACCCCAAATTCGGGGTATTTTAAGTTAGGAAAAATTACTAAAAATTAGGAATAGCACACAAACAGGTATCGACGCGGCAATTAAAACAATGAACGTTAAATTCAGGATACGCATTGTGGTAGCCCATTTTCTTATGAACTGATTGGATGCGTGAAAAACCATATGAAAATAGCCCATTGCAAAAATAACAGCACCGAAGAAAATAATCGTCATCGCAAATCTTGAAGTAGTCCAAACCTCAAATCCAGCTACAGCAAATAAAGTTACCATAGTGGTAAGATTTGCATAGTAATAATTACCATCAACCTCTGGGTCATGAGCCCATTTAAAGTCTTTTTCTGGCAATCGATCAAGCAATAATACCGAAATGGCGGCCATTAGAATTGAGCCCATAGTTAGCATCATGAAGCCAAAACTATCTCGATAAAGAAGATTGATTGCCATAAGGATCAATGTACCAAAAATTCTGAGTAAGTTGGATGCGTCGAAAAGATCGAGCTGCTCTTTTAACTTTTCGGCCTGAGTTTTCTCTTCCTGGTATTGTAACTTCCTTAAATTCTTGAATTCGTCAATTTCTATCATACTTCCCTCCCTTATGTAAAAATTAAAAATGAATTAGAAACAAGATGCACCTGATACTTTGTGGTATTTTTCCTCCTTTCAAGGTGCGACTTTATATAAATCAATAAGTAAATTTATATAATAATATCGATATATTATACATTAAAATGCTTATTTTGTCAATCAATGAATAGTCATTCATGAGTCATTTTACTGTTTAATAGTTCCACATTAGATGATTTTATAATCTGTAAAATATGTTATAATATTAGATGGAGGTTGCACTTTAACAGGAGGTGATAATAATGAAGGATATTAATATTCTAATCATTCCAGCAGAGGGCGACTCTGTGGAAACTGAATCATGGTATGCTAAAGATGTTTCTTATCATTACGGCACAAGTCAGGTGCAAATTTTCCAGTATAACGGCAATAGGTCTATTATTAACGGTATACAGGAGAGTGTGACTGATTTTTTTGATCAGAATGAAGGAAAATTCGAAATTCATGCACAGGGTGGCTTTGGTGCGGCTGTCGCATACGAGATGGCTATGTGTCAGCCAAGTCAAATTACGAGAATATTTTTTATAGGTGGTGCACCCTGTACCGCTATGCGATTTATTCAAAGGGTATTCCATACACATTTATCACGTTTATGGTATTTTAGTAAAATTCCATTTTTTGCCGACGATCCGAACCCATATAATGATGAAGTGATAGCTGCAATTAAGCAGTCTTCCACCGATTGTATGAGGAGAGATCCATTATTATACTGTAATCAACTCGGTCTGATTGGAAGATGGGAACCCAAAAAACGCCTGGAAAATATCGAGGCATATTTTATACCAAATGGGGATTCTCTTCGACCAGATTGGTGGGATAACAGTTATGATAATAAAAAGGCAGCTCAAATATGGGAGAGCTATGGCGTTGAGCCTCTACCAAAACCAGGTGGAGGATTTAGCTTTTACAGCCTAATGCCATCCGAAGAATTATTTAAAGTATTAGATACTGTCAAAGACAATCATTGCAATTAACCTCCAAAAAAAGGCTGCACTAAGCAGTCTTTTTTTATGATTCTCGCCACATAAAGTTATTTGATATAATCTATAATACCCTAACTATTATCCGTAGTTTTACATAAAAAATACCCGGACTAAACGCCCGGGTACATCGGTAATAAAGGAAGTTTTTCTCAATTAGCAATCAGAGTGAAAGTTCCTTTACGATTTTTGGCATCATAATATGCCGAAAACCGACTATACCTATAGCGATAAGTATTATCTCCTCGAAGAAGATGATCCTTATCCACATCACAGTAACCTTTTAGAATAAAACTTTCTCCAGAACCGTCTTCGTGTTCGATTCCGGTTATCTTAATATTGGTCACCGGTAAGAGTAAATGCAGTTTAGTAGCATCATCACCGTGGTTTGAACATCCTTGTGAGATACCAAAATTTACAGCAATTTTCGCGTCCTTACTATAGACGTACATACATGCATCAAATAAAGCGCTCTTACTCGGACCACTAAAGATCTCATAATGGTTAGTTACGTTCTTGCTTGTTGAGTTGTTCATACGAACCTCCTTTAAATGTGCTACCCAGATACATTCGTAAAATGGGTTGGACTATCTAATCCACTATTGAATTAGTTCTTGTATTCTATCATGTTTATGTTATTTTGTCAATGTGTGTTACAGCTAAGCATCACTTTGTCAAAAAGCACTCGTGGAGTATTGATAATATTCTTTTATGGTTAATAGCAGGGGTGGTGTTACAATAGGATTATGCAGCGACTTTTTACGATTGATCTAAAAGATTATGATTCGAATTTAGAAAAATTTTATCGCCCGTCGGTACGCGGGATTATTTTGGATCCAAACGGTAAGGTGGCAATGATTTATAGTGAGAAATATCATTTTTATAAATTTCCGGGTGGCGGGATTGAAGGCGATGAGACCCATCTTGAAACTTTAAAACGAGAAATCAAGGAAGAGACCGGAATGATTTTGAAGCCGGAATCAGTGCGAGAATTTGGCGAAGTTTTGCGAACACAAAAAATGCAAAAAGATGGCAAGGATGTGGTTTTGGTGCAATATAATTATTATTATTTGTGTGAGACTGAGAATGAGATCGGCACACAAAGCTTGGATGATGGCGAAAAAGAGTTGGGATTTGTATTAAAATTTGTGTCAATCGATGAGGCCATTCGGACGAATAATAATTTTCAAGATGAAACGATTGGAAAGCATACGGTCGAGCGAGAAAATCGTGTTTTGGAATTGGTGAAAAATTTATAACGCGATTTTAGATTTCGGCATAAAAAATCGGCTAAGGATGCCGAATGAAGTAGTTCGCAAGTTTGCCGTTCCATAAAGCTCCACAGGAGCTTTATGGTGGGGGCGGTTGGGCTCGAACCAACGACCAAGCGGTTATGAGCCGCCTGCTCTAACCCCTGAGCTACGCCCCCAGGGTAGTTTTATTTTACCATAAAATGCTATAATAAGGGCAAGGATTAGGGGTGGCACCGGAAATTCTTGAGAATTCTAATTATGAAAACAAATAACAAAATTCAATTACATCTGAAACTCAATCAGCTCCGCTACTGGATGAAACATTCCCTGTTTAGTAAGGAACGAATTATGTTTTTGTTGCTGCCGACGATGTTTGTGTTTTTGCTTTATTTTTCGGTACAGTCGATTACCAAAAACTGGAACCTACAACAAACTCTAAACACAAAGCTACAGGAAAAACAATTGATGGAGCTCAAGGTTTCAAATATGAAGCTAGAAAATCAATACTACGCTTCCGAGGAGTATCAAGAGCTGATGGCGCGAAAATTACAGGACAAAAAAGCCAGTGGTGAAACCATGGTGATGCTACCGATTAATAGTGATATTGCAAAACAAAAACACGCTAATCAGAAGTTCAGTTCGAACAAACAAGAACAAGATAACTCGAATTTTCGTCAGTGGATGAGATTCTTGTTTAGGATTTAATAGCCAAAAATACATAACTTGCAATAAGAGCAATCTGGCTCTTAATATAAATACAGATAAAGTTTTATCAGCGAAAAGCATCTTAATTTTCGGATTGAGAAAAAACCGGCTTGGAGGGACCGGTTTTTTCAGGGAAATATTTTGTGATGTTTTTTATTTTACGACCACAAGCAATTTAGGGGGCAGATTTAAAAATAAAATAAATAAACCTATTCCTACTTGGGTCGTCAAAAAGCAAAAAGAGAGATAAAAATCTAGAAACTGATAAAATAAAAAGCTCGAAGGCTTTATACATAACAAATTCTCTCCCAAAAATTGTATTATTTTGATTATAGCACTACATAAGCAGAATGGCGGGAGAAAATTTAGGAAATTTATGTTCAAAATATTGAAATTTGGCAGAAAAAATCCCCTAATTTGATTTAGGGGATTTCGTAATCGGTTGAAGATTATTTCTTCTTGGAAAGAGTCAAGAAACCGTTACGTGGGTTTTCATTGACAACGCGATCTTCTGGAAGATCAACTGGAGTACCCTTAGGGTTGTTCTCAGTCTTGGTGAAGAAATAGATAGTTTGTGGCTTGCCACCGCGAAGGGTTACTTCTGACTTGTGTAGGTAGTAGGTAATTCCCTTGCTGTTTTTATGACTATAGGCCATTTGTCCTCCTTTAAATAAGTATAGTTTTATATTAGATTAGATAAAGATAAGTGTCAAGAGATTTTATGGGGGTGAAATAGGGGTGGGAAAACTTTTATGCTTTTAACAGGGGTGGTAATCTGGAAAGTTGGTGGGGTATTTTTAAGGAATTATTTCAAAAATAGAAGAGCAAGGCGAAGGAAGGCAAAAATAATTAGACGAATCACGATGGCAATAATGATAACGGCACAAAGCAGAACTGTAATCCCAGAGAGGCTTGGGGTCCAAATCGGCGAAACGAAATCATAGCGATAAAGCGCGGTAGGCGGGAGGTCGGCGGTGAGGCTAGTCGTGAGCTTGTCGGTGGCTGGATAACTATTAATCACACCGGTCATACAATTAAGATAGCCGGGACTATTCCAACCCCAACCGTTACGGATAGCCTGTGGTTTACAGGTTTCCATAGCTTTGGCGAAGATATTACCATTAGGATTACCGTCGGGATTTTGGCTGAGCTTAGACTCGGCTTCGCGTAAGGCAACGGTGGCCTGGCGGTTATATTGATGTTCCAAATAAATTGGACCAGTGCCGAAGGTCAGTGTGGTGTGACCGTTTTTTTCGACGAAATTCACGATGGTATGAGAAGAGCTAAAATCTCGCAGATTTTTCAGGGTGGTGCGAATATTCTGGTCAATTTCGGCTTGTGGTAAATCGGTGCCATCGGCAGCCTTACCCTCGTCAGCTTTTTCGACCTTGGTTTTTAAATCCATCATTTTCAGATGATCAAAGCGCAAAAAAGTGGCGGAAAGAAAAAGTAGTGGCAATAGGCTCAAAAATAATTGCCAGGTCTTGATCTGTTTTAAGAAGGTCAAAAAGCGCTTCCTCTTGTCTTCCTGACGCTCCTGCTTCAAAACACCACCCATACTGGTTTTAATTATATCATAAGAACTTTTGGCGGAGCCATGGGTCGGCATCGCCGGCGGACATTAATATAACCAGATAATTACCGGCAAGATCTTGGCGAAGCTTGGCGAAAAGCGTATCGTCCAACTCGACTGCGGTACCGATTTCAAGATTATCTAGTGAATTAAGAAAATCACTTGGAGTGAGAATTTTTAGTTTAGGATTTTCGCGCGAAAGATAGGTCGGCAACCAATAAAGTTTTTCAATGCCGTGGAAAATATCCCGATATTCATCAAAGAATTCGTGCTGGCGAATATTTTGATGTGGCTGATAAAGAATCACCACGCCTTTTTTCTGCGTACGCTTGGCTTCCTCGAGAGCGACATTGATGGTGGCACGAATTTCCTCTGGGTGATGTGCATAATCCGAATAAAGCCCGTCAGCTAGACGTTCAAAACGACGCCCGACACCTGGGAATTGATTGATCGCCTGGATAATTTCAGCATAATTAACCTCGCGACCGAGCGATTCGAGAATTCGCTGTACCGCTTTAATGGCGAGCGTAGCATCGAGACGACGCGCTTCACCCGGCAACATTAATTCGCTAGCTGCCATCAAAACAACATCTGGATGTTTATCGGCGAGAAGTTCGGCGTGGTGAAGATTGGCATGTGGCCCAAAAATAAGCCGTTCACTCTGGGATTCAAATTTCAAAAAGGCATCCTGATATTCGGTTTCGGTAGTAAAAATATCTGAGTGATCATAAGAAACAAAAGTAATGAGTGAGAGCCAAGGATGAAAGGCGAGAAAATTTCGATCATATTCATCGGCTTCATAGAGTAGGAATTGATCATCTGAATCATATTTCGCAGAGGGAGCAAAATTGAGAGTGGAGCCGACCATATAAGAAGCCTTTAAGCCGAGTTTTTGACTGAGCCAAATTAACATCGCCGTGGTGGTCGTTTTACCGTGAGTACCGGCGACGGCCACCATTTTAAGTTGATGTTTTTCAACCAGAGTTTCAATCAATTCATCGCGCTTAGAAATTTTTAAGCCCAGCGACTTAGCCCGTTGATATTCGGGATGAGATTCGGTGATGGCTGAAGTATGAACATACCAATCGATCGGATGCTTTTGATGAATTTCTGCCAAATAATCGCCGGTTTGGGGACCGATCGCGAAGGTGAGATTTTTAGCCTTTAATTCCTTAGTGATGGGACCTTCGTGAAGATCGGAGCCAAAAACATGATGCTCTGCATCATGGGCAAAAAGGGCGAGCGGGCCCATGCCGGTACCGGAAATGCCAGAGATAAAGATGTTCATAATTTTTTCCTAAAGAAATTAGTATCGTAAATTTCGGCACCGTGAGTCTTGTAAAAATTCTGAGCTACTTCACGACCATGACCACAGGTGAATTCAAGATTTTTGCAGCCTTTTTCCCTAGCCCAATCTTCATAGGCTTGGAAAATTAAATCTCCCACACCTTTACCACGAGCGGCACTATCCACCACAAAATCTTCGAGATAAGCATTCTTATAAATTCCTGCACCAAAAGTCACAGAGACCGAAGCCATACCGAGAATCTGTCCATCTTCCACGGCAAAAATGAGATCATGATATGGAGACTGAGTGATTTCCGTGAACCAGTCCGGACTAATCTCACCCTTGTCCTTGCCACTACGAGAAAGTTGAATCAGAAGTTCCCGCACGCGCGTGGCGATTTCTGGTTGATACTGTTTAAGACGTTCAATTTTAACCATAATTCCCTTTCTTTATTCAAATACGGTTTCAGTGAGGCGCTCAGCGATAGCGTCGGCAGTTTTTTGTATAGCTTCTGCGTCGTCACCCCAGATAGTAATGCGGACTAAATCTTCGGTACCAGAGGCGCGGATATTGATTGACCAGCCGGCAGGAAGATTGGCGGTTTCAGTGGCAATGAATTTCTCAGCAGTTTCCGTGAGATTACGAAAAGCCTGCTTAGTCTGACTATCGACTGGTTGATTCTTGATGGTTTGTGGAAGTTTTTGGAAATTTTGACAGAGAGTTGATAGGCTCGGCAGAATACGCTCAATATTTTCAGTAGTTTGACCGGCTTTTTCATCCTGAATAGTCTGATAACCCGCAAGTAAGGTATCTTCGTTCTGGAATTTTTCACGAGCTTCGGAAAGAATCTTAGTGATTACGAGCGCAGTAAGCACACCGTCGCCCATTGGTTCACCAGGCAGAATAATATGCCCACTCTGTTCGCCACCCAGAAGAATACCGTCTTCACGCATCTTGGCAGAAACATTTTGATCCCCGACATCGGTCATGGCGATTTTAATACCAGTTTTTTCTGCCCAATTTAGCAAACCCTTGTTGGCCATAATCGTGACGCAGACCTCTGGTACGGCTAGATAATTTGCTAAAATCACAATCATGTCATCACCATCAATAATCTGGCCATCTCGATCAATCATTAAGCAGCGATCACCGTCACCATCGAAGGCCGCGCCAAAATCGAGTTGCTTTTCTTTAACTAACTGAATGAGTGGTTCGAGATGAGTACTGCCACAGCCAGCGTTAATTTTTTCACCAAAACTAGCATCCTCGTGGATAGCAATAACTTCGGCACCGAGTTCTTCAAAAATTTGCTTAGCAGTAACAGAGGTGGCGCCACAAGCGAGGTCAAGACCGATGCGTAAGCCAGAAAAATCTGGCTTCTGGCGCACCGAGGTGGTAGCTGGACCAAATTGAGCTAAATAAGTACGGAGATGATCGAGATAGCGCGAAAGTGCATCTTCATGGAGATCTTCACGAAATTCCGGACTATGCACATCGAAACCAGATTCATTTTCCAGGGCATTTTCGATCGCATTGACACCGGACTGCGAAAGTTTAATACCGTAAGGATATTTTTTCACCAAATGAGAAAGATTTTCACCGGAATCATTAGTGCCAGTACCAGAAAAAGCCACACCGCCTGGCATGGTAGCCTCGAGCCCGCCAATCGTATCACCGCGTTCGAAAATTTTAATACCATTATCAGTGTAGGGGTTATGGGAAGCGGTGATATCAATGGCCAGATCATAGCCCATTTCATAAAAAGCATAATTGATCGCCGGGGTCGGCAAAACACCCACCGTACCGTGATCAATTCCGACAGTTTCCAGGGCTTCCTCAAAATAGCGAATCATCCATTCAGTGGATTCACGTGTATCGCCACCAATCAAGACTCGAGCTGGACGTTCGAGTCCACTTTCATCTTCTTTTGCATTACCTAAATAACGGACAATACCGAGAGTAACGGCTTGAATAAAGCCGGGGGTAAAAGCTTCTGCCTTTTGTCTAATACCGTCAGTACCGAAATATTTGATTTTACCTTTCATAACACTCCATTTTCAACTAGTTTCTATTATACATCTTGGAGATACGCGGCGCAAAGATTAGTGCTTAGTAAGAAGCAGCATATACTCGATAACTTTCAAGACATCTTCTTCGGTGCTGCCACGAGAAAGATCGGAAATCGGGGCATTGAAACCCTGAAGGATGGGTCCGGCAGCCGTAAAACCACCGAATTGTTCCATGGCCTTATAGAGAATATTACCCGTATTAAGATCGGGGACGATTAGAGTATTAGCAAAACCAGCAACTGGGGAGTCTGGGGCTTTTTTCTGGCCGATGCGCGGATTAATCGCGGCATCGAGCTGCAATTCACCATCGACTAGAAGTTCCGGATGAGAGGCTTTTAGTTTTACAATAGTTTCTTGGATCAAATCAATAGTCTCATCGCGACCACCGGAACCTTTGGTGGAAAAACTAAGAAAGGCGACCTTCGGAGTCGGGAAAATTTTACTCGCGGTTTCAACGGTTTGCACGACAATATCATAAAGTTGATCAGGAGTAGGATGTTTACAGGCGGCTGCATCAGCCAGTACATAAGTTTCATTTTCGCGCTCCAGAATGAAACTAGCGGAAAAAGTCGGTTTCAAGAGATTACGCGGATTCTTCACCCCGATGAGATCACGACAAGCCAAAATTACATCACGTGAGGAATAATCAATGCCAGCAATTAGAGAATCGGCGAGCTGATTTTTCACCGCAAGACAGGCATACTCGAGCGAATCGGCACCAACTAGCTCAAAATCAGGAAATTTTTCGCGAGCTTTTTCGATGGCAGATTTAATAATGGGATTTTCTAATTCGGGGAAGACGATGCGTGTTTTCATGTTCTAATTATAACGAAGAAATGAAAAAAGAGGCTAAAACTTAGCCTCTTTTAGAAGTTGTGTGTTGCTTAATTTTGTCATTTTGTCATTTTAGCCGACATTGCAGCTAGGTTCGCGGCGGTAGGACACATCATAGTCATCCTCATTTTTAATGGCGGTGATATGACCGTGATTTACTCCGTCTGGATGCCATTGACCGCCATAATAGAGGTCAATTCTACCCTGTCTAGAAACTAGCTTAAATTCGCTACCGGTAGGCACTCCAAACAAATGAAGTAACTTATCGAGATAAGACTTAATCCTAATATCTTCCGAGGAAGTTAGGCTTTCAATGAAGCTTTTCTTCTTCTGATAGATGGCGTCTTTCTCGCTATATTCCTCCTTTCGTTGGGAAAAGATTTTTTCCCAAGTAATTTTTTCTTGCTTAGTCTCCTCAAACTCATCCCTAATCCTGCAGAGTTGGGGGTGTAGCTTGGGGTTGTAATAAGCATTCTTCTCGCTGATCAGCTGATTTTTTTTCTTGATAAGATCAAGATGTTCCTTTTTTAGATCCTGATTAGCTGGGTCCTGTTTTTGAGATTCGAAATTCTGTTGGATCTGAGTGATAATTTGCCCGGTTTCATCGTAAAGCTTTGCAACTTCATCTCCGCCAAAATCGCTCATCATTTTCCTTAGTTTTTCGATCTCGGTGTTAGCTTCCTTACACTTCTTCTCGGCTTCGTCCATCAATCTTTTCGCAGATTTGACTTCCTGAAGCAGAGCATCAAGCTCGATTTTCTCTTCCGCTAGAGATTTCATGACTCCACCTCCCTTTCTTGCGAGTCAATAAGTAACAAATAAGCATATAAAACTCCTTGTCAAAGAACTAGCCGTAGCCAATTTGTCACTAGAGTAACACAGGTATTATATCATATTTTTATAAAAATTCAAAATTTTCGGCAAAAAGTGCTGGGTAGAGGATTGGAACTAAGTAAATATGCAGGGCATTAGGGAGACCAGAAAAGAAACAAACAGAGGCGGCATAAGCTAAAATTAGAGAGGCGAAACAGAGTTTGGCCGGAGCAATACTAGAGATTAAGCTGGTGAAGTTGGATTTTTTCATGGATTGCTTGGAAGATTGACTAGAGGATGGCTTTACAAGTTTTTGGCGAGAATAACAGAGATAAAATACGCAAGTACCACTACAGAAAATAATCAAGATACCGATAAAACCGGTCTCGACTAGGATAGCGACATATTGGTTTTGAGTAATTTCTTTAGTGGAGCCAAGTTCCGGAAATGCTTGATAGAGGGCAACACCAGAGGAGCCGAGGCCAGAGCCGAAGAAAAATTGTCCTGGGTGGCTAAGGGCGAGTTGCAGGCCCATTTTCGAGAGCTTGACACGAATATCGGTTGATTCTGTAATATAGCCGTCAAAGAGCGGGGCATCTGAGATAGGATTAGCACTAGTATTAGTACTTGCATTAGTATTAGTATTATCGTTAGGTGAGAGATTAGACGATTCATTAGAGGTGGTTGAAGGATTTTTAGCTTCGGGAAGAGGAATCTTGATGCGGCCGAGCGTCATCTGACTAAGGGAACGACTAACTCCACCGAGAAAAGTATCAGAGGTGGGACCGAATTCCGACATTAAACCTTGAATAAGCGTGACAAAAACTAGAGGAAGTAAGATTAGTGAGATGATCTTCGAGGCGGCAAGAAGCTTCTTTTTGGTGTGAAATATTTCATAAAGAAAAATCACTGCGATAGCCAGGAAGAAGGAGTAAGTTGCGCCCCTTGAAAAAATCAAGAAAAGTGTTGAAATAATAAACCCAGCTAGTGTGAGGTAGAGGATTTTGGTTTTGCGGGTTTGGTGGCTTTTCGGATGGATTACCCTAAAGACCAAAAAGATGGCCGGAGCGAGCAAGAGGTTACCCATAAACTGCGGCTCAATAGCAAAACCATTGGGATGAGGAAAACCAAAAGAGAGATTAGTACAACCAAGACAGAGTAAAATTCGATCGCCCGGAATATTAAGGGTATTTAAAATAGCTTGTAGCCAACAAAAACCGGAAGCTAAGGTGGCGCCCAAAAGAAAGGGTTTTTCGAGTGAGAGGGGTGTCTTTTTTAATATAATATTTTTATAAAAAGTCAAGAGGGAAAGATAGAGACACCAGATAATGCCAGCGGTCATAAGGCCGCGAAATTTATTGGAACTCCAGAGGAGAGTAAGCGAAAAGTAGAGTGGAATACTACTCAAAATCAAAGAAATCTGCACGGGGACTTTAGTGAGTGGAGTTTTTTTCGTAATGAGATTACAGAGGTCAGCGAAAAAAATCGGCAACGATAAAACACCCATCAAAAGTAGCCACAACAGAGGTAGGGAAAATTCATAATTGGAGGATTCGGTAGAAAAAAGTGGGATAACTGGGTAGTAGGAAAAGAAAAGAACGATGGGAAGCACCCAGAAAAAAGCACGGTGAAGGGGGAGGAGTTTTTGATTTAGATCTTCAAGTTTGGTTTGGAGGTTTTTTAGCATAAGATTCGCCTATAAAATTATGATTTTAGTTTGGATTCTTGCGTCTTTTTCGACATTTAGAGTTTTTGGAAGTTTTAAGTGTTTCTAGGAGCTTAGGTCTTCTGAGTTTTTAGGACCTTTTCGACAAATTGACGGATTTTGCTGTGAAAATTTTCAGTACTAAACTTGGTAGCCGTGGCGGAAATTTCTTGAGGCGAAAGAAAAGAATTTACAGATTTTTCTTCAAAATTTTTCAAAGTTTGAACAAGGGAATCGACGGATTGCTCTTCAAAGAAGAGGCCGTTTTTGCCATTCTGAATGTAATCCATGGCGCCACCTTGCTTAAGAGCGATGACTGGACAGCCGGCGGCTAAGGCCTCAACCGGAGCAATACCGAAAGGCTCATTAGACGGAAAAACGAAGGCCTTGGCGTATTTAACAAATTCCTTGAGATTAGATTGAGGTAAAACATCGAAAAAGACCACGTGTTGCGAGCCGGCAGCTTGATTAACTAGTGATTCATGGGCCGCACCGTTGCCGATGAGAATTAAATTAAGCTTAAGCTTCTTGCAAGCAGCAATAATTAAATCTAAACGTTTCCAATTGACTTGACGAGAAAAATTCAAATAAAAGCCTTCAGCGAGGAAACTTTCTGGAAGTTTTTGTAAAATTTCTGGGAGTTCCCTAGCGGATTTTTCAGAGATAATTTGACTTTTATTATGTTTTATGTTGTTTTCTAGTTTTATCTTTGTTTGCTTTTTATTTAAATTATGTTGTGATAATATTTGACAATTTGATTGAATTGTTTCACGATATGGAGCGACAGGTTGGAAGTTTTCCACAGCCACAGGTGGATAAATAATCGTGCTTTCCCTTTCGTAAAATTGTTTGATTTCCTGCTGAGCGAAATCTGAGATGGTTAGATAATAATCTGGGCGCTCGGCGGCTTCAAGATCTTTTTTACGTAGATTTTTTACCATCAGACGAAAAACTGGACGAACCAAAAAATTTAATTTTCCGAAGCCAGGGTCCTCGAGATATTCCCTGTATTTCCCCCAATAGTACTGGGTCGGAACATGGCAATAACAGATATGAGCACCAGGTTTGGTTTTAGCGAACTTCGCATCGCAACCAGAGACCGAAATAACTAAATCATAGGCAGTGAGATCGAGATGTTTAAAATAGCTCTGACGTAAAGGGGCGATAAATTTTCGGAGACAGGCTGGCAGGAGATTCAGCCAACCGGTTTTAACCTCGGCATCGAGAAACCAATTAATCTGTTTCGGGCGATATTGAGAGGTATAAATGGGAGCTTCCGGATAAATGCGGTGTAATTCCCTCAGGACTTGCTCAGCACCACCGACCACGGTGAGCCAATCACAGACTAGAGCGATTTTTGGCTCGCCGGTTTTCGATTTAGCGGCTTTTGTATTAGTGGTTTTAGATTCAGCCATTTTCGACTTGATGGTTTTCGATTCAGCCATTTTTGACTTAGTGATTTTCGGTTTAGGCATTTTTGACTTAGTGATTTTCGGTTTAGGCATTTATTTGGCACCTTTTTGAAAAATTACGGCGCGAATGGTTTGGAGCATAATCTGTAAATCGAAGAGTACCGACCAGTTTTGGATGTAATAAAGGTCAAGAGAGCGACGTTCGTCAAAACTAATATCACGACGGCCAGAAACCTGGGCTAGACCAGTGAGACCAGATTTGACTGTAAGAAGAAGTGAGCGGTCACCATAATTACGCAATTCCCCTGGCACTAGGGCGCGTGGACCGACAAGAGAGATATCACCGCGTAAAACATTAAACAATTGAGGTAATTCATCGAGTGAGGTGGCGCGCAAGAATTTACCGATGCGCGTGATGCGAGGATCGCTGGCTAAGAAATCACCATTTTTGCGATATTGACGTGAGAGCTCAGCGGCGGAAGGGATCTTCCCTTCTTTCTCCATTTTGGCAAAGGCTTCTTCTGGAGTCATGCCAGAGTAGGCGGTTTTCATACTGCGGAATTTAAGAATCTTGAATTTGCGATTGTATTGGGTGAGGCGATATTCACTGTAAATGGTTTTCGATTTCGGATCGGAAATTTTGATACAAAGCCAAATAATTAGCATTGGAATAAAGGTCAAAATAATACCGATAAGACTAAAAATAATATCCATGAAACGCTTAATGATGCGAGCGTTTCCTACCAGTGGCGTAACCTTAACCAAAATAGCCGGCGTACTACCGATGAGCTCAAGCTGGCCCATATGTTGAGAGAGTGCGGCTTCAGATGGAATAAAATAATAGAGGAGATGATGATTAATTGATTGACGATAAACATACTCAGTTTGACGTTCATCGGTTTGAAAAATCACGTCAACCGTCTGATCTTTCAAGGCATCTTTCAAGGAAGAATATTGAAAATGGCGGAGTTCTTTCGGAATATATTTACTGCCAGCTACTACGCCGACGAGACGATAACCATCCTCAGGATAAGCCAAGATTTGATTAATTAGATAGGTGGTATTTTTCGAATTACCGATGATAATAGCCCGTTTGATACCGATTTTTTGCAACATAAAACGCTTGCGGAAGAATTTCAAAATTATTCGCATAAAGAGGAGCGAAATAAAGCAAGTAAAGACCGCATAAACCGCAATTAAACGGACGGGAAAGAGATTTTCTTGAATAAAAAAATCTAAGGTAATAATACCCATAATACCGACCACCGAAGCCACAAAGAGACGGTAAAGTTCGCCCCACCTAGATTTAGCAAAGATCACATCTTTACGATAAAGTCCCATAATGAAGAGCATAATAATCCAAAGCGGGACCAAGAAAACCAGCGGCAAAATAAATTCCATAGAAGTAAGCTCAAAATAATATGGGCGAGTATCGAGTTTAGTGCGAATCATGTAGGCAAAAGCAAAAGAAGCGATGATTGCAATAATGTCGCCTAAGATGAGAAATAAACGAAAAATAAAATCGGAATTTTTCTTCATTAGTTTTATTTTAACCCAAGAGAAAGCTTTTTTGAAGAGAGAGAAAAACTATGCAGGTTAACTGCATAGTTTATTTTCGAGTGAGGTGGGTCTTAAATTTGTTTATTCGACGGTAACCGACTTAGCAAGATTACGTGGCTGGTCGACATTATTACCACGATAGACCGCTAGATAGTAGGCGAACATTTGGCTTAAGAGATTGAAAAGAAGTGGGGTGAGTAACTGAAGTTTGGTGTCAATTTTTACTACACCTTCCACTGGTAGATCAACCTCAGTGTCAGAAAAGACAATCACGTGGCCACCGCGTGCCAAAACTTCCTGAATACCAGAAATAGATTTTTCATACAAGAAACCAGATTGCAGCATCACAACTTCGAAGAAACGATCGTCAATCAAGGCAATTGGGCCGTGCTTTAATTCCCCAGTCGGATAGCCGTTAGCATCAATGTAAGAAATCTCCTTGAGCTTCAGAGCACCTTCGAGCGCGATAGGATAATTCACATCACGACCGAGATAAATCGCGTGTTCGTAATTTGTATAGTTCTTGGCGAGCTTGGAAATTTCCTCCTGCTTCTCATGCAAGATACGCTTGATTTCCTCTGGCAGAAGACTAATTTCGTCAACCAAGGCGGCAACTTGACGAGCGTTCAGACCCTTAGCTTCAGCAATAGTCAGGCCGAACATTAAAATCGCAATGACTTGAGAAGTGTAGGCCTTGGTACTGGCGACAGAAATTTCTGGACCGGCATGAACATAAGTACCACCGTCGACTTCACGCGCAATAGTCGAGCCAATAGCATTGACGATGCCGATAGTTTTGGTACCCTGAGATTTAATTTCACGAAGACAGGCCAAAGTATCCGCGGTTTCACCAGACTGAGAAATGATAAGCGCCACCGAATGATCTGGGATGTAGGCATGACGGTAACGATATTCGGAAGCAATCACCGGCTCAATGGTAACACCAGGTAGAACCTGTTCGATGAGATAAGCGGCAGTATTAGCAGCATAATAAGCGGTACCACAACCAACCAAAATGATGTGCTTGATTTCTTTTAGTTCCTTGACAGAAAGATTTGGACCACCGAGATGCACGGTATGTTCTTTCGCATTAATACGACCACGCAAGGTTTCTTTCAAACTATCTGGTTGTTCCATAATTTCTTTAAGCAAGAAATGATCGTAGCCACCTTTTTGAATAGCTGAAAGGTCGGTGAGGATTTTTTCAACTTTCACAGAAACCGGCTGAAGATCGAGAGTTTTAACTTCGACATGATCTTTAGAAATGAGGGCAACTTCACCGTCGTTTAGATAGATAGCATTTTTAGTATTACCAATAAGAGCCGAAGCGTCTGAGGCGATGAGAGTTTCATGTTCACCCACACCGATAACCAGTGGCGAACCAGAGCGAGCCACCACGAGATGTTCGGTATCGTCAACTGACATCACGGCGATACCGTAAGTACCAGAGACAAGTTTAAGTGCCTGAGTGACAGAGTCGAGTAAATTATGCGATTCCCGATAAAAACTATCGATGAGAGCCGCAAGCACTTCAGTATCAGTCTCGGACTTAAATTGATATTTCTCAGAGAGCTCTTTTTTCAGGGCTTTATAATTTTCGATAATACCATTGTGAACCAAGAAAATACTACCAACATGATGTGGGTGAGCATTGGTCTCGGATGGATTACCATGGGTAGCCCAACGAGTATGGCCGATACCAATGTGATCAGACGTATAATGATCTTTAATTTTAGCTTCTAGATTGACGATCTTGCCAACCGCACGTAGTAACGTAGGGTTCTGGTTTTGATCAAGAGTTGCCACACCGGCTGAATCATAACCACGATACTCTAGGCGCTTAAGACCTGAGAGTAAGAATTCTTGAGCGTTATTTTTTCCAACATATCCGACAATTCCACACATATAACCTCCTTTTTTTCGATTATAACAGAAAAAACACCGCATGAGCGATGTTTTATGAGAGATAGGCGAGTGATTCAATGATTTTAATGACACTAGGGTCCACTGGTTTCATAGGACCAACTCGCACCGGTAGATTTTCGGAAAGATTATTGAATGATGATTTTGCTAATTTTGGCTTAGAATTTTTCTGAGAAAAGAGCTTGCGAATAGTTTGACAGACCGGTCGATATTGAATACCGTCGGTCAAACGATAACTCTTTTCCATAGGAATACGCCGAGCTAAAAGCATTGACTTAATGTCTGGCTCCAGGCTAGTAGTCTGAATCGAAAAATATCTTAGCTGCCGAGTCAATTCCTGCCGAGCCTGATCGAGATCTTCCATTTGCTGACGATTTTGCTGAGGCAACTCCGTATGGGATAATTCCTTCTCCTCATTTCGGATTAAATATTGCTCATAAAAAGCATACAGTTCAGAAAGTAAGCGTGCGCTCTGTGCAAGATTTTCGTAAATAGCCGAGAAATTAGTCTCCTGACTGAGTGGGCGCGTAAATTCATGACAACGAGCATGATAAAAAGTTATACGCGCAAAAGTCTGATGACGTTCTTCGGCGGAAAAAAGTTTTTCCTCATGACACCGACGCGGATCCAGTGCAATTCCCTGCGACTGCAATAATGCGTTATCGATAGTTTGAAGTAATTTATAATGTAAACGGTGAACTTTTTCCGCTTGCGCTAAATAAGATTCTTCCAAATAAACGACAACTTCACGATCTAAAATAACCATTAGTTCCCCCTTTCATATTTTCCAAAAACTAGTAATGTACTAACAAGTCTTTTTTATTATAGAATAGGGGTGGGTATTTACCAAGCAAAAGCGTTATGAAATAGTTTTAACAATTTTATGAAAATTTATTTAATTCGTCATGGAGAAAGTTTAACTAATCTAGGTTTAGTATCAGCGAATTTTTCTATGGACAATCAGAATACTTTATCCAAAAAAGGTGAAAATCAAATACAGGCAATTATACCGGCCTTCCAGAATTGTAATATTGGGCAGATTTTTTCTTCACCAATGAAACGAGCCGTTAAGAGTGCAAAAATACTACAATCTGGCCTGGTTAATAAACCAAAAATTATAATTGATAATCGTCTAAAGGAAATCGACTACGGGATTTATACCGATGATCGAGATAATCCTGAGATGCAAAATATCGCCAAAAGACAAATTGCTGGCAATCAAGAAATTCGCTTTGGCGGCGGAGAAAATATGCGTGAAATTCTGGGGAGGTTTTTAGATTTCTTAGTTGATACTTATAAGAAAAATCAAAATGACGAAATTGTTGTTTTTTCTCATGGTCGTTTACTTTCAATTGTGAGTAAAAAAATTGAAGAGCTTTGCCAAAAGAAAATTAAAAAATCTAAAATAGATAATGCTTCGATAATTGAAGTTGAATTAAATAATAATGAAATTAATATACTAAAAACTTATACAAATACCTTAAAAAGCCAATTTTGAAATTGTTTTTTCATGATGTTTATGGTAAAATCTTGGTAGTTAATTAAATAGTAAAATATTAAAAGAGAGGTGGGTATGGATCTGGCATCAGGGACAGATAATGGCAATAACGCCGACCTAAATCAAATACAAAATCAATTCGGCATCCCTCCGATGCCACCAGCTGATAGCGCAATGCCGGCTTTTGACCCTAGCGCAACATTTGGCGTGCCAACAGAAACGATCACCAGCAATAGCGCTAATTCTGCCCCAACTTTCGAGAATAATGGAGCCTCACAAGTCATGCAAGATTTAACCAATCAAGGTCCAGCCCCAATTTTGGAGCCAACCGAAAGCACAGGTGCGGAAAATACTTTTGCCGCCCCAGCTATGGATTTAAGCAATCTAGGTGTCGAAACCCCAGCAAACAAACCAGCAGAAGTAGCTACTGAAGTACATACTGAAGCTGCAGCGCCAGTAATCAATCCCGAGACTGCCACTCCAGCAACGCCTGAAGCTGCAATCGAAGACAGTAAATTGGAAGACGTAAAGAAGCAAATGTTGCAGGATCTTTATCCATTGATGGATAAAATCAAAATCAACCCTGACCAAAAATTCAAGGTTTATAAGCAAATGATTGAATCGACTGGTGACAAAGAAATGATTACTGCGGCCTACGATACCGCTAAAAGCTTAACCGATGAAACCGAGCGCGCTGAAGCATTGCTTTATCTCATTGAAAAAGCCGACAATTAATTAAAAAGAATTTCACAAAAAAACTATCGGATGACCGATAGTTTTTTCTAGAGAGAAGGTTATTTGCTATTTTAAAAACTATAAGCTTGGCCAAGCGGCCTAGAGCGTGTTTTTAAAAAGTAAATAACTTCTCCACTTTTAGTACATACCTCCACCCATGGCTTCTGGTTCGGATTTTTCTGGAATATCGACAATGAGAGCGCCCATAGTAATAGCCGTAGCTGAGATACTAATGGCATTCTGGACAGCTTCACGAGTGACACGAGCTGGGTCGATTACGCCGGCCTTCTTTAGGTCCTGCAAGCCTTTTTCTGGTTGCATAACATTGATACCAAAACCTGGTTTAGCTTTTTCGACTTCCGAAAGCAGCGCTTGAGAATTCAAACCAGCATTTTCGGTAATATGAATAAATGGAGCCTTGAGGGCATTCTTGACAATCTTAGCACCGAGATCAGAATCATCTAAGGTATTAGCGAGATTGACCAAAGTGACACCACCACCAGCGACAATTCCTTCATCCAGAGCAGCCTTCGTGGCGGCCACGGCATCATCGACACGATATTTTTTCTCGTCAATTTCGGTTTCGGTAGCTCCACCAACTTTAATTACGGCAACCTTGCCAAGAAGAGCGGCGGCACGTTTATTAAATTGTTCACGGTCGTAATCAGAGGTAGCAAGATTAGCTTGAGATTTGATCAGTTCAATACGAGCCTTGACTTCCTTACTATTGCCATTACCACTAATAATCGTCGATTCATCCTTAGTAGCGATAATTTTCTTGGCAGAACCTAAGAGATCGAGATCAGCATCTTCGAGTTTCATGCCACGTTCCTCGGAGATAACAGTGGCACCAGTGAGTACGGCGATGTCTTCTAAAATTTCCTTGCGGCGATCACCGAAGGCTGGAGCTTTCAGAACGAGAGTATTAAAGACACCCTTAAGTTTATTTAGGACGAGGAGTGAGAGAGCTTCCCCGCTAACTTCTTCAGCAATAATCACGAGATCCTTGCGACCAGATTGCATGACTTTTTCGAGAATTGGCAGGATTTCATTATTGGAAGAAATTTTCTTATCGGTGAGGAGGATGAGAGGCTTGTCAAAAATCGCTTCTTGACGATTTACATCAGTGACGAAGAATGGCGAGCTGTAACCCTTGTCATAACTGAAACCTTCAACGATTTCCTGCTCCATTTCGAGACCTTGACCTGGTTCGACGGTCACCACGCCGTCTTTACCGATTTTAGAGATTACGCCAGCAATCAATTCACCAATGGCGGCATCACCAGCTGAAATAGTGGCAACTTCGGTGATTTTCTTGCTATCACCAGTGATTTGCTCGGCTGCTTGATTAATCTTCTCAACGATTTCAGCACCAGCTTTTTCGATACCAGCACGTAGCTCCATCGGATTCACACCGGCAGTAATTAGCTTATTGGCTTCACTTAAAATATTGTAAGTCAAAACTGTAACAGTAGTAGTACCATCACCGGCAACCTTATTTAGTTTCTGAGCGGCGGATTTAATTAGCTTGGCACCAACCTGTTCACCAAGATTGGCTTCGGTACTGCCAAGATCGACAGCTTCAGCGACAGTCACACCGTCGTGGGTGATAGTCGGATTGCCGTAAGACTTTTCGATGACGACGTTCTGACCCTTAGGACCAAAAGTCACTTTCACGGCGTCATAAAGTTGCTTGGCGCCACTCAAGATTTTTTCCCGAGATTCTTGTGCATAAAAAATTTTCTTAGCCATAATGCTCCTTATTTAATAATTGCTAAAATATCCTCTTCACGGACGATGAGATATTCTTGAGATTCAAATTTTACATCGGTCGTAGAATATTCTTTGAAAATAATCTTGTCGCCAGCTTTGACGTTTTTAACATCTGGACCAACGGATTCAACGACGGCATAGGCTGGCTTTTCGTTTTGATGGCCAGCGAGAAGAATTCCAGATGCAGTTTTTTCAGCAGGCTCTGCTTTTTTTGCAACGACACGGTCACTTAATGGATGTAGTATCATGTTCCTCCTGTTTGATGGTTATATATCTATTGTAGTCGAAAAATTAGCACTGTCAAGCTTTGAGTGCTAATTATGTCAAAAATCTAGTGTGATATAATTTAGTAAAGAGGTATTATGAAAATTAAAACATTTTTGATGGATAATTTACCGGATTATAACCGCCTAGTGATCCCCTATCATTTAGGTAAGGCGATGTGGGCGGGACAAAAATATCATTTTCCGGGTAAAAAAATGCGCGTAATCGCAGTGACAGGAACGAATGGCAAGACTTCCACCTGTTTTTTGATTTGGAAGATGCTGAATCATGCGGGCTATAAAACCGGTTTAATGACGACAGTGGCTTGGGGGGTGGATAAACTCGAAGAACAGATTGAGCACATGACCACCGTGGACGCGGAAACGCTGAATTATCGCATGAATGAGATTGAAAAACAGGGGGCAGAATTCTTAGTTCTAGAAGTCACCTCACATGCTTTAGCCCAACATCGCACTTTTGGTGTACCGATCGAGATTGCCGTGGAAACCAATGTAACTCACGAACACCTTGATTACCATAAGACTTTCGAAAATTATCGTGCCACCAAGGCTAAGCTATTTAAAATGGCAAAGGCGGGGGTAATTAATGAAGATGACGGGTCCTGGCTATATTTTGCCACCAAAGTTTCAAATTATATCACATATGGTATAAAACACGGGATGTTGCAGGCGGAAGAAGTGGAAGAATCAGCGAGCGGTGTAAAATATATCGTAAATCCAAACACCCGTGGCATCAATCATCAATGGAAAAACACCACGAAACTACCTCGCTTCAAGATTGAAACCCAGATTCCGGGGACTTTCACGGTTTATAATTCCCTAGCCGCTACGGCAGTGGGATTAATTCTCGGACTTTCGGAAGAACAAATTCATGATGGTATCTATAGTCTAGAATCAGTCGAAGGGCGCATGAATCGCATCGACGAAGGGCAGGATTTTACCGCGATTGTGGATTATGCGCACACGCCGGATGCATTCTTAAAAGTATTCGAAGCAATCAAATCCGCACGCACAGATAAAACTAGGGTGATTTCACTGTTTGGGGGAGCGGGCAGACGTGATGAATCGACACGCGAAGAGCGCGGTGAGATTGGCGCAAAAAACAGTGACTACATCGTGGTAACCGAAGATGATTCACGCGACGAAGACCCACAAATGATTATGGAAGAATTTGCGAAAGGTGCGGAAAAACAGGGGTATGTTCGCGAGAAGAATCTCTTCCTGATTCAAGACAGAAAAGAAGCTATTCGTAAAGCTTTGAGTCTGGCCAAAAAGAACGATATTGTATTAGTGCTCGGTAAGGGTCACGAAAAAACTATCCTGAGGGGAGATAAGGCGGTACCTTTCGAAGATATCAAGGTAACGAGTAAACTACTAAAAGAAATGCAAAAGTAGTAAGTAGTAAAAAAGTAAAAATAGACACCTTCACGGTGTCTATTTGATTATTCGGATTCTTCCTGATTAACTTCGAAGTCAGCAATACCGTTGATGATGTGTTCTTTCGAAAGATTGAGGGCTTGGCCGATAGTAGCAGCGCAGGCCATGTAGGAAATATTCGGTTCCCCAGTGAGGAAGGAGGCGACATCGAAGCGATAGCCGTGATAGTTTAATTCAGCTTCCGAACCCTTCTTATAAAGTTTACTATTTTCAATACGCAAATCTGAATTGTAATCAGTACCGTAGGTTAGGGTATTGGTCACACCTTTAAAAACGGCAAAATCAAGATAATGACGATCGTCACGATTAAGAACGACAGAATCTGGATTCATCGAGAATAAAGTATTTTCGGCTTCGAGATATTCTTCAGCAGTGAGATCAGAAAGACCGGCTGGAACAAAATCCGTCAAAGCAGCGACCTGAATTGGCATCTTATAAAAGACATCCTTACGTAAAGAATGCGCTGGAGCCGTCAGCACGAGATAATCTACATCAGCTTTCCAAGCATCCTTAATGAATTTATAGAGATTACCGACCTTGATTTCCTCATCGGAAGCGAGAATAGCTGGGCGAAAACCGGCTTGTTTCAACATATAGTAAACATAGTAAGCGGTCACCGTTTTACCAGTAGTACCAGTGACACAAATGATTTTAAGGTCCTTCAAAATTTTTTCGTAATAGTGCGCGAGAAGTCTAACCTTGAGACTCTTCGGACGGGATTTAAGATTTACTGCATTGTCCATATCTTAAATATACCATAGTTCAGAACAAAAAATAAAACCAGAAATGAATTCTGGTTTTATTTGTTAAGTTTGTTTTAGCGCCAAAGTGAATCTAAGGTATTCAAGCTATCCATGATACTATTAGTGCTACTTTTAATCAAAGAAGCCGTAATCAAAGTGATAGCGAGGGCGATAATGGCGGTGATAATAATATTTACGATAACCTTCTTATCATTCTTAAGCTCAAGTTCTTGATTCATAGCTTCGTAAACCACGAGACCAGAGAAAATCATACCCGCATACCCAATAGCACCAGCAATCGGAGCAGAGACATTCAGGATAAGTGGTGAAATGAGAGTAGTGGTAAGGATCCAACCGAAGGAAGCGACAGAAACGATGGTAACTAAGCGGAAATAATTCAACTCAGTTTTCTTCATGATGAGACCAGCGAGATAGTAAATACCAGCAATAGCAGCAATAGTGGCTAGAACAATCAAGAAATTACCGATGGTATTTTGGAACCAATCGAATTTATTTAAGAGACTAAAATCAAGACCGGCTTTTTTAGTACCAAAAAGCGAAGCTGGACGAGAAACTGTTCTGAAAATAGCAAAAATTAAATTAAAGACGGTGTAGGTACCGGCAGCAATAACTGGAAGGAGCCAGCTATTATTAAAATCAGAATAACCTGCGATTCCCTTCTTGACGCCAGTGACTGGGTTTTTAAAAACCGAGAGAATAAAAGAAACGGCTGGGATCTTTTTAAATTTCTCGAAGTTTTCGTTAATTTTTTCTTTGGCAGCACTCGCAGTGTTTTTGACTGAAGTGGTTTCTTTGGTGCTTGCAGAAGCTTTTTCCGAAGCGATTTTTTCCATAGAAATCCTTTCTGAATAATTAAATACGTTTTAAGTATAACATAATAAAAATAGAGGTAAAATAAAAATCGGCTAGGAGTTAGCCGATTGATTTTATAGACTTAAGAATTCAGATTGAAGAGCTTGAGATAAGCTTCGGTAACCTTGGCTGGGTCCCCTTCTTTGATAATTTTGCCTTTTTCAATCAAGATTGCACGGTCACAATAAGCCATCACATTTTCCATAGAGTGTGTGACTAAAATCACGGTCTGCTTACCATGGAGTGAGGCGAAATAATCGTTACATTTTTTCTGAAAGGCAGCATCACCCACGGCGAGAACTTCATCGAGAATGAGAATATCACCCCGGGCACGAATGGCGATCGAAAAAGCGAGACGCACTTGCATACCAGAAGAGTAGTTTTTTAATTTCTGATCCATGAATTCTGGCAGCTCAGCAAAATTTACAATGTCGTCATACATGGCATCCATTTCTTGATTAGAAAAACCAAGCATGGCACCGTTCAGATAGACGTTTTCGCGACCAGTGAGTTCAGGATTAAAACCAACACCAAGCTCAATGAATGGCACAAGTGAACCATCAATCTCAATCTTACCCTTGGTAGGGGTGTAAATCTGGGAAAGTAACTTCAAGAGAGTAGATTTACCAGAACCATTACGACCCACGATGCCAAGAAATTCACCATCATAGACCTTGAAACTAATATCATTCAAAACTTGCTGCTCAGTGTAACCCTTAATGCCACGCAGGCGATTAAAGATGACTTGTTTTAAGCCAAAAGAACGTTCGGTAGGAAGCTTAAAGGTTTTCGAAAGATGCGAAACAGTAATGACAGCCTTGCGTTCGCTAGTTTTAATCTCAGAGACAGAGTTAGACTTAGTTGATTTAGAGATTTTTTTAGACGACTTTTTAAACATTAGGCCTCCTCCGCAAAATATTTAGAGTGTTTTCGGAAATAAATGCTACCAATAACTAAAATAAATAAAGTGATCAATACTGGAAGAAAACGTAAGAAAATATTGTCGACAAAATTCCAGACAGTAATAGATTGATTAGTAATCAAAAGATATCTAGCATCCTGGATGACCTGGGCGATAGGATTTAGAAGCAAAACCTTAGCCGCCAAGACACTACTGGCAGAGACCATAGTGATTGGATAAATAATTGGCACAGCGTAAAAGAGCGCCTGCATCAAGACTTCCCAGATGGAAGAAATATCACGATATTTGACATTGATGGAACCAAGGAAAAAAGCAATGCCAAGACTAAGTAGATAAAGTTCCAGAATCACGAGTGGCGCAAGAAGCCAAGTGAAGGAAGGCGTAACGCCATTGAGTAAGGCAAAAACAATAATTACACAGAGATTAATTAAGAAATTAATTAAGGCAGTGATGGTAGACGAAACGACAATAATCCATTTCGGGAAACTAATTTTGCGAAGTAGGTCACTCCGGCCGACGATGGCCTGAATACCTTGACTAGTACATTCCGAAAAGAAACTCCAGAAAACCGTACCGGTCATCAGATAGACGGAATAATGTGGAATATCTCCACCCATTTTCAAAATTTTAGCAAAAACAGTATACAAAATGGCAAATAAAAGCATTGGACGAAGGACGGCCCAAAGATAACCGAGGACGGAACCTTGATAGCGAATTTTAAAGTCGGTCTTGACTAATTCCTTCAGAAGAATGCTATTTTTACGGCTCCAAATTTTTGGAATATTCATAAATAAATTATATCATATGCGAGTTTTGACAAGGGTGCATGTTATAATCAAAACAAATGAAACCATTAATTTCTGTAATTATTCCAATCTATAATACGGGCGACTCGGCAGTCAAGTTGCTGGATAAACTGACTAAACAAAGTTATGAAAATTTAGAAATCATTTGCGTGGACGACGGATCGAAAGACGGAAGTTTTGATTTGGTCTCGGAATTTATTAGACAGAGTAAACTAAAAAATAGAAATCTCAATATGACGATTTTCCGCCAAAAAAATCAGGGGGCTGCGGGGGCGAGAAATTTGGGACTAAAAAAAGCTTCGGGAGAATATGTCACCTTCATTGATTCGGATGATGAAGTGAAGAAAGCTCACATTGAAGATTTACTGAAGAGCTTAGAGAAAGATCCGAGAGATGCGCTTTCGGTTTGTGGATATGTTTATCGTCGTTTAAGAATGCAGACGGAAAAAAAATTCTTTACTAATGAAATTTGGACAGGGGTGGAAGACGTGAATTTTCGCGCTTATATTTTGAGTTTACTGGCAAGTGATGGCCGGATGTACGCGGCGATTAATAAGATGTTCCGACTCTCGGTGATTAAAAAAGCAAAAGTAGAATTTCCGGTGGGTTGGGATTTTGCGGAAGACACGATGTTTGTATTACGATATTTGAAGGCGGCGGAAGAAGCTGGTTTTAATCGGATCGGTATGGTTTTAAAAGCCAATTATATTTATAACTATGGCACCGAAACTAGTACAGTAGCAAGTTCATCGATGAAATTTAGCAACTGGCAGAAATCTTTTCAGAATATTGCGACATGGGCAGAAAATAAAAATGATGCAGAAGAAATCAAGAAGCTCAAACAAAAGTGGCTGAAAAAATTATATCTGCGTTTTAAAATTTCTCATGCTTTGGCGGTGGCACGAAGTGCGATGCCGCTGACAAAAAAATGGAAGTACCTAAATCCAGTGGTACTTCCCCTGGCGAGTCTGGCCGCGAAAATTCGCAAATAACTTTATTTAAATTTAATTTTGGGAAGAATGCGTGGAGTTCGCTTAGCGTATTCGAGATATTCTTGACCAAATTTTTTAGTTAACCATTTTTCTTCGGTATTTTGCATGAAAACTACGAGATATAAATAAAAGAAAAGAATAAATCCGAGCATAAATATATTATGAGCGGTAATTAAAATTCCACTAAAAATAAAGAAAAAAGCAGTGTAAATCGGGTGACGCGTGACGGAATAAATTCCGGTAGTGACGAGTTTACCAGATTGAATTTCGTGGGCGATATTTTGAATTAACACGGCATAAATCCAGAAAAAGACGCCAGCAAAAATTAAGATAATTCCAAAAATTTGAAAAACTAGATCAAAAGAGGTAATTTCGCCAGCCTGAAAAAATCCCTGCCGTTTTAAGTGAAAAGCCAGTACGGTAATTAAACTACAAGTAATTACATAGATTGGCCCTACCCCAAAAATTGGCAAGGATGATTTTTTCATAAGACTCCTTTATTTAGCGGAATCGAGGAAGTTAATCGTATCGCGCATCGCGTCCTCAATAGTGTGCGTAGTTTCCCAGTTTAATTCCCTCTTAGCTTTAGAAGGATCAGCGAAGATTTCGGCGAGATCACCTGGACGACGGTCAGCAAAATGATGTGGCAAGGCAGCATGATTAGCTTCTTCAAAAGCGTGCATGATTTCAAGCACAGAGGTACCGCGACCAGAACCGAGATTATAAATGGAAGTACCGGTCTTGGCAAAAGCTTGCATGGATTTCAAATGGCCGAGAGCGAGATCGACGACGTGAATGTAGTCACGAATACAGGTACCGTCACGAGTATCATAATCATTGCCGTAGATGGCGAGTTCTTTGATTTCACCACTTCTGACTTTCATAACGATTGGCATGAGATTATTTGGAATACCGTTTGGATCTTCACCAAGTAGGCCGGATTCGTGAGCACCAACTGGGTTAAAGTAGCGCAAAATCACTACGGACATTTCTGGACGAGCCACGGCTTCGGCTTCCAAGATTTTTTCGATCACGTGTTTAGTCTCACCGTATGGGTTAGTAATGGCGACACCAGTAGTGAGATTTTCGCTAAGTTTGCCGGAATTCTTCGCACCGTAAACGGTAGCGGAAGAGCTGAAGATAATCTTATTAACATTAAATTCGGCCATACACTTCAAGAGATTGACGGTACCCTGAACATTAGTTTCATAATATTCGAGGGGTTTTTCGATAGATTCAGCGACTGCCTTTAACCCTGCGAAATGGATAACGGCTTCAAAGTCATGAGACTGAAAAAGTTCACGCATGTGAGCAAGATCCAAAATATCAATCTTATGAAATTCCGGTTTAGTGCCAGTGAGAGTGGCGATTTTATCTAAGACTTCGATTTTACTGTTAAATAAATTATCGATAATTGTGACTTCGTGACCAGCCTTGATTAATTCTACGACAGTATGTGAACCAATATAGCCAGTACCTCCAGTAACGAGAATTTTCATGTGGGTTGACTCCTTTTTATTATTTTTATTATAACACTAATTAAGAGAGCGCGCTTTTCGCCTTGCGAAAAAACCAGAGATGATCTTATAAATCAACTTAAAGATGAATTGACGAATTAATTCAATCACAAGACAAGCCAGAAAGACACCCAAAATGGTTTGAATTGAATATAACACAAAATCTATTTTCGGAAGAGTGAGATGACCAGCTACATTCATAGTCTGACCGCGCCATAATTTATGATACATAATATTATTATCATGAATTAAATAGATACCAAAAGTAGCACCGCCAATTAAATCCACCCACTTTGAACTAAAATTGAAACTTTGAAAAATTATTAATATTGAAGTAATAAAAACTAGACTAGTGATTGAGGCAATATTAGTAAATAAATCCCCTGGAATGTCATGATAACCTAGCTTAGAAAATAAGATTAAGATGAGTGGGGCTAAAATTAGGACTGCAGTTGAAAGCGTAAAAGCAAAGATTGGCCAATTTTTATCTTGCAATTGTTCCTTAAAACGATTAATCGAATAGCCAATTAATAAACAACAAATCACTGGACTAATAACAATATATGGGAACTCAAAGGTAGAAGCGGTGAGAAACTTAAAGGTCGCAAGTACTGAATTAAAGCCGCAGGTGATCAGAAGAAATATAACTATATCGCGTTGGCTCATGGCGTCAAACCATTTTTTAAGATACGGTGAAATCAGAAAGACAAAAACATAGGCGGTCACGAACCAATAACCATTAGCGACTACTGGCATCATTAGTCTAAGTAAGCGAATATTTAGTGGGAATTGAATTTTTGTAATTGGGTCTTTTAAAATAAAGGCTATAATCAGAAAAATAAACGAGTAAGTCCAGGTCGGAATGAGAATATCGAAGATTTTGCGATATTTAAAGGATTTACGATTATAAAGAAAATATCCAGTAATAGCAAAGAAAATACCGACACCAATTTTACCAAAACTCTTCATGATTTCTACCCAATATTCATTAAAAATTAGGTGACCACCCGAAGCCCAGTTGGTATGAGTACCAAAATGATGAGCAACAATCATTATCATAGCTATAATACGTAATAGCTCAATACTAGAATTTCTTTTTTTATGGACACGGGAATTCTCTGAAGTGGCGAGACTCTCTGACATATAACCTCCTATATGCTTATGATTATATCATAATAGAGATATACAAGAGGTGATTTTTCCACTATAATAAAATTATGAAAAATATTCTTTATATTGTGGTTCCCTGCTATAACGAAGAGGCCTGCTTAGCGGAAACTAATAAACAATTAAATAAGAAGCTCGCGAGCCTAGTAAAGAAGAAAAAGATCTCCGAAAAGAGCCGAATTGTTTATGTAAATGATGGTTCTAAGGACAAGACCTGGGATATCATTTCCGGTTTTGATAAATCAACCACAGTAGGTATTAAATTATCAAAAAACTGCGGACATCAAAACGCCCTGCTGGCTGGCTTAATGTACGCAAAAGATCATGCGGATATTTCAATAAGTATTGATGCAGACTTACAGGATGATATTGAAGTAATTGATCAATTTATCGAAAAATACAACGAAGGTTGTGAAATTGTTTATGGCGTGCGCGATAGTCGTGAGACTGACACTTTCTTTAAGCGAAACACAGCCATAATGTTCTATAAAATTATGGAAAAGTTAGGAGTAAAAGTCGTATTTAATTCTGCAGATTATCGCCTAATGAGTAAGCGCGCACTGGAAGAGTTAGCTAAATTTAAGGAAACTAATTTATTCTTACGCGGGATTGTGCCTGCCATTGGTTTCAAAACTGATAAGGTTTATTATGCCAGAGCAAAAAGATTTGCCGGTAAAACACATTATCCATTAAAAAAGATGTTGAATTTTGCTTGGGATGGAATCACCTCTTTTAGTGTGCAACCAATACGCCTAGTTTTATCAATGGGAATTCTTGTAACTTTCGTGAGCCTTGCAGTGATTATTTATTCTTTAGCTGTAAAGATTTTAGGTATGGCAGTGAGCGGATGGACTTTTATTATCTGTTCAATTTGGCTGCTGGGCGGACTTCAAATGTTTGCAATTGGCCTAATTGGCGAATATATTGGCAAGATTTATTCAGAAACCAAATCACGCCCGCGCTATATTATTGAAGAAATTTTAGATAAATAATTAAACTATTTTACGAAAAATTCGATAAAGTAAACCATTTAATGGTGCCAATAAGATTAAATATAAACGTAATTTTTTAGTGAGATAGGGATTTTTGGTGAATTGAAATTTTTTACTATTTTGCTTCACCCAGATGCGATTTTTTTCAAAATATTTAGCCGGAATCATCCCAGAAATACTAGCATCCATGAAGGCAAATTTAGCTAGAAGTATAGCGATTTCACAAATATAGTTATATTCCTCAGAAAGATAATCATATGCTTCTGTCGCAGTCTGTAGCTTAGCCTGAAGGCGACGCAAGGTCTTAAATTCTGAATCAGCATTAGCAGTAATATTACTATTGGTGCGATAATAATAATATTCGACAGAATCTAAATAAGAAATTTTCTTAGCCTTAGCAAAAAGTTTATAAGTAGTCAAATTATCTTCATGTACCTGTCCTACTGGATATTGAATATTAAAATCCAGAAAGAGGGATTTTTTATAAAGTTTATTCCAAATTAAAATATCGAGGTCCTGCTGCTTAATAAAATAATTAGTTAAGGCGGTTTTTGAGTCGAGAACTTGAGCAGAGGGTACGAAATCTAAACAACTAGACGCGCGAATTTCTTGATAACCACAGACGGCAATATCGGAAGAATCGGTAACCAATCTTTGATAGAGGTGTTCTAAAAATGTTTCTTTGATTTGATCGTCCCCATCGATAAAAGCAAGGTATTCACCGTTAGATTCCTGAATGCCGAGATTTCTCACGGCGGAAATACCCTGATTTTTCTGCGAAATAACTCGAATATTTGAATAGATTTTTGCAAGTTTTTCACAGACATTTTTAGTCTCATCAGTGGAACCATCATCGATAATAATAATCTCAAAATTAAAATAAGTTTGTTTTTCAATCGAATCGACACAGTCGGTAATACAGTGAGCAAGATTGTAGGCTGGAACAATTACGGAAATAAGTGGTTGGTTATTCATAATCCTCCTGATATAGCGGAATAATTTGTTCTTGGATAATTTTACTAAAATTAAATTGAGCAAGATAATCTTCCCTAGCGATTTTAGCAAAAGTCTCAGACTTTTCTGGATTTTCGACAATCTCAATAAATTTCAAATAGAGGTCTTCTGGGTCCTTTACCTTAGCCAAGTAACCGTTTCTTTGGGCTTGAATAAGTTCATGATTTTCTGGAATATCCGTGGTAATAATAATTTTTTGCATCATCATTGCCTCGAGAATAGAAAGACTTAGACCTTCTTTATAAGTAGGCAGTACAAAAATATCAAAACTTTGAAAAGCCTGTTTGATATCACTTACAAAACCACACCATTGAATATTTAGTGAGGTATATTGTGTTTTTAGTTTGGTTAAATATTCCTCTTCACCAGTGCCGTAGATTTTAAGTAAAATATTTGATTTTTCTGATTGAAGTTTTTGAAAAGCAACTAGTAATTCCTCAATTCCCTTCTCCTGGCAAATACGACCTACAAAACCAAACACAAAATCATTCTTTGAAACTACCGCAGAGCTTTTTTGCTGATAAAAATCATAGACACCATTATAAACAACTGAGAGATTGTGGATTTTTCTGGGAGCTAAGATCCGCTCAATGGCAGTTTTTTCATAATGTGAAATAGTAGTAATATGATGGACTTTTTTAGATAATCGATAGATGTATTTACCGATAAAATTCTTCAGTGGAAGATTAATATTTTGAAAAATAAAGGCACGAAAATCAGCATGGTCAGTCCAAATAATTCGCTTTTTAAGATGTTTACCAGCGAGAGTACCAGCAATTAGGTCATCGCGTGACTGTAAATGCAAAACATCAATCTGATTTTTTTTAATTATTCGGCGGTACCAAAAATAAAGATAAATTTGCCAGAAGAAATAAATTGGCAGAAAAAGGTTACGATAACCACTCCAATTTTGTTGAATCAAAAATGGCGCCTTAATCACTGAAAGATTCTGTTTCTTAGCTTCCTCTTGGAGTTTTAAGGAGGAAGTGATAATAGTAGGATTGAAGCCATTCGACTTCAATCCTTTTGCCAGTTCGATCTGATATTTTTCGGCGCCACCAAAATCATTTGGACGACAGTTTCTAACTAAACCAATGTTTTTATGCATTTTTCATTGATTCAGATAGCTGATCCGCCATCTCCATACAGTCTTCCATGGAGTTGTAGGTCCAACTGCCATAGCGACCGAGATTATAAATATTCTTCTCAGCAAGTTTTTGCTTGAGCTGATCGGTTAATTCAGTATCTTTCTTAGAAATATGCACATAGGCTGGATCCATGACGATAATACTGTGGTCAACTAACTGATTATCATCATCGATAATACCGACTTTTTTCATACCGATAAGAGCTTCTTTAAGTTCTTTTTCAGCATCAATTTCCGCATTTTTGGAGAAACCAATTTCAACATAAACGCTTAATTTGTCTTGGTTCAAAATATTGTTATAAAAACCAATGCGATAGAAATTAAGTGATTTATCTGGGAAATAAACCCAGTGTTCTTTTTGATATTTCTTAGAAGGAGAGTCAAAACCGAGATTCAAAACAAGTACCTTATTGTAAGATAGTTGGTCCGCATTCATTTGATATTCAGAACTATTTAAGAGTTTTAAGAACTGATTGAGTGGAGCAGAATTAATGAGATTCTTATATTGAATTTGCTGACCGTCCGATAGAGTAGCAATATGATTTTCTACGTCAATATTACTAACGGAAGTGTTGAAAAGGACTTTCGAAGAATCAATTTCAGCAAATAATTTATCAATAAAATAGCCCGTGCCTTTCTTTAGATACATAAAAGTATCATTGTAGGTAGCAGTTTTTTGTTCCTTCATATTGCGAATGATTGCTTCACGGTCAGCATACGGGAAGAAACGACCCATAGCTTCCTTATCTAGTAAGGTTAGATCAGTAGCATAGAGCTTTTCATTGTATGGGCGAAGGAATTTTTCCGTAATACTTTTACCGAAACGATCATATAGCATATCGAGGAAACTAGTATTTTCGCCGGTTTTATCATTAATAAACAGATCATATAAACAATCGATAAAATCTGGTTTTTCCAATTGATGAATATTTAGCTGAAATGGATAATCAATCAGTTGATCTTTATAGTAAATAAAAGTCTGTTTGGTTTGACGAATAATTTGATCTGGTTCGACAAATGACTCAAAGAGTTTCTTATATTTTTCGGTTTTAAAGTGGTAAAAATGGCCAGCATAATCCCAGACGTATTGATCATTTTTAATCGTGCTACAGTAACCACCAGGGGTACTATTTTTTTCAACGATCAAATAATCACCTTTATTAAAATAAGCAAAAGATAAGCCTGAAAGACCTGCGCCAATAATTAAATTATCTACAGTTTTCATATGATTTTATTTTAGCACAGATAGAGGCAGCTAACAATAATTATGCTATAATAACAGATATGAGTAGAAGGTGCAGTTTAGTTATAAATATTTTGATAAATTCTGGCAGCGAGTCTGAATTATCCCAAACTATTAGCAGCTTATTAGGACAAGTTGCAATTGAAAATTTCGAGACAAAAATTGTTATTCAGGATGAAAAATCCCTTAGTAAAAAATGTCTAAACAGCCTGGACGAGCTAATAAAAGACAGTTCCCTGGTGAGAATTTCCGACAAAGAAGCCTCGGAAGAAAATTTTGATTATCGACTTAAATTAGAGGCCGGCGACCTCCTAACTAGTACGTTTATTTATCGTGGTATTCAATATCTAAAACGCAACCCAGTAGCTATGGTTATTCCAGAATATAGTATCCAATTCATGCTAGAAGGTATGTATGGATTAATTACTCGTAATAAGTTTTTAACACTCGACAAACAAGGTATTTCCCTACTAAACAATCATCACACAGGTGAAATTAGCCGCTTATTTGACGTAATTGAAGAAAGTGCAGTAGTTAAGAAAAATTACTACGGATCAACTTTTGAATACCTAGATACTGCGAGACGAAATAAATCATTCTATCTGAATAATATTGAATTAACACCTTCAGTTACAAAAAAGATTGACGTAAATAAACTAAATTTAATTGCTGGTGGATATCGTGATCGTCATGGTATGGATTGGTTAAAAAAGCTATGCGGTAGGAGTAAGGTCGCACATAGAATTTATGATTTTGTTTTTCAACGAGAACAAGATCCAGAATCGCTTGAAATTGATGAACAAATTCATACCTTGGCACCTGATTTTAATTTTTGGCCAAGTGAATTACTGGCTGATGAATTAAATAAGTTAGCTAAACTAAATTACACAATTAATGGCTATCAAAACTGCCACTTTTTCGATAACACATTCCTACTAAATCGTACTGCCACCTTATTAGAAGGATATGTTAAGTGTGCAAAAGAATTAAGCGCAGATAATTACGAATATGTTTTAGTTTTGCCTTGGCTAATCAATGGTGGGGTGGATATGTTTGCAAAGAATTACATCAATACCATTGCCAAAGAAAATCCAGATAAGAGATTACTTTTAATTGTGACTAATCCATTCGAAGAAACCTCTGAAGATCAAATTAAACAGCTCGCAAAAAATATTGATTTCCTAAATTTGGCCAAAATTCTAAAGAACGAAAATTACGCAGCTTGGCGCAAAGAGATTTTGGCAACCATCATACTTAATGTGAAGCCAAAATATCTTCATATTATGATGTCAAAAATTGGCTATCAGACATTAATTGCATATCAAGATGAAATTCGTAAGAATACGAAGATTATCTTCTCATCTTATAACTATATCGAGAATCCAAATGGAAGATTGACTGGCTATTCGGTGGAAGATTTACCTAAAGCTTACCGTGCCGGAGATATTATCACTACGGATAATCAAATATCAAAGGATATCTGGGTAAAAGCTTTTAAATTCCGCGAAAGTGATATTAAAATTCATCGTCAATTAATTACTGATTTCAAGAATTTTTCACCAGAATATAGACCTGGAGAAGAATTTAAGATTTTTTGGGCGGCTCATATTCGAAAAGAAAAGAATCCGGAAATTCTTCTAAACATAATTAAAAAATATCGCACCGAGGAAGCTTCAATTGATTGTTATGGATCTTTCAATGAAGCTCACTGGGAAAATGGTAATCCTATCACAAATAGCGTAAACAAAAATTTAAACTATCGTGGTGGTTATAGAAATTTCTTTAAAGATATCGACTTAAAAAAATATCATCTTTTCCTTTATACTTCAAAATTTGATGGTACACCAAATGTTTTGATTGAGGCGGCGCTTTCTGGTATCCCAATTATTAGTAGTAGAATTGGAGGCGTAGCAGAATTACTTGGTGATAAAGCTATACTTATTGAAAATCCCGACGATGTAGCGGAGTTTTATGCGGCCATTGAGGAAGTAAAAAATAATTACGAAAAATATCTCAAACTTGCGACTGAATTACAAGAAAAAATTGTTAAGCAAACAAGTGAGGAAAATTTTATCAAACAAGTAAAGGAGATGCTAAATGACAACAACTAAAATTACATCAAAAGACAAGCTAAAAAAGCAACCTTTACTTACGATTGCAATTCCAGCTTATAATGTCCAAGATTTTATTGAGGAAACTGTCAATTCATTAACTAAGAGTAAATATGTAGATTTACTTGAAATTTTAATTATCAATGATGGCTCGAAGGATAAAACTAAAGAAATTGGTAAAAAGTTAGAAAAAGAATGTGCTTCCGTAAAATTAATTGATAAGAAAAATGGCGGACATGGTAGTGGAATTAATAGCGGCATTGAACATGCAACTGGTAAATATTTCCGACTACTTGATGGTGATGACTGGTTTGATACGGTAGAGTTTGATAAATACCTAGAACATCTCAAGAATGAAGATGCAGATTTGATTTTATCAGATTTCGTAGAATGTTTCATGAAAAGTGGACTAAACCGTCCAGTAACTTTTTATAATTCCATGAAGGCTTTTAAAAAGACAGAATTAAAGAATTGCGTCTTCCAAAAATGGGGCCCGATGCTACCAACTAGCACGATTAAAACTGAACTTTATCGTAAAGCCGATTTCAAAATCGATGAAAAATGTTTTTATGTAGATCAAGAGTATAACTTAGTTTGCTACATGATGGCAAAGACAGTAACTTATTATCCATTTATGATTTATCAGTATCGCCTAGATCGTGAAGGACAGTCAATGCAACGTGAGAGTGTGATTCGTAACGTCTATTCTCACGAAAAAGTCTGCATACGCTTAGTGGAGAGTTTTGAAAAATATAAGGATGAATTATCAGAAACTCAGAAAAATTATCTAATTAATCGTGTAATTGTACCAATGTGCAATATGCAGTATATGATTACGGAAGAATGGTGTCACTCAAAAGAAGCCTTCCTCTCATTCGATAATAAACTGAAAGAATTTCCATTTTTCTACAACTTACCAGAAATTGCGGGAAAAATTACTAAAGCCTACCGAAAAATGGAGTATTAGTGCCATTTGATAAAGTTTTACGCCGTGTAGTTAATTTTAAAAATAGACAGAGTGCTGAGACGAAGAAAAAGTTTGTTTCGGGTTTTCTAATTTTAATTACGATTATTTTAGCTAATCTATTAGTGGTGAATTATTTAAAAACGGAAAAAATGCTATACTCATGGGATCTTTCTGCCTACTGGAAGAATACCAATCAATTACTTGAAATAGAAAAAACGAGTGGACTTCGAGCATTAAAAAGTGAGATTGTCGGGTCACTCAGTACTGATTATAATCACCTGCCAATTGTACCAATGTTACCAATTCTAAAACTTTTAGGTAATAGTCGTACGGTTTTTGTGTTAACGATTTTTAATCTTTACGTCGTACCGTTTTGTTTAATATTAACCTACACAATTAGATTACTATTTAAAAAATATTCTAATATTCAATTTAGTAAGTTAACCACAGCTGGCGTCTTTGCTAGTACGATCTTCTTCCCTGCCTTACTTGTACCGGTTTTTGATGGAAGACCAGATGCGATTTGTTTAGTAGTAGTTGCTTTAATCTTTCTACTGATTGCTAGAACGAAGATGGAATTTATCTCAAGTTTTATTTATTTAGGATTTCTTAGTTTTGTTTTAATTCTATTACGAAGATATTTCTCATTCTTTGCAATTGCAAACTTTATAACTTTATTCATAATTCTATCTGGTTACAATTTAAAGAAATTTGGAAAAACTAAATTATTTATCAAAAAATCTCTAAAATTAGTAGCAAAATTTGTAGTTTCCGGATTAACCATTATTGGCTTAATGTTTGTCTTTTCAAGAAGCCTTCTGATGCGTTATATTGGAGTAAACTATAGTGAAGCATACTCCGCTTATTTACTGGGAGATTTTTGGAATCAAATTCTGCTTTTCGTCAGTTATTTTGGCTTAATCATTCTTGGATTAGCAACAATTGGTGTGGTTTTTGCCTATAAAAAATCTCATAAAAATTTCCTCTTTGCTTTTCTAGGTATGAGTGTCATCGAAGGTATAATTGGCTTCCTACTTTTTACCCGTGTACAAACCCTGGGAGTACAACATATGTATATTATTCTCCCTTCCGTACTAGTACTAATTAGTTATTTAGTAATCTATCTAACTAATGGCACCAATTCTAAACAACTAAAAATTGTTGGTCTATTAATTCCAGTGGCGATTATTTTATTAGCCTTAAATTCTTTTACGGGCGAGCGCCAAAACGACGTAAATCGACCATATAATTTAATTTTTGGGATTTCACGTAATGTTAGACCGGTCGTGCGTAAAGATTTTGCAGAAATTAATAATTTATATAATGATCTCGCTTCAATTATGAAACCAGAAGATTATGTATATTTTCTATCAAGCTCTGATATCTTAAATGAAGATATGATTAGTAATTTTAAAATTCCTCGCAAAGCTGAATTTAATATTTCTGGTGTACATCATATTGATAAACGCGACGGTTTTCCAGTACATATTTTCGAAGCAAATTACATCGTAGTGGCGGACCCAATTCAAACCCACGTTGAACGTGACGGCCAAAGAGTGATTACCGAGATAGCTCAAGATATTCTTAATGATAAGGTAAAAAATTTAACTAAAATTAGAACCTACACTATTGAGGAGGGAGTAAAATTAAATCTTTACCACAAGGATAGCTCATATTTACAAGAATACCTCAAAGATTTAAAGAATCGCTTTAAAAATTACTATTATTCCCTACCATTCCTTTGGGAAGTAATTCCAGAGACAAGTAAATAGGTTAGCAAAAAATAGGCCATAAGGCCTATTTTTATTTGAATCCATTTTACTTAGATCTTATCTAAATAGTAATTTCACCGTGCTCAAATTTCTGAGTTGATTTCCCATTATTATGGGTAATTGGACTAGTCGGATAGCCTAAGAACCCAGCCTCAAAACCAAGTGAGGCCCAGCGTTCACGAATTTCACCATAACTTTCAAAGGCACCTTCAGGAGTACCGAGGATATAACCATGCTCGAAGCGTTGTACGCTATAATTTTTACCATTCTTTTGATAATTATAGATACCACTAGCAGGATAACCCAAAATCCCAGCTTCATAACCAAGTTCAGCCCAACGCTGACGGATCGCACCATAACTTTCCCAGGCTCCAGAAGGAGTACCTAAGATATAACCATTATTATAACGTTGCACGCTATAATCTTGACCATTCTTCTTATAGTGATAAGTATCACCAATAGTGTCACCAAGGACACCAGCTTCGCCTTGAAGTTCCTGCCAACGACGATAAATTTGACCATCGAGATTTACGCTAATTCCTTCAGGGGTTTTAGTAATACTACCACTAACGAATTTTTGTACTTCTTTATTATTTTCTTTAACAATTCTAGATGATGGATAACCAAGGGCGCCAGCCTCATAACCGAGAGAAGCCCAGCGTTCACGAATTTCGCCATAACTTTCAAAAGCGCCTTTTGGTGTACCTAAAATATAGCCACCAGTAAAACGTTGGACGCTGTAATTTTTGCCATCACGTTGATAGTGATAAGTACTACCCATAGGGGTACCCAGAATCCCAGATTCTGCATCTAATTCCTGCCAACGATCATAGATGGCTTTATTTAGAGCGGAAACTTCATTTTGTTGTTTTACAATAGCACCATTATCATATTTTTGAGTTTCTAAATTACCCTTTTTAGTCACATTAGAAATTGGATAACCTAAATATCCTGCCTCATAGCCAAAAGTTGCCCAAGTCTGCCTAATTTCACCATTACTTTCAAAGGCACCATTAGGTGTACCAATAATATAGCCATGTTCAAAACGTTGAACACTGTAATTTTTATTATCTTTTTGATAATTATAAATACCACTCAATGGATAACCGAGACTACCACCCTCATAACCCAGTTCAGCCCAACGACCGCGAATGGCTCCATAATTTTCCCAAGCACCAGTAGGGGTACTGACGATATACCCATGCTCAAATTGCTGAGTACTATAATCCTGACCATCTTTTTTATATTCGTAGGTATTTCCAATAGTCTTACCTAAGACACCGAGCTCCTTATCTAGATATAAGTAACGCTCCCAAATAGCAGTAGTAGCTTTACTGGCGGCATGGGTGGTGGGATCACCAAACCAACGCAAGAATAAAGCATAGAAATTACGGTTACCGTATGCACCACAGTAAGAAGTGCCTGGGTAATTTGCAATTGCAGCAGTATTTGGCTGATATGGAGTGTAACGATAAAGCGCAGAAGTAGCAAGATTTTCAATATAAACTTGAGAGCCACCACAAGCAAAGTTTGGATTGTAATAGATGAAATTTTGACCAACTGGATAATTAGTGTAGCCACCATCTAAGACATCACGGAATAATTTAGCGGCGTGCCTAACTTGATTTCTAAAACCATAATATTTCGAATCACATTCTGCAGTATCTGGACAACCAAAACCGGTGGCGCTGCGATATTGAATACTATTCGGCCAAGTATCAGAAACTAGACTCTGCTCTTTTTCAATTAATACTAGAAGAACCTGTGGATTAATACGATAATCGCGTGCAGCTTCATAAATCACCTGAGCGGCAGTCTGCTTAACACCATTATATTCAAAGGTCTCCTGAGATAAACAAACAAATTTACCATTTTCAATATGATACTTATAGCCAGAATAGTGATTGGCGCGCCAAATATTCGTATCGCCACAAGGATTTTTCTGAGTCAAAAACTCCTGAATTTGTTTTTCATTCATAGTAGACGTATTCGACATCGTGTAGTCAGAAATAATATTACCGGCACGAAAATTGGAAACACTAAGAGCATTTGATTTCTTAAGATTTTTTACGATCAAAAAACTAAAAACAAATAACATACAAAAGGCAAAGACTAATAATGGGAGATGTCGAGAAGTAGTCTTAATATTCTTAGGTATAATACGTACGGTTTGAGTTTGCATTAAATAGTAGCCCTCCCTTCAATAACACCAGTTTTCTGATTAGCGGTAATTTCAATTTTTATATCATAATCACCTGAAGCTAATTTAGCTAATGGAATATCAAAACCTTCACAGGTACCAGAGGATGGATTAGAAACTACGCTTACTGAATCGGTATATACAACTTTACCTGCAGAAAGCACGGTAAGCTTACAAGTACCAGGAAGCTTCAAAAATTGATTAATATTCACCCTGATACGATAGAAATTAGCAGATTTGGCAGAATATGTAATAGTGCCAGTAAGTTTTTCTAATTGATTAACATCCTGACCTTCATATTTTTCTGGAGTCTTCGGGGTACGACCCGCAGCAGCATCTTCAGTAGTGCCGTCTTCATTATTAATGGTTTTAGCTTCCGGTATATTGGTATTCTCAATTTTATTCTCAATATTCTGAGTACTCTCCGCTAAGCTAGGAGACTTCATGCGAGATTGATTATCTGTTAAAATTTGATAGACAATAACGCCGGCTAAAACAATCAAGACAAAAAAGAAAAGAGACCAGACAATAATCTTGTTTTTGCGTGCTTTTTTCTGAGAGATTTTTTTCATATCAAATGGTACCTTTTATGGTTATATTTTACCATAAAAATTATTCCATCACCATAACTGAAAAACATTTATTTATTTTATTCAAACAGATTTAATTTAAATTTATCGTCAATTTTATGAAGGATTTTATAAAAGATACGATCGAAGGTATATTTTTTAATAATAGAAATAATTAAACCATAGACAAAAGCCATTACCGTTAATACAAAAACAAAGATAATCAGTTTCTTCGAATCGCTGTAATTTTTTAATAGAATTATCTCACTTGCGAAGATTGCGTAATATACATTTAAATTATGAGAAAGATAGATATCTAATGTATATGTAGAAATTTTCTGTAAGATTCTAGCTACCCTAGATTTATTACTAATTTGGATTTTAACAAAAACCATAAAAATTGAAAAACTAGTAAGTAGCGTTATTGGTGAATTAATTGACCACATTAAATGCATTTGAATTTTAGGATTTATTAAAGATAAAAATATTTTTACAATAAACATAAATATCATCATCATGACTAAGGAAAAGCATGTCAGTAAAATAAAATATTTACGTTCTCTATTAAGAAAATTACTTTCTTTTTGATATTTAGAAATGTAAGAACCTAAAAAGTACATAAAAACAAACCAGAAGAAACGTGTAAAAATCCAACCATTCTCTACAACCCCATTATAGAAACTATACAGAGTTGGACAAACCGTCAGTACTACAAAAAGAATTACGAGAAGATTTTTATGTTCTGATTGGCTTATAATTTTTATAAGTTTATTAAAATATGGAGCAAGTAGTAAAATTACAACATAGCTCGAAGCATACCAAAACATATATGAACTCACTGGCAGAACATAATATTCATCTATCTGATATTCTCCCTTAAAAATTACGAATAGTAAAATATTAAATAAGAAGAAAAACCAAATACTATATAAAATATAAATAATTTTATCTTTATGCTTTTTTGTACTTTTATAGGAAAAATAACCAGTAATTAGCATAAAAAGAGTTACACCAATTTGACCAAAATGTAATAGAAAAGAAAAAATTACTTTATTAAAATCATTCAAAAAATTGTAATTAATAGGACCACAGCAAGCGTGAAAAAGCACAATCATAAGCATAGCCACGATACGCAATAAATCTAAAGAATAATTTCTAGATACCGTAGCTGCTTTATTGTTTTTCATATTCTCTCTCTTTAATTTTTAGTAGCCTTTTGGCGAGGCGTAGACTAGACGTCTTAAATATTCGCGTGAAGCGGTCTCGTCGATAAGATAGGTCTGAAAATTTTCATCGTAGAGGGTAGGCGAGATGCGAGTTTGGAGATATTTTCCCTGGTAGAAGTAATGAGTCAAAATCAAACTACGCATGGTATCTGGCCAACTAATCTGATCGAAGAAGAGATTACCGAGTCCATAATAGATTGGTTTATCTTTATAAAGTTCGTAGGTTTGAGGTTGATGGGCGGAAGTACCAACTACCATGTCGGCACCCAGATCGATAAAGTGGCGGAAAAATTCCTTTTGATTAGGAATTGGCTTATCACACTCCGGGAAGGCTATTTTGCTATTTGGATAAGCATAACATTCAAAGTACTGGACATTCACAATGACGAATTTATTTTTCGCCTTAGCGGCGGCGAGTTCGGCCTTAAATTCTTCTTCATTATAAGGATTGGCGCCAGCGGAATTTTCCGTAGCAATTTGACCATTGGCTACACTACTAGTTGATTGATTAAAAGCAAATAACTTAATCTGATCATTCACATCGAGTGGGATTTTAGCAGCAGCGAGATTTTCACCACCACCGACGAGTTTAAGGTTTTTCTCGCGATAAGCTGCAATCGATTTAACATTATTCTCAGCACCATAATCATTATTATGATTCCCGGTTAACTCGACAATATCTGTGCCGAGACTAGTGATAGCGCCCATCATTTTCCAGTCTGCACAAAGCGTGGTAGTAGTGTAACCACCCTGGCAATTATCCGCAAAACTTACTTCGTTACTAATGTGGTTATAAGTTTTACTACTGAGAAAATCTTTAATTTTTTCGGTAAAATATTCGGCATTACCCCCAACTTGACCAAGTTTATAAGTGAGACGGCGCGAGAGTGCGGTGACGCCAGTTTCAGCAAAACTCACAACATTGGATTTACTTGGAGGATTAGAAAAACTAAGACCTTTTAATGCCTCCTGAACGGCTGGGAAGGTAGCCGGATTTCCGGTGAGATTCCAGGTAATAAATTTAGCACCATGAGCAAAATCATCAAGAAAATATTTTTGGTCAAGACTAATCACTTTCTGACTACTGGTGATATTACGAAAATCCACTAGCTCAACATTATATTTCTTAATAATTTCCGCATCCTTCAATTCAGCCTGTGAAATATCGCTGAGTGGACTATAGAAATCGACTACTGGAAGTAAGATTTCCGTAAGAATCGTATTGGATTGATTAAAATTACTGAGATCAAAAGAGGAACTTTCGGAAATTTTAAAATCAAGACTAGTGAGAGACTCTGAAAGTTTTGCGCAAATCTCATCACTACCACTAATCGAGGAATCAATATTTTTCAGACAGTCTTGCTTTGAGATTTTAGGAATTTCATGTTTTTGGTTAATAATTTTTAACCCAATAATGGTACCGAGAAAAACTGTAAGAAAACTAAAGAAAACTAATTTAGAGCCAGTGGATTTTTTCATGAGGAAGCTTTATAGAGACCATTATGTTTTTTACCGTCGTAAATTTCGACTGGGATGCCCTTAGCACGGATTTTATCCTGAACCAGAGACTGCATATTCTTAACTTCAGTTTCTAATTGATTAGCGAGGTTTTGATTGAGCTCACGTTCCTTAATTTTAATGTAAGGAATATTTTGGTTTTGATGCTTATCGACAGCCTGACTAATAATACGAACTTCAGCGTCGCTAACATTATAAAAACTATAGTGCTGACCGAGCATAAAAGTTAGCTGATCGGTTTCATATTTATAATTAAAGGCCTGGTAATTTGGTACACCAGATTCTTCCCCGCTATAAATTTCATTAATCAGGAAATTTGGAGCCATAATTAGAGCCATCAACTCAGAGTTATTTTTAATTTCATCATTAGAGAGATTTTTAATACGTTCTTTAATACGAAGCACGGTAGCATAGAGATAATCACGGATGAAACCAGAATTTTCAAATTTATACTTATCACCATTCGGAATAGCGTAAATATTGGCAAGTGTAAAATATTTATCGAAGAAACCAGATTTATTTTGAGCTTGGTAAGATTTCGCACAAACCACACAGCCTGGATCAAAAACATTTACAGCGATCGATCCACTAGTAGTACTGCCATCGCGATAATAATTAATGATTGAATCAAAAGAATCGGCATAGTCGGCAAGTTTTTTATCCTCTTCCATGGTAATCATTGGGATAGAGACATTAGTGATGTAATCTTTAGCGTCCCAGGTTTTGAGATGATCTGGAATGGCGGTAAAAATTTCACCCCATTCAGCAAAACTACGACCGATTTTACCGATTGGATCAGTTGGCTCGGCTTGATCGATGCTACAAACTTCCGCGCCGAGACCACATTGGCTTGGCATTGAGACATTACAGGTACCAAAAACCCAAAGAGCAAGAAGCGATTTAATCGCAATCACAATGGACCAAACTGTAACAAAAACAATCACCACGGAAATAATTTCAATCAAAGCACTGAGGGGTTTTACGAGTTTAGGATTTTTTAGAACTACCTTCTTTAGGAGACTATTTTTGACTTCATCCTTAAAATTGGTGTCACATTTTTGCAAACGTACCTTCCTAAAAACACAGTGCCAAGCTTTCTTAAAAGTGGCCCAATATTTTTTTCCAAGGGCCTTATTAAAGAGACTAAGAAAGCCGACGAAGACCGACAGAAGCGCTAAGATAATAAATGCTGCTATACAAACCATGTTTTTCCTTTGTTAAATTTTTGATAATACTTTAATTAAATGTGCGACATCGGCGGTGGAATTATGAAAACCTAGTGAAATACGAAGGAGTGGTGGATATTTTTTGATTTCAGAAAGATAGTAATGAACACAAAAATAACCGGTACGTACCATAATTCCCTGATCAGAGAGTGATTCACCAAGAAGATGAGAATCTAAATCTTCGATATAGAAGGACATCGTGGAAGCTGGGGTTTGATTCAAGAGATGGATTTTCGGATGATTTTTCAAAAAATCATAAAGGTTATTGATGTTATTTTCTAAACGCTCGTGGTTGGATTTTTCTAAAGAATTCAGCCAATCAAGACTGGTACCAAGAGCGATGATTTCACCCCAAGCCTGGAGGCCTGGTTCGAATTTTGTATGTAAGTGATCGGGATTGTCAGCAGAGAGGAGGTAGGAAGATTTTTTCACATCATCTACCATACCACCACCAATAAAAGTTGTATCAAAAAGCTTGGCGAAAGACTTCTTCATTACAATAACACCGAGAGAGGCGCTATACATTTTGTGCGCAGAAAAACAGATGGCATCCGGTTCAATACTATGGAGAAGCTCGGAATTATGCGCCATCGCTTGAGCGGCATCGACAATAATAAAACCGTTTCTCGAGTGGACATATTCAGCCAATTCTTTGAGATTAAGTTTTGCGCCATTAAAATTACTCATAGCATTCATCACCACGATAGAATTATCAGGGATTTCGGAAACTTGGACCGAGCCGTCATTATCGCGAGTAAGAACTATTCGCTCGATTTTAGTAGTTTGTGAAGCTGATAAAGTGGAAAGAAAAACTGAATTATGCTCAATATCAGAGGTGACAATAGTTTTTATATTGGCCTGCTTAAAATTAAATTGATTAAGTAATAAATTCAGACCATAAGTAGTATTCATAGAGAAACTAACAAAATAATCTTTAGGTTTGAGCTTAAGGAATTTCAGAACTTTTTCTCTAGTTTCTGTAACTTTTTGGTCGGTTTTCTGACCCCAAGCATATTTCACCCGTTCACCACAGGAATTATATTCCGTATAATATTCCACTAAACTATCGATCACGGGCTGTGGACGCAAAGACTGACAGGCGGCGTCAAAATAATAATCGTGTGATTTTAGATATTCAAAACCAGGTGCGCGCAAAGAATCAGATTCGGAAGAAATTAGATTAGATTGAGATTCTTCTGTCCCGCCAAAAATAGATGACGCAGACTTATTAAGCTTAGCTTTCAGTTCAGAAAAATTCATCAACCTCCTTTGCTTAATTTTACCACAAAAAAGATGAGAAGTTTTCCACATATTCACATTGACAGATATTAGATTTTATATTTTAAGTTATTTTTCTTGTTCGGTTTTAATTTCCACGGTTTTACACAAGCATTTTGACGTTTTCCACATTGGTGTTTGGTTTAATAAAAACTTGTTCGGTTTTAGTGTTTGGTTTTGTTCGGTTCTAATATTTTAACAGAGGTATGTTATATGTTTTTTCAAAATATAACTAGTTTTTAGACCATAAAAAAATACCCCAAAAGTTTGGAGTATTTTAGAAGTTTAAAGATTTTCCGATTCAAGTTCTAGGCCAAGAATTTCAGCCGCTTGATGAAGGATTTCAGATTCTTCATCGGTAGCAAACTCGAGGCGTTGCTTAAATAATTCCGTAGTTTCCGGGAAGGAGCGGTCGACTATGACTAGAGAGCGCGCAGACCCTTCCTCGCGCTTTAAGAAACCTAGAGCAACTAGATTATCGATATGCTCCGCCACGGAAGCTGGGCTCTTGAGGCCCAGACCAGAGGCGATTTCGCGATAGGATGGTGAGTGGTCATGCTCGGCAATGAATTTAGCAAGAAAATCCATTAAACGCTTTTGTTTTTTAGTCAATTTGTAACGCATATTTGATATAATTATATATTAGATGAGGATAAATAAAATTAGATTTTTACAGAGTATTTTGTTTATTGATTTATTTTTTGTAAATAAAAACTTAAGGATGGGAGAGAAATAATGAAGAGTGCTTATATTGATGGTTTAGCTCCAAGACGTAGTAAGACAGCCTCTGCAAGTGCCAAGAGTACCACTCCGGTCTTTAAGAAAAATATGACAAATCCTTTACCGAGGAAGCAATTGCTTGACCCATTGGAAATTGAAAAAATCCAACGTGAAAAACTTAGTCGAACAAAAATCGCTAGAGTTGAGACCGTATCGAGTGAACCAGAAGTGGTAGCGGAAGATTTTTCTAAAAATGATAATTACGACGATTTTTTGGAACCAATTTCAGCTTTTAATCTCGAAAAAGATCAGAAACAGAATGAATTTGGTTTGGACCGCAATAATAAACGTAGTTCTCTAAATGACGAAGATGAAAAGGATATCGATTCGGAAGAAATTGACGAAGAGATTAATAAGGATAAAAAACCCAAAAAGAAACCTTTCTTTTTCCGCCATAAAAAACTTTGCTTCTTTTTAGTTTTCTTATTGGTCGTAGGCGGAGTTGGCTATTTTTACGGTAATCAAATAATCACTAAAATCACCGGTGGTAAATCCAATTTATTCGATTTTGTCAGTACGATGGTAAGTGAAAAATATACCCCACTTAAAGCTGATGCGAACGGACAGACCAATATTGCAATTTTCGGTACCTCTGGATATGACATGAGCGGCAACGAGGGTCGTGGAGTACATGACGGCGCACAACTCACTGATTCCCTGATGGAAGTGACTTTAAATCAGGAATCGAAAAATGCGAACATGATCAGTATTCCGCGCGACTTAAAGGTGGGCCGTGAGGCTTGCTATGCGGGTAAAATTAACGAAGTTTACACCTGTGCCAGTAATAATGGGCGGAATGAAGAAGCGGGCGCGCAGGCCGTAATGAACGTACTGGAAACAGTAACTGGTCTAAAAAATCACTACTATATCCATTTGAACTGGGGTTCATTAATTCAAATTGTGGATGCACTGGGTGGTATCGAAGTGACTTTTGATGAAGATATTACCGACTATGGTTGGACTAATATTGTGATTAAGAAAAATATACCAACCACCTTGAATGGCGAGAAGGCCTTGGCGTTAGCTCGTGCTAGACATGGTGTATCTGGGGGAGATTTCACACGTGGTGAAAATCAACAACGTATTCTAACGGCAGTGAAAGAAAAAATCGTGAAAAAAGGTATGGATATTCCTGCTATGATCGCCTTAGTAAATGCGCTGGGAGATAATATTCGCACTAATATTAAGGTTGACGAAATGAAGACTGGCGCACATTTACTTTCTGGTTTTAATTCAGAAAACATCAAGACTCTGCCGCTAGCTAACTTACCAGATGGCACAACTTACGTGACAAATGCCAGTTACCCAGTGCAAGGGATTAATATTTCCTACGTAATTCCAGCCGCCGGCTTAAATAATTATACGAAAATCCACCAATACATTCAGAAGGCGATAACCGAGAACGTAGATAGCGTAGCAACAGCCAGATTATTAGTCTTGAATGGTTCTGGTGAACGCGGCGCGGCCAGTGATGAGAAGTTAGAGCTTGAAAAAGTTGGCTTTAAGAATATCGAGACGGATAATGCGCCAACTTCAGATTATCAAGATATAACGATTTATCAAATTGGTGAAAAACCAGTGGCAAAAAAAGGTTTAACAGATTATTACAAGGTTGAAGTAAAAAACAAATCTGAGTTGCCACAAGGTGTTAAGAGCCATGGTTATGACTTCGTAATTATTCGCGGTAAAGAAACCGCCAAGAAAACTACAAACTAAAATGTAAGTAGTCAAAAACGCAAAGCCCAAAGATAATATTAAAAAAAGAGGCCACATAAGGTCTCTTTTTTAATAAAAAAATACTACCACTTCTTAGTGATAGTATTTTAGAAGTTTAATCTAGATTAATCAAAGTTCTTCTTCGAGATAATTAAATGACGTTCACGACCTTCCCCTTCGGAGTGAGTATAAATATCAGAATAATCTTCAGCTAATTTATGTACTACGCGGCGATCAGCGGCATTAAGTTCGAGGGTGATGGATTCACCAGTTTGACGAACCTTATTAATCCAGCCTTCAGCCTTCTTTTCAATGCGCTCCATGCGTTGGTGTTTATAATCTGCAATGTCGATATTCACACGAGTAATTTCGGCATTTTTCATGGTGAGACCCATCGAAACAATATGTTGTAATGCGCGAAGATTACCAGCATTTTTACCAATTAAAAGTGAATTTAAGCTAGTACTAGGGACACTTAATTGAATAACCTGGTCATCGATAGTCGACCAGACAGCGACGTTAATTCCGAAGAAAGATAATAGGTCTTCGAGATATTTTGTAGCAAAGCGAACCGATTCATCACGATTCATAAAAAACTCCTTCTCCTAGCTTTTTGAATCTAGGGATGAGTTTTGGTGTTTCTGTTTATTTTGAGATTTTGAATCACGAGCCTTAATACGAGTAATTTTAGTACCGGTTTTCTTATTTTCAATAATTTCCGCTTCTTGTAGCTTCTTATTGGCAGATTTTAGTTCACGAAGAATCGCACGATCAGTATTGTCATCCATTTCATTATCGACATGAGCGAAAACGATTTTTTGTTGAATCACTGAGATGAGGTTGGATAAGAAATAATAAAGTACGAGAGCACCCGGTAGATTCATGGTAAAGAATAGCATCATCAAAGGCATCATGAAACTCATTTGCTTAGAAACCATATCATTAATATCAGCCTGATTTGGATCCTTGCCAGCCTTGGCATCTTCCATCATTTTTTTCCAGGTACTCTGCTTTTTCTTACCGGAGCGAGCAATTTGCATATTAGCCATATAATAACTAGTTACTGCAACTAATAGAACTAACGCCATTACGAAAAGACCACTTTTAGTCTTCAGGTCGGCACGAGTAGAAAGATCGATAGTACCGAAGAGTTGAGGCTTAAAATCGTAGGATTTCTCCCCAGTATTTTCAAGAAAAGATTTTTGAAGCTTAATTACTTCATCAATACGTTCGAGTTTAGCAACCACTGGATAGGCACGTTTTTCCACATTATCAGAAGTAGAAGGTAAAACCATCACACGAACCGCGAAAAATAGCGCAAAGAAAATCGGTAATTGAATTAGAAGTGACCAAATCGAAGCCATCGGCTTAATATTGTGCTTCTTATAAAGATTCATCATCTCGAGAGATTCGAGTTGTTTGTTACCATTAGCACGCTTACGAATTTCAACTAATTCTGGTTGAATTTTTTTCATCAATTTAGTCTGATGATATTGTTTTTTGACTAGTGGCCAGGTGGCAAGCTTGATCATCACGGTAAAAATAATTACAGCGAAACCAAAATCACCGATGTAGTTATAGACTACGAAAAGAATATTAATAATAGGATTAACAATTAAAAAATCAATTAACTCAAACATTTGATTAATTATATCATGAAAGATATTTTATTTCTTGGCAATCTTCGCCTGTTCGGCAAGCTTCAAGACTAATTTCTCGATTTCAGTAAAATCCATGGTTTTAAGATCTTTAGAAAAGACAATAAAGATATAATCATTCGATTCTGGGATTTCGGTAAGATTTAAACGGATCGCCTCATAAACACGGCGACGCACACGGTTGCGACCAACGGCAGATTTGATAACTTTTTTCGAAATAACCACAGCAAAACGTTGTTTTCCACGTTGATTCGGTGCAAAAACCAGGGAGAATTTCGGGGTACGAATAGTCTTTCCCTTTTGATAAGTATATTTAACGCCACCTCTGGAATGAAAACGATATTTACTGGCTAACATTACTTTATTTTATCATAGAATTAGAGATGGAATCGAGCGGAATAATATCGGAAGAGCGATCACTTTTTTCGAATTCTTTCTCATCATCAGAATTTTCCACAAAAGTAGCGGTACGAAGCGTACGATAAAGGGCGGATTTGGAAAGCACATCTTTATTTTTACCCTTAGAAATAATCTTCCCTTCCTTCAAAACAATTACTTGATCAGCAATTTTCATCATCTCTGGACGATGCGTAACAATAATAATCGTGTGATCCTGCTTCAAATCTTCGAGAATTTCTATAATATCCTTAATAGTTTCAGGATCAGCATGAGAGGTTACCTCATCAAAAATTAAAATTTCGGCATTGGTCAGAAGGGCGCGGGCGATGGCAAGTTTTTGAAGATCGCCATCGGTTAAAACTTTCGATTCGAGATCAATTTTAGTATTAAATTGATTTTTCAGACTAATGATTTTTTGATAAATCCGCGCACGCTTCAGGGCCTTATTTTGCTCCTTAATATTGGGATTAATAATATTGAGGTTTTCGCGAATTGAGGCAGAAAAAACGAAGGGATTTTGAAAAACACCAGAGACATTTGAGGCATAAACTTTTTTCGAATAATGATAAATTGATTCATTATCGATGAGAATTTTACCGGAATTTGCCGCGTAGAGACGATAAAGTAAATTAATGATTGTGGTCTTACCGGAACCTGGACGGCCAACAATAGTAGTGATTTCATTTGGGCGGGCGCGGAAAGAAATATTATCGAGAATTTTCTTATTTTTGAGTTTAAAGGTAACATGATCAAAAACTACTTCACCTTCAATATAATCATTATCTAGATCACCGTAATCAATTTGATTATCACTCTTAAACTTCAAAATATTATCGATACGCTTAATACGGATACTATAGTTGCTGAGATTCAAAAGTTCCTCAAGCACACTATCGGTATTTCGGATTACCATTTCATAATACCCCACGAGAAGCACAAGTTTATCGATAGTGAGTTGATTATTAAAAACTAGATAACCCAAGAAAACATAAATGGAGATCTTGCCAATCTGAGTAATCAGTGGAATTTTACAATAACGGGTGCTGAGAATTTTATAGCGCTTGGAATTTTGAATATCAAAGACTTCATTATTAGAAACAATTTTAGAAGTGAGACTCGGCATGAGACTGAGACTGGTGATTTGCTTTAAATTATTGAGAATCTGAAAAAGTAGATCCCAGTTTTTATCCTGACTTTTTCGAATACCATCGAAACGCACGGCGGCGGCTTTGGAATTTTGATTCATTAAATAAATATAAATGGCATCCACGATAAGAGCGAGGAGACCAAGAAAAATATTATTAGCACTAAAAATGAGGAAAATCAAAAAGAGTTGAAAAAAGCTAGTTAAGGCATAAACACCGGAGCGCACAGTACTATACATATAACTCACATCTTCGGTAAAAGTATCGGTGATGCGACCCTTAGAAATTGATTCGAGGATTAAAGGATTTTTCGCAATATGATTAAACAGAAGGTGCTGAGTGGTGGAATAATAATAGCGAACCAGTCCAGTTTCCAAATAATAACTCCAAGAATTGACGGAATAATACAAAATAGTGAAGAGAATAAATAAAATCACATAAAACCAGATCGCGTTAAAATTAGAAGCCCGCGTAACTACGGAAATAATGCCAGCGGTAGCGATTGGTGGAAGAAGTTTAATGATATTGCTAATGGTGTAACTAATGATTAACTGAAAAACCTGCAGACGCCTACCAGGAGCAATCCGCATCACAGTTTTAAAAACATTAATATAAGTTTTCACTAAAATAATTATAGCATAAGAGGTTTTTGTGATTTCAAATAAAAAAACACCAGACAAGCTGGTGAATTTTTTAGTAAGTTAAACGAGCGCGGCCTTTAATGCGACGACGCTTGAGTACCTTTTGACCGTTCTTGGTCGCGTTACGCTTCATGAAACCATGTTCTTGCTTGCGTTGGCGCTTGTGTGGTTGATATGTACGCTTTGGCATTATTTTTCCTTAAAACTAATAAAACTATATTACAGAGTTTTATCTGATTTGTAAACTTTGTATAATTATACCTTAGTTTTCCACTTTTTTCAATAAGTTTTCCACATGGGTATATCTATTAGGCGAAAATTGTGGAAAACTCCTTCCCTGTTAATTTTTGTATAGCTATATAATAAAAAATATTTTTTTAAACCTGTGGAAAAGTCTGAAGGTCTGTTATAATAGAGGTAATCAAGGTTAGTTAATATTTGGAGGTAGCGTCGGTGTTTGATGTGTGGAATAATGTGCTTGCTGAATTAGAAAAGAAACTGCCAGAATCACATTACTTAACATTCTTTAAGGACTCGAACACCTCCTTAATTTCCAATAAGGATGGTCATATCCAAATTAGTGTGCCTAACACTTTTATGCAGACTAATATCTGTAAAAAATTTGACGCGGATATTCGAGCGGCTCTAAAAAATAACGGAGTTGAAGTTTTAACTACCGAATATCTAATTGTAACCAATAAAAATAATCGATCACGCGAAACTACGAATTCTCGTGGTAGTAATTTTAAAAATCTCTCGGATCGTGTAGGAACAGTGCAGCGGATTGATTTAGAAAGACATTCTTCTCTAAATACCCGCAGCCAAAATCGGACCGGTCTTAGTGAAAAATTTACCATGGACAATTTCATCATCGGTACGAATAATGACCTCGCAGTTTCGGTGGCGAAAAATATCATTGAAAACCCAGGAATGAAATACAACCCATTCTTTCTTTACGGTGGAGCAGGTCTCGGTAAAACTCACTTGGTGGAAGCCATCGGTAACGAATTAGCGAGAAGACACCCAGAATTTAAGATTTTATATATTCCAATTAACCATTTCTATAATGATTTTATTCAGTCGGTGCGTAATGGTAAGATGGATGATTTCCGCAGGCGTTTTTCCGAACTCGATGTTTTAATTGTGGATGATTTTCAATTCATCGTGGGTAAGGAAAAAAGTCAGGAAGAATTCTTCAATATTTTTAATGACATGCAACAATTAAATCGCCAAGTGATTATTACTTCCGACCGTTTGCCAAGCCAACTAAAAACCGTGGACGAACGACTAGCTTCGCGCTTAACTCAGACCGGAGCTTATGATATCCAATTCCCTTCCTTTGAAGATCGTTGTGCAATTTTACATGCAAAGGCGGAATTTAATGGCGTGGAAATCGAGGATAAGGCGATTGAATATATTGCAAAAAGTGTGGAAACCAATATTCGCGACCTGGAAAGTATGTACAGTAAAGTCATTGCGATGGCGGATGTGAAGTGTATTTCCCCACTAATGGTGATTAATGAAGGAATGGTGGGAGTGGTCGGCAATACGACGCGCTCGAAAGTATTTTCACCAAGCACGGTAATTGAAACGGTGGCAAATTTCTTTAATATTTCTCCAGAAGAAATCTGTGGGCGCAGCCGGGTAGCACATATAAAAACCGCGAGACAGATCGCCATGTTTATCATGTCGCGTGATTTACAGATGAGTACGACAAAAATTGCCAATGAAGTGGGATTAAAAGATCACACGACGGCGATGCACGGGATTAAGAAAATTGAAACCGACACGAAGACAGATTTCGTACTACGCGATCAGCTGAATGAGATTCGTGATCAATTAAATAATGGCATCGTTTAAGTAATTGTGGAAAAGTGGTGAAAAACAATGTGGAATAGAATGGAAAAGGTTGCTAAAAAGTCAGTTTGGTTTGAGGAAAAGTCCAGGTTTTACACAGTGAGTGGAAAACAAAATCGAGTTTTCCATAAAGTTTTCCAAGTTTTTCCCACAGTTTTACACAAGCAAATTTTAAAAATTACCCCTATTAAAAATGCAGTTTTCAACTTTTACACATAGCCTACTAATACTACTAATAAATATATAAGAAAGGAGAGTTATGGAAATCAATGTTGAACAAAGCAAGTTAGCCAAAGCATTAAGTATCGTTAGTCGAATTACAGGAGGAAGTCGTACGACTTTACCGATTCTGAATAATGTTTTAATGGAAGCTAAAGATAATAAAGTAACTTTAGTGACAACCAATTTAGATATGGCAATTAATTATTACTTGCCTACCACATTAGCCAAAGATGGAAAAATTACCGTACCAGCCAAACTTTTAGCAGATTTTGTAAGTAATCTACCGAAGGGCGAAGTGAAAATTCAGGTAAATCAAGAAAAATTAACGGTGAGTGAAGGAAAATATAAATCGGTATTTAACGGAAATGCAGCGGAAGATTTTCCAGAATTACCAGAGTTTGATGAAAAATCAGCAATTTCTTTCCAGATGGGGATTGATGAATTTCGTTTGGGGATGAATGCAGTAAAAATTGCCTGCTCATCAGACACGACGCGTCCGACGTTAACGGGAATTTATTTTAATAGTTTTGAGAGTGGACTATATGTGGCAGCTACCGACGGTTATCGTTTAGCAGAAAAGAAGTTAATTAATAAAATCGAGAGCGAAATTAAGGCAATTGTACCAGTACAATGTATCGTGGATGTACTCGGGGCAATTTCAGATAATATGGAAAATATTGAAATTTTATTCGATGAATTTCAAGTGCGTTTTCGTCTAGGTGAAATTGAAATTATTTCAAAATTAATCGACGGAGCTTTTCCGGATTATCGTAAATTAATCCCAGAAAAATCCCAGGTAGAAATCTTGCTGAATAAGGCGGAATTATTACGTGGCGTAAAACTCGCGGCGTTGTTTTCGCGCGCGACAAGTGGATCAATTGTTTGCGAGTCGAAAAAAGATGAGCAGATCTTCGTGGTGTCTTCGGTCTTAAATGAGTTTGGCGAGAATAAATCAGAAATTGAAGCGGAAATTTCGAATGATGCAAAAGTAGTGTTAAATTCAAAATACTTAAATGATGTTTTATTAGTATTAGACGAAGAGGAGCTAAAATTTGGCATTTCTGGAAAGCTTTCACCAGTATTAATTCAGAATAAAAATAGTTTTGATTACACCCATATTATTATGCCTTTGAAGAGTTAGATGTTAATTGATTACATAAAATTAAATAATTTTCGCATTCATAAGGAATATTATTTAAAAATTAAACCAGATACGACGCTGATTCTGGGGGCGAACGGCATTGGTAAAACTTCGGTGATTGAAGCGATTTATTTGGTATTGCGTGGAAAATCTTTTAAGGCGACCGATAAAGAAATTTTGAACCGAGAAAGTGAGTTTTATCGGATTGAACTAGGTAAAACGGACGGTGAAAAAATCGTGGCAACTTTTGACGGAAATAAAAAACAATTTTTAGTGCAAGATAAAAAAAGTGCGAGGTTGCCAAAGAAGGATAAATATCCGGTAATTCTCTTTTTGCCGGAAGATATGCACCTGATTTCCACAAGCCCGACGAAGCGGCGAAATTATTTTGATCGAATTTTAGAGGAATTTGATCTTAATTATCATCATAATTTATTGATGTATGAAAAAACTTTGAAACAACGCAACGATTTATTAAAAAAGATTGCGATTTCGGAACAAGAATTTGGTCTGGAGAGTGAAAGTGTATTTTTTTCATTAAATATTATGCTGAGTAAATATGGTACGGCGATTAATCAAACTAGGCAGCGTTATATTGGGCGAATTAATGAAAAAATGACGACCCTATATCGTTCGATTGCGCAAAATTTAGACGAGATCGAGATTTATTACGATTCTCTATGTGGATTAAGTCAAAACGACTATTACAAGCGCTTAGATGCGGAATTTCGCATGGATTTAATGCGGGGTGCTACAAAGTTTGGCGTGCATCGGGATGATTTCTTATTTAAGTTTAATGGGGTGCTGGCGGATGGGACAGCGAGTCGGGGAGAAACGCGGTCGATTATTTTGGCTTTAAAATTTAATGAGGCGGAACTAATTGAAACGGAGACGCGAAAAAAGCCGGTGATTTTACTCGATGATGTTTTTTCAGAATTAGATAAGGGGAGACAAACTGCCCTGGTGGAAAAATTCAAAAATCACCAGGTGATATTGACATCTGTGGAATAAATGGTGAAAAAATAACTACTTATCGGTGGCTTTAAAAGATTGAACTTTTATGTCTGTTGGGTTGTTTTTGCAGTGGGTATAATTAATTTTATATTTAGATAAATTAATTCCCTTTTGTTTAAAATAAGATTCGGCATTCTTTTTTAATTTATCTACACGTTCATCATAACAGGTGATAAGATCAATACTTAATGTAATTTTATTAAAATCTTTCTCGTCTCGGGAAGCCGAGGCAGTAAAACCGAGTTTGTAGTTAGCGACTGGTGTAACTTTAAAAATTGGATCATTATTATACTCATCTAGTTCTATTGAAAAACCAGATTGTTCAATAGTTTCTCGTAGTTGCGATTCTTCTTCATGATTGTCATAATAATTTTTATTATCGTTAGTCGGTTCTAGCCATTCATAAATAAGTGTGGTTTTTTCTTTAGAAAAATTTATTTTTTTATTATATTCTAGAAAACCATCCGCTTTTATAAGAACTTGTTTTTCTCCGGGAGTTAATGTGATATTATCTGAATTTTTATATTTCTTACCGTCAATATATAATTCTGCAGTTTTTGGTGCAATAAGAATTTTTACTTTGGCGGTATAAGTGGATGTAAAATATAGAGCTGTAAAAATAATAAAAATTAGTAAAATAGGCAAAATAAAAACTAAGAGTTTTTGAAGTTTAGTTAAATTTTGAAATTTATTTACCCACATATTTTATCCTAATTATTATTGAGAAATTGGAATATTTTCAGTGTTATTAGTAGCTTTATTTTCATCCTTATTATTTTTAACCGTAGTATTAGTATTATTAATTGGTTTATCTCCAACATAACGCCAAATTTCAAAAGGAGCACCATAAACACCAGTTACGGCGCCGGTTCTATCGGTATGTGAGGCATGAATCATATGTGGTACTTTTGCTGAATCACGATAGAAAATGGCAATATGTCCACGTCTCTCTCCATTACCATTCCCTGAAGTTTTTAAAAGAATATCGCCATTTTGAAGGTTAGGATCGTTGTAATTTGATTTGTCGCGCAGAAAATTATCATCATATGGTAAACGCTCATATAATGGTGAATTATGTACATATGTATATGTGTCTCCACTAAAAGATACTCCGCAGCAATGTTTGGCAAATTCTGGGTCTATTCCAGAAAATGAAAAAACAGAAGAAACAAAAACATCACAGGATGCACCAATTGGACTTACTCTGTTAGTTAAACCGTTCTGTTCCATAGCAAGTTTATACGAATCTGTTAATTGGTGAGCTTTAGCTTTTGCGATATCGGTTTGTGGCCAGGCTAATTTAAGTGCGGTATCGACAATTAGATTACCGGTCTCACCACCAATACAATTATTACCTCCAGCTGATCCGCGTCCGCCTAGGGCTTTGTAAATCAGAAATGCACCAGGTCGAATAGTGGCTGGTAAAATACATCCATGATCGCATCTAAATTCGCGCCACTCTTTGTCATTACGTGAATCACGAGATGCATCAGCTAAATTCATAACATATGGTGATCCCTCACCGCGATTTACACCAGCCTCATCAAACCCACGTACTCTGGCCTGCATTTTATATCGATCTGCGGTACCATTATAACGGAAAAATGCTTCCTTAATACCATCTTCTGAGGATAAATCTAATTTTTCAGCATATCTTTTTCGAATTTGTGCAGCAGCCATTTTGGTTTGTTTTTCGAATTCTGCGGGTGAAATTTTTTGTCCAGGTGGAAACATACCATCAAGTTCTAAAAACTGATAAACACCTTGTGCGTTATCTGTTGGATTCATATTATTTACATAGCTAGATTCCATGCCGTGAATGGCTGCTAATATTTGCCATTCAAAACCTTGTTCATTAGCAGCAGCTTCATAGACTGGTTTATTTTCTTCAATTTTCTTTAATTCGTATTCTTTTAAGACTGGGTCACCATTATAAAGAGTGTTATTCGATAAGTCTAATGGTGAGTTGCAACCACCACTAGCTTTACCATCGTAGTAAAAAATATTATTACTATCATAGAAATCTAAAACATTATCGTCATTTTCAGCGTGGACGTAGGTGGCGTTAATAATGGTAAAAGTTAGAAGAATGAAAAAAGAGACTAAAAAACGGGGGTTCAAAAAGAATTTTTTGAGATTTTTAGAAAGTGTTTTGACCTTATTCATGTGGTTTAATTATAACATTAAACAAGAGAAGTTTGTGTACGGAACTTATATTCTAAAATATATTTAGTTTCTTTTTCTTGATTAGATTTTGTATCGGAGTCTTGTTTTAGATGATTAATTTGACTTGCTAGGGTGGAGCGGTAAAGTGATTCCCCACTAATTAAAGTCTTGACTGGTTTTACGAGAATATCAGCTAAGGTTTCTGGTGGGCGATGTTCGGCTAGATAATTGTAATAATCAATAGTGGCGAGAACGAATTCTGCATCAGTTTTACGAAGTCCGGAGAATCTAGCAAGTTGACCAGAAGCGGAATTATCAATTGGATTTTCTTGACGATATCTGGTGGCTGCAGCTAGAACTGGATCTTGAAGATTACCAGCGGAATCTGTGTTATCTTCACATTTAGTTTGGGTACAAATACGGTTACGTTCGACAAATTTTTGAAGATAACGCATTTCTTTCCAATGTGGATTGGATTCGCCCATGACACAGTTTTTACCAGAAGCCCAGGCTTGGGCATCTGGATCAGCGGCAATAAGTTTTTCGATACCATCTTTTAACCCCATTAAATCAGGTATAAAACCGAAGAGATTTTGATGAATAATTTTACCAAGAATACCACTATTTTTTAGGGCATCTTCTTTTTTCTGAACTAAATCATCCATGATATTTTGGTCGAAGACACCAAATGGAGATTCACGGTTATCACAATAACGAATCTTATTATCGAGAAGACTGGCTTCAATAACTTGAGTCTTATTGTCTTTTTTAGTTGTATATTTTTTAATAATGCTTTGATAGGTGGAATCTGATTCATCGAGATTTTTTAGACTTGGATCAGAAGCACTGATGTCTGAGCCATACATATCACAGACGGCACCAATATTAGCAAGACGCTGACAAATTTTGGAATCTTGTCTCTGATTTTTGAAATTTACGCCAGCAATATTGGAATCATAAACTGTACTAACTACACCATTGGCAGCAAAAGTATTTGTGGCGGTAATGTTTGCGAGTGAACTAATACTTCTAGAGGTATTAGTGGTGAGATTGGAGAGATTCTTTAGAGGACTATTATTGTATGGCATATAACCAAAACGGACTACAAGATTACCGAGGAAAGTATTTGGACTAGAAACGTCAAATGGGCTACGATTCATACGATCGAGTTTAGCCTCTTCATTAGCAGCAATGATAGTTTCTTGAAAATAAGCATCAGCAATTTCTTTTGAGGCGGGACCTTGACCAGCAGCTTGGCGACCAATACGCCCGTTCATAATATTCGCGCCACCAACAAAGCTTTCGCCGCCAGGAATACCCTGTAAAACAAGAGCTGGGTTACTAAAAATAGTTTTTGCAACATATGGAATAAGTACGGCGAGGCCAGCTTTGATAGCAAAACCAGCAATAATACTGAGAGTTTTTTGGGCGGCAAATTTTTTAAGTACGGTTACAGCAACAATACTAGTACCAGCACTAAAAGGTGTAGCAACCACAGCTGCAACATTAGAAGCAATATCAACTACAGAGGCAGCGAAGCTAGCAACGGCACATCCGGCATTGGCGGTAGTGGAAGTGGCAATACTGAATTGAGCCGCATTAAAAACATTTTCAATGGCATAGTTTTTGGTTTGACTGAGTTGAGCTTTTTCACCTGAAAGTACAGAGTAGGCACCTTGGGCCTGAACTGGAGCGCCTTCAATTTCTTTTTCTTGTCCATCGGAGGTATCGATATATTTGGCTTTTTTTGATGTTGTTAACCTTGATAAAGCTTCATCTATCGGCGAAGTATTTCCCTGTCCAGCCTTGGCCTTACTGAGTGGCTCGATAGTGGAGGAGAAATGATGTACCATATTGATAATTTGAGAGGCAGCTACGGCTAAACTTACCATATTGGCGACACGTAATACGCCACAACCGAGTGCCGCACCACCAGCCACTACAGATAAGCCGTCGATAAATTTTTGGGCTTTAGTGTTGGCGGTTTTAAGATTGGCCTTTTCGGTTTCAATAGAACTTGGTTTTTGTCCATCAGTATCAACGTCTGGAGTGTCAGAGTTATAAGACTTACTCTCTACGGATTGAGGTTCATTTTCGACGGTAGTTTTAGTATTACCATCTTTATCGGTTTCTGATACTTCTTCTTCAGTGACATAGCGACCCTCAGCTCCTTGACCTTTATATTGATTAATATCGGTCTCTATAAAGGCTTTTTCATCAGCAGCTTTATCATCCGATCGTTTGAAAGATTTAAAAAGATTCCTCGTGACTTTAATGGAACTAAAAGTAGCAGCGGCGCCTGGATCAAAAAAATTTGCAGAGCGGCCGCGCTTGGATTTAGTGAAGGCTAGCTGAAATTTTTGATCAGAATCATAAACAGATTTAAGTTTGTCAGCGGTAATGATTTTATTATTGTAGATAAGTACATATTCATTGGATTTTTCTTGTACTTCGATATCGTTTTTAGCGAGACGTTGCTTGAGATAGTCTGGGAATTTGCCATGTTTTTTTTGCATGTATTCCTTAGTCATTTGGAGAGAAGTGGCGGAATAAGTTCCGAACATGGTGTCGGTAGCTCGAGTGATAAGAGTTTCGATATGATTGGCGATATTAGAGATGCCAAAAATTACACTAAAAAGTCCACCAAAAAGGAGGACGATAAGACCAATGAGCGGGGCATATTTTTTGAGTTTTTTGACTTTTTCTTTGCCGGAAAGTTGGTTTTGATTTTGGAAATTACCGGAGCCGGTATAGAAAGATTTTTGCTCAAGATCGCGAAGATTGGCTAAAGAATTAGTCTCAGAATTCGCGACAGCGCTAGAATTTTCGAGAGATTGTAGGGCGTTTTGGCTGGAACTAGTGTTTTGAGAGGCAATTTGGTTTCTAAAAACAGCGGAATTATTATCCGAATTTTTCGACACAGAAAAATCAGGCTTAATATTATCTTCGCCGTAATAGACCTTTGACATAAGAATATTATATGAAATTTTTGGAAAAAAATCGAGTGGGTTAGACTGATTTTTAGATAAAAATAACTCTTTTTTCAGAGTTATTTTTATGCCACTATGCTGAGTTTATTTTTTTAGAATGGTCTTTATCTTTTAAATTAGTTAGTTTTATCGTAACGGGTTGGGTTGGTGGAAATTAGACTGGTTTCGGTATCAGAAGCGACGATTTGGATATGGACGTGATTTTGACCAGCAAAGAAAAGACCGTGACCGATTGGAAAACTCGATAGACGCTTTCTTTCCTCTTCAGTAAGTTTGAAAACATCAGACAAAACATCAACGGCGGCAGCGGATTGTTTTAAGAGGAGCTGCATGGAAGAGTTCATGACGATGGCACGACCCATTTTATTACTCATAAAATCTTCGACGTCCTGAGTAATAGTAGTGAGACCGAGATAATATTTACGAGCACGCTTAGCGAGGGAGAAAAGGAAGTTCGCCGAGTCATCATATTTCATGAGTTGCCAAGCCTCATCCACGATGAGAATACGGCGTTTTTGTTTGGCACGCACAATATTCCAGATGTGATTGAGTACGATATACATGGCAACTGGACGAAGTTCATCTTCGAGGTCACGAATATTGAAGACGACCATTTGGTTATTAATATCAATATTGGATTGCTGAGAAAAAATACCCGCAAAAGTACCAGTGGCGTATTTACGAAGACGTTGGGCGAGTTGTGGGCCGGAACCTCCCATATGAGCGAGGGTGTCATAGAGATTAATAATGGTAGGTGGAGTGGATTGATGAGTGAGCGGATCGGAAGTAATGCCGGCACGAGCGTAAGTATCAATGAGAGCCTGATCGAGGTCAGCTTCTTCATTAGCGGAAAGTGAAGAAATTGGCTGACCGTTCGGACCGATTTGAGTACCACCGAGCATGAGACGGAAAAGACCATGTAGAGTAACGAGATTGGCGCGCAGAGCGTCAGAAGCATCTTCGGAATCGATGACTTTTGGTAAGTCGAAAGGATTGATGCGGACATCAGAATTAAGCGAGAGACGCACATAAGAACCACCGACGGCGTCACTAAGTTTTTGATATTCGTTTTCTGGGTCGATAATGACAATTTCGGTACCCATCATCATCGAGCGAATAGCTTCAAGCTTCACGGCGAAAGACTTACCAGCACCAGATTTAGCAAAGACCACGAGGTTGGCATTTTCAAGAGTAAAACGGTCAAAAATGACTAAGCCTTGGTTGTGCATATTAACACCATAAAGAATGCCGCGTTCCTGAGTGAGATCAGCAGAAGTAAATGGGAAGGAAGTCGAGATGGCGCTTGTATTCATATTGCGGCGAATTTGGAGTTGGTCAGTGGCCATCGGCATAGTGGTATTCATCCCCTGCTCTTGTTGAGAAGTGGCAACCTTAGAGAAAATCATTAATTGACCGAACATAGTTTCGATTTTATGTTGGACGTAATTTAATTCGTCGAGTGAATCAGCCCAGAGTGTAACATAAAGACCGAAGCGGAAGAATTTTTCGTAACCAAGCTGTAATTGGTCACGAAGCTCTTCGGCATCCTGGATGGCAGCATCGGTTTCTGGGTTACGAATGCGGCCTTTTTCGGCGTTAAGTGAAATATCAGCTTCGAGCTGAGTAACTTTTTTACGCAAGTTTTTCATCACGACGGTAGTATCGACCGGGTAGATGTAAATAGAAATATCGAGCACCTCATCGATATTAATGAGAGGACTGAGCCAGCCGGTACTGAGAGTACGAGGATAACCATAGACATAAATAGTGCGACCGTATTTAGTACCAAGACGGAAATGATCGGATTGAATTTCAATAGAAGATGGAGAAATTAAATCGCGAAGGGTGGTAATACCCTGCTCAAACGCGCGTTGAATTTCTGCTTCTTCCATCGATTGTTTTTGAGCGGCGATTTCGGCAGCGGTAAGTTTTTTAGCCATGTGTTTCCTCTATTATGTTTATAAAATTATTTAAAAATTATCTTGCTTGATTCCCTGGATAATTGGTAGGAGTGGGATTGATTGGAGCTTGATTGACTGGGGCTTGGTTTTGGGATAATGCGTGACCTGGAGCTTGCATTGGATTTTGCATTGGAGCTGGATTTCGGATTGGAGTTTGGGTTGGATTTTGAGTTTGCCCTGGAGTTTGCATTGACGCTTGATTCATGGCAGGATTAAATTGCCTTGGCGCTTCTGGGTTTGGCCTTGGGTTTTGGTCGTATGGACTAGGAGTTTTCTTGGTGTAAATGGTACCGATTTTATTAAAATCAATAAACGGTTCACGGACGGCGGTGTCAGGGTTATTAAAGTTATAGAAGAGCTCAGAAAGTTCCTTAGTGTTAAGGCGAACGGCGTTAACGCCAATACTGAAGAGGCCACTAACAATGGTTTCGACACGCTTATCGATTTCGGCAGTAGCCTTGTCGTAGGTATTGCGATCGATTTTGGTAATGAGATTAGTGTCGTTACCACCGAAAAAACTACTGAAGATATTTTTAGTTTGAGTGCTAGCTTTTTCGAGGTCGTTATTGATAAAATATGGCACGACGATAAAGAAAGACTTATCCATAATATTAGCTTCTTGAGAAAGTAAGTCGATGAAGTTAATATAATCATCCATTAAAACGCCGAGTAGCATATTGTCATTGTTTTTACGAATTTCGGTGAGTTTTTCGATATAAGGCGCAATATCGATACGCTGGGAACGAATAAGAATCTGGGTGGTGAAATTGAGAGAATTAATAAAACCCTTATAGGAATACTCGACACCTTCACGTTCTGGTTCGGACATGAGATCAAAGTTGATAGATTTACAAGCAACGACGGCGCGGAAGGAACCATCTTTCATGATAATTAAACCGTCACGAAGTTCGGAAAAGAGTAGTGTAGATTGAGTGGAAGAAGGGTCGACAATTTGACGTGGAGCAGCGGCAGTAGCTTGAGGTGACTGTGGAATGAATTGACTCATCGAACCCATAGTTTGAGGATTCATCATTTGAGGATTATTAGCCTGTGGATATCCCGGCATGGTTCCCTGATTCATTTGGGGATTGGTTTGGTTTTGGTTAAAATTATTTTGATTCATAGGCGCCTTTAATGTTGAATAAATGGATTTTGATTAATATTAGGAGGGGTGGTCGGTGGCTGAGTAAAATTCGGAGTGTAAGGGGTTTGGGTGACGAAAGTTTGAGGCGCTGCATTTGGCGCAAGATTTTCGCGATAACGGTTAGCTTCCTTACTAATGGTATTAATGGAAAAATTCTGATTATTGGCGAGGTTTTGATAATTAGAATTTAGAATTGATTGGTTGCGGTTAGCGAGAGTATTGGTGTTTTGAATGGTCTGATTTTGGGTAAACGGATTTGGCGTAGGTTGGTTCGATGAGGTTTGACTCATAGTAGTTTGATTTTGACTGAATGAATTAGAACCGAGAGTGGTTTGATGGGAAGAAATCGTGGCAGGGCCCATGGCATTTTCAGTATTATTAATAGCGGCTTTCATTTGATTGATAATTTCAGCGTGACGAGCAACTTTTTCTTTTTGCATGAGATTAATCAGGTTTTGGTTTTGACTATCATCCATAAAATCATTGACATCTTCGGTGTCAGCGATGAAATTCTCGGTAAAATTACCATTATGATTGCCACGAATAGCATAGCCTTCGGAGTCGACAAGGTTAGAGAGAAAGCTCAGACGGTGACTGGCTTCTTCCTCACTAATATCACGCGTGCGAGATTTCTCGACAATTTTAGGTGCAGTGATTTGGATGGTGGTTTCGCCTTGACCGGGACGCCAAAAACGCTTATTGGGTTTCATATAAAAACTAACGATGGCGGCAAGGTAGGTTTCCATCGGCTGATCTTTTTTCAGAGGTAGGGCTAGAATTAAAAAGAAAATGATAACCGGTAATGGTAAAATCGCAAGTAGAGGAAAAATCTGAAAGAGAGCAGCAGCTAAGGCACCGGCAATCGCGGCAATTAAAAGATAAACGAATTGACGAAAAGTGAAGGGGCCAAGGAGTCTATCCTCTGCCTCAACGTCTTGTGGGACCTTATATGTAGCCATAATACTATTTTAGCATAAAAGGCTAGAGTTAATTTGAGGATTACTTTGAAGATTTTTTGTGATTATATTTCTTAGCGTCTTGCTCGAGGCGGCCTTCTTCTCTATTTTTCATGGTCTTAATTTTTTCGGCTAAATTACCATGTTCATCAGAGAAGACGAGCGCACGGACATTGTTATCCATTTGAGCAATGGCACCACTCTTCTGGCTGGAGAGAATAACATTACGAGCATCGGAACTTTCAATTTGCTTGACGAAGATTTCTTTGGCGGCATTCTTAGCTTCAGCAAGTTTTTCTTCGTAGTATTTCTGCTTTTCGATTGGATCGGTAGGAATTTCAGATTCATCGGCGGTGAGATCCTTGAAGGATTTAGCAGTGAAGAGCTGCATAATACCATTGAAGACATCAGATTTCATGGAAATAATATTGGCAGCCTTCTGCTTAGAAAGGAAGGTAGTGGCTTTCTTCAGACCAGTTTCGAGAATACTACTCTTCTTAGGATCTTGAGTGAGCTCGAGAACCTTATCGTCGCGAGTATCGGCGTTGTTCCAGTCGGCAGCATCAAGACCAGTGATCATATTAATGAGAGAGTACATTTGATCGCCACCAGATTGGAAGTTAAGAGCGGCACTGGAAACATTAGAAAGTGTAGCATCGAAGAGGTCGACACCGTATTTTTGAGAAACGTTATTAATTTCACCGAAGACGGTACGTTCGGCTTTAACGAGAGAAGTACCTTTGAGAGCTTGAGCAAGATTAAATTTAGTAGTCTTTTCCTCGCCATCGAGGTCTTTAAGTTTACCAGTAGCAAACTGCTCGAAGGTAATACGATTATCTTGACGTTTACCAGTACTCCAGGCAGCGGTTTCAATATTACCGAACTTACCAAAGCGACCAAGGACTGGGTCGGCATCCTTAAAGGCCATTAATTCCTTGAAGAGAACGTTGGCATTTTCGGTACCAGCAATGATTTTGCCATTATCTGAAAGATCTATGATACCTTCAAGAACTTTATCGTAGTCACCACGAGTAGCCATGACACGCATTGTGGCAATCACGCGTTCGAAATCAGCATCGTTAATGGCTTTCTTGAAGTCATTATTAAGTACGCCAGAGTGAATACGGCTGTAATAGGTGGTGCGGCGGTTGAGGCTGGCTTGATATTCCCTGTCATAATCGACGGAAATATCACCTAGTACACTATCGATGGCATCAATGACATGCTTAGGATTTTTAATATTGAGAGCTGGATCATAATCCCAGGCACTGGTACCAGCGGCGCGAACAATATATTTCTGATATTCTTTATCGTTCTTAGTAATTTCGGCTTCGGTGAGATTGAAACGTTTAGCACTGTTTTCAGAATGCGAATCGATATATTTCTCGTTAATTTCCTTCATCTTATTGAGATAGAATTTATCGGATGCAACATCATTGTTATGGATTTCGCGATCGACAGTCTTTTGCTCGAGGAAATTTTGGGTCTGACGCTTGGCGAGATCTTTTAATTCCCTGTTTTGGTAGCCATGCTTATCGATATAGTCGCCCATGTTGCTCATGAAATTTTCAACACGTTTATTAGCGTTTTCAGTACGGTATTTAAGTTCACGGTGGCGATATTCGTCCAACATTTCGGAGTTTTTCTTGATTGGGTCAGCTTTGGAGTAAATTGGTTTGCCGTTTTTATGATAACCAATAATTGGCGTGTTATTTTGGCGGGCCAAAAGTTGCTCAGTTAGTAAGAGTTTTTGATCCTCTTCATTACGCTTTGCTCTATGTTCGCGGAAGGCTTGATTTTGCATAGCAATACGACTGATAGTCATGTCTGGGCGGAGGGCGCCACCTTTACCTTCGAGGGCGCGTTTTTGGTAGTTGGTACGAGCGAGATTGGCAGCGGTAGAAAATTCTTTAGATACGGAGTTATTAAGTTTACCACCAATACCACTAAGTACCTGATTAACGTCACCGAGAACAGATTTGGACATGCTGAGCATTTTGACGGCGAACATGATTGGTAGGACCTGGACGGCAATACCGATAATTACGCCGAAAGGAGTTTCGGAGCTGAAAATAAAGAGGTAGCCGAGAACCTTGGAAACACCAAAAAGGAAGCTAAAGGCTGGGAAGAAGACTAGCATTTGGGCAAAAATTGATTTCCATTTTAGATAATACTTATGAGTATTTGGCAAGACGTAGAGGGCAAAGATGAGTGGTGAAGTAATGGTAAGTAGAATAACTACGGCTTGGCGAAGTGAAATAGTAATGAGACCGATAACGACGGCGATAAAACCAGCGAGGACGATTGGGATGAGTGTAAAGAGGGCGCTAAGTAAACCACCAGAGGCAGCAACGGCGGTGGCGATACCGACACCACCGAGAATGGTGAGTGAAGTACCGCCGGCAATGGCAAGGAAAATATCATAAAGATTGAGAGATTCGTCGAGCTTGGCTTCGGGATGTTGGCTTTGAATAGCAGTGGTGGCGATGCCTTCAAGGAAAGATTTGAGGGCGTTACCAATAATATTACTAACATCGACGAGAACCTGACAAATCAGATAGCTAAAGTTAACCAAAATAGCGGCAATGATGAGCTTTGGTAACATCTTCTTGATATTGTAATTAGAAAAACCCAGGCCAGTAACCTGAGAGTAAACAATCAAAAGTAAGAAAATAATGAAAATAATATTAGCGATATTGCGAACATAAGACCAGATGATATAAATCGGGGATTTATTATCGGTGGTAATTGGCTTGATGACGAGAAAATTTTCGATAGTAGAATAGAGCGCGTCGATTCCCTTCGCGAGAAGTCCGGTAGTCGGACAAATGATGAAGGAGAGAATACCAATTTGTTCAGAACAACTCATCTCATTCTGTTTTTCAGGATTGGAATTTTCAGAATTGGTGGTTTCGGTGGTGGTAGTTCCTGAATTTTGATTTTGAGTTTCGGTTTGTTCTGATTCGTGATCAGAATCATTATCTTCATTTTCGGAAGTTTCGGAAGAATTTTCGGATGAGTTAGAAGAATTATTTGAGTTATTTGGGACGGCGTAGGTATTTAGGGTGGTTAGAGGAGAAAAAAGAGAAAATAGAGTAAAAAACAAGACAAAAATTGCCGTGCTGAATTTTCCTCTATGGTTGATTCCCTTATTCATAAAAAATAACTCAATTAATGCTTATTATTATATCACATAACGGTAATGTCGTCAATGATGACCACTGAAAGGACCGAATAATAAAAAGCAGAAAAATCTATACTCATGATATAATATATGTATGAAAAAGGTCAATCGACAGCTAGGTGTAAAATTTTTGAAGAATTTAATGATTTTTTCTCTGATAATGGCGGGATTTTTGGGGCTTACAGCGAATGATTTCGTGAGCGCCTTAAGTTTGAATGAGTTAGGGGCTTCAGGTCGACAAGTTTTGACTCAGGTAGGCGCGGTGATTGATGGTGACGTAGATGAAAGTTGTGAGGCGAATGTTTTTATGGGCTTTCGTCCTTGGTATAAAGGTTTAGCTACGCGTGACGATAATGATAAATGTGTGATTGGTAAGCCAGCTACCTCAGATAGTGGTACGACGAACTGGGCGCCGTTTGTTTGGGTGGTGGTAATGAATATTATTTATGATATTTCCCTGGTGGCGGGTCTAACTGCAACTGGGTTTATTATTTATGGTGGACTTTCCTATGTAATGAGTGAGGGTGACCCAAATAAGGCGGCGAAGGGTAAGAATATTATTCAGGGGGCGGTGATTGGTTTGATTTTGACAATTTTTGCCTCGGTGATTACAAATACGATTATTAGTGTAATTATTAGTGCAACCTAAGGAGAGAAATGAAATACTTTGCAACAGTAGATTTGGAAAATATCGATTCCCTAAATGAAGGTTTAAATAGATTACCAAATAAAGAAGGTAATTTTACGCTAACCACGATTTTAAATTATGTTTATGCTTTAATCGGGTTAGTGGCGGTCTTTTATATCGTGCTGGCGGCAGTGAATTTTGCGACAGCGCATGGGGACGTGGGTAAGGTGACAAAGGCAAAAAATACAATTGTTTTTGCAGTGATTGGTTTAATAATTGTGGTGTTAGCTGCTGCAGTGACGAATTTTGCTTTAACTGCATTAAATTAATTAAGGATAGGAATCTAAAATGAAGCAAGGTATGAAAAAAATAGTGACAAGTTTATTGCTCTTGGTGGGGTGCTTCGGATTTTTAGCTAATGTGATTTTTTCTGGTCATGTATATGCGGAGTCTTCGCGTGAAAATTTTTACGGGGTTTGTGATGACATTGAAGATGAAGATGTGAAGAAAATCGCGGGCTGTGATGAGCCTACCGGGAAAAATAAAGATGTAGTAGAAATTGTGCAGAGTGGCGTGAATGTGGTGATTTCTTTGGTGGGAATACTCGCAGTGTTTTCGATTATTTATGGTGGCTTTACTTATATTACCGCACAATCTGATCCAGCGAAAATCAAGCGTGGTAAAGATATGGTGGTCTATGCCGTGGTGGCATTAGTGGTGGCTTTCTTGGCTTACGGCATTGTGCTGTTTGTGACGAGAAATCTGAAATAATTACAGATTGATTCCAGAGAGAAATGTTTCTGTTTTTCTAGAAGATATGTTATAATTTTGGTAAATTAATATTAAAGGAATAATATGAAAATTTCGAATAAACTAAAAGCTTTGGCAATGGGTGGCACGAGCGTAGTTGCAGTTCTAGGTAACTCCGTCAATACTTTTGCTGCTAGTAAGGTGAAGTGTCCTGATGGTACTACTGCTAGCGGTGGTAGCTTAGCTGATTGTACTGCATTAAAAAATGACTCAAATAAGAATGATTTAATGGCACAAGCTAATACTATTATTAACGTAGTGATTGGTGTGGTTGGCTTCGTGGCTGTGGCCTTCATTATCTTCGGTGGTATTCAATACACGACTTCTGCGGGTGACCCAGGTAAAGTGAAGAAGGCTAAAGACACTATTCTCTACGGAATTATCGGTCTTGTCGTTGCAATGCTTGCTTACGCAATCGTGAACTTCGTCCTTTCCAGTGTTTTTAAGGGTTAATTAATAAAATACCCCTAAGGGGGTATTTTTAAGATTTAATTTTAGAGAAAAGAGTAAATGAAAAAAAGTTTTAAAAATTTTCTAGCCGTATTTATGTTAGCTGGATTATTCGCGGGTGGAGCTTTAAGCGGCTCGGTATTTGCGAAGACACCAAAATCAGCGGCAGGTGGTGCTAGTGCAGGTAGTTCTAGTGACTCCGGTTCTGGTGGGTCTAGTGGTATTTGTCCTCCGGGATCGAAAAATCCAGGTGCAGCAAATATTGCAGCATGTAACATTGATCCTGCACATAAAGGTGATGACCTCATTAATGATACGAATAAAATCATTAATGTGGTAATTGGTGTGCTCGGTGTAGTTGCAGTTGCAGTGGTAATCTATGGTGGTTTCCTCTTTCTGACTGCTCAGGGTGATCCGGGTAAGATTAAGAAGGGTAAGGATTCAATTACTTGGGGTATTATCGGTTTGATAATTGCGTTATTATCTTGGTCGATTATTAACTTTGTCTTAAGTAGTACGATGAGCGTGCCAGCAGCACAAAATAGTACTACCACAACTACAGCGCCATGATTAAAAATAGTTTAAGAAACATCATCTATTCCCTACTATTTATTACTTGTCTGGTGTTTGCTAGTTTAGTGAAACCAGTTTCAGCTTTTACTTGTCCAGAAAAAACGGTACGTGTGGGTGAATCCGTATCGGCACTTTCGGAATGCAATGTAGAAAAAACCGATGGCGATAAATCACTGATGTCTAATGTGGCTATGCTGATTAATGTGTTTGCTTCAGTGATGGGTTTCCTGGCGGTAGGTATGATAATCTATGGTGGATTCATGCTACTCACTGCACAGGGTGATCCAGCGAAAATCAAACGCGGAAAAGATGTAGTTACCTATTCGATTATCGGTGTAATCTTAGTAATGTTGGCTTACGCAATTGTAAATTTCGTAATGAATAGTGGAATAAAAATTTAAGATAAATTTCTAGAAAAGACCTCGATATAGAGGTCTTTTTTTGTACTTTGATTGTCGGGTGATTTTTTGAGTTTAGATTTTTGGCTAAAATTAATTTATATTTAATTCCCTCATGCTTGCAGTATTTGAGAAACGGCATATATTGAGGTTAGTGGATTCGAAAAAAATATACCGAATTCACGGTATATTTAATTTTAAACAATGAGTTATGCGATTGGGATGCGGATAGGTGCTTCGGTCTTTTCTTTTTCGAAAGAAATGGTGAGCACGCCGTCTTTTAATTCTGCTTTTACGCTACCTTCGTCTTCGCGAACTTGGACTGGAAGGGCGATTGTACGAGAAAATTCTCCCCAATAACACTCTTGGATGTGCCAACGAGTGGTCTGTTCATCTTCACCGCCACTAAGGACGCCGGAGATGGTTAAGATATTGTCAGAAATGGTAACATCGAGGTCCCCTTTGGAGATGCCTGCGGTGCGAGCTTTGACAACTAACTTGTCGGCAGTTTCGTATACATCCACTGCTAATTGTCCTGGAAAATCACCAGGTTCTTCTTCCCACGCCTCTGGATCTTCTTCTGCTGGAAGCGGACTCGGTTGTTCTTCTAGAGCTGAAACAGGTTCAGAGTCTAGGCCATCATTATCCAGAAAAGCGGCCGCGAGTTCATCTTCCATAAGCATGTCTTCGTCATTAGTACGAGCCATTGCTTGTATTCCTCCACATTAACTATTGTTCTTAACTATTATAAGAGTGGTTATGGTAAAAATCAAGAGTAAACAGCTTTATCGTGTAAAAATTACAATAGAAAAATTTATTTTAGATATGGTTTTGCCAAACAGATGTGTGCGGTGCCAGAGAGAGGGCGGGATTTTTTGTGACCGTTGTAAAAAATATATAAGCATAATCAATTCGGGCTATGTGATGAATGATATGTACGGGTTTGAAAAATTATTGGTAGCAGGATTGAAAGAGGGGTGTTTTGAGAGGATGGTGCGAGATTTTAAATATAAAGGGAGGCGTGATTATGGAGAATTTTTGGCGGAGAAATTAGGGGAGGTGATTTTTGGTGAGGTTAAGAGAATGAAGCTTGATGATAGGTCGAGTGAAGTTGAGAGAATGAAACTTGATGATAGGTCGAGTGATAAGTTGGGTGATGCACTGGTTGAGGTGTCAAGAACGATGGGTGCTGAGATGCAGGAAATACGAAAAATTGTTTTAGTTCCCTTGCCAACGATTCGAAAACATATTCGAGAAAGAGGATTCGATCATACTTTGAGATTATGTTTTGAACTAGAGGAATTTTTACAGAAAAGATTTGATGATTTGGGGGTGAGTGTAGAATATCAGAGTCTGTTAGTTAGAAAAAATAAGACGGTGCAGGTGGGTAAAGAAAAGAAAGAGCGTGTGAAGCAGGCGGAGAAAGCGTATGGAATTTGTGAAGGGGTAGAAATTGAGAATAAGACGCTCTATATATTGGTGGACGATGTGACGACGACGGGTGCTTCCCTTGCGGCAGCGAAAAAAATACTGCAGGCCGATCGAGTATGGGCTGCAGTATTAATGAAAGAACGTTAATTAGTTGGTGGTACCGACACCGATCACGGAGTTGAGGACGAAATGAACGATGGCGTAAGCCAGAAGTGAGATGATGAGACCGATGATGGCATAGAGCACGGTGTTTTTGGCATCTGTAACCTTTTTAGAGTCACCGCCAGAGAGAATATAACGAAGGCCACCGTAAACTAGCATAATAACCGAGATGAGGCCGACAATGAGTAATACGGTGTTAGTAATGCGACTGAAAACACCATTATCGCCGATGAGTTCAGTAGGCATACCATCAGCACGGGCGGCATTTGCACCTTCTTGGACACTAGTAGCAGAAGCTAGAAGACGGCTCGAAAAAAGGCAGGCAAAGGCGCCAAGACCAGTAAAAGTTTGTGTAATAATTTTGGTAATTTTTTTCATGAAATATAGAATCTCGCGGTTAAATTCGACAATATTATTTTAACACAGATGTGCGAAAAAGCAATGAATCGTGAGATTTGTAGAGATATTTGAGGAATATTTGGAAAAACTATTAGAGATGTGGTGAATTTATGATAAGATAGAGATAGACGGAGAGTTACCCAAGTGGCTGAAGGGGGCGGTTTGCTAAATCGCTAGTGTGGGGAGACCTGCAGCGGGAGTTCGAATCTCCCACTCTCCGCCATTACACGACGTCGATTGGAAAAGATCCTTGAAAGGGTCTTTTATTATTCTAAAAATTCTTTTTAGAATAATGTGATTCTCTGTCTTCTGCGTCGTCGTCTCAAAAAAATATTATTATGTTATAATGTTAATAGTTAAAAGGTGCTAATATGGACGAAAAAATTGTAAAGTGGGAAGGTGAAGAATATATTTCACATAATAATGGTGCGGGGTGGTATGTGGGATTAATTTCTATAACCTTAGTATTTAGCCTACTCTCTTTTTATTTACAGTGGTGGACTTTTTTGGCTTTAGTGATTGTGTCGGCTTTGACGTTGTTGATTCTAGCGGTGAGACCAGCCAGAAAAATTTCCTACACTTTAACCGATAAGGGTTTTACGGAAGGTGACAAATTTTATGCGTTTTCTGAGTTTAAATCTTTTGGGATTTTACAAGATGATGTACATTTTGCGATTGTTTTGACACCGAGAAAGCGTTTATCGCCCGCGGTGACGATTTACTTTCCAGAAAACAAGGGTGAAGGGATTGTCGATATGTTTGGGGCGAAATTACCAATGGAGCCAGTGGAGTTGGATTTATTAGATAAAATTGTAAAAAGACTGCGTATTTAAAAAATCTAAATTTCAGGGGTACAAATCAAAAAGGAAATATGTTATAATATGAGTGTCGTAGTAATACGATGCTCATTTAATTTCTAGGTGAATATTACTTTATGTGGTATTCACACATGCACCCGTAGCTCAGCTGGATAGAGCGTTTGCTTGCGGAGCAAAAGGTCGTAGGTTCGAATCCTGTCGGGTGTACCAAATGAAATTATGAGAAAATCAGTTCCTTTTCGGAGCTGATTTTTTGTGTGAAATATTTTGGCGTGGTAGGGTTTTTATGAATAAGCTTTTTAAATCAAAAAAATGAATTAAATAATAATGATGGAATTTTTTTGTTGGCTCGTAATCTGTTGTAGTTAAGAGTAATTTTTGCTAAAATAAGAGGTGGAAGCGTGGCCGAGTGGTTGAAGGCGCACGACTCGAAATCGTGTGGGCCGAAAGGTCTCGGAGGTTCGAATCCTCTCGCTTCCGCCATAAATGTCGGAATCGAAAAAGACTCTATAGCGTCTTTTTATCTTTTTAAGTTGAAACTTAAAAAGGAGGATTCTCGATCTTCTGCGTCGTCGTCTCAAAAATGCAAGCACTTTTGCGAACTCCTCCTTGAAGGCGAATCCAAATTTTTCGAGAGAGGAGGAACGGAAGGCTTTTGCGAAGCAAAAGTCTAATCCTCTCGCTTCCGCCATAAATGTCGGGATCGAAAAAGACTCTATGGAGTCTTTTTATCTTTTTAAGTTAAAAATAAGGATCACGAGGTCCTTATTTTTATTCACTTCCCTTGCCAGTAAAAACGGCAGCGACAGTTTTGATGAGAATTTTAATGTCGTAGGTGATACTCCAGTGATCGATATAGTAACAATCGAGACGAACGATTTTTTCAAAGTCGGTAATTTCGCTGCGACCGGAAACTTGCCAGAGTCCAGTGATACCAGGTTTGATACTAATACGGCGCTTGTGGTGGGCGGCATACTGATTATATTCATTTACTGTAGGCGGACGGGTACCAATGAGTGACATACTACCACCGAGCACATTAAAGAATTGAGGCAATTCGTCGATACTAGTTTTGCGGAGAATTTTGCCAATTTTAGTAATGCGTGGGTCATTTTTCATCTTAAACATAAAGCCCTGCATTTCGTTTTGCTCTTGTAAGTCTTTGAGACGCTCTTCGGCATTTTGATACATGGAACGGAATTTATAAATATAAAAGAATTTACCGTTACGACCAACACGTTTTTGCTTGAAAATAATAGGTCCTGGATCCTCTAGATAAATCAATGGTGCGACAATAATACCAAAAAGAATACAAATTAGACACCCGACTAGGGCACCAAGAATATCCATGAGGCGTTTGACGATTAATTCCCCATCGGTAAAGATACGAGGTGAAAGGCGAATTACACTGGAGGTGCCGAAGTCTTCGAGTTTAGTTTCTAGGGTTTCAATTGCGAAACTGTCGATTGTAATAAGTGAATCAATACCCATTTTACTAACTAGTTCAATTAATTCGCGGATTTTTTCGCGATCAGTATGGGCAACGCTAAAAATTACAAAGTCAACCTGATGACGTTTGAGATATTCAATAGCCGGGGTGGTGAGCTCTTTTAAATCGTAAGCTTCGGCTGGATTAGCAATAGCTTCAAGAGTAAGTTTATTTTTGGTGAGGGGTTTTAATTTATAGAAAAGATCTTTACATTTACCAGAGAGTGAACTAATACCAATAATTTCACAATCTTCAGCGTCGAGTTTTTGGATTTTACTAATTACATTACGAAGGTTGCAACTATCAGTAAAAATTACAGTCTTTTTGGTATGATGTCCGAGGTATTCGCGTTTTAAGAAATGAATTAAGTAGATTGTAATAAACGAAGTTACGAAATTGACTGAGAAAAAAGTACCGAAGAAGAGGCGTGGAATACTATTACTAGTGTGGGTGAGATAAACAATGGCGGAAAAAATAATGGCCATAAACAGATTAGTGAGGAGGGCGGATTTAGCATGGCGAAGAATACCACGTTTTTTAGTGTCAGGATTACTGTGGTAAAAAGTAAAAACGATTAGGTATGCAAGAAGAAGATAGAGATAAATAGAGACGGTGCGTATGTTATAAAAGGCAATATCGTTAGGCTCCCAGCCGAAGCGATAAAAGTAGGTAATTAAAAAAGAAATGGTAATGGCAAAAAGATTAGCGGTAAATAACTCAACACGACGATGATTTGACATATTGAATTTATTGTAACATAAATATCCAGATTTTACAGATTAAATAAAAAAATCACCCCTGTTAATGCTTATGATTGCAGAAAATACAAAATTATTTGCTAATAAAATATATCATATATGAGATATTTTGGTTTGGGTTAATTTTAGGATTTTTGGCGTTACAGGTAGAAATCAGGGGAGAAATTTAGTATAATCAAGAAAGAAAATTAATTGGATGGTGGGGAGAAGGCAAAATGGCAAGTATTTTTTCAAAAATCATTGCAGGTGAGATTCCATGTTACAAAATTTACGAGGATGAGAAGACCTTGGCTTTTTTGGATATTCACCCAGAAACCAAAGGTCATACCTTAGTGGTGCCGAAACTTGAAGTCGATAAACTTTACGATTTACCAGAAGATTATTATCTTGCGGTAATGAAAACTGTGAAAAAATTGGCTTCAAATATGGAAAAAGTTTTGGGAGAGAGGACTTTGATTAAGGTGATTGGCACCGATGTACCACATGCACATGTGCATCTAGTGACTTTTGATCCAAATTATAAATATGGCCAGGTGGTGGAAATTTCCGAAGCGGAAATGGCTGAAATTAGAGAAAAATTATTCTTAGAAAGTGAGGAGAACTAATGAAATTTGCTCCGGCATATAATCCGGCGGATTTTGAAGCGGATATTTACGCAGCTTGGGAGGCGGCGGGTAAGTTTTTACCAAAAAAAGATGAAATTGAGGTGGATGGCAAGAAATCGAAACGCTATTCGATTGTGATGCCACCGCCAAATGCAAACGGAAATTTACATATTGGTCACGGTTTAACAGTGGCGGTGGAAGATTCTCTGACCCGCTATAACAGATTACGCGGACGCAGGACTTGGTACGTGCCAGGAGCGGACCATGCTGGTTTTGAAACTTGGGTGGTTTACGAACGTGAACTTGAAAAATCGGGTCGTTCCCGTTTTTCGATGAGTCGTGATGAAATTTATAGTGAAGTCTGGAATTTTGTACAGAGTAAACGCGGCGATATGGAACTGCAGTTAAGGGCGCTCGGGGCTTCTTGTTCGTGGCAGGATCTTACTTTTACCCTGGATGAAAATGTAGTACGCCGTACTTATAAGACTTTCGAGCAGATGTGGAAGGATGGTCTGATTTATCGTGGGGAAAAATTAGTAAATTATTGTACGAAACATCAGACGGCTTTTGCGGATATTGAGGTGGAATACAAGGATGAAAAAGGCATTCTCTACGAGATTAAATATCCATTCGGGCCGGGCGTGGACAGTGACGCTAAGGTGGAACTTCTAGATGAAGATGGTGAAGTCGAGAGAGTAATTGAGGGGGGTGTAGTGGTTTCAACTACGCGTCCAGAAACCTTATTCGGTGATACAGCGGTGGCAATTAACCCAAATGACAAGCGTTATGAATTTTTGCATGGTAAGACTTTAATTTTGCCGCTAACTGGTCGTGAAATTCCGGTAGTACTGGATGAACATGCAGAGATGGACTTCGGTACAGGGGTAGTGAAGATTACGCCGGCACATGATAATGATGATTTTGAGGTGGGATTACGTCATAATCTTCCGAGAATTCAGGTGATTGGATTCGATGGTAAGATGTTGCCGATTTGTGGTGAAGAAATTGCAGGATTGACTGTCGAAGAAGCACGTAAGAAGACGGTAAAAATGCTCGATGCGGCGGGATTACTCGTGGGCGAGAAGAAAATGCAACATTCTGTGGCGCACTGTTATAAGTGTGGCACGGTGATTGAGCCAATGTTGAAAGAACAGTGGTTTATTGACACTTCGAAGCTAGCGAAGATGGCAATTGAACGCCTGAATAATAATGAAATTAAGTTTTATCCAGAGAATAAGCAGAAAGTTTTGATCAATTACCTCGAAGGATTGAAGGATTGGAATATTTCACGTCAGATTCCTTGGGGGATTGCGATTCCGATGTTCCACAAGATCGATCCGAATGCAGAAGGTGAAGAATGGGTGTTTGATACTAGAACTCATCTGTTTGAGATTGAGATTGGGGGCGTAAAATATCGTCGTGATGAGGATACTTTTGATACATGGTTCTCTTCTTCGCATTGGCCAATTGTTTGTACGAACTGGGAAGAAGGCTTTAAAAATGAATTTTACCCACTAAATGTGATGGAGACTGGGGCAGACATTTTGTTTGCTTGGGTGGCCAGAATGATTATGATGGGGGTTTACGTGACAGGTGAAGTGCCATTCCGTGAGGTCTATCTACATGGCTTAGTCTTGGACGCGAAGGGCAAAAAGATGTCGAAATCCAAGGGTAATGTGATTAACCCGATGGAATTGATTGAGAAGTACGGTTCCGATGCCTTCCGTATGGGGATTTTGCGTGGGCGCTCGGCGGGATTAAACCAGGCTTTCTCAGAGAATTCAGTGATTTCGAGCCGTAATCTTTGTAATAAATTGTGGAATGTTTCACGCTTCGTACAAGGAATGGTGGATGAATCTGCAGTGGATTCAACAGAGACAAGCGTTGTGGAATATACAACGGAAAATGCGGGTGAAGACTGGATTTGTCATGAAATTAACCGGGCTAGCTCGATGCTTGAACAGGCGATGAGTGAATATCGTTTCTCTGAGGCGGTGGAAATTGTTTATAGTTTGGTTTGGGATAAGTATGCAGACTGGTTCCTAGAGAGTCAGAAGATTTTTAAGAATATTCCACTTCTTAAGAAAACTTTAGAGAATGTTTTGATGATGATGCATCCTTTTGCGCCTTTCGTAACAGAGGTGATTTGGCAAAATCTCTCTTGGACTTCCGGTATGGTGATCGACGCGGGTTGGCCTGAAACCATGAAGTACGATGAGATTTCAGCGATGAATTTCGAACGGATGATTGAGGTAGTGACGAAGATTCGTGCGACGAATAATTCCCTGTCGCTTCTAAATAATAATAAGAAATTCGGTCTACTCTTTGGTGAAGATGTAATGGCGATCGAAAATACCTTGCTTTTGAAATTCCTCTCGCATGTACCTTATATTTCCTCGACTAATGGCACGCCTAGGGGGTTGAAACTAGCGATTGCTAACCACGAATTATATCTCGATGTGACGGCTGAAGTGGTAGCTAAATATAAGGATGAGTTGACTGAAAAAATCTTGGCGGTGGGTCGAGAACTTGACGGATTAAATTCACGCATGATGAATCCAAGTTACGTGGAAAGAGCCCCGGTAGAATTAGTGAGAGAGACCCGTAATCTGATCGCAGAAAAAGAAAAGCTGATCGAAGAAATGAAGATGCAGCTAAATGTAATCTAAGGAGTTCAGTGTTTCCCTACTACAATGTAGTCTAAAAAAGTCCGGCGCTTCCCTGTCAGAATGTACTGGAAGTTGTATATAGATAAAAAACTTCGGTTATGAGCCGAAGTTTTTTGTGATATCTGATATAGAGGCTGAGGTTTAAGCTTAATGCGTGTGTGTGTCTTTATGCGCAAAATAATTAGAGTAGTTCCCTTCCAGTTTTAATTTATAGAGGTCATTTAGTATCCCAGATATAATCTTAATGATAAATTTAGTTTTTTAGCATCCTAATAAGAGTATTTTCTTATTTAATAAAAATTTTTGCATAAAAATACTATGCGCTTTTTATAGGTTACATGATTCCCTTGCCTGTTGTGAAAAATGGCGCGAAAATACAATGCTTCCCTGTTAAGCACATGAAAAATCTTGCATAATGTAAAATGCTAATGTTATATGCTTGACAAATAAGCATAAACATTTCCTAATAAGGTACTGATCTGTTCTTATATGACCCAATTACCGAGGCGCTATCGTAGTTAAAATTATGTGTTCCGTTTTAAAAATTCGATAATTGTTATGTCTATATTAGCGTGAGCGGGTTGCTAAGTCAAGTGGGTTCTAAATATAGGGAAGAATTGAAATAAACTTATGCACTTTCTGGAAAAGTCGGGGGAATAATGGTGGAAAAATGAAGTGTGGCTTCAAAATTAGGGGACGCATTAGGTTAGGGAATATTAGGATAGGGAACTAGTGCAAAATTTGCACGGGTTGAAATACTTAGGTTTGGGTTAGGTTATCAGATTGGACTTTATAGGTGTGTTCAGGTGGGGAACTTATGTAAAATTTGCACGGGTTGGTCGATATTTTCTTGATGTAGGTTGGAAAATGTTAAGGTGGGTTGGAAAAGGGAAGAAGGTTATGTTAAAATGTGGTTGTGGCATATATTAGAAAGTTTAAGACAGGTTCCGGTGCGACTGGTGTACAAGTTTGCTATAAAGAGCATGGTAAGGTTGTGAAACTGGTTCATGTGGGTTCAAGTAACTCGGAACTCGGACTGACGAAACTTCTAAGAAAGGCCCAAGATATTATCGATGCAGGGAAGCGCAGGCTTTTCTGATTAGATGATTGCAAATTAAGGTTATTTTTGATTGATTTTTAAATTTGTTTGAAGAGCGGTTTAATAAGTACGGTTAAAAATAACTAAATTTGGTTTATTTTTGATGTAATGTCATCAGAAATGTTTGTCTAGCCACTGCAATGAGGTTTGTTTTTGATGGGGTTCTTTCGATTTATTGGTACTGGATTTGGTTTTTTGAGTAGTTTTATTTTTACTTAGATTTGGTTTTGTCTTTTGAGCTGTTTTATTTTGACTTAGATTTTTAGTTTTTACGAATTTTGTTTATGCTTGAAAAATTTAGAATTATTGATATGATTTGAATTAGCTTGAATTATTATTCGACAGAGAAACGTTGGTTTAGTACATTAGGAGGTTGAAATGAAAATCATGGAAACAAGTGCAAGATTGTTGAATCCATTTTTGGATGAGCTTTCGGATGAATTTTATCTGCAGATATTATTAAAACATGTAGAAAAATGCGGAAGAATCTGCTATCTGAGTGAGCCGAAAGATCCGGAGGGAAGCACCGAGAAGTTTGTTCGGATGCTGATCAAAAATGGGCATGAGTCACCATTGGAGCATGGAAGTTGTACGTTCAAAATTGTGACGGATCGGGCAATTTCACAGGAAATTGTGAGACATCGTTTGGCGTCTTATTCTCAGGAATCTACGAGGTATTGTAATTATGCGAATGGAAGGGAGATTACAGTGATTGAGTCGAGTGGCCTGGCGGAAAATGAGGCGAGGGAATGGCTGAATTTAATGGAGATGTCGGAGAGGACGTACCTACATCAAATTGATGCTGGCGTGAAGCCGGAAAAGGCGCGGGATGTGTTGCCGCTTTGCTTGAAAACGGAACTAATGATGACGGCAAATTTTAGAGAATGGCGACATTTTTTGAAATTGCGCGGTTCGAGAATGGCACATCCAGAAATTCGGAAAATTGCTAATCAGATCTATCAGATTTTCCAGCAGGCGATTCCGGTACTGGTGGAAGATATTGAGATTTTTGATGATGATGCTGCTGAATAATTTTGCAGTTAGAATTTTGTTCAACCAAAAAGACTCGCGGAGGACGAGTCTTTTTTACGTGCTGAATTTTCTCGGAGAGTGAGAGAGGGAAGAGGGAATTATCAGTTCATCCTCACGGGGAGGCTGAGGGGGTGTACGCAATTATGTAATTGAATATTTGGCGATATGGCTAGAACTATGGTGCGGCTTTATAAGTGAAGTAGCCAGGTTTTAGATCTAGAACTATGGTGCGGCTTTATAGGTAAAGTAGCCAGGCTTGCCGTTGGATGGGTCGTCAATACGGAGGTAATTTGCGTTACTATTGTAGTAATTATAGACGGTTCCGGCACCACCGACGAGTTTATTATCATCATCGAAGGCATAGGATTTATCAGCAGATGGTTTAACGACAAATTTTTCAGAAACATAGATGGCAGTAAGCTCTCGGTTTTGATAGAACACATTTGAGAAGCTATTAACGTTTGATGTGTCAAAACCTGATAAATCGACTGAAGTTAATTTGTAATTGCGATAGAATAAGGAACTCATTGTAGTTAGTTTATTACTGGTCTTAACACCGGTTAAATTAAGAGTAACTAGATTATAACAGTCATTAAAGGCGCTAGACATTGTAGTGACATTTTCGAGGTTGAAATGGCTAAGGTCGAGGCTAGTAATTTTCGCACCATAGAAGGCCATACTAAAATCTGTGACGTTTTGAGTGTTAAACGAAGAGACGTCAATAGATTCACCTGGGAAGCTATAGAACATCTGATTCATAGTAGTAAGACTACTGGTGTCAAATGGTAGTTTAAGATGGAGATTGGTTGGAAGAGTATAGATTTGAGCAAACATCCTAGACATGTCGGTAACTTTCGAAGTATTGAAGGTGGCTGGGAAGGTGATTTTAGTTGCTTTGGTTTTATCGAACATAGATGCCAAAGTTGTAGCTTCTGGTGCGCCTACGAAATTAGTTACATCAATCTCGCTAATATTAGATTCTTTAAACATATTAGCCATGGTTGTAACTTTTTCAGTATTAAAATCTGAACCGAAGATAGCATTTTGATTTGGTTGAGATTCAAAGGCGAGTTCGAACATGTTTTCCATATTTGTGACATTTCTAGTATTGAGATTGAAGACTTGGGGATCCTTCATATAATAAACTCTTCTAAACATGTAAGACATATTTGTCACATTTCTAGTATCAAAGCCTGCAGTAGGAAGATTTTTGATATAAGATTCATTGAACATATGATTCATGTCGGTAACTTTGCTGGTGTCAAAAACTGCTGGATAAGTAATGTTAACACTATTACTGGTGCGATCAAACATGTAGGCCATATTGGTGACATTTTTAGTATTAAAGGCTGAAAGATCGAGAGTAGTAAAGCGTGTGTTGGAGAACATGTAACTCATATCAGTAACTTTTCCAGTGTCAAATTTCGCGGTATTAGTAAAGTTACGAAAAGCAGTAGCATCGTTAAACATGTAACTCATGTCGGTAACATTTTTAGTATTGAATTTTGAAAAATCAATATCTTTTACATACCAACAACCGGCAAACATACGGCTCATATTGGTGACTTCGTCGGTCTTAAATTTGTCACCGAGAATAAGATTTTGAAGATTATAACCACCTTCAAACATCGCAAACATATTAGTGACTTTACTAGTATCAAAGTTTGCACCTAGATTTAAAGTTCTAACATCATAAACTTTACGGAACATGCCTTCCATATTAGTAACATTTTTGGTGATAAAGTTATCACCCAGAGTAATACTGGAAACTCTACTATATTTATAGCGCTGAGTCTGATCGTTACCGATAAGATAGCTCATATCGGTAACCGCCTCAGTGTTAAATGATGAAAGATCTATGGTAGTATCAGAGTCGGTTTGAATATTTTTAAACATAGCTCGCATTTTTTTGAGTTTAGAATTATTAGCTTTTTTCGGCATGTAAAAACGTACGTAGCTTCTGGAATAGTTTTCGAACATACTTTCAGTATCAGTGAGATTAACAAAATTAGCCTTACCAAAATCAATCATAGTGGTGCTTGAATTTTTAAACATGGAATTAGTAGAGGTGGTGTATTTACCAAAGTTTTCAGATGCGGCATATGCAGAGGAGAGGGAAATTTGACTACCTTCAAAAAGGGAAGTCATATCCGAGCTATTTTCAAGAAAATTACCTTCAAGACTTATGCTACTAAAGGCTCTTTGACCATTGTTTTTAAACATGGAATTAGTGGAAACTGGACTCGTAGTATTAATTTTGATATTTGGTTGAAGATTGGACAATTCAAACATGGAATCTAAATTGGTTGGATTGGCTTTTGCAATTGAATTTACCATATTGGATGAATATTTAATGTCATAGTATGCAGATTGATTCACATTACCCAATTTATAGAACATATAAGAAAAATCTTTAGTTTTCGAAAAACTTACTCGCCCATCGTTCGGCCAATTATAATTAAATAATTCGGTAGACACACTATTTAGACCAGAGAACATATAAGACGAGTCGACATTAGTGTAGATGTGATGCGCGTTGGACCAGATGGTTAAGGCGTAGCTATTAGTTGAAGATTGAACGGCGGTAAGATAGACTGGTTCTTCGGAATTTTCAGTAGAGATTTTGACGGTCTTTTTGGGAGTACCGGTTGGTTCAGCATTTGTAAATTTTAAACTATTTATATAAACTGGAAGTTCAGATTTTGGATCATTAAGAATGGCAGGTTCCGTAGTGTTGACGGCTTCACGAAGTAGCTTATTAAATTCACGACCAGTAACCAGAGTGGAGCTAATTTCCTCATTAACGACAAGGGAATAGGTAATATCACCAATATATTTTCCGGAGACAATTTGTTGGTTGGCACGAGCGAAAAGATTAGCCTTGTAAGTAAAACCATCGGTTGGGGTGGCAGTGTCAGATTTCTTTAAAAGAGTTGGAGTGCTCGGTTTGCCGATTGGGAAGTAGTTAGAATCACACTTGGTGGTACTGCTATAATATTGGTCACAAAAACCCCAAATATTAATCTGGTCAGCAGCAAAAGAGTAATAAGCAGAACTGTTTATTGGTTTAAGGATGGAGTTTGAAGCTTTTTCATTAACGAAATTACCATTTTCGTCACCACCAGATACGTAGAGGGAATAACCTGCTACACTAGTGGTTTTAGCGGTAGCTTGCATGCCGGAAGCGCGAAGCATGATTTGTTCGGTACCTTGTGGAGTGAGGTCAATGTTAAAATTGCCGGTAACGGTTAGAGACGCAGATGAATCTTCGGCATAAACATTGCTTGGGGAATTAAAAATAACAAAAGCCGACCCAAGTAGGGCAAGCAGAATTAAACTTCTCTTAACCAAAAAATTAATTTGGTTAAGACCAAATAGTCTCAACACAAATAAACCTCCAATAAACTAATTATGCTTAATTATATACGAAACTGGTCGGATTTTCAAATAAAAAAATTGAGATTGAATGGTAATTTGGAGATTATTTAATTTCGGAGCGGGGAAGGATGTTGAGTTTATATGGGTCGGAAGGTTGGACGCCGGATTGGATTTCGTAATAAGCGGCGGAAGCGACCATGGCGGCGTTATCACCGGAAAATTTGGGGAGTGGAAAATAACATTTAAGATTTTTGAATTTTGATTCCAGTTTTTTGGCATCCTCACGAAGAGTTTGATTAGCAGAAACGCCGCCAGCGATGACGAGAGATTTGGTTTCGGGATTTTGTTTAATGGCAGTAGTGATTTTTTCGAGAAGAATATCAGTGACGGCTTGATCAAAAGAAGCGGCGAAATCCGCCTTGGTGGTATCGTCGAGTAAGTCGGCGAGCTTGGAGGATGGGTAGGAAATCGGAACATTGACTAGATTTTGGACAGTACGTAGAAAGGCAGTTTTGAGACCAGAAAAAGAAAAATCGAGAGAATTGGCGAGTGGGTGAGGAAAATTAAAACGATGAGGATTACCAGATTTAGCGAGCTTAGAAATAGCAGGACCACCAGGATAGGGAAGGCCGAGAATTTTGGCGATTTTATCGAAGCATTCGCCGACAGCATCATCACGGGTAGAGGCGATAATTTCAAAATGATTATGAGAGGACATGCGGATGATTTGAGTATGACCACCGGAAATGACGAGGGCAAGAAGAGGAAATTCGGGTTTTTCGGTGAGCCAGTTGGCATAAATATGAGATTTAAGATGATGTACTGGGTAAAATGGAATATCATGCAAAATGCTGATAGTACGAGCCGATAGAGTGCCGACAAGAAGTGACCCGAGAAGCCCTGGGGTATGAGTGACGGCGATGGCGTCAATTTGTGACCAATCATTCGGTTTGAGGCCGGCTTCAGTGAAAGCCTGGTGGATAACCGGCTGGATGGCTTCGAGATGGGAGCGGGCAGCAATTTCAGGAATTACACCACCGTAATTTGCAAAGATATCGATTTGAGAAACTACAACATTGCTCAAAATTTGATCACCATTTTCGACAATGGCGGCGGCGGTTTCATCACAAGAAGTTTCGATACCCAAAATTTTCATGAGTAAATTATACCACGAACAGGGAAGAATGGTTTTAGCGATTTGGTTGTTTGATGGAATCGATAGGGTTCTTACCTGCAGCTTTTAAAGATGGAATGGTGCCAGAAATAAAACCAGTGAAAAGGGCGACACCGAGAGCGATGGCAGGAATTTCTGGTGAGAAGTAAATTTTGAATTCAGTGAGAAAGGCGGTGACGAGAAGTGCGGCATAACCGATAACGAAACCGAGTACAGCGCCAGAGATATTGAGTAGGATGGATTCGAAAATAAACTGTAGGAAAATATTAAAGTGAGTAGCACCGATGGCTTTTCGGACGCCGATTTCGTGAGTGCGTTCGGTGACCGTGGCAATCATAATACTGGTAATACTAATTGAGCCGACAATAATAGAGATAATCGCGATAATGGAAAGTAAGACGGTGATAAGTTTGATATTAGAAGAGGCAGGATGAGAAATCTGCTCTTCAGATGCGAGCTGGAAAGTACCGGAGAGATTAGGATTTTCGGAAAGTTTTTTATTCAGAGAATCTTTCACGGAAAGCATAGTGGTATGATCTGGTAATTGAATAAGCACTTTTTCGATAATGGGATTCAAAGTAGCTAACTGATCGAAATTCACCAGGCCGACTTGGTTGAAATTAAAGCGAGTGAAATTACGCGGATTGTCTTGATTTTCGAGAACGCCAGTGACAATGTAACGTTCACCCTTGATATTGACGGTTTTGCCAATACTTTCGGCGGTGCCAAAAAGTTGAAGGGAGAGATTGTGACCCAGGACGATAGTCTTGAGGCTGGCATCACTCTGGAAAGAGCCAGTTTTAACTTTAAGGCCGAGGGTTTTGAGAGCAGATTCGTAGAGGCCAAGAATATTGCCATTGGCGACAAGATTATCACCGGAAAGATTACAGGTGATAGGGGCAAAAGGTGAGATAGCGGCAGTGGTATTGATAGATTTTTGGACAAGTTCAACAGTTTCTTTATTAAAAGGGGAAGAGATGAGGGGTTTGGCAGTGAGGATGGAGGAAATATCGGTGGCTTCATCGGATTTTTGTTGAAGCACCAGGAGGGCGTCGTTAGTTTCGGCCTTAACGAGATTTTTGAAACTGCCAATAATACCAAAAGTATAGACGATGCTAGCGATACCAATAGCAATACCAAGAGAGGTGAGAAATGTACGCAATTTTTGACGCTTCAAGGAAGAGCGGGCGATGGCGTAATTCGTGCGAAGCAACAATGACATTATTTATGACCTTTCTTTTTTGCAGATTTTTTAGTGTGAGACTTAGCGGAATTATTTTTAGCGGATTTTTTGCCGAAATTAAGATTAAATTTGAGTGCGGAGTTAGATTTATTACGTTTGATTGGGGTAATGGTGGCAATTTGGGAAACACGCTCAGTTTTTTCTGGTTCATTTTCAGAAACTGCAGGCTCAACTGGTTCGGTTTCAGTTTTAGCTGGAGGGAAATATTCCTTGACTGGAGTAGAGGTTGGCTTTTTAGCAGAATTTGGAAGTTCGGAAATGGTACCAAGATTGTAGGAAAGAGGTTTTTCGGCGGATTTTTCAGTAGGTTTCTCTGGAGTATTTGGGATAAATTTTGGTTCAAAAGGATTAACGGTGGATTCTGGACTACGGGTAATTTTGGGACGAGGAGTTTCAAGTTTTGGTTCAGGTGCAACGCGAGATATCTCAGGTTTAGTAACGCGAGGGGTTTCTGGTTTAGTAACACGAGATGATTCTGCATTAATAACTTGAGGAGTTTCTGGTTTAGGGGTTTTGGAATTGAAGTGAATATCAATGCGTTCTGGGAGATTATGATCAGCGACAAATTTGAAATCACGGTCAATTGAGCCGTCGATCATATGAAGGACACGGGTGGCGTACTTGGTGAGGGCTGGGTTGTGGGTGACCATAATAATAGTATTGCCGGCCTGGTGAACACGGTGAAGTTCTTGCATAACAGCTTCGGAGCTCTTTGTATCGAGACTACCGGTCGGCTCGTCGGCAAGAATGATTTCCGGATTAGCGACCAGGGCGCGAGCGATGGCGACGCGTTGTTTTTGACCACCGGAGAGTTGGTATGGATAATAATATTCTTTGGTTTGAAGATCGAAATTTTTTAGAGTTTCGGAAGCCTTAATGATAGCTTTAGTGTGGCTGACGCCAGCATAGATAAGAGGTAGGGCAACATTCTCAAGAACCGTGAGAGTAGGAATTAAGTTATATTCCTGGAAAATAATACCTATTTTTTGCGAACGAAGTTTGGCAAGACGACGACTACTGAAATGAGAGGTCGGAGTTTGATTTAAGAAATATTGACCAGAGGTGGGATGGTCGAGAAAACCGAGAATATTAAGTAGGGTGGTTTTACCACAACCAGATGGACCCATGATCATAATAAATTCACCAGGTTTGACCTGCAAATAGAAATTTTGCAATGCGTAAGATTCTGCTTCACCGATGCCAAAAACACGATTAATATCATGCAGTTCGATCAAGTTATTTGGGGATGTTTGTTGATTATTTACCTCTTGTGCCATTAGTCTTATTATAAACTAAAAAGAAAAATATGTTATGATTATGTAGAAATTTATTGGGTTTTTATGGCAAAGAAAAAAAAGTCGAAGAAAAGTGGGGTAAACCAAAAGAAAAATCATAATCACGCTAGGAAAAAAATGGCGGTGAAGGATTTTTCCAATGCTAAAAATTATGTTGAAAAAGCAGAAGCAGTTTCGAATGAAGTCGACTCAAATGTGATGCCGAAAAAGGATGCTGAAAAAATAGCAAAAGCGGAATCGAAAAAAGCAGAAGCGATTTCAAAAAAAACAGAAGCGGAATTAGAAAAAGCGGAAGCGATTTCTGAAAAAATGGAAGTAGTTTCGGAGAAAGCGGAAGCAGAAACTGAAAAACCAAAAACGGAAAATATTGTAAAATCCCAAAAATTGAAGACGAAAAAATCAGACAAAAATAAAGTACCGCTCTGGGCAAAAATTGTAATGATTGCCTTGTCGGTAATTTTGGTTTTAATTATTACGGCAATCACTTTGATGTATATGTTGCTTTCTCATTCGACCGCGGTATTTAAGGGTAATCCAATGGATATTTTGATTAGTTCGGAATTAAAAAAGGATGAAAATGGGCAGACGAATTTCTTGATTTTTGGTACTTCGGAAGATGCAAAAGGCCACGGTGGACAAGAGTTGACCGATTCAATTTTGGTGGCTTCGATTAATCAGGAATACAAAACGGCGAAAGTTTTTAGTGTGCCACGTGATTTATGGGTGAATTATTCGGTGCCTGGCAGTGAGCCAATGAGCTGCACAGTGGGGAGTCAAGGAAAAATTAATGCAACTTATCTTTGTGCGCTGGAAGAATATAGAAATACAATGAACGGAACTAGCGCAAAAGAAGCAGCTTCGTTATATTTTGCGAAAAAAATCTCTGAGGTGACGGGTTTTTCGATGCATTATTATGTGGCGGCGGACTGGAGTGCGGTAAAAATGATTGTGGATAAAATTGGGGGAATCGATGTGGATGTTTATGCGGACGACGAGGATGGGATTCATGATTCATGTCAAGGAATTGATCTGAAAAAAGGCATGTACTACAACATGAACGGGGATCTGGCGATGAAATTAGCGAGAGCGAGAAATGCGGCCTGTAAACCTGGGGATTATGGTTTATCACGTAGTAATTTTGACCGCGAGATTAATCAGCAGAGAATTATGAATGCGATTAAAAACAAGGTTTCGAGTATCGGAATTTTGATGAATCCGGGTAAGGTGATGAGTATTATTGATGGACTGGGGGATAATCTGCGAACTAATATTGTGATGTCGGAAGTAAGAACTTTGATTGATTTTGGTACGAAACTAGAAGAGGGAATTCAGCCAATTTCGACGGTTGATCAATTTGGTACTGGTAGAATTGGTTTATCGAGTGTGGTAATTCCGGCGGGTGCTTCGACTTATTCAGAAGGTTCGCTATATAATTACACAAATTTTCAGAGATATCTGCGTAGTCAGATTGTGGTGCTGAAAGAAATTAAAACGGAGACTAAGACAGAATAATTTTAGAAGATTGCGGAAAACGCAATCTTTTTTTGTGAGGAATTTAGTATAATGAAGAAAAGTAACCGTAAGGAGAATAAATGGCGGGAAGAGAAAATAATAAGAAACGTTTTGTGGTTTGTAATACGGTGCTATTACTAATTTTAGGATTTGTGTCGGGTGGTTTGACGGTTTGGGGTGTGAGCCAAATTAGGACCGCAATGCGTGCAGGAGTTGAGGTTGATAATGTGCCAGCGATTTGTTTTGATAAAAGTGAAAAATTGGAAAAAGTATTCTTAAAAAATGCCCGACTTTGCGAGGACTCAGAAAGGGAGAATGTCTCGGATGTGACAAATAATGAAGCAGCGTTATTTCTTTATAGTCGCATGACTCATATGACAGACATGGGAATCGCCGCAACGGCTACCGCGATTATTGTGCTTGGGAGTATGATGACAATTGGTTCATTTATTTCGGCAATAGTTTATTTCTTGTATAATAAAAATAATCGCTAGGATTACGAAAAATAAAATAAGACCCTCTGGGTCTATTTTATTTTAATGGCGGAAGCGAGAGTGTGAGGCTTTTGCTTCGCAAAACCCTTCCGTTCCTCCTCGCTCAAAAAGAAAAAAGCAAGCTTTTTGTCTTTTACTCGCTTTGTCGTCCGGTCGAACCTGCGGTTCTCATCCTCTCGTTAGATTTAAAAAAAAGACTAGTAAACTAGTCATTTCTTAAATCTGGCGGAAGCGAGAGGATTAAAATTTCGCTTCGCGAAATCTTTCCGTTCCTCCTCGCTCGCAAAATGAAAATAAATTTTCTTTTGTCTCGCTTCGTCGTCCGGTCTAACCTACGGTTCTCATCCTCTCACAAGTTAAAATAAAATAAGACCCTCTGGGTCTATTTTATTTTAATGGCGGAAGCGAGAGGATTCGAACCTCCGATACGGTTCCCCGCATACACGCGTTCCAGGCGTGCTCCTTAAACCACTCGGACACACTTCCAACAATTTTCTATATTATAACAGAATTTAGGGAGAAAATGAAGAAAAGTCTGAGAAAATAGACTATTTTTATTTAACGTTTATGCTAATATGAAGGTATGTAAAAGTTAATGGAGTGGGCGAAAGGAGAGGTGTCCCATGAAAAATAAAGACGAAAAACAAAACGAGAAGCATAAATGTAAATATATCTTCGTGACCGGCGGAGTACTTTCTGGAGTAGGAAAGGGAATTACGGCGGCTTCGATTGGGGCTATTTTGAAAGCTAAGGGTTTCAAGGTGACAATGCAAAAGTGCGACCCGTATCTGAATGTGGATGCAGGACTTTTGAATCCGGTGGAACACGGTGAATGTTATGTGACGCATGATGGTGTGGAGACGGATCTAGATCTCGGCCATTACGAACGCTTTTTGGATTTTGAAACGAACCGCTATTCGATTACGCTTTCGGGTTCGATTTTTAAGGAATTGATTGAAAAAGAACGCGCGGGAGGTTTTCATGGTAAAACCGTACAGTTGGTGCCGCATTTTACGGATTTAGTGCAAGAAAAAATTATGAATGCTTCGAAAAATTCGGATATTCATATCGTAGAAATTGGCGGTACGGTGGGGGATTATGAGGGGCTGTCTTTTATTGAAGCGATTAGATTGTTCGGGAATAAAGTGGGGCGACGAAATTGTCTTTACGTAAATGTAGTTTACGTGCCATGGATTAACACTTCGAAAGAATTGAAGAGTAAACCAGCACAAAATGCGTTAAAAGATTTACGTGGATTTGGGATCATTCCAGATGTGGTGGTTTGTCGTACGGAAAAACCAGCGCCACGCGAAATTTGTGAAAAAATTGCTAGATTTTCGGGAATTCCAGATGAAGCAGTCTTGAACCTACCAGATATTGATTCGGTATACGATGTACCATTTAATGTTTTGAAATCTGGGGTGCTAGAGATTTTGAATGATTTTGTGGGGGATGACAAAGAGCCGGATATGTCTGCTTGGGAAGAATTTTCGAAGAAGCGAGCTCAGAAAAACGCGCGAACCGTGAAGGTGGGGTTGGTGGCGAAATATGTCGGGAATGAAGATACCTACATTTGTGTGACGGAAGCCTTGAAGGCGGCAGCGGCTTGGAATGATGTGAATTTGGATCTTAGGTGGATTAACGCAGAAAAAGTCGATGAAAAAATGTTGTCGGAAGTCGATGGTCTAGTGGTGCCAGGTGGTTTCGGTAACCGTGGGGTGGAGGGGAAAATTGCGGCAGCAAATTACGCTTTGGATCACGACGTGCCTTACCTCGGATTATGTTTAGGGATGCAAGTGGCTTGTATCGCGAGCGCGAGAAGAGCAGGACTAACGCAAGCGAATTCGGAAGAATTTGATAAAGAAACTAAAGAAAACGTGATTTATCTGATGGATGGACAGGAGGGGAAGGAATCGACGGGTGGTAGTATGCGTCTCGGAGATTTTCCGGCGAAATTAGTTAAGGGGAGTAAAACAGCTAAAATTTACGGAAAAACTAATATCGTAGAACGTCATCGTCACCGTTATGAAGTGAATCAAAAATTCCTTAAGGAAATCGAAAAGGGCGGCGTGGTGGTTTCGGGTACCTCACCAGATGGAAAATTGGTGGAATTTGTGGAAGCACCAGGGAAGAAATTCTTTGTGGGAACACAAGCACACCCAGAGCTGAAATCGAGACCTTTACGTGTACATCCATTATTTATGGAGTTTGTAAAAAGCTTAAAATAAAAAACTTAAAGTTCAAAAAATAAGTTTTAAAATGGCAGTTTAAGGGCTGCTATTTTTTTCTGTAACCAGGGAAACTACGATTGAGATTCTATGGAATTTTTGTATTTTTTCGAAAAATGTTGTGTAATTAAAATTGTGATAAAATAGAGATATGGAAGAAATTCAAAATACCCTAAAAAAGACGACCGTCGAGCTATACGCCGTAGAAGTGGATGTAGTTTTGACGCAAGCGCCAGAAAATACTGGTTGCGACTTCGCGACAAATGTGGCGATGTTATTAGCGAAAACATTAAAGAAAAATCCGATGGAAATCGCAGAAGAAATCGTGCGTAGACTCGGCGAGACGGATTTGGAAGTGGAAATCGCACGGCCTGGGTTTTTGAATTTCAAATTAAGCAATAAAAATCTTCTAAAAAATATCGATAAGTTCGAAAAAGATTTTACGAAAAATATATCATCAGACGCATATTCTGGGCAGACGGTGATTTGTGAATTTTCGGATCCGAACCCATTTAAGGTGTTGCATGTCGGCCATCTTTATACATCAATTGTGGGCGAAGCAATTTCGCGCGTGATTGAATACGCCGGTGGTAAAGTAGTGCGTGCGAATTTTGGTGGTGATATTGGTCTGCATGTAGCAAGAAATATGTATGGAATGCTACGTAAAATTAAAGAAATTCCGACGGATTTATCACCGGAGAAAGTGGCAGATTTACTGGCCGAATGTTATGTATTTGGTACCAGGGCGGATGAAGATGACACAGAGGCGCACGCAGAAATCGTGAAGCTAAATAAGATGATTTTCGAGATTGCGGAAGCGGGGGAAGGAGCGGATTATAGCAACAATCCAGAACGCGCCAGAGTAGCGGAACTTTATTTCTGGGGTCGCAAGAATAGTTACCAATATTTTGAGAATTTCTACAAGCGTTTGCAGGTGAAATTTGATAAATATTACCCTGAATCGACGGTGGCGAAGACTGGTTTGGAAACCGTGCGCAGGGAACTAAAGAACGGGGTTTATGAGATGTCGGATGGGGCGGTGGTTTACCGTGGCGATAAACATGGACTTCATACCAGGGTATTTATTAATAATAATGGCCTGCCAACTTACGAAGCTAAAGATACGGGTTTGATTTTCGAGAAATATAAAGATTTTCATTTTGATAAATCGATTATTATTACTGGTAACGACATTATTGAATATATGAAAGTGGTGCTTTCGGCGATTTCGCAATACGCGCCGGAACTTTCAAGTAGGACTTTACACATTACGCACGGCCAAGTGAAATTGCCAGGCAATGAAAAAATGTCTTCAAGAAAAGGAAACTTCTTGCGCGCGATTGATGTGATTGAAATGGTGCGCGAGGCTATGGAAAAATCGAGCGACGAGAAAGTTTTGATGGGCGCCCTGAAGTATGCTTTAGCTAAATATAAAATTGGCGGAGATATCATATTTGATATAAAAGAGTCAGTTTCGATGACGGGGAATTCCGGTCCATATCTGCAATATTCGGCAGTGCGTGCGAAGAAAATTTTGGGTAAAATCTTCAGTGGCCGCATTAGTGGAGAATTAAATAAGGTTGAATCGGAGGCTGAGGCTCTAATTTCAGAAAATGATTCGGCGGAAAAAGAAGCAAAATATCTCGCGGACATTTCGATTTATGAACGTAATTTGATGAAGAAATTGATTCAGTACCCAGATGTTTTGAAAGAAACAGTGCGAGAACTTTTGCCAAATAAAATTTGTACTTACCTCTATGAATTGGCGCAAGAATTTAGTCGTTTTTATGAACACGTACAGGTGGCGGGTTCAGAATTTGAGTTAGAACGAGGTAAAATTATTTTAGTTTACTTAAAGGTTTTGACTCATGGTTTGAATTTATTAGGTATTGAAGTGCCGGAGCAAATGTAATGCCGAAAAAAGCGAAATTACTCTGGATGGACCTGGAAATGACAGGTCTAGATCCAGAAAAAGATAAGATTTTGGAAGTGGCGGTGATTGCGACGGATTGGGAAATGAACCCGATGGCGCAAATGACGGCGACGGTGAAAGTTTCGGAAAAATTGATTAAAGAACGCATGGTGGGAGAGTTCTGGGAAAAACACGAAGAGACTTATCAAAAACTTTGCGAACAAAATAAATCTGGACTTCCGGTGAAGGAGGTGGAAGAGATGCTACTAAAATTCATCGATGAACATTTTAGTGATGAGGTTTATTTAGCGGGAAATTCAATTCATCAGGATAAAAGATTTATCGTCAAAGAGTGGCCGAAATTAAATGAACGATTACATTATCGCATGCTTGATGTGTCAGCGTTTAAATTGTATTTCGAAAATGTGATGAAGAAAAAATTCACCAAAAGGGAAATGCATTTGGCGTTGGATGATATTTTGGGGTCGATTGAAGAATTAAAATATTATAGTAAATATATAAAGAAATAAGATGTTTGAGATAGAAAAAGTTAGCGGAATTGGGGAATTTAAAAAAGAAAGATTTTTTGATATTCACGTGAATACAAAAAATCCGAATTTGGAAGAGTATGTTTATTTGACGCCGAATGAAAAAGTATTTTTGGTAGAACGCAAAAATACTTTGGAAGTGCGATGTGATCGAAATCTTTCGAAATTACTAAAAGAAGAATTCGAATCGGTGATGACTTCGCGTTATTTCGGTGTGGGGGGAGTAGAAATTGTGCTGAGTGGTCAAGTGGAAGAAGATAAAATCGAAGACTTGGTGCGATTAAGCTACAATTTGACGAAAGAGATGGCGGACTAAAATCCTAGAGTCCTAAAATAGATTGAAAAATAGTTTGAAAATAGGTCGAGAGGCCTATTTTTATTTGCGGGAAAAAGAAAAATCTCATATAATGAGCCTATGAAAAAAGAATTGAAAAAACTCAAGAAAAATGTCGAAAAAGTGAGTAAATCGAGCTTTGTGACAGAATTTAAGGAATTCATCAATCGTGGTAGCGTGCTCGACCTCGCAGTCGGTGTGATCATCGGTGGCGCCTTCCAAAAAATTATTTCATCATTAGTAAGCGATATCATTATGCCACTGGTCGGCTTAATCGCAGGTGGAGTAGATTTTCGCAATTTGGAAATTACCATCCCAAATCTATTCGGTCAAGATTCCGCAGCTCACATTCGTTATGGAAACTTCCTGCAAAATATGGTAGATTTCTTGATTATTGCATTCTGTGTGTTCTTAATCATTAAAATCATGAACAAGTTTATCGGCAAATTCAAGAAGGAACAGGAAGAGAAGGCTGAACCAACTACTGATGAACAAATCCTCGAAGTTTTGAAAGATATTCGTAAGCACCAGAAATAATCGAAGTCTTGAAAGATATTTGTAAGCACCAGAAATAATTTGAAATAAAAATAGGTCGCGATGAGCGACTTATTTTTATGCCGTGACTTAAGAATTTCACGAGACGGTTTCTCAAGTTTTTCGAAGCGTATTTTTGAGTTTTATGAAATGGATTTTGAAAAAATTTTTTTATAGTTTTAGATAGCGGAGGACTTGAAGTTTTCGTATTGAGACTTAATATTTTCGAGGTTTTTGACACGTTCGACGGTGTTAGCCTTAACCTTTTGACTGGTGGTGCGGGTTTCAGCTTCGGTTTGAAAGTTAATCAAATAGGCGATAAGTAGGGGGAATTCACGTAGGGTAAAGCGATCAAGACGAGCGGAGATGCGGCCATTTTCGAATTCCTCAGCGATTTTTTCGACGGTATTTTTTTGGCTAGTTGCGAGCTCCGATTTGCCAAAAGTAGACTCTAGTTCAGTAATACCAAATTCAGAAGTTAGGAGATTTTTTTCATTTAATTCAAGTTCGGCAAGTACGGCTTGAAGAGAGGCGGTAATACCACGGATGTCGGAGGACTGCATATAGTCCTTATATTTGTCGATAAGTTCCTCATTCATATATTTGGCAAGATAGTAACTCGAAACCAAACTATCGCGATCGCGTTTTTCCACGATTTTTTTTGTACCAGAAAAGACGCTAAAAAGAATCAAAACAAAAATAAGGCCGAGTGCAAGAGAAATATTGCGTAAGGTCAGAAAGGGAATAATTTTATCGAAAAAAGCGAAAGGGGAACTTTGTTTGCCTGGATTCGGTTTGGGAGAATTAGAGGCGATTTGTTGAAGATAAGCCATATTGTCCATGCTTTAATTATAGCATAGAGGTTTGTTATAATTATATTATGCAAGATGCGAAGGAGGAAATTCGAGCCAGGCTGCCGATCGAAGATGTGGTATCGGAATATATTGAGCTGAAGCGAAGTGGTGCAACTCTGAAGGGACATTCACCTTGGGGTGTCGATAAAACACCTTCGTTTATGGTGTCACCAGATAAGGGGATTTGGCATGATTTCTCGGCGAATAAAGGTGGGGATATTTTTTCGTTTGTAATGGAAGTGGAGGGAATTAGTTTTCCGGAAGCTTTGGAAAAATTAGCGGCGAAAGCAGGGGTGGAGCTAAAAAAATATTCGAGCGGAGATGTGCAAGTATCGCGTACGAAGATGAAAATGCGAGAAATTTTGGAACTCGCGACGAAATTCTATCAGGCGTGCTTAGTGAAAAATGAAAAAATTCGAGATTACGCGTTTTATCAGAGAAACTTGGATCGTAATTCAATCTTGAATTTTCGGATTGGTTATGCGCCGAGCGGGAAAGATTTTTTGGTAAATTTTTTGAAAAAACGTGGCTACAAAGAAGCAGAGATTAAAGAAGCGGGTCTGATGAATCGATTCGGTGGAGATTTTTTCCGTGGTAGGATGATGATTCCGTTTATCGATGCAAGTTCCGATAATGTGATTGGTTTTACGGGGCGAATTACGGAAGCCGGTGAGCCAAAATATTTGAACACTTCGGAAACTTTGCTGTTTAATAAGGGTCGATTTATTTTTGGGTTGAATTTGGCAAAAAAAGCAATCAGGGAAAATGGTTTTTGTGTGATCGTGGAAGGAAATATGGATGTGATTTCGTCGCATCAGGCAGGGGTACAGGAGGCGGTGGCGACTTCGGGTACAGCAATGACGGAAAATCATTTGAAGATTTTATCGCGATTAACTTCAGATATTCGTTTGGCCTATGATGGCGATGCGGCAGGAGTGGCGGCGACGGAGCGAGCGATTTTGATGGCAAGTAAATTAGGGATTTCTTTGTCAGTGGTATCGGATTATGGTAAGGCGAAAGATCCGGATGAATTAATTCGTTCGGCGCCAGAAAAATGGCGTGAATGTGTAATGAAACCAGTGCCAGCGATTGACTGGGTGTTGGGCAAATATGAAATTAAATATAACTTACGTACCGGAATGGGGAAGAAGCAATATTCGGATCTGGCAATGAAATTAATTGTGGAGATTCAGGATCCGGTGGAGCGCAAACATTATGAGCAGATGGTGGCGCGAAAATTGGAAGTGACGGTGGAGGACCTGAAAGAGAAAAAGGTGCAAGTGGAAACTGTGAGGCTTAAGCCAGTGAAAGAAGTGAACGAGGCGACAAGCCCGAGTATTTTGAAGGTGCTAGAAAATGATTTACTGGCGATTTTGGTTTACGGGGGAACAGCAGGAGCGGAAATTGATTTGGAAATTCCAACCGATGAAGTAAAACTGGAAGAATTGTCGCTGATTTTTGAGGAAAAATTTGCGAAAAAAGGTGAAACAGAACTTTTGAAATTAAGTCAGGAACTGCGTCAACGTTACGAGGTAGAACGAAATAAAGAAAAAAAGAAACAGTTAATTCAGGAACTTGAATCTTGTGAAGATGAAGAGCGAATGACGGAAATTTTGAAGGAAATTGAACGGTTAGGTTAGATAAATTTTTGAGGAATAATTTTGAATTTTAGTGTTAGTTTTTGGGGCTGGCTGGTTGATTAAGATTAGAATAAGCGTTATACTTAATCTAATTTGAGGGACTAAAATAACAATGAATCCAAATAAATTAGGTAGTGCGGCTCCAGGAGGTGGGGCGGAAAAAGTGAATAGTGCGGCGGCGGAGCAAAATCCGGTGAAGAATTTTGAGGTAGAAAAAAATTTAGAAAAGCCAAAAACCGGGGCAGAAATTTTTGAACTGAAGATGCATCAGATTGCGGATCGTCGCGATATGATTGAGCAGATGAAAATGGAGGGGAAACTTGGTTTTGATGATTATAAAACCAAGAAACAGGCACTGGATTTAGTCGAAACTAAATTGACGAAGCTTTATAATATTTATGAAAATCGCGAGGTGAACGAGGCGGAGCGTGAGAAAGAACTGGAGATTCAAAATCGTCACTTCGAAGAGAGTAAAGATTCTTTAAGAAAGCTTAGTCAAGACAAAGAACTGCCACGAGGCGAAAAAATGAAGCTAATGGAGAGCTTTTCACAGCGTCTAGTCGATAGTACCGATAAGATAGAAGAAATAAAGAAGGCTCGGGAAATGGACGAGCGAGTCTATCAGTTGTTTGGTGGTAAGTCAGGTGAGGCGACGAAGACCGAGAGTAAAACCGAAGGCAAGTCTGAAGGCAAGACCGAGGGAAAAACTGAAGATAAGACTGAAGAAAAAACCGAGAACAAGACCGGAAATAAAACTGAGAGTCAGGCCGAAGAGAAAACTGAAGGTAAGAGCGAAGAGTCGACTGAAAAATCTGAAGCTCCAGAGAAGGATGAAGAATCTGAAGCTCCAGATAAAAAACCAACCAGTACTTTTTCTTGGACTGGCGGAGTGGGTGGCCCTATGTTTTACTCTGGGGCGAGTGCTCCAACGGTAAAGGTAAATAAGACGGTCGAGAATAGTACGACCGGAAATGGCACGTCCGAAAACAGTAAGGCTGAAAACAGTACAGCTGGAAATACAACGACTGAAAATAGTACGGCTGGCGGTAAGTCGGGAGAAGGTTCGGCATCGGGGTCGGCTGAGTCGGCTGGTGCTAAAACCGAAGCTTTAAACGTGACGCAAAAAGAGGTATTGAAACAGGCAGAAGATAAATTCTTCCAAGAGAACTTAAAGACTCTCGGTGGAGCAATGGCGGCGAATGGCTACAAAGAGATGGATAATCGAAACTTCTTGATGCCATTAAAAAAGCCGGAAGCGAATGACCCAGATCTTGCGTTTTTTGATGAACGAAATAAGTTGCACAATGAATCAATTGAGAAGATGAAGGCTTTTGAGAAAAAGTTTGATTTGGACCAAATTAAACTTGATGTCGGACGTGCGGTTTATACTGGAAATGTGGCAAAAGAATTTGGTATTGGACTTTATCGTATCGATGTTTCGAGGAATGAACTACAGAAAATCATTGATAGTAAGAGAAGTAGCGAGGAAGAGAAACAAAAAGCCATGAAAGAATTGGAAATGCTCGACCAGGTAAAGGAAGGCTTCTTAGAAAATATTGGCTCGCACGTGGGTGAAAAATATTCCAATGAGGAAATCGCTTCGGTGCCAGAGAGTGAAAGGAAGAATGCGAATAGGTACCTTTTCCTTAAGAAGGTTAAAGGAGAAATGAGAAATCCGTATAATATAGCCCTAACTCATGCACGTATGGCATTAAGTAAGGCTAGTAAAATATTGAAAAAATAAAGAAAGGGGTAAAAACGGAAAATCAAGGGAGAGATTTTGACGTGTTTGATTTTTTGTGATATAAATTGGTGCAATGGAAAAAAATGTCGTGGAAAAAGATAAGAACAAGATTAATGAGGAAGAAGAGCTCCTCAACTCCTTTAGCTTGGACGGTGCGCCAGAGCCAGAATATGATGATTTAGTCTCGGAAGATGATTTGACGGATGAAGATCTCGAGATTACAGCAGAGAACGTAGATCAGTTCGCGGATGACTCAGTGCGTCTGTATTTGCGTGAGATTGGTAAAATTCCACTACTTTCGAATGAGGAAGAAGTAGATTTGGCTTATCGCATCGTGAAAGGTGAGAAAAAAGCCAAAGATAAAATGGTGGAAGCCAACATGCGTCTAGTGGTTTCGATTGCAAAACGTTACTCTGGCAGAGGTCTAGATTTTCTAGATTTAATTCAAGAGGGAAATACGGGGCTTTTACGTGCGGTAGAAAAGTTTGATCCAGATAAGGGTTTCAAATTTTCGACTTATGCCACTTGGTGGATTCGTCAGGCAATCACTCGTGCGATTGCTGATCAGGCACGTACGATTCGTATTCCGGTGCACATGGTAGAGACGATTAATAAAGTGCTTCGTGCTACCCGTAAGTTAACTAATGAACTTAATCGCGAGCCGACTGTGGAAGAAATCGCCAAAGAAATGGGCATGGAGCCAGAAAAAGTCGACTACGTGATGAAGATTAAGCAAGATATTGCTTCGCTTGATGCGACAGTGGGTCGTGATGGTGATGATGAAGATTCAGTACTCGGTGATTTTATTGAGGACGAAGGTCGAGTTTCGCCAGAAGATGCGGCAGCGGCGCAGATGTTGAAGGAGCAAATCGCGGAAATTCTCTCTAGTCTTTCAGAACGCGAACAAAAAGTAGTGAAACTACGCTTTGGGATCGGTGGCGGTCGTCCACATACTTTGGAAGAAGTAGGCGCGGAATTTTCTGTGACGCGTGAACGTATTCGTCAGATTGAGGCGAAGGCTTTGTCCAAGCTTCGTAAGCACAAAGATACGAAAAAATTGCACGAATATTTACATTAAAATAGGGGAGCGGGTGATTTTCGGACGGGAAACTGTGCGAAAATCACAAGATACGCTATAATGAAAGTAATGAAAAATTTTTGTCAAAAATTATTAAATTTGCTACCAGTTCTCGCGATTTTTTGCGTGTCGATGGTGGCTTTTTTGCCGGTGACTAGAGTATTCGCGGAGGGGGAAGACTGTGGTGTGCCAACCGCGATTATTAAATGTGGAACTTCGGACAGCGAAGAGGCTTTCTTTTCGATTATTGGTAGCGTAGTGAATATTCTAACTTACGGGGTTGGAGTCGGCGCAGTAGCTGGTTTTACCTATGTCGGTTTTCTTTATATGACTTCACAAAATGATCCAGGAAAAATCAAAACAGCGAAGGATCGCGCAATGCAAATTGTGATTGGACTTTTGGTTTATGCTTTGATGTGGGGAATTTTGAACTTCCTTTTGCCTGGTGGTATCTACGGCAACGGGAATTAAAATGTCGAAAAAAGCTGATCTTGAACACATTAAGATTCGCCTAAAGGAGCTCGCTGGAGTAAGGACGCGAGTAATTTTGGTTTGTAATTGTAAGAGTACGGGCCATAAACGAGTTGAAAAAGAAGTGGTGAAACCACTGCGGGAGTTTATCTTACAGCAAAAGGGAATGACTTTTTTGCGCTTTGATGTGGAGTCGCCGACACTGGAAGAAAATGCGGAAAGACTTTCGAAATTAATCATGGATGGGGATGTTGTACTTACGGCTGGCGGTGATGGTACGGCAGGGATTGGGGTAAACGGCATCATGCGTTCGGGTAAGGCGGCAAAATTTTATGTAATACCGTACGGAAATTTTAATGATATTATTCAGGAACTGAGAGGTAACTCGGGTAAACAGGTTTATCCGATTGAAGCTTTAATAGATGGGAAGCATTTTCGTTATGCTTTGGCGTATTTTACGGTAGGAATGATGGCAGAATCGACGAAAATTTTTGATGATGAAAAAGTGCGTAGGAAATTGAGGAAATCGAAATTTAATTTAATCTTTTCCTTGAAGACACTTTTGATGTGGTTTTTTGTGAATCGTAAGAAAGATTATATTACGATAGATGGACAAAAATATTCGGATATTCTGGTGGTGAACGGGAAAAACGTGGCGAGATTGATGAAAGGTGGGGAGTATTATCTAGGAGAAACTTTTCTATATACAGAACAACGTTTGAACAATTTTTTTGCCATGGTGTTTTTTATGTTGCAGGCAATGTTTAGTGGAATTCCAGGGAAAAAGCTGAAAAATAAGAGAATTCGCTTCGAGGAAAAACAGAGAATTTTCATTCAGTCGGAGGGGGAATATAAAGATTTGGTGGTGCAGGAAATTAGTTTCTTGAAGAGTGAAAAGTCGATTGAAATCCTGTAATAAAAATTAAAGATTTCTATTTCGCTTATGTTATAATAAGGCTATATGAGTCTATTACGTGGTGTGGGCGATTTCTTCGCATTGGATATTGGAACCAACTCAATTCGCATGATTCAATTGTCGGGCGATGTTGAGAAGGGTTGGGCACTGGAAAAATTTGCCTATGTGCCGGTGGATAAAAAAATTACGATGGATGATTCGGAACAGGGTCGCAGGAAACTGGCCGAAACGATTTTGGGTGCAAAAAAGCAGGCGGGTATTACTACTAAAAATATCGCGATTGGCTTGCCGGCGCGCAAAACTTATACAGCAATTATTGAAGTACCAAATGCACCTGAAAAGGAACTAGCAAAAACCGTTAAATATGAAGCTGACCAATATATTCCGATGGCAGTGGACGATGCGAAGATTGATTTTGCGGTCTTGGGAGTTTCACCTAATGACAATACGAAGGCAGAAATTTTGATTTCATCCACAGATCGCGCCTACGCCGAAGAAAGACTCGAAGATATCGAAATGCTAGGCTTAAATGTGATTGCTCAGGAACCAGAACCAATTGCGATGGTGAGAGCTTTGGCACAGATTGGGGTAGAAGATGCGCGGATGATTATCGATTTTGGAGAAAATTCGACGGATCTGGTAGTGATGTATCTAGGAGCACCAAGATTAGTGCGCTCGATTCCAGGTGGACTTTCTGCCTTTATTAAAACCGTAGCGAATGGACTGTCGATTTCAGAAGCACAGGCAAAACAGTTTATTTTGCAGTATGGACTTTTGCAGGATCAGTTTGAGGGGAAAATTTACCAAACGCTTTCAAGTAATTTGGAAGGTTTTACGATGGAATTAGTGAAGTCGGTGCGCTTCTTCCAGAATAAATACACGGGTGCGCAATTTGGGGGAATTATTCTTTCGGGTTACGCGGGAATTATTCCACTTATGGCAGAATATATTGAAGCGAAGACGGGTATTTCGACGATTCAGGGTAATCCATGGCAATATGTACGCGTCAATGAGCAGCAACAAAAATTACTACTTCCAGTAGCCTCAGAATTCGGAGTGGCGATCGGTCTGGCAGAAAGGAGCAATGACTAATGAAAAAAATCGATTTTAAAACCATGCATCTTTCTGATATTCCTGATGTGATTAAAAGTATTTTTACTGGTGAAACCGATAATGAAATGATGACGGGGCAAACCGGTAAATATGAAATTAACTTGGTGCCAGATATCAAGACGGATATGCTGAAGCTAATGAAGCTACGCAATATGATTGTGTTTGGTTGTGTGGTGGTGATTATTGCTTCATCGGTTTTTACGGCGTTTCTGGCGATTTTTAAGGGCGCCCAGGATTTGACAATTGCAAGTCAGGGAAAGCATATCGAGAATCTTTCAAATACAATTAACCAATATTCGGAATTGCCAGATTTCTTAAATATCCAAGATCAATTGGCAAAATTGAAATCGATTAACGATAATCGTTCAGTGTTGTCGCGAGTTTTTCCGGTGTTAAAAAATCTTTTTCCAACCAATAAAGATACGATTAAAATTTCGGATTTGAATGTGAATCTTTCGACTTCGACGATAAATTTTGATGCGCAAGCCAATGCGGGGGAAGAACCATACATTGATTACCGCGTACTGGAATCATTTAAGAAATCAGTGAATTTGATGAAATATGATTATGGACGTTATGTGGATGCACAGGGAAATTTGATTCCATCACGTTGTATTGAGGAAACGGATGCCGCGGGTAATATTTTGACCGATAATGGTAATACTTATGCGATTTGGAAGCGCGGTTTAACAGATTGTGACCCTTCACGAAATGATCATCAAAAGAAATCAGCTTTGACTCAGTCAAATAATAATTCGAATGTTTCGAACACAAACTTAAAGAGTGATTTTGGCAAAGTAAAATCTAAATCAAATGTTTCAGATGATGTTGAACATGTGGAAAATACGGAAAAGAGTGGCAATGTAGAGAATAATGGCGATGTGGTCAAGACAGATATTCAGACAATTATTCCAGACGAAAAGATTTGGCGTAGCCCACTATTTGATCTTTGGTATAAGCACGAAAAAATGCGTACGGCGGATGACGGCATTCAAGATACGCTTGATACTAACGCAGAAGTTTCGGAATCGGAAGTGAATGGTGTGAAGACTCGCACGCAAAAAATTAAGAATGTGAAAAATTACATCTATACACCTTCGATGGGATTGGACGGTAAAATTTCGAGCGTGCCTCACTTCGAAAGTAGCTGTATTACTTATAAGGGCGAAAAGAACGGTGATAATGTGAAATGGTCAGCGGAAAATAAATGTAAGATGGTGCCAAACGGCATTCGTGTGACGGATTCTTCGAACGGTCGTGATTCAAGCTCGAATTTAGTTTTGCGTTTCTCGACAATTATTAATGTGGACCCAGAACTTTTCAAGTTTACTAATAAACACATTTTGACATTCGGCCCTTCAGGTCAAAACGTAACCGACTCTTATCTCCAAGTGGAAGGTATGTTCGCAGCACCAGCGAAGGATTGTGCAAAAGATGATGCGGAATGTGTGGGTCAGAAAACTTCAGCAGGAACAAACAATTAAAGAAGGTAAAAAATGAGCGAATTAATTTTAACAAAACGCGTACGAATTAATAAAATTAGGCAACAAATTACCTTGATTGTTTTGGCAGCTTCGGTCTGTTTCGGGGTTTGTTTGGTGCTTTCAGTTTACTTTATTAAATATATGAGTTTTAATGGCAAGGTAATTGCGGCGCGAGATACTTCAATTAATAATTATTATCAGACGATTAAGAACGTTGGTATCTGTGAAGATACGGATAAGGATGGTAAATATAACGATAAGGAACTGGCGAAATGTGATCCAAATAAGGTGGACGTTTCGAAGTTAGCTAATACGTTGCGTTACAACGCTTTGGTGACGATGGCAAATAACACGAATTTGGAATCGATTGCGAGAGACGGTCAGAAGAGTTGTTTTGATGAAAATAAAAATCGTATCGATTATTCGAAGCTGTATTTGAATTCAAAAACCGATAACGAAAAAGCTTACAATCTCAATATGATCAAGATGTGTTCGGCACTGCGGGTAATTCCAGATGCGTTGCCAGCACAGAAGAATGATGAGGCACTTTTAGCTTCCATTAACCAGATTTTCCTTTTGTCGGGATTTGAGCCGGAACAATTATCACCAGGGAATTCATATAAGAATAGTGGAATTGTCGGTGTTTCAACGATTCCAGTTTCGATTTCGGTAAAGAAAGACGAAAAAGATACAATGAAAGTGCTCTCGAATTTGGAAAAATCAATTCGTTCATTCAATATTGAAAGTGCGCAGATTAAATGGAGTTCGAATTTAACTACCAAATCTTCGAGACTTGAATTAACTGCTCAAGGCGCGGCTTATTACACGAAGGGTGCGGCGGTGCGTGAAAAAGATTCGACGGTTTATGCTTCGGGTAAGGCTCGCACACAAGAATCAAAAGACAAGGCAGACGCGGCAGCAAAGAAGAAGGCGGAAGAAAAAGCCAAGAAGCAGGCGGAAGAAGAAAAGAAAAAGCAGGAAAAGGAGGACGAGAAATGAGACGCTCAGACATCTTTACGGTAACCTTTATAGCGAGCGTGGGGGTCTTACTAACATTTATCGCTTGTAGTTTCTTGCTGGGCGATCCAGATACGCGTTATTTAAAACATAAGACGATTGGTAAAATTACGGCAGATTTGACGAGCCCTGATCCGGAAGTCTTCAATGTGGATGCGATTAACCCAACGGTAGAAGTTTACGTTGGTAGTTGTGAAGACGTGGACCGTAACGGAATTTTGGATCGCGCCGAATTAGTGGCTTGTGGTCGTGCTACGCCAGAAACTGCGGCAGAGGAAGAAAAGAAAGAAAAAGCCGCGGAAGAGAAAAAAGAAGAGACCAAGAAAACTTCTGACAGTGAAGAGGAAGATTCTAAGTCGAAGACAGATTCAGATAAAACTTCTGAGAGTGAAAAACAATCGAAAAATGAAGCTTCAGATAAGACTTCAGAAACTAAGAAAGAAAATTAAAGGAAAAGATTTTGTTTACACATGACTCGCAAGAAAAAGTAATTCAGCTCTTGATTAAAGAAGGGTTGGTTTTTGAGTCGGATGTAAAAAGAGTAGTAGAAGAGGCAGAGAAACGTAAACAGCCGTTACTAGCTAATTTGGTAGCGCAAAAAATTTGCGATGCGGAAACAATTTCGCATGCCACGGCGGTAATTATGAATGTGCCGTATGTGAGACTACATAACGTAAAAATGGACCGCGAGATTTTGACTTTGCTGCCTTATGATGTAGTTTCGAGATTGATGGTGGTGCCACTAGGGGAGAAGAACGGGGTGCTTTATGTGGCGATGCTGGATGTGTCGAACGTGCAGCAGATTGATTATCTTTCGACTTTGACGCAGAAGCAAATTCGCGGCATGGTGGCCAGTGAGGCAGGAATTAAAAGTGCGATTGCTCAGTATCAGGGAGATTTTCGGGCGGTAGAAAAAGCGGTTAAAAGTAGCGACGAGGAAGATGCGAGTTCTTCGAGCGTAAAAACTATTACACAGGATTCGCCGATTTCGAAGGCACTAACTACGATTTTGGATTATGCGACAAAAACAAAGGCTTCGGATATTCATATTGAACCACTGGAAGCGGCCTTAGTGGTGCGCTGTCGTATCGATGGTGTGTTGCGTAAGGTGATGGAATTGCCGAAATCGATTGAACCAGCACTAGTTTCAAGAATTAAGATTTTAGCGAACTTGAAAATTGATGAACACCGCGTACCACAGGATGGTCAGTTTACAGTGTCGGTGGAAGGTACGGAAATCGATTTGCGTATCGCGGTTTCACCGGTGATTTGGGGTGAGCAGGTAGTGATTCGTATTTTGGATAAGAGTGGCACGACGCTCGACATTGAACAGATGGGTATGACGGGGCATGCGCTGGCGATGGTGCAGCGGGGAATTGAACGTCCGAATGGTATGATTTTGACTTCTGGTCCGACCGGTTCTGGTAAGTCGACCACACTTTATGCTTTGATTAAAAGAATTAAATCGGACAAAATTAACATCGTGACCCTAGAAGATCCGGTCGAATATAAGATGGACGGGGTGAACCAAATTCAGGTGAATGTGGATGCAGGTCTAACTTTTGCGGCGGGTCTTCGTAGTATTTTGCGTCAGGACCCGGATGTAGTGATGGTTGGGGAGATTCGTGATGCGGAGACTGCAAATTTGGCAGTACAGGCGGCCTTGACTGGACACTTGGTATTTTCGACTTTGCACACCAACTCAGCGGCAGGTATTTTGCCAAGGCTTCTGGATATGGGGATTGAGCCATTTCTTTTAGCTTCGACCTTAAATACGGTGATCGGTCAGCGTCTAGTGAGGCGTGTGGCGCCGAAGCGAGAAGTGGTGCATTCGACAGAAATGGAAACTAAGCAGATTAATGATTTGGTGGCTAAATTATTGCCACAAAGTCAGGAACAGGTGGCGATGGTCTCGGAAGATTTGGGTTATCCGGGACTGCCGGTGGTAAATCCAAATGGCTACTCGATGATGAGGGGAATTGATGAAAGGGAAACACCGGGTGGATATAAGGGGCGTGCAGGTCTTTATGAAACGATTGAGATTGACGATGATATTCAGAAAATGATTGTGAAACGCGCAACTTCTTCAGAGATTATGCAACTCGCGAAAGAAAAAGGGACTTTGACGATGCGACAAGACGGAATGTTAAAGGCGCTGACTGGGGTGACGACCGTAAGTGAAGTGAACCGCGTAGCATCAGATTTGGCGTAGTGAAGATAAAAAAGTTTATGGTAAAATAAAGATAAGAGGTAAATATGCAAGAAAATCAAGCACAGACGAGCGTACGTTCAGCAGCCGCAGCACAGGCCGCCGCAGCCGCTTCATCACCAACTGCCGTGCCAACTTCGGTGAAAATTGAAACATTATTAGAGGCTTGTATCAAGCACGGGGCTTCGGACTTGCATATTCAGGTGGGATTGCCACCAATCTTACGTATTGATGGCTCACTGGTACCAATTCCAAACACGCCGATTTTGACCACGGAAATTGTCGATACTTTGATTTTCTCGACACTAGATTCAATGCAACGTGAAACTTTGGCGAAAGATAAGGAATTTGATTATTCATTTGCTTTTGGAGAAATTGCACGTTTTCGTGTGAACGCTTTTAATGAAAAAGGACACCTTGCAGCGGCCTTTCGTTTGATTCCAACTAAGATGCCAACGATCGAAGAGTTAGGTATGCCACAGGTAATTTCGGGTTTTGCAGATTATCCACGTGGTTTGGTTTTGGTGACGGGTCCAACTGGTTCTGGTAAATCGACGACACTGGCGGCAATTATTAATAAGATTAATAGCGAAAAATCGGTACATATTTTGACAATTGAAGACCCGATTGAGTTTACCCATAAATCGAAGCGAAGTTTGGTGGCACAGCGTGAAGTACACTACGATACTTATTCGTTTAGTCGAGCCTTGAAGTCGGCTCTACGTGAAGACCCGGATGTGGTATTACTCGGTGAGATGCGTGACCTTGAAACGATTAGTGCGGCGATTACAATTGCAGAAACTGGTCACTTGGTGTTCGCGACACTACATACCAACTCAGCGGCGCAATCGGTGGATCGTATGATTGACGTGTTCCCAGCAGAACAACAACCGCAAATTCGTTCACAGCTGGCGGGGATTTTGATGGCGGTTTGTTCGCAGCGTCTAGTGCCAGCGATCGGTGGTGGCCGTGTTTGTGCGGCAGAAATTATGGTGGCGAATACGGCAATTCGTTCGATTATCCGTGAAGGTAAAACTCACCAACTGGATACGGCAATCCAAACTGGTGCTTCAGAAGGAATGCAGACCATGGATCGTACCTTGGCGAAATTAGTCCAACAGGGAACGGTGACTTATGATAGTGCAAGAGAATATGCAGTGGACGTGCGTGAATTTGAAAGGATTGTGAAAGGCGCCTAATGAACCGATATATTTATAAGGCCCGCGATAGTAAGTCGGGTGCAATTATTAAGGGTGTAATTCAGGCAGAGAATGAACGCGCCGCGGGAAAGCTTTTGATTGAGCGTGGTTACACACCAGATACGGTGACGGAAGATACTTCGGGTGACAGTTTTTTTGATAAATTTAAAAACAAAGTTACCACGAAAGATAAAATCGTTTTCACCAGGCAATTTTCGACTTTGATTGGGGCGGGTTTACCACTTTCGAATTCTTTAAGGGTTTTGATTGAGCAAACCGAGAGTAAACCAATGCGTCGGGTGACGGAATCGATTTTGGCGGACGTGGAAGCGGGTAAGAGTTTGACGCAGGCATGTGCGAAATTTCCAGACGTATTTAATCGAATTTATTTGGCACTTTTAAAAGCCGGTGAATCTTCTGGTACGTTGGATAAATCTTTAAGACGACTAGCCGATCAGCAAGAAAAAGATCACGCGATGGTAATGAGAATTAAAAACTCTTTGACTTATCCGGCGATTGTGCTCGCGGTAATTATTGCGGTGTTGGTTTTCATGGTGATTGCGGTGGTGCCACAGGTGCAACAGCTTTACCATGACCTGGGGAAGGATTTACCGATGATTACTAAGTTATTGGTAGAGCAAACGAATTTCTTGGTGAATATGTGGTGGTTAGTAACGATTGTAATTGGTTTGACTATTTACTTCGTATTTCAATTTGTACGCACGGATAGTGGACGTCATGTCCTGGCGAGGATTAAATTAAATATTCCGGTATTTAAATCGATGTTTTGGCGTCTATATAATGGACGTTTTGCGCGTACGGCGGAAAACTTGCTTTCGACGGGTGTGTCGATTCAGGATACTTTAGCAATTTCAGCCGAAGCGATTAATAACTTGATTATGGAAGAAGAAATTAAGGATGTTTCAGAGAAGGTGAAGCAGGGTAAAACGCTGTCGGCATCACTAAAGGAACTAGATTATATTTTGCCATTACTCCCACAAATGGCGGCAATTGGTGAAGAATCTGGTAAAATTGATGAAATGCTGGGTAAGGCAGCGAACGTCTACGAAGACGAATTAGATCAGCAAATTAATACAATTTCGACATTGATTGAACCAATTATGTTGGTGATTATGGCTTTGATGGTGGCAGTAATTATTGCCGGTGTGCTTATGCCGATTTACCAATTGGTGTCGCAAATTCAGAAATAGAGGCAAAATGAGAAAATTATGGACAGATGGAAGTGCGTCACCGAATCCGGGGCCGGGGGGGTTTTCTGTAATTGAAGACAAAAAACCGGTAGCAATGGGGCGAGAAGATTTGACGACAAATATCCGAATGGAGGGTTCGGCAATTCTCGAGGCCTTAAAGGTATTAGACGGTGAGGAAGCGGAAATTTGGACTGATTCGGAATTTTGGATTAATGTGCTGACAAAATGGGCGCCAGGTTGGGAAAAGAATGGTTGGAAAAAGAAAAGTGGTCCAATTAAAAATCTGAGCTTAGTAAAAAAAGTGTTCAAAGCTTACAGGGAAGCAAACGCGAAATTGGTTTGGGTGCGTGGCCATAATGGTACGGTAGAAAATGAATTGGCTGACGAATGGGCGAATAAAGCACGAGAAAATATAAACTATCCTGGGCTAGAAATTTTAACGGTGGAAACGAGTGAAGAATGAAAAAAATTATTGTCAAAGCAGAAGTAAAGGATGTCGATAAGCTAGAAAATCGTTTGATGAATTTGGGTTATGATTTTGATCCAATGTATTGGCAGCACTCGCGAATTTTTGTGCCACGAAATTATGAAGAACACAATAATTTTGCTCGCATGATTCTAAGGATGGACGTGAAGGCAGTGGATCGACCGGCGCGTTACAGCCTGATTTGTAAGAGGCATCTCGAAAAATCGAAGATTGATTTAGTGCATGAAACTTTGGTTTCGAGTTATGCAGAAGCGGCGAATATTTTATTGCAGATGGGTTTGATTATTCAGTCGGAAGTTTCGCGAACCCGTCAGGAAGTGGTGCTGGAGAATGGTATTACCATTTACCTTGATCAAATCGAGCATGGCCGAAAATCTTATATTAAGTTCGAGGCGGTTTTGGAAAATGAATCAGAGGCCGAAGAAATACGAAACCGCATTGAAGTCTTGATGATGGACTTAAATATTTTGCCAGATTTAGTAGTAAAAGATACTTACGGCGAAACAGCGAAGTAAAAGTGTGCTAAACTAATAGAAAAATAGTGAGGTGATATGGATTCCGAAAAGACTGAAATTACGAATTCTGAAATTCGAAAATTGAATGATTTTGATGTATTTTTGTGGGCGAACGAACTTGATGAAGTAAAAAATAATGTGTCGTGTGAACTATTTTTGTTCAATAAAAACTACACACCGTTTAAGATTCGCTATTCTGAAAAATTAACCAATTCAGTGAAGCAAATGTTTATGGGGGAGGCGATTGCTTATGTGATTTCGGGCGCAGAAAAAGGTTTGGAATGCCGTGAGTATGAAAAATCAGATGGGGAAAACAAAGTGATTTATCGCACCGATCTTTCGAAGGTGATTCGAGCGGAGAGTCTGCTTAATTTGATTGAAAAAGAATATAAGGATATCGACTATTTCACGGATAATGAACATCAATTTAAGAAAATGAAGGGAATTATCGCGAAGTTTTCTTATCCAGGTGGCGACGATGGTACGAAAGTTTTCTATATCGCGAAGGGTATTTCCGCAGCCTCAGCTTTGAGTGCGAAAACTTCTTGGGAATTGAATGGGGAAAGCTTTGAGCCATTCTCGGCGGAGGTGGCTTTGAAGATGCCAGACGATAATCAGGTGGCCTTTGTCGATGGATCGGTAGTGATTTTTAATCAGACGAAGTTTGAAAATCTTTTCCAGTACGATTTTAAGTCGCAGATGTTGGCGGAAGCAAAGGCGAAGGAGATTGAAGAAAAATACAAACTATCTTTTGCGGAAGGTTTGACCTTGAATGCGCTTTTGATGGATAAAAAACCATTGGTGAAGAAGTTGCAAGACATGAATATCGAAGAGCAGATGTCGCAAGAACAATTGGTGGACTATGCGGATGAGATGAAACTCGAACTTATGACCGATGATGATGGTGCGATTATCATGATGGATGACAAGGATTTGACAATGTTTGTGAATCTCTTGAATGAAGATTATTATGTTTCACCAATTAACGGTAAGCGCTACGAAATTAAGTCAAAGAAATTATTAAACGAGCCGGAAGGCGAACCACCAAGAGGCTAAAATGCACCATTGTCGAATTTGCGGACATGCGGTGGAATGCGGGAGTCGGAAAGATACTTCCCGCATTTTCGGTGTTTTGCCAAAGTTTTCGATTTGTGCTCGATGTTTGTTTCGAATTTTTCGTTTGAGATTATTAGATAAACGCGGAGTGAATGAAGTTTCGCGAGGAAATTGCTTGATTGACTAAATTTTTTACTCAGAATTTTAATAGTAGAATAAGGAGTAAAAATGAAAAATTTGAAAAAGTTATGGGCGATTTTCGGCCTAGTTTTGGTGGTGGGATTATTGGCTTTCTTGGTATTAAACCGAGAAAAGTTTGAACAAAAAAAGTATTCAGTCGTATCGACGAGTTTTCCGGGCTATGATTTTGCCAGGGCGGTGACGAAAAATACGAATATCAGTACAAAAATGTTGGTGAAGCCGGGAGCGGAAACTCATACCTATGAGCCAACGCCGCAGGATATTATCGATATTAAAAATGCGGATATGTTTGTCTATGTGGGGGGAGATTCCGACACTTGGGTGAAGAAAATTTTGAAGGATGTCGATACGAAAAAGACCCATGTCGTGAAACTAGTTGATCTTGTGTCGACGGTAGAAGAAGAAATTGTGGAAGGAATGGAAGATGAGGATGAACATGATCATGACCATGATCACGACCACGATCATAAACATGACCATGACCACGATTACCACCATGACCATGATCACGACCACGAATCGCATGAGCATAAGCATGATCACGACGAGGAAGAGGAAGGTCCGGAAATTGATGAACATGTTTGGACGAGTCCAAAAAAGGCGATGGAAATCGTGAAAAAAATCGCAGAAGTGGCTTCTGAAATTGATGTTGCGGAGAAAAATAAGATTGACGACAATGCCGAAAAATATGTGGCGGAAATTGCGCAGGTAGATAAGGATTTGCATCAAGCGATTGATGGTAAAATCTCAGAAATCGTAGTGGCGGATCGTTTTCCGTTCCGTTATTTTGCAGATGAATTTGGCTTAAAGTATGCGGCAGCTTTTTCGGGTTGTTCAGAACAAACTGAGGCAAGTGCAAAGACGATTAGTTTCTTAATTAATAAAGTGAAGCAAGAAAAGATTAAGAAAATTTACAAGATCGAACTTTCGAATGGTAAGATTGCAGAGACTGTAAGCAAAGATACGGGCGCAGAAGTTTTGGAATTACATTCAGCACATAATGTGACGGCGGATGATTTTTCGAAGGGTGTGACTTACGTAGATTTGATGAAACGAAATCTATTGGCTCTAAGTAAATAGGATTTTTATGGAAAAACAGCCAATCATTGCAGTAAAAAACTTGAGCGTAGAATATGCGAAAACGCCGGTATTTCGGAAGATAAATTTTGAAATTTTGGCGGGAGATTTTATCTGCTTGGTTGGCTGTAATGGGGCGGGAAAAACCACTTTAATTAAGACGATTTTAGGATTGATAGAACCAAGTGCGGGAAATGTGGAATTTCTCGGGATGAGCCGGAAGGAGATTGGCTATATTTCGCAGGAAACGATAGTAACGTCGAATTTTCCGGCGACAGTGGAAGAGATTGTATTAAGTGGGCTGTTGAACCAGAAGCGCGGAATTTTTTATACGAAAAGTGATAAGAAAAAATGTGAGGAAGCGCTCGCGAAATTTGGTATGAAAAAAATGTTGAAGAAACATTTTGCGGAGCTTTCGGGTGGGCAGAGGCAGAAAATTTGGTTGGCAAGGGCGGTAGTAGCGACAAAGAAATTATTGATTTTGGATGAGCCGGGAAATAATTTGGATTCGAAATCGAAGAAGGAATTATACGCAGAGCTTTTGAAATTAAATGCGCAGGGGATTACAGTGGTGATGATTACGCACGATCTTGATCATCAGAATTTGGTGGGAAATAAAATTTTGGCGCTTGCGGACGGAGTGGCGACGATGGAGACGACGGAAGAATACGTAAAAAGAATTCATCGCCATGATCATGGTGAAAGTGATGGGAAATAGGAGGTGGCGATGAACGGAATTTTGGAAAAGTTTCTGGAAATGTGGCAATACCAATTTATGGTGAAGGCTTTGGTGGTGGGGGTGGTACTGGCGGTGACGGCAGGACTGATCGGGGTGTCTTTGGTCTTGAGACGAAAGGCAATGATTGGTGATGGACTTTCGCATGTGGGATTCGGCGCCTTTGCGATTGCGACGGTGATTGGCATAATGCCACTGCAGTTTGCGTTACCAATAGTAATTTTGGCGGCGATTCTGATTTTGCAGGTGAACCAAAAAAGCAAAGTGGATGCAGATGCTTTAATCGCGATGCTTTCGGCGGGGGCGCTGGCAGTGGGAACTTTGGTGATCTCGGTGGTAAAGGGGGTGAATACGGATATTAATAATTATTTATTCGGCAGTATCCTGGCACTAGATGATTTTGATGTGGTAGCAGGAGTGATTTTCTCGTTAATTGTGATAGGTTTTTTCGTGGTGAAGTATCATGAGATTTTCGCGATGACGTTTGATGAAAATTTTGCTAAATCGATTGGGTTAAAAACTGAGCGACTGAATACAATTTTTGCAGTTTTATGTGCGGTGGTAGTAGTGCTGGGGATGCGACTGGTGGGGGCACTGCTGATTTCGAGCTTAATTATTTTTCCGACGGTGACGGCGATGCAGGTGGTGAAAAGTTTCAAAGCGGTAGTGATAAGTTCGGTGGTGGTTTCGGTGTTCTGTATGGTGATGGGGATTATCTTTTCTTATTTTGTGGCGACGCCGACCGGAGCAACGATTGTGATTTTTAATGTGATGGCGTTTTTGGTGGCGAAGGCAGTGGAAGTTTTGAGGGGATAGCGATTTATTTGATTTTTGGTATTTTAATTCGTTTATGCTAAGATATAAGCTATATGGGAGTGGGAAAAAGTGCGATTTTTGATATTTATAAAAAGAATATGAGAAATTTTGCTGGTTTTCTTGCATTTCTTTTCTTGGCGAATTTGGGTTTTATGGTTTTGGGTGGAGAAAGAGTGTCGGCTGCATATGTGCCGACACTTTCTGCTTCTTTGCAAAAAACAGAAGTGGAAATGACGAGTAATTTTATTTTGAATAGTTATAATAAGACTGGGGTAGAGAATATTAGGCTTACAGTCAGTGGAAAGGTGAAGGCTGGCTATAAAGTACTACTTAGTACAGATTCTGAAGAAACGGCATTAGTAAATGAAGACCAAAATAGTTCAAGTAAAATTAGCTCAATAGACTCATTGACTAGCTTATATGCGCTTCCAGATAATACATGGGCTTATTCTGTAAAATTTAGTGAAACGTATAATTATAGTCCAATACCAAAATTATCTGCTCCGAATATTATTGGGGGAAGGAGTGATGATTTTAAATACTGGGAAACTGGAGATAATTATATAACTAGAATTGCGGTAAAAATAAATAATAACCTAGAAGCTGGGAAATATTCGAATAAATTAGTCTATTCGGTAATTTCAAATCCTTATGATAAAAAGACGGAGATATTGAAATATGGCTTTGGGTCAGTATCTCCAAGTGGTGGTCAATATGATACTAAGTATATAAAAAGAGCAGAAAGTATTCCTAGCGATGTGATAAATACTACCAGTATAGAAACAAGCTCATCAGATTATGAAATAAGAGCCTGGTATGATGCTAATGAAGACACTATATTTTATTACACCGAACAAAAGAAGATATATTTACCAGTAGACAGTTGGGGTATGTTTTTAAATTTTTCTAAATTAAGAAGTCTCGACTTATCAGATTTTGATTCTAGTTATGTAACTAATTTATCAAGTATGTTTTCACAATGTTCTGAACTTGAAGAAGTTAATCTTTCTAGTTTTGATACGAGAAATGTAACTAATATGGAAAATATGTTCAGATTTAGTCGAAAAATAAAATATCTAAATTTATCGAACTTTAATACGGAAAAAGTAACAAATATGGAAGAAATGTTTGAAAATATGCATTTTTTGATTGAACTAGATATTTCGAACTTTAATACTAAAAACGTAAAAAATATGAATAGAATGTTTGCGACGTATGCGGGGACGGTTGATGTATTGGAAAAGATATATGTTAATAGTGATTTTGATACTTCTAATTTGATTAATTCGGTGCAGATTTTTGATGAAAGAAAAAAATTACGTGGTGGGAAAGGATCTTTCTTGGCATATCCGAGAGATGCGGATAAAACTTGGCTAAGAATTGATGATCCAGATAATGGTAGACCAGGATACTTTACTAAAAAATCTTAGTTAATCTCTGTGGCTATCAAAAATGGTCGTGGAATCGAATATGGTATAATTTAGGTATGGCCTGGTAGCTCAATGGATAGAGCGGCTCCGTCCTAAGGAGAAGGTTGCGAGTTCGACTCCCGCCCGGGTCACCAAATACGTATGAGAAAAATGATTTTTGATGGTCAGAGAGAAGGCGAAGAGGTGCAGTTTGTGTTCCGACGCCATTTTTTAACGGCAAAGTCCGGTGTGATATTTTTAGTTTTGATGATTATGATCGGGGTGGGATTAACTTTGCTTTGGCCAAACAATATGATGATTTTTGAGACTTTTTTGGCGCTGATTTTGGTGGGGATTTTGGGCTTCGTATATTCTTATATGTTGTGGTATTTTTCGATTTATATTGTAACCAATCAGCGAATTCGTCAGATTTCGCAAAGAGGTTTGTTTAAGAAATCAGTGGTAGACTTGGGATTAGATAAGATTCAAAGTATTTCTTATGGGGTGAACGGAATTCGCGCGGGATTGATGGGATATGGTACGATTGTGATTCAAACGGCGGTGGGGGATTTGGTAATATCGATGGTGAAAAATTCAGAAAAAATTTATAACGATTTACAAAATCTAATTAACGAGAAATAAGAAATGAGCAAAGCGAAATTAGAAAACGAAGTGGATAAAACTATGACAAACGAAACTGAAGAGATTAAAGAAAAGAAACTTTCAATCGTGGCGAAGATGAAGCAGAAACGCGAGCAAAAAAAGATTGAAGAGTTTAAAAACAAGACGGAGCTGGAAAAAGTCGAAGAGCGTCGTGAAGAGGTGCTCTCGAAGGGGCGTAAGTTCAAATATCCAATGCAATATGCAAAATATCGCGTGGTGACGGTGACGATTATTTTGTCGGTGATGGCGGTGGTTTTGGCTTCGGGGGCAGGTTATTTTATGCTTTATAAATGGCAGAGTACGAATCCGATTCTTTATCGTTTGACTCAACTTTTGCCAGTATCGGTGGCTAACGTAAACGGCGCGGATGTGCGTTATTCGGATTATCTTTTGATTTATCATAGTACGATTACGCCGATTGAAAAACAACAGGGTAAGCTAGATAATGCAAAAGATAATGATTTTATGGAGCAGCATTATAAGCGCTTGGCGTTGGATGAGGCAGAGAATTATGCTTGGGCTCTGAAATTGGCGAAAGAAAATAACTTGACGGTGACCGATAAGGAAGTGGATGAAACGATTTTGGAGCACCGAAAAATTGGGGGAGTGGAGCGTAGCGAAGAGGGATTCAAGAAGATCTTGGAGGATAATTTTGGTTTGACGATGAAGGAATATCGTCGAATGATTTATCTGTCACTGGTGAAGGAAAAAGTTTCGCAGGCAATTGATACGAATGCCGTGCAGCTTGCGGCGCAAGTAGAATCCTTGATCAAATCCGGAAAAGATTTGAAGACAATCTCGGAGGAGCTGGGGGATAAGGTGCTTTATGAAGAGACGGGGGGCTTGGTAGATAAGATGAACGTGGATGGTGGAAGATCACTCAAAGCGATGAGCTTAAATCCGGGAGAGATTTCGGAAAAATTTGTTTCCAGCTCGGGTGATGGTTTTTATTTCGTGAAATTAGTGGCGAAAACTGATTCGACCGTGAATTATACTTCAATCAAAATTTCATTTACGGAATTTGATAGGCAAATGAAGGAAATTCGCGAGGCGGGGAAGATTAAAGAATTGATAAAAATTGATCGCCAAGAATCTTAAAAAATATTCGTAAATAGGTCCACCTCGGGAAACAGGGGTGGACTTTTTAGTAAATTTGATTACAATAATCTATAAGCGTAAGTTAAGATTACGAGTACTTTAAACTTTAGAAAATTCGAAGGAGGGGGATATGGAACTAAAATTTTTGGGCAGAGGCTCGGCATTTAACGTAAAAGAGGGGAATACGGCAGCGTATTTCATCGATGATGATCAGTTGTTTCTGATTGATTGCGGAGAGGATGTGTTCGCGAAGTTGAAGCAAAAGAGTTTGCTGGGCAGAGTGAGGGCAGTGAATTTGATGATTACGCATACGCATTCGGATCATATTGGAAGTCTGGGCAGTCTGGTGGCTTATTTGTATCTTGTATTGCATCGACCGCTGAAAATTATTTTGCCGGACAATGATGAATACGAAAAAACAATTGAGCAAATACTGCAGGGTTTTGGCTGTACGGAAGAAATGTATGATTTGGTGTATGACACGCAATATGATGAAAAATTCAAAAGTTTTTCCGGGGTACGTTATGTGAAAACTTGGCATTGTGCGGAGCTAATGAGTTTCGGTCTGATTTTTACCACAAGAGAGGGCTTAGTTTATTATTCGGGAGATACGAATGAAGTCATAAATTTGCATTATTTTTTAGCTAATGGGGTGCAGATTGCGCGAGCTTATGTTGATGTGACTTCGGTGAAGAATTCGAACGGGGCACATCTATTTGTGGGGAATCTGGCGATGGTAGTACCGGAATATTTGCGGAAGCGGATTTATTGTATGCACTTCAATGATGAAAATTGTATCGAGATGGCGCTAGGTTACGGATTTTCTGTAGTGGAATGTGAAGCGTGAAGCTTGAAGGGAGCAGGAGGCTCCCTTTTTTCTTGTATAATATATAATATGAACCCTGAATTAAAAGATTTTGTAACTAAGTATTTTACTAGAGTCGGTAAGGCTTTAGACTTAGGATGTGGTGATGGAACCGACCTTAGGGGGTTGGAAGAAATGGGCTGGAAGTGTGACGGGGTTGATATTATAACCGGGACAGATTTGAACGAAGTCTATTTATCGCTAAATGCACCATACGACCTTGTCTATTCCAATTATGTAATTCAAAAACTTAAGACGCCGGAGTCTTTGATTAAAACTATTGAAAATAATATAAAAAAGGGCGGAAAATTTTTTCTTCATACCTTCGATGAGTCCGATGAATTTGCGAATAAAAAATATACAAAAGAATCAATTCAGGAGTTATTTAAGGATACTGATTTGCAACCGGAATCCTGTGAGGTTATGCGAGTCTGGGATGATGAAGTAGGGCACCAGCATTATCATCAGATTCTGCAAGTAAGTGGGACAAAAAAATAGTACGAGTAAGACTACTACGTAGTCTTTCTCGTACAGGCGACCATAAAAATAAAGAGCATGAATGCTCTTTCTTATTATGGTCTGGTGCGAGTACGGGAGAAAATCTCCCTCGGCCTCACCCCAAATAAATTAAAAAAATAAGAAAGCAAGCTTTCTATTTTTCCAATTTATTGGTGCGAGTGGAGGGAGTCGGACCCTCGTCTCTTCCTTGGGAAGGAAATATAATAGCCGTTATACGACACTCGCGTAATTTTATTTTATCATAATTTGAGAAGGATTTTGGAAATTTCACAGTGGCTTCATAATTGAGATTTAAAATAAAAACATGGAGGAAAAATGATTAAAAATGCGGTAGCCTATGTTTTTCGAAAACGCACGCGTACGATGTTGGTATTTTTGATTTTAACTTTAATTCTGGCGGTGATTTATGCGGGGTTTTCAATAATGAAAACTAGCGAGAAAATGACGAGCGCGATAAATAACGCAAACGATTTCGGTGTAAAAATTAGATCATTAAAGTCTGAGACTTTTAATGCGGAAAGTCTCGAGTCGGTCGGTAAGGAGCTTGGAGCAGAGAAGATTTTTCAATATGAAGGGGTGGCTGAGCTCAAAAACGGCAAAGTGGTGACAGGTGAGCAGCTAGTGATGCGAGAAGATTTGCCGGGTTACTTAGGAAACACGGTTATGCTTCAGGCTATAAGTGATGTAAAAAAAGACCCGTTATTTCGTAGTGAAGTATTTAAAGTGATTGAAGGGAAAAATATTGCGCGTGGGGAAGCTGGAAAGGTTTTAGTGCATGAAGCACTGGCGAAGAAGAACCAGTGGAAGGTCGGTGATAAGGTGAGTCTAAAAGTTTTAGGGGAAGAGAAAGACTTAGAGCTTTTCATTCAAGGAATTTTTACCGGAAAAAAACAAGAAAAATACACCGGGATGTCTTCAGATTTTAGTGAGAATATGATGTTCACGGACTACGCGACGATGACACAGGTTTTTGGCAAGAAAAAACTGGTGACGAGTCTAAAAATATTGGTATCTGATTCTGAAAAGTTGGTGTCCTTAAAAACGGAACTGAACAAAAAAAGTGTTCAACTAGGAGACTATGAGATGATTGAAGAAGAAAATCAATTCTCGGGAATGGTGGAGTCTCTAGATATAGTGAAACAGATGATTTCTGTGATGATTATGGCGGTGATCGGGGCGGGAATAATTGTATTGTCCCTTGTGCTAATTCTTTGGGTGCGGGAAAGGATGTATGAAATTGGGATATTACTGGCGATTGGACGCAGTAAAATTAAAATTGTGGGGCAATTTATCTTGGAGTTGGTATTAGTTTCGCTGCCGGCAATGATTTTGGCGGCGATACTGGGAAGAATTTTTGTGGGATGGATTCTGGGTGCGGTTTTACAGAAAGAGAGCTTAGATAATTTAGATTTAAGCAGCTTTACGACTGGTGATGGGGGATTAGATATTTTTGCGATGAGCTACGGACTTTTGATTTTAATTATCGTTCTAGCAGTAATAGTGGCGTCGTGGATGATTTTAGTGAAAAAACCGAAAGAAATTTTAGCGAAAATAAGTTAGGAGGAAAAATGAGTGTACTAAAAATTAAAAATGTTTCATATGCCTACGAGGGAAATCGGGAAAATATTTTAGAAGGGGTGGATCAGAAATTTGAGCGAGGGAAATTTTATGCGATTATCGGAAAATCGGGAGCAGGAAAATCTACATTGCTTTCACTGCTCGCGGGATTAGATGAACCGAAGAGTGGCGAGATCTTGTTTGAAGATGAAAAGATTGGTAAATATGGCTACAGTTATCATCGCAAAAACCATATCGCTCTGGTTTTTCAGAACTATAATTTGATTGATTATTTAACGCCGCTAGAAAATATTAGATTGGTGAACCAAGAGGCGACGGATGAGATTTTGGTGAAGTTGGGGTTGGATAAGGATCAAATAAATCGAAACGTGATGAAGCTTTCGGGCGGACAGCAACAACGCGTGGCGATCGCGCGGGCGTTAGTTTCGGAGGCGCCGATTATTTTGGCGGATGAACCGACAGGAAATTTGGATGAAAACACGGCAGAGGAAATTATTGAGGTTTTGAAAAAGTTGGCAAAGGAACGCAATAAATGTGTGATTGTAGTGACGCACAGTAAGAACGTGGCGGAATCGGCGGACGTGGGTTTGGAATTAAAGGGTGGCGGATTCGGCAGATGTGGTTTTGGAATTAAAGGGAAGGAAATTGAGATAATGTTAAAAAACGCATTTTTATATGTGACGCGCAAAAAGTTAAAAAGTTTGGTGATTTTTTCTGTGGTGCTAATAATGGCGGCACTGGGAATGATCAGCCTGGCGATTCAGGATGCGACAAGTAAGGCGGCGAGTGAGGCTTTTTCGGGAGTAACCAATAGTTTTTCAATGGAAATTAATCGTCAGGTAAACCAGGGTACGCCGCGGGGTGGGGGCAATGTGAGGGGAACTGATATTAAAAAAATTTCTGAGTCACCGGAGATTGAATATACGGTAAAAAGAATCAATAGCGTGGCGGATTTGGTAGATAAGGATATTATTGAGACGCCAGAAACTTTGCGCGGAAGGTCGGCGGAGCGCGCGAAGAATTTTAAGCGCGCAGTGATGCTAACCGGCGTGAACGATTCGGCTAGGGAAACCAAATTTGTTTCGGGGGCATATAAACTGGTTTCGGGTGAGCATTTAAAAAATGACGATAAAAATCAAATTTTGATGCACGAAGATTTGGCGAAGAAAAATAATTTGAAAGTGGGGGATAAAATTAAAATTAAATCAAATTTATTTGACGCGGATAATGAAAAAGCGGCAAACGAAACCGTAGAGGTGGTGATCAAGGGTTTGTTTGCAGGGAAAAATACGGGGGGTGTGACAGCGGCACAGGAACTTTATGAAAATACTTTAGTGACAGACGTTTTGACGGCGGCAAAAGTTTATGGTAACGATGAAGATACGGCGGTTTACCAAGATGCGACATTTTTTGTGAAGGGCGAGAAGAATCTTGATCAAGTGATGGCTGCGGTGAAGAAATTGGATGTGAATTGGCGCGAGTATAATTTGATAAAAAGTGCCTCAAACTATCCAGCTTTGGAACAATCAATTTCGGGAATGTATGGAGTGGCTAACCAAATGTTTTTCGGTTCACTAATTTTTGCGGGAATAATAGTGGCTCTAGTTTTACTACTCTGGATGAACGCGAGAAAAAAGGAAATCGCAATTTTACTGGCGTTAGGTTTGGAAAAAGAACAGATTTTCGGACAGTTCGTGATAGAACTTTTGATGGTGAGCCTACCGGCGTTTGTGGGGGCTTATGTCTTGGCAGGAAAATTTGCGAAAATAATGGGGAATGACATTTTAAAAAATGTAACAACTGGGGTGACAAAACAGATGGCGAAACAGGCTGGGGCAACGCAGTTGGGTGGGGGCGCAGAAATGGAAGGTTTTACCAAAACCCTTTCGGCAATTGATGTACAGATGACGACTAACGCGGTGGTGATAACGGTGGTTTTCATGTTGGTAATCATACTGGTTTCGCTTGGAATAATAAGCTATCGAAATTTGAAAAAGAATCCAAAGGAACTTTTGACAGAGCTCTAAATTTGGTATATTTAGATTAATGAAAATATTGATCGTAGAGGATGACCGAATGATTCGGGAAGGGGTGGTAGAATTTTTGCGGGAATTTAAATACGAGATGGTCGAGGCGGGGGATGGGATAGAGGCGCTGAAGAAGTTTAATCATGAAATTAATTTGGTGATTTTAGATATCAAATTGCCGTCGATGAGTGGGCTAGAAGTTTTAAGAAAAATTCGTGAAAAAAGTCGAGTACCGGTTTTGATGATGACGGCATTTTCGGATGAAGAATCGCAGATTATGGCCTTTTCGAATTTGGCGGATGGGTTTATGGAAAAACCGTTTTCGTTACCGGTTTTGAAAGCGCGAGTGGAAGCATTACTGAAGAAGACTTTAGGTGAGGATCTAAGAGAATTTAATTATCAAGAAACGAAGATTGATTTTGTGAGTTTTCGAGCTGAGATAGCAGGGCAAGCAGTAGAAGTGAAACCGAAGGAACTGGAGATTTTAAAATATTTGTTTTTGAATGAGGGGCGAGTTCTCAAGAGGGGGCAAATTATTGAAAATGTCTGGAAGGAAAGTGAAGAAATTCCGTTTGATCGGGTGATCGATGTTTATATTAAAGAACTAAGAAAAAAATTAAAACTGGATTGTATTTATACGGTGCGCGGGGTGGGATATAAATTGGAGCGAAAATGAGAGGGATTTTTTGGAAGGGATTTTTCAGGATCTTTATACTGCTACTTGGTGTGGTGACGATTATTCACGGTGGGATATTTTATACGCTTTCGAAATCTTATTTGGCGGAAAAAACAAAAGAAATTAAGCAGACGGCTGCGGATGTGACGAAAAATTTGGCTGGAAAAAATCGTGAGTATGTGGAGCAGGCTTTGGATTTTTATTCAAGGAGCGGGGAGATTAAAGCTTATCTGAAAACGCAAAATGTAGAGAATGAGATGAAAGTTTCGGAGCTTTTATCCGTGGATCGGATGAGTGAAAATAACTCGGTGATTATTGAAGAAAAAAGCGTGAAGCTTAAAAACGAAGAAGAGGCTTTGGTGCAGTTTGTTTCGACGGCAAATTTAGAAAAAGATGCAATTGATTTGAGCTTGAGGTTTTTGCCGGTTACATTGCTGGGGTCGGTAGTGTTATCGCTGGTGGTGGCAGGGTTTTATGCGAGGCAAGAAACTTTGAGAATGAAGCAAGTGAACTTTGAATTTTTGCGTGGGGCTTCGCATGAATTGAAAACGCCACTGACTAGCTTGAAGATTGTTTTAGAAAATATGCAATTCAAAGTGGGGAAGTATAAGGATCGGGATTTTTATTTGGAAAAATGCGGGGAAATGGTGGATGAACTTGATGCGGGAATTCGAGAATTGCTCTTGATGTCTAAAATGGATAGTTTTGAAAAATCTGAATGGATAAAAATCTCAGAGGTAGTCGAGGAGTCCTTGAGGCGAAATCAAATTATGGTTGCGGAGAAGAATTTGCAGATGCGAATTGAGGTGGGGGAGCAAAAAATTTGGCTGAATCGGACGGTCTTATCGATGGTGCTAGCGAATTTAATCGGCAATGCGGTGAAGTATGCGGAGGAGAATGGTATGATTTCGGTGCAGATGCGAGATGAAGTATTAGAAATTAAAAATTCGTATAGAGCGAGCATTAATGAACAGAGTGGAAGTGGTTTGGGGCTTTACATTGTAAAAAATTTATTGAAACGATATGGTTTGAAATATGAAATTTCTGACTTAGAAAAGAGTTTTAGTTTTAAAATCGATTTTGGAACTTTAAAAAGAAAAAACTCTTGCACAAACAGGGGAATCAAGTTATAATATCAAGTAGTGGATTCGTAGCTCAGTTGGTTAGAGCGCTGCCCTGTCACGGCAGAGGTCGCGAGTTCGAGTCTCGTCGGATCCGCCAGAATAAAGCCTTCGGGCTATTTTTTGTGGTTTTGAAATAGAGTCTAGTGGAGTTTAGCTAGATTTGAGAATACAAAATGGGGGAAACTTTAAGGAAGTCGATTTTGGGATTTTAATTTTTTAATTTAGAGAATTTTTTCGACGATGAATTGAGTGGCGAGGGGCTTTAATTCGCTGAGGATTTTTTCGTCGTCGATAGTGTAGCAAAGAACTGGATGATGAGTTTTGAATTTTTGGATGGCAGGTCGATTTAACATGGTTTGATTGACGCTAAGAAAATCTGGTTTGACAAGGCGCCAAATTAGAGGGTTATTGACGAAGAAGTCATATTTTTTGGCAAGATCAGAATCATCAGAAAGGAGCAGTCCGACGGGAATTTTAGGATGATGACGTTTAATCCAGTAAATAATGCGTGGATCAAAACTTTGGAGATAAATTTTCGGGTCACGGTAGCTCTTGAGATATTTTTCGAGCGCAGTGAGCACGGTTTTGCCAAATAGCGGAATATTAGAATTTCGGGTGATTTTAAGTTCGATGAGAAGGGGGACCTTGGCGTGAACTAAATCGAGAACTTCGGAAAGTGCTGGAATGTGCTGGGTGGTGGTAACGCCGTCAGAATTAATAAGTTTCAGTTTTTGAAGCGTGGCAAGTTCAGTAGCTTCGAGATTAAAAGATTTTCCAGTGAGACGCTTGGTGTCGTGGTCATGAAAAACTGCGAGCTGATGATCTTTGGTAAGATGAATGTCCAGTTCGATAGCATAATTCGCGAGCAGGGCACGCTTAAATGCGGAAAGAGAATTTTCGGGAAAATTCTTGGCGCCTTGATAAGTCCCGTGCATGCCGCGATGAGCGATGAGATCCGAGATGAGGCTCTTCATGACCTCATTATACATTAAAGGAAAAATAATGTATAATGTCTCTATGCCATTGTAGCTCAGTTGGTAGAGCAGCTCATTCGTAACGAGCAGGTCACAGGTTCGATCCCTGCCAATGGCTCCATTTTTTTTGTAAAAAACTCTGACTTTTGGCCAGAGTTTTTAGTTTTTTATTCTGAGATTTTATTCTGAGATTTGTGAGAGAAATTCGATGGCGGAATTGGCGGCAATGGCACCGTCGGAAGAGGCGGTGACGAGTTGGCGGAAATTTTTGGAGCGACAGTCACCGGCGGCGAAGAGACCCGCGAGATTAGTAGAACAGATATCGTCGGTAATAATGAAACCAGATTGATCGAAGAGGAGCAGGCTTTTGAGATTGCTATCTTTGAAGATTTCAGTGAGAGAAGAGAGGCGGCCAATTTCAACAAAGAGGCTGGAAACGGGAAGGACTTGTTGATTTTTTAAGATGAGGGAATCGAGATGATTATCTTCATTGGTATGGCAGGCGAGAATTTCTTGATCATAGAGAATTTCGATATTGGCGGAATTTTTAATTTGTGAAACTAGGGCTTTTTCGGCGGTAAAATGGGAGCGGCGATGAATGAGGAAAACTTTTTGCGCAATATGAGAAAGATAAGAAGCGGCGAGGAGGGCGGAATTGCCACCACCGACGACGGCGACGGCTTGATTCTGATAAAAGGCGCCGTCACAAGTGGCACAATAGGAAATGCCATGGCCGATGAGCTCAGATTCGTTGATGAGATTGAGGCGACGTGGGGTGGTGCCGGTGGCGAGAATTACAGATTTGGCGGTATAGGTTTGATCGCCGGTTAAAGTGAAATGGGTAGCGGTTTTTTCGAGATGGTTAATTTTGTCGTAGGTGAGGGAAAGACCGAGAGATTTTAGTTGTTGATAAATTTGCTCAGAAAGTTCGGGGCCACTGACTTTGGCAAAACCGGGATAATTTTCAACAATGGGGGCCTCTAAAATTTGACCACCGTAGCCAGCATTTTCGAGTAAAAGGACTTTTTGGTGGTTGCGCAAAAGATAAAGTGCGGCAGTCATGCCAGCGATACCGGCACCAATGATGGCGACGTCATAAAGTGAGGTGGAGTTTTCGTTCATAAATATATTATAGCGTAAGCGGTGAAGAATGTCGCATACCTTTTTTCGGACCGCTCAAGGGCGCTTGCCCAAGCCTATGTCCTCAAAAAGGCAAGACGACATTCTTTTAATATCAAAGATTTTATTCTTCTTATGTTAAAATATATACATATGCAAAGCCAAAAATCGCATTCTTCCAAATTATTTTTGTTGAAAACCATTTTCGTAGTGGGTGCTGGTTTTTGTGCTGCATTTCTTGGTTTAAGTATTAATACTAATGAAGCTTCGGCTCTCTTCGCTCCGACTCTTTCAGCCTCGGTAGATAATACTGCAGCTTCGGTCAATGGCAATCAGGTGATAAATAGTACAAATAAAACCACGGAAATTCCTTTAAATCTTATCGTAAACACAAATAATAAAACTGGTTATACAGCAACTCTAAATTCAGAAACCGATGAAACGGCGCTAGTGAATACTGATTCTACGACTAATGCGAAAATCAATTCGATTTCCTCCGCTGGGTTACTAGGAAATTTTTCCAATAACACCTGGGGTGTGAAGGTCGGTGGTAATACTAATTTTTCGCCAATTCCGAAACTCACTACTCCAATGAATGTTATGCAAACAACCAGCAAGACCAACGGCAGCGAAGCAAATAGTATTGAAATTGGCATGAAATTAGGTGATAATCTTGAAAGTGGCAGATACACAAATAAGTTAGTATTTTCGATATTAACCAATAATTATGAACATATCGCCATCATGACTGAAGGCCCGGATTTTAATACAAAACTAAAAGCCTTGGAAACTACCACAAATAAAATCGAGCGCTTTAAGAAGAGTACCGTAGCACCAGCCGCTTCTATGAACGCCGTGAATATTGATGATGAAGAATCCGACTATGAAATTATGCTTTGGTTAGACCCGAGCGACAAGACGGCTTATTATTATGCTGAAGCGGAAAAGGTTTACCTAAACAGAGATAGTAGCAAGATGTTCAATTCAGAATCTCTTGAACAAAAAATAAGAAATGTCTTAGAGATAGATCTCTCCAACTTTGACACCTCCAAGGTGGAGGATATGCATTGGATGTTTGATGGTATGCATAGTCTCACTACGCTTGGTCTCTCTAACTTTGACACTTCCAAGGTGACGAATATGCATGTTATGTTTCATGATATGCGTAATCTTACTACACTTAACCTTTCTAATTTTGACACTTCCAATGTGACGGATATGAGCTATATGTTTGCTCACATGCATAGTCTCACTACGCTTAATCTCTCTAACTTTGACACTTCCAAGGTGACAAATATGTACGCTATGTTTCATGATATGCGTAATCTTACTACACTTAACCTTTCTAACTTCAACACTTCCAATGTGGCGGATATGGGCTATATGTTTGCTCACATGCATAGTCTCACTACGCTTAACCTTTCTAATTTCGACACTTCCAATGTGACGAATATGCACGCTATGTTTAATGATATGCGTAATCTCACTACCCTTAATCTATCTAACTTCGACACTTCCAATGTGACGAATATGGGCTATATGTTTTGTGGTATGCGTAATCTCACCACTCTTAATCTCTCTAATTTCGATACCTCGAAGGTGACAGATATGAGTGATATGTTTTCTGATATGTTTAATCTTACTTCGCTCGATATTTCCAATTTTGGCACTTCCAATGTGACAAAAATGAATCGGATGTTCTTACTTCCAAATGGATATGAGTACAATGATAAACTAGAAAAAATATATGTGAACAATGATTTTAATACATCTAAACTTGCAGAATTTTCAGATATGTTTGTAAACCGCAAGAAACTCCGGGGCGGTAACGGTTCTTATCTTCCTAATCCATCTACTGCGGATAAAACTTGGCTCCGGGTGGATCGACCGGGGGTGCAGGGTTACTTCACGAGAAAATCTTAAATTACCATAGGGAATTAATAATGCTTTTGGTTTTTCTGAAGAACCTTATGATAAAATAATATACATATGATTAGCCAAAAATCACAACGACCGAATCTCACGGGGGGGGGTGGTTTAGCTGGGAATTAAAGTTTCTCGGGTTATTTTTGGCGTTAGTTTCTTGTTTGAATTTAGTTTTTAGTAATAATTCTTTTG
>CALEXY010000014.1 GCA_937924995.1 uncultured Candidatus Saccharibacteria bacterium
TTATAACAGATAAAATGAATGAACTTTTAGAAAAAATTTCATCTTTAAATTTTTATTTTTGTTTTGATTTATGATCTTCGTTACATTAATAATATCACAAATTTTACATTTACAAGTAATTTTTTCAAATTTTATAAAAAATATTATTAAGTACCGATTTTCATCTGATAAAATTGAACAATTATTTTATTAAAATGAACAATTTTATCGTTTTTTAATCTTTTATCTGAGCGATGGATAGTTGAATAACTTTTTTATTCATCTATCCATCTCCTCCACTTTTTCTTGATCAGTCAATGCTTGTTTATTAGTGTTTCATTGACTTCTCGTCTATTCGATAATTTTTCCTTATTTATATTTATTATGTTAATGATTCTAGGTTTACTTACTTTTTTCTCGTCTTCGAGTATTCGAAGACTTTTTACATATTTGATTTCCTGTTTATTTTTCTTTTAGTTAGCTTATTTTACATTTTTTGTTTTTATTGTCTAACTTGTTTTAAGTCTAACATAAACCACTATTTTTGTCAATACTGTTTATGCTTTAACAGAGGTAATTTCCTCAAAAAGCTCCGTATTTTCCTACGGAGCTTCCTAATGAGTCACTTATTATAGAGCCCTATATTGCATATTTTCTATGTAAGACTGGCTCCCCCCCTCGCTTAAATCTTTTCTAAAGAAATTGCTACATTCTCACCCTGAACTTTGACGATTTCGTCATAAGCGAAGTTCCCTTCATGCACCAATTCTTCTGCCAAGACTTCATTCATCAGCATTTCACGGTAAGTTTCCGGCACTTCCATTGAAACCATTAACCTAATTCGATCATCGACATTAAGTCCCGCCTTCTTACGTGCGGCTTGTACGAAGCGAATCAATTCGCGAATCTTACCTTCTTCCAGTAGTTCCGGCGTCAAAGTCTTATCGAGCGCCAAAATCTCACCATGTTCGACCGACTTCACATTCACTTCTTCCATAATAATCTGCTCATAGAAGTCATCCAGTTTTTCACCAGCATAAACTAGCTTCGCTAATGGCTGACGTACCTTGATTTGTGCCTCAGACTCAGTCTTCTTCATTCTCTCTGCTAGACCAGCCGTAATAATCTCACGCGTCTTCACCATCTGGGTAAGCACCGCTTCATTAATTACGCCAGCTTCTGGCCAATCCAAAAGATGCACTGATTCTGGAATTTCCGAATTCACTACACCTGCGCCGGTCATCTTCTGATAAAGCTCCTCAGCGAGGAATGGCGTAAATGGCGCCAAAATCTTCGCAAGGTAAATCAGAACATAGTACAGCGTCGAATAGGCCTCCAACTTATCCTGATCATCTTCCGATTTCCAGAAACGCCTACGTGACCTACGCACGAACCAGTTCGACATATCATCAATGAATTCCAGTACCGAAGAAAGTGCCGCCGGAATATTATAAGCTTCCATACCTTCCGTAATTTGATTACGTACCTGATGTACTCTTGAAACCAACCAGATATCTAGTGGGTTCACGAATTCACTTACCGCCATCGCCTGATCCGAATCAAAGTCATCCACTTCCGCATACATCGTAAAGAAATCATAAACATTCCAAATCATCGATAACTTACGCGCCACATCCGACACATCTTTATCAATCAATGAGAAATCTTCTCCCGCAAGCACCGGCGAAGAAAGCATCAAGAAACGCAAGGAATCTGCTGAATATTGATCCATTAGGAGATTCGGATCGGTGTAATTTCCTAATGATTTCGACATCTTGCGGCCATCATTACCCGCCAAAGTACCAGTAGTAATCACATTCTTGTAGGCAATATCTGAAAAGAGCGCCGTATTCACCACATGCACATAATAGAACCACGCACGCACCTGACCCACATATTCCACGATAAAATCTGCTGGGTAATTCTTTTCAAATTTTTCTCGATTTTCGAATGGATAATGCAACTGCGCAAATGGCATCGAACCCGATTCAAACCAACAGTCTAATACCTTATCAATACGCTTAAAATGCTCGCCATCAATCTCGAATTCAATTTCATCCACCCATGGACGGTGATAATCTTCTAACCTTACGCCTGAAAGCTCATAGAGTTCATCATAAGAACCTACCACTTTCACGCTTCCCTTATCACCCTTCCAAACCGGCATTGCCGTAGCAAAGAAACGGTCGCGTGACAAGTTCCAGTCCGGTGCCGCTTCGATATTTTTCTCGAAACGACCATGCTTTAAATATTCTGGGAACCAATTAATTTTTTCATTTTCTTCGATCAGCATGGTTTTCGAATCAGTCACATTGAAGAACCAACTTGGAAATGCTCGGTAAATAATGCGTTGCTTCGAGCGTGGATTGAATGGATATTCGTGTTTAATATACTTAATACGATATACGATACCCTTTTCGAGTAGCATCTTAGCAATAATTTTATTCGCCGCCCAAAGTTCGATTCCATTTTCATCAGTTTTACGTACCCCGAGGTCCATCAGCCATTTTTCAGCTGCCTCCACGTAGTAACCTTGTTCATCCAAAAGATCCACAAAATCCACTTCGTGCGCCAAGGCCAAATCATAGTCCGCCTCACCATAAGCCGGAGCGATATGCACAATACCCGTACCATCTTCATCTGAGACATATTCTGCAGTCAGTACATGATAAGTATCTTTTTTACGTTCCTCGCGTGAGAAATTCTCCATCAAAGGCTGATATTCCAATCCGACTAATTCCGCCCCGCTAATATCTTTCAAAAATTCAAATTCACCTTCGAAAACCTCGTTCGCCGTCTTCACTAGCGTCACGATTTTCTCTTCACCCACTTGGTACAGACCATAAGTCAATTTTTCATTTACCGCTAGAACCAAGTTCGCAGGCAAAGTCCAAGGCGTGGTCGTCCAAGCTAGCAAATACGCACCCTGTAGTTCCCCTTCACTCACCACCTTAAATTTCACGAACACCGATGGGTCAGTCACTTCTTGATAAGCATCGTTATCCATCATCACCTCAGCTTTCGAAACCGGTGTAGAGAATTTAGTATCGTACATCAAAACCTTACGGCCTTCAAAAATCAGACCTTTATCATACAAGGTCTTAAACGCCCACCAGACCGACTCCATGTAGTTCTTGTCCATCGTACGGTAAGCACCGCGAAAATCCACCCAACGACCAATGCGATCAATTGTCGATTCCCAAGCTTCCGAATTTGCCACCATCGATTCTTTAGCTTTCTCGATATAAGTTGCTAGTGGCCACTTCGTACCAATTTCGCGACGGTCGGTAATGCCCAATTGTTTCTCGACAAAATTCTCTGCTGGTAGCCCGTGGCAGTCCCAACCCCAACGACGCTCTACGCGTTTTCCGCGCATCGTCCAAAACCTTGGCACTGCGTCCTTCGTCACTGAAGAAAGCAAGGTTCCATGGTGTGGCATACCGGTAATGAACGGAGGTCCATCATAAAAAACATATGAATTATCAATATCGCGTTGATCAATCGATTTTTCAAAAGTTTGATTCTTCTTCCAGAATTCGATCAACGCTTTTTCGTATTCTAAAGCTCGTCTTCTTGTATTTGCTTGATATTTCATATTTCCTCTTTCTAATCCGTTTCCTCTGTATTTTTCAAAATTTTCGTATATATTCCGTTCGGTTCATCCATGGTGGTTTCAATAATTTCTTCGCGGAATAATTCGTAAATATTTCCCTCAATTTTGTCGTCAAAGTACAATTTTAAATCGTATAACCTGCGCAAATGTTCCCCTGCACGTCGGATATTGTGCCTGATCAAGATATCCGAGAAACGATCCGAAATCGTCATAATCCCCGTATGGTGACACATATTGTCGCAAAGTTGAATCAAACGATCATAATCATCAATTTTCACACGCAACATATATTCCTGCGTCATACGAATCGTATCCTCGTCCATCCCCTCCCAGAACTCGTCACGGTTCAAAGTCGGAAAACCGTAATAAGTGTGAGTCATCGAAATTCGCGCAGGAATCTCGAGCCCCTTTTCCATCAAAATTTCATAACCAAAAATCGGATGCTTCAATCCTGCGTGTTTCATTTTCACCCGACCAATATCGTGCAGTAATCCCACTGCATAAGCCATATCTGGGTCAAGCTGATCTTTTTTCATGGCACGCGCAATCGTCTCTGCTGCTCTCGCCGTACTCCTAGAGTGCTGCTCCCAGTAGATTTTATATCCAGGCTGCGTTTTGCCCCAGGCAAAAATTGCCTCTGCTTGTTCCCTGATTTTACTCATCCCCCTAATTATACAACAAAAAACCAGACTTCGCTAAAAGCTACCTGAGTTAACATCTCAAGTGCAACACTAACCAACAAAAAGAGACACCAATCATT
>CALEXY010000015.1 GCA_937924995.1 uncultured Candidatus Saccharibacteria bacterium
AGCTAACGCGGCGATTTGTACTCATATGTACCTTCTTATTTTAGCATGAGTTTAAGTTCTTCACAACCGCGAGATGGGTGAAAATACTAGATCGAATTGATTATTTAAAAAAGAGATAGCTATCCAAGTGGATTCTTTGAATATGCCTATTGAATCATCTTGCGGCGACGAGTAGAGGTGCGGGCGGCTGCAGGACGAGAAACGGCAGTGGCACTAAGTTTGGCATCTTGAATAGTACGTTCAGTGCTGGTTTGGCTGGTGGATCCACTGGATTTAGCGGTGGGTTTTTTAGCTTTCGGATAAAAAATCTTAGCTGGTCTCGCGGCGCGTACGGGTTTTTTAGCTACCGTGCGTTTTTGCTTCTTAGCGAGTTCCTGTTTTTTCTTTAATTCATCTTCGGCGACTTGTTGCTCGATTCTGGCGGTGACGATTTGGATATTCTCAGCGTCACCCATATCTTCATAAATACTAAGGATGTGGCGGAGGGTGGAAATTGAATGATCGAGAGCATAGGCGGACTCAAGTGCTTCGACGGCGGCCTTGCGGTGGCCAAGTTTTTCTTCGGATTTAGCGAGTGCGATAAAACGAGCCGGCACATCACCTTCAAGTTTTAAAGCTTGCTGGAAAGCCATACTGGCTTTTTCATAAGCACCGGTTTCGAGGTAAATGAGGCCAACGTTATGTAGAGAAGATGGGTTGCTATCGAGGGACTGGGCAATTTCAAAACATTCGATGGCTTCGTCGTAATTTTGTGATTTGGCATAAAGAATACCGAGACGGTTGTAGGCGGCGGCATTGGTTTCGTCAAATTTCAAGATAGTGAGCAAGGCTTTTTCGGCACGAAGAGTTTTGCGCTCTTTCATACTGATCTTGGCAATATCCCAAAGTTTTTTCATTTGAGCATCAAAATTCTTGTTTTCTGGAGCCGGTTTTTTGAGCCTGGCTTCGATTTTTGGTTCGAAAAAAATCAGAAAAATTACGAAAAGTAAGATGAGGAAAATTCCTAGCATATCTTATATTATACATGAAAATGCTTAAAACACCAAAATTTTGAGGAGTGACAGTAGTGGATGAAGGAGCTTATCGTGCACGGAATTGGTCTTATAGTGGAAGTAGATATAAAAAATTACAAGAGGTTGGCTACGAGCTGGAGTTTTTTATTGGCGGAAAAATCTGAGGTGAGACGTTTGGTATCGATGAGGCCGGAAATTTTTTGGAGGAAGATAGGATTTTTGGTTTTGTAGTAAGATTTTTCGGCTAATTCAATGGTGGTATCGAGGATTTGATAGAAAAAATTGGGGTTGGTTTTCGGGGTAGATTTAATAATTTCGTCTGCGAGGGCGGGGAGATCCTTGGCGCTTACTACAAGTAGTTTTTTGGCAAGTTCGAAAATTTTGGGGTCGGCTTCGGGTGTGGTTTTTAGATAATCTTTTTCTTTGAGGTAAAAAATCGCGGAACGCGAACGGATGGTGTCGAGTAAACGGTTCGGATTTTTAGTAAAAAGCGCGAGGTGGTAATGGTTTTTCGGTTCTTCAAGGGTCTTAAGTAGAGCGGAAGTGGCACTCGGAGTGAGAGTTTCGGCGTGATTGATCACTACGAAAATATCGGAAGTTTGAATGCTGTTTAGATGGGTTAAAATTTCGCGAATGGCTTCAACTGGGATCTTATTATTATCTTTTTCGTCCGGCTCGATGAGATAAGTGGTGCGAATATTAGGATTTTTTTCAAGATTAAAAATTGTGGAAGAATAAGCGGAGGCTAAAGCAGGGATTTCTGAAAGATTCTCGAAGTACATACTTCTATTGTAGTCTAGTTTAGAAAAAAGTAAAACCCACTAGAAGTGTTAACTTAGTTTAGGAAAAAGTAAAACTCGCTAAAGGTGCGGGTTTTACGAAGTGAATTTGAAGTATTCTATTGATTAAAGATTTGGAATTCTGGTGGAAGATCAGTGGTGAAAGTAACGCGACGACTTTCTGGAATGGTAATTTCGAGAGAAGCGGCATGTAGGTAGAGACGATCGGTGGTGTTTGGTTTGGCTGAACCATAGACGCGGTCGCCAACAATTGGGGTGCCGAGATAATTCATGTGGACGCGAAGTTGGTGAGTGCGACCAGTGGTTGGGCGAAGCATGACAAGAGAGTAAGTCTTCCCTGCTTTGAATTCTTTTCCGGAATAATCGGAGTGGGCTTGAATTAGCTTTTGAATTTCCTGGACATCGGCAAGGCTAAATTTCTTGGTGGCCTTTACTTCGTAGAAAGTTTCGGATTCTTTACCACCAGCTTCCACGACGAAAGTGGTAGGATGCTTGAGGTTACGCTGGATTGGTAGATTGATGCGAGCAGCAGATAATTTCGGTGCGCCTTCGATAATAGCGTAGTAGGTTTTATGAGTTTTGCGATCTTGGAATTGTTTACGAAGTAGGGTTTGGGTCTCTGGATTTTTAGCCAAAATCACTACGCCGGAAGTGTCGCGGTCGAGACGATGCACAAGCAGACCGTAATCTTCGAGGGTTGGTTCGAGGGTGACGGCGCCTTTGGCCATACTAAGTAAACCAGCTGGTTTTTCGAGCACGATGACATTCTCGTCTTCGTAGATGGTTTTCGGTTTAAGATTTTCGACAGCGGTGGCCTTGGCGTTAGAGTCTTTTAGAAAATCTGGGAGATTTAGCTCAATGACATCATCTTCATTAATCGCAGTGTTTGGCTTGGTGACTGGAGTTTGATTAACCGTGACATAGCCAGATTTAATGAAGGTTTGCAAGGTATTGCGGTTATAGTCTGGGTATTTCTCGACCAAAAAGTGATCCAGGCGGTGGCGTGGTTTTTTGATGTCAACTTCCTTCATGGTGACATCGCCGTTAATGACGCGTGAAAGTGAAGGTTTACTAAATTTTTTTCCAGTTCTTAACATTCTATATATTATGACATAATTTATGGATTTTGTATAGAGAAAAATCCGGATTTTAATATCGTGGAGTGATCTTGTGTATGCATGGTGGGCGAATATCTTTGAGGTGCTGTGAGGGGTGTATTGGGCGTTCTAATACCTCGGCGCGATTTCACGAGAGTAGACCGTGTAGGCTTGGCCACCGCTGAGGGATTGGCGGTAGGCCCAGAAGTAGGCATCGGCGCGGAGGGTGAAGATTTCGGCAGGGTGGATGGAGCCTTCGGCGTAGTATGTGCCGGTCGGTCCGGTTTGAAGTGGGTGGGTGCCAGCACGGCCGCCACCAGTGTGGGAGCCAGCGGTACGGTTAAGGATGAGTTTTCTGGCGAAGACGGGGCCAGTGATGGTGAGAGTTTCATTGCAAGAAAGGGCATTCGGATAGTGGTTATCGGAACAGGTGTCGATTTGATTGTCGCCATAATCTTCGTCGAGAATTAGCCAAGCATCGATATTAGTGACGTTGCTGGTGATGTTGATTTTCTTGGCAAAGATGAGAACTTGTGGAAAATCGTCCACGGCGTTGTAGGTTTCGTGGGCGATATTGATGTTGCGATCGATGGTGAGGGTGCCATCGACATACATGGCGAGAGTATTCATGAGTTTTTCGCCGGTGGTATTGCTCCTTGCGATGAGGTTGCCGCCACGATCGAATTGATAGAAATTAGCGGTACTATTCATGGCGCTGAGACTGGTGTCTCCCTGGTGGTAGAGCTGGGAGAGACCGAGATAGTTCTTTGCGGAAGTTTCATTAGAGGTGAGGCTGGTGATGGTATTAGAAGAATTTCGGATGATGGTATCGCGGAAGTGGGCCTTGAGACGGGCGAGAACGGCGGAGCCGATGCGGGAGATGCCGGAATTGCCAGATTTATTATCGTTCGAAACCGTGAGTGGGCTTAAGGCGATTTGGTTACTTGCGGAATCTGCGCCACCATTTGGCAAATTGAAATTGTAATTTTCTTCGTAGCCTTGAATAGCGCCAGTGCCGAAGCCGTTAACTTTGCCGGCAGCAAGTGCGCTAAATTCCGTCCAAGAACCGAAAAGTTTAGTGGCAGCAGATGGGTAGGCGCCGAGACCACCACCGACGGCTTTATTGGAAACTGAAGTAATAATGGAGCCATTGGTGTAAATTCCGCCACCGAGAACTTGGAAATTTGGCTTCTTGGCAAGTGTGACGCAGGAGGCAGCGGAAATGTGATATTGATTATTGCCGCCATTCATTGCGGAGCCACTGGTGTTATTTTCGACAGTGTTTTCGGCTGAGTCGTGGGAAGCGGCTGGCCAGATGACAGAGCGGGTGCAATATTTTTTACCAAGTCCAGCGCCAGGGAGATTGTCTGGGATGGTGCGTTCGTATAACTCAGTATTATTTTTTTCACCGGAAAAATTACCGCTTGTGTTTATGGTTCTTGAAAATTCGTCGACTAGATTGCAATGTTCAGTGCCATTACAAATGGTGTTGTTGGTGCGAGTTTCTTCTTGAAGTCTGGATTCTGGATAATTTTCATCGACAATCATCTCATAGACTTTAACCGTTTGATCAGGGCGAGTATGGGTAGCGTATGGGGTTTTAGAAATTAGTTCATTAGTACGTGGGGTGACGCCGTAATTGGCGCTAATATTGATTTTATTACCGATAAAACCAACACCGCCTTCGGAAGATTCGATATAGCTATGGATAGAAGTATTGAAATTATATGGGGTGTAGACAGAGGATTTTTTCTCAAGGTAGGTATCTTGGCCGTCGGAGCGGGTGGAGACGGTATCGTCAATGTATTTTCTAATATAATAATCTTCTTTTGGCCTACTGCATCCATTAGGGGTTGGCGTACATTTGGAGCCGGGTACAGGTCTCCTTTTTTTGAGATTTGTCTGATGACCCCACGAACCCAAACTCCCGCCATCTACAGCGCTTTCGTAGGAATTATTTTGATGATGGTTGACCTGTTTATTTTCTTTTTCCCAGGTGGTGTATTCATGATACCAAGCACGAAGATTGTTATAGCGAATACCTTGAGAAATTACAGTGCCGACTTCCGTGGTGCTTCCAGTTTTGGTGGCAGAATCACAACCGGATTGATAATCGAGGAATCCAGGTATTTGATAGCCAACTGTAAGTTTAGGTGTATTGATCTTATAGTAACGAGTATCACAGGAATAACTAGAGGAAGCTTTTTGGGTAGGTGAAAGTGCGGTGAATCCATAGTCTTCAGCGGTAATCCCGCTTCCAGTTATAGGTCTTGCACTACTATTATTGATGGAGTGGATTTGTCCATCATGAACCGGTGAATCACCAAAAAGATAATTGTTATTTCTGCCGCCATTTTTTTCGGCAAAAATTTCAAATTGACTGTTCGGAGGGGCCTCAGCGTATCTAACCACTTGACTTTTGGTTTGCCGTCCGACTTGCTGAACTGGGAAACAAAAAGTTTCATAAAATTGCACGCGATCACCCGGTCTTGCAAGGACGAAATTTTTACCTTTGAGATTTTTTTGCCAAGAATTATGACCTAAGGAACCAGTGTAAGAATGATTAATCACGCCAGTATCTGCGCCAGTAGTTCCCTTGTAATACATTCCTTCAACTCCAGAAATCTGACTACAGGTGGTGTTGGTAGCTGTGGATGGGGGTTCTGGTTTGTTTTTATCGTCATCTTCATCAATGATGGTGTCTCTGGTACAGAACCAAGAAAATTCACCGCGGTTCCATTTTTCAACTTCGATCGGGTCTGGTTTGCCGTCGCGATCTTCGTAGGTATAGTGTCTTTTAACATCAATTTCATCCTTACGACTACCTTTACCGTGTAAAGTGTTATAATGTGCACTTGATTTATGTTTTAAATAATTTTTATAAAAGAGTGGTAATGCTGCAGCGCCAGTAGCTTTTTTTGTGTTTTTATTGTAGAAATTATAGACAAAAATATAAACACCAGAACTTTTACCACAACCATAAACTTCGTTGTCGCCAGGTTTTAGTTTAGTCGGAGAATTATTAGTGGGATAAGTCGGATCTGTATTAGTTAAGAATCGCGAGTACGGGATATGATCGCGGTCGTTCTTATCGATACCCATTTTGTCAAAGTTATATAGCACCCATGAGACTCCGGCGTAGGGTTTAAACATGCTGTAACAGATAGTATTAGAACAGTCGCCATTTTTATCTCCTGTACCACCCTCGCTCTTGCCTGGTGCTCCAGGTTTTGTTACTGCATAGATAGGCAGAAATTTGATTAAGGAAAATCCTGCAATAAATAAAAATAGTAGAGCCAATAAGCACCCTACTTTATGTTTAATTAAGAAGTTTTTCTGACCCACGACACGTTTCATAATTTTATTTTAGCATAAAAAGAATAGAAAAAACCACCTCATTTGGAGATGGTTTTTATATAGAATTTGAAGAAGTGAAGTTTAGAGAATTAGATCGTAGTATTAATGAAATCTGTCATATTAAAATAGAATTCCTGAAGTTTTTTTGCTCTTTCAGCAATCAGACTTGGATTATCATCAGTATAAATATTATTGATGTAGTGACAGTGTAATGCTACTCTATCCATATTAAAACCAGAGATATAGAGCTTTAGGTCGGGCCTTTCTGGATAGTAGAGCTGGATAGGATCCTTTGGATGAGCGATATTTTCATTCCACCAATTAGCACCTTCTTTGGTAATAAATGAAGCCTCTTTGACATCGATCCACCATTTCTCGTTAAATGTTGCATGTTTATGCCAATAGCCATTCATGAAATACATCGGAGTATAGATTTCTTGATGATCCTCCCAGCAACCTTGCGGATCAAACGTCACTTCAATACTTATTTGTGGCATTAATGTCCAGTCTTTCATGATAGCCTCATCGCCAATCTTTTTTCGAAAAAAGATGTTATTATCTGTATAGAATGATTTTAACCCATTTGAGTCATCAATAATTAACCCATTTACATATGGATTGTTCCAATCTTTGAGATTGAAATGACTTATGAAGATATTGTTTTCTATTGAGTTATTATTGTTAGAATACTCATCCGCAACAAAGCCATTATCTCTTGCCCAGTCTGTGTATGTGAATTGTCCGTCAGCGAAACGCTGATAGAGACGCCAGTCATATCTGTCGAATTGGCGACCTTCAGCAATTAGCTGCTGCGCTGGGTACTGGTATTTACCAGTATCGTACTGGATATCACTTGGAACTTCCTTGTTCGTAGTGGTATCAGTAGAACTGTTGCTGCTTTGGTTAGCGCTAGGCTTCAAGCCTAAAACACCAGCTTCTGCGGCAAAAGTATTCACAGCAGATAAGGAAATTGCTGCTATAGTCAACATAGTTACTAAACTTTTGTTTGTCATATTTTTCACCTCTTTCTAAAAGGGCTATCCTGGTATGACCAGAATAGCAAGTGTAAGTTATTCGGGGTATACCAAATCTGCCGACATTATATAACATTTATGGTTAAATGTCAATCATAATCCTGAGTTAATATCTCAAGTGCAACACTAAGTAACATAAAAAGACATCGATAAAAAGTAAACCTAGTGGGGTATTTAAGGTAAAAACTTGGCGATGAAGGGGATTAGGATCTCGTCGTCCGTGTAGCCGGCGTGATGAGATATATGATAGTGGTCGCCAGGAGCTGTAATAGCAACATCGGTTTTTGCGATAGCGAGAAAATCGCCCAGCATACTCTCAAAAAGAATATTTTCAGGACCGTCTCCAAATAATTTACTATCCCTGACTTCTTTTGCGCTATATAAAGTGTAAAAATTACCAAAATGCTTGTTGAAGCGACGACGAAATTCCTGTTTCTTGCCGGGTTTAATCTTATAAACGGCGGCGCGTTGATCAATGGAAGTTTTATGTGTCATGAGCTCTAGAATATCTGGATAATTTTCGAGATACAATGTTTTAGTTTTAATGTGACCATGGTCAGCTAAAACTATTAAAAGTGTATCGTGAAGTGATTTTGAAAGCTCAGCGATTTGGTCATTTTGATCTTTGACGATTTTTTTAACTATCCGGGAATCGGGACCTTTTTTGTGCATAGTGGCGTCTGGCTCATCGCTATATGCATAGATGTATTTTTTACCAGGTCGACTCGCTTCATCTTTAATTCTTTCTATCATCTCCCCGAATCCTGTATATGGATCATTACCAAAAGGCATAATTTCCAATGCCTTATATTTGGTAAATTGGTTAATTTGATCGGGGATAGTCTCAGATACAAGAAGTGGTTTGATGGCAAGATAGTCGGTGCAAATAGTTTCGTCATTACCTTTCTCGGTATTCAAAAATAAGGTAATAATTTTATCAATAGGCTGAATATAGGCGGTCCAGCCAATCCAGCCATGCTCTACCGGATTAAGACCGGTACGAATTGAACTGGTGGCAGCGGCGGTAGTGGCTGGAAAAACGGTAGTGAGGGTTTGTTTTAAATTTTGACGAAGAAAAGAAGATTCGGGTAAAGTGCGTTCGAGAATACGAGAGCCTAGGCCGTCCAAGAGAATAATTACAACATTTTGAGGATTGTGTGTGGTTAATAATTTATCCATCAGCGGTAGGCCTGAATGTTTTTGAGGTAAACCAAAATATTTTTGTACTGAAGCACCAATGTTGGTAAGGGTTTGATTGTAATTATTTTTGACTCGCATGTTTTATAGTTTTTGGTAATTGAAACGTGCTAATTCAGATTCGATGTCTTGGTAGGATTTGCTGGCTAAGACGCCGCCGGCGGTAAAATTTTCTTGAGTAACGTCGGCTAAGGCGATACTTGGCGTCTTAAATGAGGATTTTTCGGAAATAGTTTTGAATTCAAAGTCAATGAGGACCAAACCTTTAAGTTGGTCCTGAAAAACATCCACTTCGGCATTATGACCATCGATTATGATATTGTAGCGATCTTTAGAAACGCGCTTTTTACTACAGCTAATGAGAGCTTCGAACTCATCTTTTGTAAGAGGTATGGTTTGTTCGATTTGCTCAGAGGCATCGCCATCTTTGACGGGAGTTTTCTTGGTGATTTCATATAGATTACCACGTTTTCTTAAGCGGAGATGTGAATGTTTAGTAGTGTCTGGAATATAAACATCGGTAATACGAGTCGGAATGGCATCTTTAATTCCCTTTGGGATTTCTTTGGCAAGGAAGGTAAGTTCTAATTCTAGTTCTCGACTCATTTTTTCTCCTTAATTAACACGGGTTGAGGTTTTGGAATTTTTAAAAACGCTTTAATGTGGCGTGGCGTGTCAGATTTAAAAATATTTAGCGTAGACCGACGGCTTTTTGGACTTCGAGAAGTTTTTGGTTGGCGACTAGGTTGGCGTATTTTTCACCTTCTTCGAGAAGTTGATAGATTTCTTCGTCGGTGATATTTTGAACTTTGGCTTGGAAATTCGAAATGTGTTCGACGAGGCGTTCGGCAACGAGTTTCTTGAGTTCGCCATATTGGGAGCGATGCTGCCAGTTGGTAATTAAGTCATGCAAAGAGCTGTCGGTGATGGCGGCAAGAATTTGAAGAAGATTAGAGATACCTGGTTGAGATTTGAAGTCAAAATTAATATCAGCAAGCGAATCGGTAGTGGCGGACATGATTTTTTTGCGGATGCGTTCTGGTAGATCGGCAAGCATAATTTTGCTATTTTCGGATTCGGCGGATTTGCTCATTTTTTTCTCTGGATTCATCAAATCGCGAATGCGAAGAGCGAAAGATTGGGTATCACCGAACATAAATTTGACCTGATTTTCGGTGTTTTCCGGAATGGTAAAAATCTCACCGTACTTATGATTAAAACGTTCGGCAATATTGCGAGTAAGTTCGATGTGCTGGAATTGATCTTCTCCAACTGGCACATAATTGGCGCTATAAAGCAAAATATCGGCGGCCATGAGGATTGGATAATCAAAGATTCCGACATTGGTAGAGAGATTGCCGTTTTGACTTTTATCCTTAAATTGGGTCATGCGAAGAGCTTCACCCATGGTGGTGTGGCAGTTCAAAATCCAGGCTAGCTCTGAATGAGCCGGGACGTAAGATTGGCGATAAAAATGCACATTTTCATTTAATTCTAGGCCGGCGGCGAGATAATAACGGATGGTGCGAAGCATATTTGACTGCAAATCGCCATCGGTTTCACTGATAATCGAATGAAGGTCAGGGATAAAGATATTGACGTGATGGGTGCTTGAGTATTGATTGGCAAGGCGAACCATCGGAAGCATGGCGCCGAGAAAATTCCCGAGGGTGAGGTCGGAGTTAATGCGAATGCCGGTCAAGATTGTTTTCATAAAACTATTATAGCAGGATTTTCTGGGTTAGGGACGAGGTTTGATGAAGTCTATAGCGTCTGAAATTAGAGAGTCGTCAGAGATTTCGGGTTTTTCGGTCTGGAATTTGATGCGATTTAGCTCGGATTTTAGTAGATTGAGATTTTTGACGTGTGGTTTTAGATTATTCTTCTGGCAAATTTTAGCAATAGCGTCACTGATTTGATAATCGGTGAAATTCTGATGGGCGATTAGATTTTGGAAGAGATTTTGGATTTTTGGATCTGTAGTATCGAGGGTCCAGGTAGTGATATTGCCATCGATATCGACGTTAATTTGAAAATCAGCTGTTTGAAAATTTTGTTTTTTGATTTGATCAAGAAATAAATCATAAAAAGCATAGGCGTGAATATGGGTATAGTTGGCTTTTTGTGATTTGGTGTAGAAGATCATGGTTATATTATAGGCTTAAATTAGAATTTGAAGTAGAAAAAAATCTCCCTAGTCTCGTAACAATAACGGGGGGGAGATAAAAAGCTCCCTGCCCAAAACATACGATGGTCGAGCTTTTGGTTATATATTATGGCCAGATTGGGATTTTGTCAATAAAAAAACATCTAGCTATCGCCAGCCATGCGGCCAACGACTCTAGATGTTCTTTAAAGAATTATAATACTTTATTTTTAAAATTCAAATATAATCTTGGTGGAGCATGGGGGATTCAAACCCCCGACCTCGGCAATGCGAATGCCGCGCTCTATCTGCTGAGCTAATGCCCCGACTGCTTAATTATATTCTGTTCGGAGATTTTCTTCAATCTTTTAATTTTAATACAATACCTACTCTAACCCCTCAAGTGCAACACTTTGAGACCTATAGACTTCGAGTGGAG
>CALEXY010000016.1 GCA_937924995.1 uncultured Candidatus Saccharibacteria bacterium
AATGATTGGTGTCTCTTTTTGTTGGTTAGTGTTGCACTTGAGATGTTAACTCAGGATATAAATTGACAAGTTTTCTTTGCAAGTATATAATCAGCTTATACCAAGTAAACTTGGCTAAATAATGGAGAGAATCTATGAATAAGAAAGAAATTTTAGAAAAAAGCCGTAAGGAAAATAAGCGTATGGACGAGATGGAACTTAGTGCTTTATATCGTTCAGGGTATGTCGCTAGTATGGTGGGTGGATTTCTCTGTATTTGTTTGCCACTTCTTGAATCGGCGTTGATGCGTAAGATTGATAATGGTACATGGGTTGTTTTCTTGGCAATGGATGCTGCGGCGATGCTTACAAAATATTTTTATTCAAGAAAAAAGAAGGATTTAATTATCGGTTTAATTTTGTCTATTCTGGATGTTTGGATCGCCTTTTTTATGTAGCCCAGGAATAATTTAATGAACCATACTTTAATTTTAAGAAATAATTTGAATGAGGTGCGGTTCGAGAAAAATCTTTCGCAAGCGCAGTTGGCTGAAATGGTTGGGGTATCAAGAAATACGATTAGTTCGATAGAGACCGGTCAATTTAATCCAACGGCGAAATTGGCTTTGATTTTGTGTGTAACATTGGATAAAAGTTTCGAAGATTTATTTTATTTTTAAGATATTGATATTTAAAAAACGAGACTTTAGTGTTTTGGTCTCGTTTTTTGATTAAGCTTACTTTATTTGGTAAGGGTCTATTGCTTTTTAAAGATGGCGGCCATGAGTTTGAATAGGTTTGGTTTTTCACCATACATGAGGATGCCGACGCGGTAAATGCGGGCGGAAAGCCAGCCGATAAAGTAGGTACTGACGATCAAAACTAAGATCGAAAGGATAATTTCCAGGGTCGAAACATTGGAAATAATGGCGCGAGTAAACATCATCATCGGTGCGGTGAATGGGAAGTAGGAGAGGAAGACATTGAATGGGGTATCGGCATTGCCGGAATTGATGGCAGACATTGTGGCGATGAAAGTGAAGACGATGATAATCTGGACCGGCATAATTGCAGAACTGAGTTCGTCAATCTTAGAGACAGTGGAAGCGAAGGCGCCGTAGAGGAAGGAATAGATGAGGAAGCCAAGCAGGAAGAAAATTAGCATGTATACGAGAATTTGAGTTGGGATATTAGAAATGATTTGGTTGACTGGAAAGTCTGGGTTGTTAGCAGAGGAAATTTTCACGCAGATGAAAGCTTCGATAATGATGGCGGCGATTTGGATGAGTCCGGCGAGGCTGGTAGAAATGATTTTACCGAAAAGCAGAGCGTTTGGCTTAACTGAGGTAGCGAGGACTTCCATGGCGCGAGAAGTTTTTTCGGTGACTACACTATTCATAACGTGTGAGCCATAGAAAGTGATGGCCATGTAGAGAGCGTAGATGAGAACAAAAGTATAAATCACAGAGGCGGCGCCGTTTTTATTGACGGTTTCGAGATTGATTTTTACGTCAGGATTTAAGACCTTAGCAATGGCGGCCGGTGCAAGATTTTGTTCGGCGAGTAGGTCGGCTTGGCGCATGTTTTTGACGATCGTATCGATAGATTGAACTTCGCGAACACTAGCATCGCTAAAGCCAATCTTGGAATATTCGGTAACTTCCGTGAGATTATGATTAGCTTCAATGAAGAATTTAGCCTTGTCGTCAATCACTTCCTGCTTAGCCTCTTCATTGGACTTATCAGTGAGCTTTACTTCGTAATTTGGTAGGGCGGCATGGATGGTCTGGATGAGAGTTTCGGAGTTTTGATAATCGGTTTTAATCAGAGCGACAGGAGTATTATCGGAAGAACCGAAAAGTTTTAGGTCGGAAATCAGTTGAGGCAAGAAGAAAACGCCGGCAAGAATGATGGCCATAATGCCGGTGGAGATAAGATAGCCCTTGCTGAGTACGATTTTCTTAAATTCATATTTGAAAACGGTGAAAAATTGTTGCATACTTCCCTTTCTATTCCGCATATTCGATAAAGATATCTTTTAGAGTTGATTCGAGGTCGCCAATTTGGTCGATCGGATATTTTTTGATAAGGTCACTCATGGTTTTGGTGCGGTCTTCGTCTTTTTTTAGGCGATAAACTAATTCACCTTCGCGCAGAATCTCGGTTTGTTCTGGGAGGGCGGCGTGGATTTTTTCGACTTCATCGGATTTGACGAGGAGTTTATTTTTGCGATGATTCTTGAGAATTTGGCGAAGATTGCCTTGGAGTTTAATTTCACCTTCCTTCAAAATGAGGATATCGTCACAAAATTCAGAAACGTAATCCATTTGGTGGCTGGAAAAGAGGACGATTTTGCCGCGCTTGATTTGTTCGCGCACCACCTCTTCGAGAAGCTGAGAGTTGACAGGGTCGAGGCCGGAAAATGGTTCATCGAAAATCACAATATCTGGGTTGTGAACGATACAGGAAATGAGCTGGATTTTTTGCTGGTTACCCTTGGAAAGAGTTTTAAGCTTAGCGTTCTTATAATCGGTCATTTGGAGGAAATCTAGCCAGTAGTCAATCGATGCGATGGCGGTTTTCTTATCGACGCCTTTTAGTGCGGCTAAATAAATTAACTGATCGACGATTTTGTCGTTCGGATAGAGACCGCGTTCCTCTGGGAGATAACCGAGGCTGACCTTGGAATAATCAATAGGCTTACCGTCGAGAAGTACTTTGCCGGAAGTTGGCTGGAAAACTTGCATGAGAATGCGGATGGTGGTGGTTTTACCGGCGCCATTGCGGCCGAGTAGGCCGAAGGCTTTGCCGCTTTCGACGGTGAAACTAAGATCTTTTAGGACTTTTTTGTCACCAAATTTTTTGGTGAGATTTTTGATTTCTAATTTCATTTTACCTCCATGGTTAGATATATTATACACCTGTGCGATTTTGCTTGGATGGTTTTTGCTCGGATTATTGGCGTGGTGATTTTTATTAATTTTGGTAACGCGTGTTTAGTTAATGCCGGGGACTGGGAATTTTGCGGCGAGAGTTTCGACTTGACGGCGGATTTCGGTCAGCTGGGGTTCGGCGGTAGAGAGATTTTCTTCGGATTTTACGGATAGACAGATATCCATGACTTGTTTCATCCAATCAGCAATTTGCTGCATTTCAAGAATGCCCATACCGCGGGTGGTGATGGCGGGAGTGCCGAGACGGACGCCGGATGGACGGAAGGCGGCGGAAGTGTCTTCTGGGACAGCGTTGGCGTTTAGGGTGAGGCCGACGAGGTCGAGGGCGCGTTCATAGAATTTACCATCGATGCCAAAATTCTTTTTAACGTTGACGAGGATGAGATGATTTTCGGTGCCATTACCTTGGAGGATGAAGCCGTGATCTTGAAGTGCTTTAGCGAGAGCCTTGGCGTTTTCGACTATCTTGGCGGAATATTGCTTGAAATCATCGGAGAGAGCTTCCTTAAAAGCGACGGCTTTAGCGGCAATAATATGTTCGAGCGGACCGCCTTGGGTACCTGGAAAAACGGCACGATCGATGAGGATTGGGATATTTTCGAGAGTGCGCTCAGGTTTTTTTAGAGGTGAAGCGACGTTTCCTTTCGAGAGAATCAGACCGCCGCGTGGACCGCGAAGAGTTTTATGAGTGGTGGTGGTCATGACATGAAAACCATAATCGAGAGGATTCGGGTGTACACCGCCTGCGATGAGGCCGGCGACATGTGCCATATCAGCCATGAGGAGCGCGCCGATTTTTTGACCAATTTTGGCAATGCGAGCAAAATCAGGAATTTTCATGAAGGCAGAGTAGCCGATGAGGATAATCTTCGGATGTTCAGCTTCGGCGAGACGTTCGATTTTGTCGTAATCGAGGTCGCCTTCTGGAGTGACGCCATAATTAATAAATTGATAAATTTTGGCGGAACGGGTGACTGGACAACCATGAGTAAGATGTCCACCGTGGCCAAGATTCATGGCCAGAATTTTGTCACCAGGCTGACACCAGGCAAAATAAACCGCCTCATTAGCATTGGCACCAGAGTGAGGCTGGACATTGGCGTGGTCGGCATGAAAAAGTTTCATGGCGCGGGCGATGGCGAGGCGTTCGATTTTATCAATATTGGTTTGGCCGCCATAGTAACGATAATTTGGTAGGTCGGCGACAATGTTCGACTCGTCGGCGGGATTGTAGTTTTCTAAATCTTGGAAGGATGGGTAACCTTCGGAATATTTGTTAGTAAGGACGGTGCCCATAGCTTTTAAGACGTTGGCGGAAACATAGTTTTCGCTCGGAATGAGTTCGAGACCTTTTTGTTGGCGGATTTTTTCTTGATCGATAAGTGAAAAGACGATATCTGACATAATTTCTCCATGTTAAATTAGTTGTGCATTAAATAAATCACGTTAATAAACTGAAAAAATTAGTACATAGATATCAATTCCCTTTAATTCTGCTATTTATTATACCTCAAAATTGACAAAAAAGTTAGAGGTTTGATATAATTAACCTATCGTAAGATATTTGGGGCATTAGCTCAGTTGGCTAGAGCGCTTCAATGGCATTGAAGAGGTCATGAGTTCGAGTCTCATATGCTCCACCAAATATTTCATATGAAGACAGCCGTGAGGTTGTTTTTTGTTTATTAAAAGACACTTAAAATGCACTAAAATAATATAGCTTAAATAACATTTTGTTAAATCTTATTTAACACTTTGTTAAATCTTGATTTATGTTTTTAGATTGATTAACAGATATAAATTATAGTAATTTGTTAAATCCTATTGTATACAATTGTTAAATGTTAAGTAAAATGTTCGAAATTTTTATCACAAATGGTAGAAGATGGGTTATTACTTCATCTATCAAAAATGCCGGCATTTGCGGTCGGTCGAAACCTTAGGCTAGTCCGGCGTGATGATGCTTTAATTATAACTCAAAGTAGTAAAAATAGATTTTTAAAAAGAATAAACTACAAAATAACCATTTGCGTTTTGCGGTAAAATATATTTAGACTATTTACGGAAGTCTATTACCATATTATAATAATAGATATGGAAGAGATTAACTTGAGAGACTTGTTAATTTACTTTAGAAAACACCTGCTGTTATTTTTTGCGATGGTGATTCTTTGTGTTTCGGCGGGTTCTGCTTATATAGTTTTGGTGCAAAAGCCAGAATATAAATCACGGGCGACGATTATTTTGAGTTCGGATAAATCGAAGACTACGGTGCAGAATGAAATTACAGCGAATAAAAATTTGATTGAAACTTATACTGAGGTAGTGAAATCACATCGTGTGCTCGACCGAGTGATTGAAGAAAATAACTTGAAAGAATCTTATGAGGCTCTGAATGCGAAGATCAATGTTTCTTCTTTGAAAAATACGGAGATTATTAGTATTTCAGTGGTGGATGCGAATGCTTATCGAAGTTATGAGGTTGCGAACTGGGTGGCGGATATTTTTAAGGAAGAAATTTCGCAGATTTACAACGATACGAGTGTGAATATTCTCGATCACGCGGTTGAGCCGAAGAGTCCATATAATGTCGATGTGGTGAAGCAAGAAATTATTTATATGGTGGCTGGCATGGTGCTCGGCGGCGGGATTATTTTGGTGCTATTTTATTTCGACCGCACGATTAAAACCACGGAGCAGATTGAGGAAATTTTCAAGCTGCCGATTTTTGGTCAGGTGCATAAATTAGAAACGGATAGGCAGAAGAAAAAACGTAAGAAACTGGAAGCGAAATTGGCTAAATTAGAGGTGAAGCGTCTGAAAAAGGAAGAAAAAGAACAGCGCAAGCTCGAAAAGCAGAAGCAGAAAGAAGCGGAAAAAGAAGCCGAAATTAAGGCTGAGGCGGAAAAAATTGCAGCAGAAAAAGCGGCCGAAGAAGCGGCGGCGAAAGAGGCGGAAGAAGCAGAAAAAGCTAAAGGCACACCTGAGAGACCGTTTGTAGAAATTAAGGCGGTGGGGCGTAAGATTATTGCAGAAGAAAAAGCGATTCAAGAGAAGATTGCGTTGGAGCAAGAAAAAATTGCCGCGGAAAAAGAAGCGGAGATTGCCAATGTGGAAGAAGCGGAAACAGTGGAGATTAATGAGGATTCGGAGCTGGTGCTACGAGATAATCCGAAGATGGCGGTGGCGGAAGATTTTCGTACGATTCGCACTAGCTTATATTTCTCGCTAAATAATCAGAATTCGAATACGGTGCTGTTTTGTAGTTCGAGGGCGCACGAAGGTAAGAGTTTTATTATTGCGAACCTGGCGGTGGCTTTTGCGAAGACGAATAAGAAGGTGCTTCTCGTAGACTGCGATATGCGTCTGGGGCGTCAACATGAAATTTTTGAACTAAGTAATCAGTTCGGTCTGTCGAATATTTTGGCGGAGGGGGATTTGAAAAAACTACGTCAGTATGCGCTGAAAACCAATGTGAAAAATCTTGAGGTGATTACGCGTGGGGTGGTACCACCAAATCCAAGTGAGCTTCTGGAATCAAAGAAGATGGAAATGTTGCTTTCTGAGGTGAAAAAGCACTATGATTATGTACTAATCGATGGTACACCGATTGAAGGAATTTCGGATTCTCTGATTTTGGCGAAGCGGGCAGATAGAGTGATTTTAGTCTGTGCGGCGAATGAAACTACAATTGAAGATTTGCAAAACTCGAAACGCGCGCTGGAAGCGATTGAGATTAATATGCCTGGGGTGATTTTGAATCAGGTGGTGGATAAGCGTCGTGGTGGGAAGAATAATTATTATAGTTACTATAATAATTAAGGTTTAACTTATTTGGGTATTTGGGTTGGTGTTTAATGTGGAGCTTTGACTTTTAGTTTTTTGATATGCGGTGAATCACTTATCGGAGCGTGTTTTGATTTTTGTGAAAAGCTTGATGATTAAATACGTGATAGTTGCGCCGAAGCTGGCGCCGAGAGTATCGATTAGGACGTCGCGAAACTGAGCGGAGCGGCCGGGGACGAAGATTTGATGAATCTCATCGGTGCATGCGTAGAGGAAACTAAAAATAATAGGTATAAGAATCTTTTTGTGGGGTTGGTTTGGTTTAGAATGTTGCATAAGATTGAGATAATATAAGGCGCCTAAAACAGCATACTCGGTAAAATGGGCGGTTTTTCGCACCAGAAAAATCAGGGTGCTGAGACTAATCAGATTATTTTCTAGACCATGACGGACGTGCGGAAAATTTTGGGCGATGAAATCGACAAAGAGATTACTTTGGGCGTCGGAAGAATTGTGGCCGAAAGAGGACATAATGAAAATAAAACACATCTGAAAAATCAGCAGTGTGGGAAGAATGTGGCGACGAATTTTAATAGTCATTAGGACTATTTTACCATTTCGTGAGATATTCTTGGAACTGGAATTAGATTACTGTGTGAGATATTCTTGAAGTTTGGCTCTGGCAGGGGATTTATTCGGTGAGATATTCTTGGAGCTTGGCTTTGGCCTTATCGACGGTGTCTTGATATGGATGCCAAACAAAGTGTTTTGGCTCCGGATAAGTGTAGGTCGAAGTAATGTCGGCCTTACCATCAACATCGATAGATTCGATTTGCCAATTGGAAAAATTGCTGAGCTGTTTTTGGACAAGATATTTCAGGTCGTCGGGAGTGAAGTTGGTTTGAATATTTTTGGCGATAGAATTGAAAATTTGATCTAACTTGGTGAGATTGGTTTTATCTTGCTGAAGTTTTTGAAGTAGAGCGGTGATAATTTTTTCTTGATTACGACCACGCTCGCGATCTCCACCAGCCCAACTAATCGAGACGCGCTCCCTGGCAAAATCCAAGGCTTCATCACCATTGAGGTGATAATTCCCTGGTTCGTAGTGACGGTGGCCATGATAAGTGTTCACGACGTAAGGTATATGGATATCGACACCGCCGAGTTGATCGATGATGGTGGAAGTGGCATCGAAATTGATACGGGCATAGTAATTGAATTTAATACCATAGAAATTTTCTAGAGTATGGATGGATTCATTAACGCCATAAAGGCCAGCGTGGGTGAGCTTGTCGAGTTTGCCATTCATGGCGAGGGGGACATAAAAATCGCGCGGAGTATTTAGGAGGAGTATTTTGTGCTTGGCGGGATTTACTACCATGATGAGGTTAACGTCGGAGCGGGCGGCAAAAGGTAGGGTGTGGTCACGATTGTCGATGCCACTGAGATAAATAGTAAATGGAGAGTCGAGTGAGGCGTGAGTGGTGGTTTCGACGTGCTTGGGATTGACTTTAATTTCGACATCGGCAAGAATTTGGAGTTGGTTGTAGGTGGATTCGTTATTATCTTTCAAAGCGTCGAGGTAGGTGTGACCAAGAAAAATAGTTTGGAGCTGGTCATTGGTAGTTTTAGGATTAGTGAGCGCGGTAGTGAGGGCGAGGAGGTTGTCGTAGGTCTTGAGATTAGTTTCTTCGAGAGAGGTTTTGAGGAGGTCTGGGCGGTCACCCTTAGCGGATGTGAGATACTGTTTGACGGTTTCGAAATATGGGTCACTGGTGAGGAGACCGAGCGGAGCAATGGTTCTAGTGTCATTTTTTGTGAGATCAGAATCTTTGAGAGCTACGAGGCTGTATTTTTCAAAATAGGTTTCGTTGGGGCTGATTTTGGAGAAATAGTCGTTGTATTTGAAGAGGAGGAAGGTAAGGATGAAATTAATGAAAAAAATAATACTTAAGATGATAACTGCGAATTTGTGGCGGTGACTAAAAAAGATTAGAGTGGTAATAATTAAAAAGGTTATGAAAGCAAGAAGACTGAAGAAGTGCGTTGGTAGAATTTTTGTTTGATATAAAAAATAAAAGACTGTACAGGTGGATAAAAATGCAAGAATCTGAAAAATCAGACGGATGGGGTGGAATTTAGCGCTAGTGATACCTGTCATAAGTTATATTATACTACTCCGTATTGATGACACGCTATTAATTATTGAACGGCTGACACTTTTGTTGTGACTTGTTTTAAATTGTAATATATTAATATTATGTTGACACGTGTTGATTTTTTACATGATATTAATAAAAATTTACTTATAGACCCTTCAGAGGTTTATGGTGAAATAATTTCAACAATAAACTTTAATAAAGATAATAAAGATAATAAAGATAATAGAAATAGTAGCGGTCTCAAGGATATAAAAAATGTTGCTTATTTTGCTTGGCTTAATCAGTTATTATTTTTTCTTTCCATAATAGATAATATTGATAACTATAAAAAGTTTAATGAATCTGATTGCCTATTGTTCTTTTATGTATTTTTTAATTTTAATGACTGTTTAAAACAGATAGCTAAATTAAAAAATATTGACCTAGAAGATTCAAGATCTGCATTTTTTAAAAAGTCTTTTGAAAGGTTTAAAAATATACTAGATGATATTCCTAATAAAAAAAATATAAATTGCGAGGAACCAAAACAGGGATTATATTTAAAGGATAAAAATAAATTTTTAAATTTTGTTAGGGCTGTTTCCGTTGCACATGTCGCAAATACTGATTCTGGTGGAGGCTTTATTGAGTTAAATAGTCCATATATTTGTTTTGTATTAAATTCAATCAATTCTTTACCAATAGCCTCAGTCGGCTCTAAAGTTGAAGAGGCTTTTTATATTAGTGTTTTAATTGTTGGTGAGAATGATAATAATATTCCGATTATTTTCCCAATCTATATTAATGAAATTAAGGAATATGTTAAATATTTTTATAATAAAATTTTCAACTATTAATTTAATTGAATACTAAAATATCTTCTAGGTTTATAAAAATACTAAATAATTATTGATAATTGTTTTTATGTTTCTTAAATATGGATTCCTTTAATATGTATACATCTCCGGAGCTTCTTGTTAATGCTACATAAAGACTGTTAATGATTAGTGGGGTTGATTTAATTTTATTAATATTGAAATCACTATGATCGATTGTTTCAAATTTGGAAGTTAAAATTACACATATTGATTGGTATGTACCGCCTTTAGAATATGCCCAATTTATTGATCTGAAAGTATATTTAGCTGAATCTCTATAAACGAGCTTTATGATTCTATCATCATTCAATATGGACCCAACCTCACTTTCATTTACGAAGATTACACGGCCAGTATTGATTTCTTGCGATAGGATAGGTATGTTTAGTTTATCATTAACGAATTTGCATACGTCATGACAACATCTTCGTGATGCAGATAAACTTTTTTCGTCAATTATCATGTTGTTGGTTGTTAAATAACGAATAAAATCTTTTTTTGTCTTGTAATTTTCGTATATTGTTTTCTTACCGTTATTATTTTGTTTTTGTTCACTACTTTTAACAGAATGCTGGTAGTAATCTCCAACAAATATACATGTCTTGAATTGTTCATATAGTTTCATAATTAATTCAAAATCATAACCGACAAAGTCTTGAAATTCATCGATGTAAATTGCGTCAACTAGCTCGTTTATATTTTTTATAACCGTCGTTAGAAAAGGTGTTTTTTTATCCGATTCAATAATTAATTCTGAAATTTTGACGCAATAGTATCCAAATTTTGATTTATAATGCCCTATTTTGTCTTTTTTAACATATAAAGGGTTATGTCTATTATTCTCCCACTGTTTTGGTGGAGCTTTGACAGTAATCATGTCACATAATTCCGTGTGCGAATAGGCGCCGACTATAAGAGGTTCATACGCTTTAAGTAAATAGCGATATTTAAAACTGTCAAATGTCATAATTTTTATTTTTGAATCATCATATTTACCTTGCTTAGTTAATTCATTAACTATATTTGAAACATTTTCATTTGTGTATGTTAGGATTAGGCTTCTATAATTTTTCTGTAACATACTGCAAATAGAGTATGTTTTTCCTGCACCAGCTACAGCAAGTATTATTTTGTTATCCACTTAATTGCCTCTTTTACGTAATCTGGTATGGTGATTTGTTTGGCAGATGATTCTATGTCGTCTGCTATCTTATATGCGCATTCAACTTTATTGTTTAACATATAACCCAGAATAGGATCATTTAAATCTTGGTTTTTATATAAATATTTACAGCCAGCCCTTAATTGGAAAAGTTTTTCGAGGTACTCTCTATTTTCTTTAAGTAGGCATACCTCCCATGTCCAATTATTTACGTTTTTATCGGTGAAATATTGTGTATTATCAGATTTTTTATTATTTTCTTTTAATTCTTGAATTTTTGTATCGTTACTATCATTGTCGGTAATAACTGCTATGGTTTTACCCGTAGCTTTAGAAATATTAACATAATGCTCGTAAGATATGCCATTACATGAGATTATTGCTATATTTTTTTGATATATATCTTCTCCAGTAAGTTGTCTGTAAAAATATGGTATCAATATTGATTCCGTAGTCCCTTCTACTAAGATTACTTTATTGGCTAAAATTAATTGCAATAATGAATTATTGGGTATTTTTTTGAAAAATTTTGCTGTTTCCGAACTTAGGTTTTCAAGTTTTAATGCTTTAGATTCATTGAGCCAAATTACATTTTTTAAATCTAGATGACTAGAAATCATGCTACTATGTGTTGAAATGATTAATTGTACATCTTTGTTGGTATTTGAAAGTTCATTAATTATTTTTCTTAGATTTATGAAGCTTAAATGATTTTCTGGCTCTTCAATTTGGATAATATCAAAAATTTTACTTTCATCGAGTGTCAATTCGATTTTTATTCTGCTTTCATTTCCACTTCCCTGATTATCCAAAGACACGTTGTTATCGTAGATATTGATTATAGATTCAAGTATGGTTTTTTTCGAGTCTATATCAAATCGCCTATTCGCACTAATCTCTTCAAATACTTCCTTAGAAATTTCAGATATTTTTGTTCTGACTTCATTTTTAACTATTTTTTTCTGATCTGATGTATAAACATTATCAAATAATTGTTTACTATAGCTATTAAATGCTGTTTTTGGATTTTTATCGGTATCAATGTTTATGATTTTAATGGGCTTCAATTTTTTATTATACGATAATCCATTATATTTATTCCAAATTAATTCATAATATTCGTATGGAACTTCGATTTCTTTAGTTTGCGAAGAATCCGAAAGGGTCTTATTTAATTCTGCTTGATATTGGACCTTGAAGTCGTCTTTTATTTTACATTCAAATCTTATTCCGGTTAATGGGTCATTTTTATTTTTTAAATTATGATGGATTGTGCCTGAATAATCGATAGCGTTTATATTTGTTTTGTCTAAATTTAAATCTAATTCTATGATAATTTCTGGTAAATTTTCTAGAGATGGATTCTCCTTAAACTTATTTACGTTTTCTTTATTAAATAAGTCTACAATCATCGATTTATCGTTGAATTGATACCATTGATTAATCACGATATTTATTGCTTCTAGTATAGTGCTTTTACCAGAAGCATTATCACCAACAAGAATATTTGTATTTTTATTGAATGACACTGTTAGTTTTTTAAATTTTTTAAAACCATCAATTCTTATTTCTTCTATGTAGTTCATGTTGTTTTTTTGTAGTTTTTAGTTATCGTTTCGCTATCATATTGTTATTCTAAATTCATCATAAAGAAACACTCCAATTAATGGAGTGTTTCTTATATTAAACCATATCCCAAGTGAGAATTGTGTCTTCTTCGAGATCTTGTTTGACTGCTCTACCGAGGACGATGTCAGTGTATTTTGGAGAAATACCAGTCCCTGGACGTTTTGGCATGATATCTTTCTCTGTGATTTTTTCACCGACCTTCATGCTGCGCGTTAATACTAACGACCTGCGTGCTTCGCGACGTGGGACAAGCTCACAATCAAGAACGGTTTTTTCTGGATTTCCTAGAACGGTATCAATCATATCAAAGTTTGCACGTGCTTTTTTGAAATCTTCTGGGTCACCTGAGTGGTAATGATCATTACCGGTAAGTGTTTTATCGAGAGTGAAGTGTTTTTCGATAATTTCAGATCCGAGAATATATGCAGTTGCTAAAGTCATCATGGTTGGATCTGGGGCTACGTGGTCACTAAAACCCACCTTAACATCTGGGAACACCTTCTTGAGGGTTTCAATGATTTTAAGGTTAGCGTTTTTTGGGTCTGTTGGGTAGGAGAGTACGCAGTGTAGAATGCTAATATTATTATTGCCAACCTCTTTCATCGCACGGATTGCTTCGTCAACTTCTGATAAGTAGGCGGCTCCTACCGATACGACCATAGGTTTTCCTTTTGCAGCGATATGTTTGATGAAAGGAATATTAGATAGATCAGAAGAAGAAATTTTGTAAAAATCTACCATGTCATATAAATAATCTGCAGATGCATAGTCAAATGGAGTAGAGGTAAAATCCATACCTTTGCTATGGGTGTAGTCACACAGTTCTTTATATTCTGCCTCTCCAAAGCCGTCAAACTTCTGGAAGAGCTCATATTGTGTCTTAGTTGCTTCTTTAGTTGTGTCCCAATATGCTGGAGAGTTTTTTGAGACGATGGTGTTTGCCTTGTAAGATTGAAATTTGGCGCAATCAATACCAGCTTCTGCGGCTTTATCAATGTATAACTTAGCGGCTTCTAGTGGTGAGATATTTAGTTGTTTTGCTGTGTCATAGAAGTTAACTCCCATCTCAGCGATCAAATATAGTTTATTTTTTTTCATAATTCCTCGCATTATTTTATAGATTATTAATTAAACTCATTACTCTTTTTCTACCATTTTTTAGGTCATGAGTCAATAATATATTTTGTTGTGCTTGACGCTTTTCTTGTTCCATGTTGATATACATATCCAAATTAGCTTCGATTACTGCGTCGCTTGGATTAAGGCCTATATAATTAAAACCATTCTCATCACATACGAAACCATGTTTTTCTTCACGCTCGTTTTGAGCCATAGCAATCGATGGAACTCCTAGCATAGATAATTCATATCCAGTACGACCTCTAGAGGTGATCGCAATGTCAGCTTGTGACATCAATACTGGCATATTTTGAATATCATGTAGGACGGTAATGTTCTTATGTGAATTATATGCTAGTAACTTATCAATATTATGTTTTGCGCGGCCTAATACTACAGTAAAGTTTAAATTATCGTATTTTTCTTTACTGATAATTTCAAGTACGCGATCCGTGTAGTTTTGTGGGTCGGCTCCACCAAATGCTACAAAAATATTTTTCACAGTTGGGTTGATCTGAATTGGTGTAGATGAGAGAAATAGCTTACCTGGAATATAATATTTCTCTCCAGCTCTTACGTTTGGAGTAGTATTTTTTTGATAAAGCGCATTAAATACTAAGTCTGCTGCAGATGCACCCTCTCCGTCGTCTTCGAAATTTACAATTTTTGAAGTTTTTGGAAGAACACTCTTGAGTCCGATTATGTAATCTATGGACGTTGTAAGGATATCATTAATAAAGAGAGTGTATTTCTCTTTTTTGCACCTTTGGAATAAATCTGCAATTCCATCTACTGGAATAAGTGTATGTGTAGTTTGCCCGAAGATTTTAGGGCTAGTTTGATTTTTATCAAAATAGATATCTGGTTTACAATTAAATTCATCGGCAATTTCTAATGCACGATAGATGTGCCCCACACCGCGTTTATTGTTGCCATTGACATAGATTGCAATTTTTTTGTTTTCAAGAATCTTAGAAACTACAATCATATCGGAAAAATTATCAATATCAATAGATTCCGATTCTGACACTTCAAAAACGTCAACTTTTTTACCAATTCGAGTTTTTTCGGTTACTATATTGAACTTGGAAATCACAAATGCGCCGGTTTCCATATAATTGGCTGGGAGATATTGGCGGTTTAAACGTTCGGTGTAGTTAGGTAGCTTTTTGCCATCATCTTCTCTCCAAGATAAATGAGGGCGATTTATGGCAGATATTACGGTATCCAGCTTGTTTTTAATGGTGTATTCGATAGCCTTATTTAGAGTTCCCACCTGTAAAGTTGGAGAGGTTGGTTGCATGGTAATTATGTAATCCCATTTGGTTTTCTTTGGGATAGCATCGTAAATTACAGAGTCCAGAGTAATGTCGTCTCCGCATAGTTCTGGTTTTCTCTCTATGGAATCGACCCCCATTTGGGCTGCTATGACACGCACAATATCACTATCTGTTGTCACTACAATATCTGTAATGTACTTAGAATTTTTTGCGTTTTCGATAGAATAACTAATTAAAGGTTTATTATTGAGAATGCGGATATTTTTGTTAGGGATGCCTTTTGACCCCGCTCTTGCTGGAATTACTGCTAGTATTTTCATTTTATTATTTCTCCTTGTTAGATTTGATTAGCTTTATTAATGTGGCGATTCTCCTACCGATTCTTGTTTTGAAAAATTTTTTTCTATTTATTACAAGAATTAATAGACTAACGAATATTATTCCGATGATTACATATCTTAGATATGGGATTGAATACATATAATTACAAATGCACATGTATAAAATTGAGATACATAGTAATGAAAAAAATATTTTGTTATTATACCAGCTGATAGTACCCAGTTTCTTTACAAATGCAAAATGAATTATATATAGAGAAATATATCCAATTAGTGTAGTATATGCCGCTGCGATATAACCAAATTTTGGTATAAATATGTAGTTTAGAGCTATATTTATGATACAGGCTATCGCGGTACCAAACGCTATATTTTTTTGTTTTTTGTGATAAAATTCAATATTTACATAAAGTGAGTAAATAAACTGGAAAATATATCCAACCATAACTGGTGGCATTACATACATTGCTTCTACGTAAGATTTTCCGCCCATAATTAGAAGAAGTTCTGGCGTAATTAACATAACGATATAAACAATAGTTAGAAAACCAATAAAATACGGTATTGAATATTTTTTTAATTTATCATATTTCTTATCATCCATCTGTTTGTAAGCCCATGGAGACCAAGCGTTATTTAAAGAAGACCATAGTAAACTCACAACCAATGAGACATTATATGAAACACTATATAGTGCATTGGCCTCAGTTGATACCATTTTTGTAATCATGATTTTGTCAGAGGAACTTAATAAATAGCCTGCGAGAAGATGGACGATTAGTGGTAGGGATACTTTTAGTGCATAGGTATAATATTTTTTTGATATTTTGAAGCCATCTTTTATTATCCAGATATACACAAAAAGTGATACTAGGATTAACGGAATGAAGTGACCTATAATTCTGCCTAGAAGACGGTCTTTAAGCAATAAAACTAACACTATGGAGGTAATAGTGGACAGAAACGAACTTAGAAACGATATTGCTACGACGGTTTTATACTCGTGATTTATCTGTTTTTCTATTTGTAACATTTGTGTTGCCGGGTAAACTAATAGATAAATAAACATTATGTTGAGCGTCAAAAAGTCTATCATTAATGTCTGCTCGATAAATGTATGAAAAATTAAACAGAATATGTAGAATATTGTGGTGATAAACGTTCCAAAAACGAGATTAGAGGAAATGTACTGTTTTAGATCGTCTTTAAAATCAAATCTTGCAATAGACACGGATGAATATAATTCGAATGTTGCTATTATCGCTAGAACATTAAACCAGGCAGTAATATTGGAAAATTGTCCAAGATCACTTTTTGTGAGAAGCCTGGCGAAAATAGGTAACGTAATAAAACTAATCCCCTTTATGAGAAAATTAGAAATAGTGTACCATGTGCCTGCTTTTATTACTTTATTGTTCATTATTTAATCCTTCTAAATACTCCCATCCCAGCGTAACTACTTCTTCACAATTCATTATTGACGTTGTTGAAGTTGATGATATGGATATTATTTTTTTAATTTTCAGATTAGGTATAAGATTAATTATTTCAATGGGAAAATCGCCAGATATTATGTGTTCTTTCTTAACTATTTGACTGTAGTTTGTTTTATCTCGTGGATGTAGTTTTATAAAAATATTTTTTTCATTTTGACTGTCGATAATTTTTTTAAACAATTTAATTTGTGTGTCTATACTTTTTAATATTCCATCCTCATAAAAAGGTTGCGTTAGAATAATTACTGAGTTATTTAAATCACTGGTTATATTTTTTGATAAAAATAACTGTGTAGTGATCTTTTGTTCTTTTTTATTTAATCCTCTAATCAGTGATATAAAATTTTGTTCTTCGACTGGTCTTTTTAGTTGAACGTTATCAATATTATCGACGATTATTTTTTTAATATTTTTAGATTCACCCATCACAGAATAACCAAAAAAGATTTTTTTTATTTTTAATTTGAACTTATTTTGTTTAGATACATATTTTTCAAAATGGTCTTTGTTTAAGCAGCCTTTTCCATCTTCAAGTAATATATATTTAATTCTTTTAATATTAATAATTTTTCCAATAGTAGATATATCATTAAAAATATAAACACCTTTGTATTTATGAACATTTTTTATAGCAGGCGTCCTATTCAATAAATATCCGAGCTTAAAAAATCGAAATACTGTATTAATTCTATTATTATCGGTGTAATCAATGATAAATACGTTACGAAAAATATTGCTTTTTTCTATTTTGGATACTAATTTTTTCTCTTTCAAGATTGTGTCATTTTTTTCTGCAAAGAGTAATAAGTCATTTTGTCCTTTCTCTTTAATGTTGCGTAAAATAGAGACTAAAAGATGAAAATGTGTTTGGCATATATATAATGAATTATGCATTGTAATATCCTGGTAATTTCTCAAAATTATAATCATGATTGATTCTATTATTTGTAATTATTAGCAATAAGAATACCTGTGATGTGAGAACTAAGTTATGGAAGCTTAAAAGTATTAGTATGAGAATAGAGATATAATTTAAATGTAATTTTTTTATAAACAATATTAATATTAATATGAAGCCAATTAATCCGTAATCACATAGCAACATTAATATATCTTGATGTAATGGAAAAAAGTTTTCGGATTTTAAGTTTCTATTTATTTCTTGCTGAGTGAAGCCTCCACCATTTCCGATAAGAAAAGTTCTCGGATTGCTGACTAATATGTTCGTAAAATCATTTATGTATTCTATGCGCGTTTCTGTGCTTTGTTCTCGATTATCTCTTCCCACTATTGAAAGTATATCCTTGATATTATTTGCGACAAAAATACCCGATATTATTACAATTGAGAAAATTATTGCATATGAGAGATTTCTGCTGATTTTGTTTTGAAATTTAATTTTATTTTTTATTAAAATATATATTTTATATAAGATAATTAATGCCGCAACTAGTATAATTGAACTACTTTTTGTTTCGAAAATCATATATAATGATGCTAATACGTAAAATATTTTAGATTTAGAAACTTCTTTTATCATTAATATTGCATAGATTGAAATAAGTAAAATACAGGAAAAAATTGTCGGTGAATACATGAATCCATCTACTCGTGGTGAACCACTGACTTTTTCATAGATGACGAATAATAATGATACCAAGATTATGATTTTATATAGAATCAATTGGTTTTTAAAATAAAATTTACTCCATAAAGATGGAAGACTGAAAAATAAAAAATATCTTATCGTCTCAAATGATGGATAATAAGGGATTAGAATTCCAGCTTTAATAAAATCTAATTTAAGGGTTCCAGATTCCTGTTTAATTGTAATTATCAATCCGATTACAAAACAGATTATTGCTACAATCCCAGAAAACTTTCCACTTATTTCAGAAAAATTATATAGCCGTTCAAATACTAGCATCACTATAATTGATGCTAGTATTTTAGAGTCATGTAGATTTGATTTTTTATGGTTCATTTTAGTTTACTATCAATAATTACTTCCAGATTTTTACAAAAATTTTTGGTATTACTTTTTTGTAAACTCTTACTTTTTAAAGCGACTTTCTTGAGCAGATCTGAGTTGATTAGATCTATATCCTCTACTAGTAAGATGTTTTTATATAAAGAATGGTATTTTTTACAGAAATCTAGTTGATGGTCGTTTACGTGTTCATTAAATTTTTTAAGCCTTGGGACGACAATCGGTGTTTTATTGTATTGTATTGGTAGGATAAAGCTTGATGGCCCACCATGGGTTACTATTATATTAGACGAGATAATTTTCTCTATCATTTCATCATTTGTTAGAATTTTTTTCCACTTGCAATACTTTGGGATATAATCAGAATATCCGGTTTGAATAAAAACTTCATCCTTAATTTCTTTTGATTTCTTTAAATTATCGATGTGTCTGATTAATCTATTAAATTGTTGTTCGTGTGTTCCAACAGTAACGAATATCATATGAATCTCCTAAAAAATACAGCCAAGATTGATAGAATTTTTATAAACTTTTGTCATTTCTTCCCACTGAACGATTGTCTTATCGCATACTGGTTGCACTAGCTTTCCAGTAACCGTCGGTTTATCTATTCTGTCAAACACCTCTATATATATATTTTTTGTGCCTAGGATTTTTCCAACATAAAAGAAAGGAACGGCCACGGCTGCACCGGTAGAAAGGATAATGTCTGGTTTTTCTTTTAATAAAACTTTAATCGCCAATAATGTGTTTTTTAATAAATTCTTTAGGTTTCTATTTGTTGGAAAAAAGCAATGATATATGGTTTCATTTTTTAATAGACTATTAGCATCTTCCTTGTTAAAGGTTACCCAAAAATGATTCTTTTTTTGCCAGTATGGTTTAAGTTGATAAAGTTGAGTTAAGTGTCCTCCACTAGAGCAGACTAGACAAATTTTAATTCTTTCTTTATCGATATTTTTTCTTTTATTCATACTATTTATAATGTTAATGGCTTAATAATATATTTGCTTTTTAATCAATGTTATTTTATTATAGACATTTCTTCGTTAAAAGTCAATTTTATGTTTTACATAAAAAAGAACCGAAGAGACTCCGGTTCTTAAAAATTTCAAGTTGAATGATTAGTCAGCTAGCTATGTATTAATTTTTCAGTGATGAATTTTTGCGGCATAATTCCCCTCTCTGTTTTAATTTCTGCGTGGCCTTTTGTATGGCTCTAAATTTCCACTTTTGGAACGAATTTTTTCATCTAACTTTTTCAATTTGGTTTTCAAAGTTTGAATTTCACTGTAAGCGCGACTTTTCTTGCGCTTAAGACTATCGATTTCCGACTTTACAACACCTTGCTCTTTAAGCAGATCTTCAAGTTCCTGATTCAATGTCTCAATAAGACTTCTCTGGGGTCTGGATTTGAGATTTTCAGAGGCAAGCTGAATTCGTAGTCTTTCAATCGGCCCATAAAAGGCACTGTGACGCTTAATGGTAGCATCGTACTCGGCACGAATTAAGTCATGATTGGCTTCGGCCTTCTCAATACTGCGATTAGTTTCGCATAAGTTTATTTTCAGTACGGCAATTTCAGAATTTTCTGACATAAACACCCTCCTTGTTAATGTGCACGCCAAAAATGTAGGCGTATATACGTGACTTATATATTATACCAGATTTAACATAAAACGCAAACCGAAGAGTAAGTTTTTTATGAGGGATAAAAAATGGGAGCCTGCTGGCTCCCGTGTTGTTGGGCATTGGTTTGATGGATACGAAATTTAAAATTATGTTAAATAATCAAAAATCTTTAAATTGCTAATTTCTTAAGAGCTCCATAAAAGCGTCATGTTGCTTATGGCGTAGTTCGGCCATATAGGCATACCATTCAGCTTTATCCTCGTGGTAGCCTACTTTCTGGTAATTGCAATTAGGATATTTATTGTGTTCTTTGCAACATTCATCAAAGTGATGATTAGACTTATGCTCATTAATACGCCATGAACGTTCAGCCGTAGCTGCGGATTCATGCAGCTCAACTACTTGGCCAAAAGTAAGTCTACCATCAGGTGTACACTCTAATATTCCAGGTATCATGCACTTCTTATCAGTGGCAGTTAATGTTCTATAAGGTAGATCCTCATGTTTAAAATTCATCATTTTACATTTCCCCCTTTGTAGGTAAGTGCCCAACAATATTTATATTATACATCTTTTTGGATGTTTTGGCAAGCGGAATTAGTGTCCGGTTTCTTGTAGTAGATATATCGAATTGATTTCGCGGTTAGGTGAAGCAATTATTGACTATTCTTTTTGTCTTGGCGTTTGCCGAGGCGCTTGGAGGTGCGGCTACTGGAGAAAACGACAGCTTTACTGAGAGTATAGTTTACGATAATGACAATAATATTACAGATAACTTTCCAAATAAGTTTATTTTGGCCGCAAACATCGACGGATAGCCACATGATAAAGACTTCAATGCCAAGTGTAACTAGGCGGGCAATGAAAAAAAGTATTGCTTCGCGGAGGATAGCGGCGTGAGTTTTGGCGGTACTTTCGAAAACATAGAGACGATTGGTAATAAAAGCAAAAGCTACGGCAACGACCCAGGCCCAGATGGTGGCTGGAATGGTTTCAATCTGGAGAATTTCGGCAAAGATATAGAAGCTAATAAGGTTGACGACAGTCGTGAGGACGCCGAAAACAAAATACAATACAATATGTTTATTATAATTAATAAAACGTTTGAGATAAGATGGTGATTTCAGGGCTTTAATCAAGTTTTTGAGATTGATTTGATAGAGCACTGCGGATTCATTAGTTTCTGCCATGGTTATATTATAGCGGATTTTGACGGAATTTTTCTATTTTTGTTCGATTTCGCTTATGTTGGGTTATAATAATAAAGATTGCTTATGTTAAACAATAGAACCTAGAATGGGGGTATTTTTTATGCGTAAAGAAATGACAAAGTTTTTTGAGAGATTCAATAGTCAACACTCGAAAACTGCTGGTATCGAGCTACGTCTGAGTAAGGAACTCGGATGGAGCTACTTCACGATCAATTATATTCAGGATAAGCTGCCAGATGAGGTGGAATTTCGACTATTAGAGGATTCTCTTGGTACATGTGCGGGGGCAGAACTAACTTTTCTCTCAGTCTACAAGGATTTTTTGGAAACAAAAACCATTGTGGTGCGCATTTCGCAGACTTATAGACATCTAGCGACTTGCTGGATTCGGGATTTTAGTAAATTTCTTCGGGAAAATTACAATCTTGAAGCCATGTCTGCTTAGCTCGTGGAAACACGGGCTTTTTTCTTGAAACAAAAAATACTCCCCAGATGAGGAGTATTTTCTTTTGATTAACGCTTGGAGAATTGTTCGCGTTTGCGAGCAGAACGTAAACCGTATTTTTTGCGTTCTTTTTCGCGTGGGTCGCGCTTGATGAGACCAGCTTTCTTCAAGACTGGACGTAGATCTGGGAATTCCAAGGTAAGAGCCTTAGAGATTGCCAATTTGATTGCGTCGACTTGACCGGCTAGACCACCACCGGAAACCAGGATGGTAACATCAAATTCTTTTTGCTTGTTAACGAGAGCTAAAGGATCGGTCACTTCAGCAAGCAAGCTTTTGTTTAGCGAAAGATACTCTAGGGCTGGCTTGTTATTGATGGTGATTTCACCTTTACCCTTAAATAGACGTGCGCGAGCAGTAGCTGCTTTGCGACGACCAAGTCCGTAGGAATATTTGGTTGCCATTATTTAATCTCCTTTGGATTTTGAGCGGAATGAGTGTGCTCGGCGCCATTGAAGACACGAAGACGAGCTAAACGATCGTCAGCGAGCTTGTTCTTTGGAAGCATGCCTTTGACAGCCTCTTTGATGGCGTAAGCTGGGTTCTTCTCGATGATTTCTTCGAGCTTGAGCTCAGTGAGACCACCTGGGAAGCCACTGTGACGGTAGTACATTTTTTCAACCATCTTGTTGCCGGTAACTTGAATATTCTTGGCGTTCAAGACGATGACATAGTCACCATTGTCAATGTGTGGAGTGTAAGTAACTTTAGACTTACCCATGAGTTTGTCAGCGATGACAACAGCTAATTTACCAAGTGGTAAAGAAGCGGCATCGATAACATACCATTTGCGCTTGATTTCAGCGGATTTTTGGCTAAAAGTCTTCATTATTTAGCCTCCTTATTTAGATTGATAGAATCGACAAATGAGATAGTTCCCATTTCAGCGTGGTCACCCTTGCGGAAGCCAGCGCGTTCAATTCTGAGGTAACCAGAATCACGTTCGATTTGAGGAGCGATCACATCCATCAAGAGGTCTGCAACTTCAAGGTCATCCAATCTTGCGATGAGGAGACGGCGATTAGCAAGACCACCTTTTTTGGCGATGGTGATAAGCTTCTCGGTGTAGCGGCGCATTTCTTTGGCGCGAGCTAGAGTCACGGTGATCGACTGGTATTTGATCAGAGAGCACATCAGCCCACGTAGTAGTGCCCTTCTCTGGTCGGTTTCACGGCCGAACTTGCGGCCTTTATATCCGTGGCGATGCATTAGATATTTAACTCCTTAAGTTTATTTTTAACCTCATCAAGAGCCTTTTGGCCGAAGCCTTTAAGGTCCTTGAGGTCGGTTTCAGACAAGACAACGAGGTCTCTGATAGTGTGAATTGCGTTGTTCACAAGAGCGTTGGCAGTACGAGCTGAAAGACCTAATTCTTCGATTGGAAGCATTAGACCAGCATCTTCCTGTTCGTTCTTGGAGCCTGGGGCTGGAGCGGTGTCAGCGACAGTTTTTCCAGCAAGAGCCTGATATTGGTTCACGAGAATCGCAGCGGCTTCTTCGAAGGCTTCACGTGGAGTGATGGTACCATCGGTTTCGACGGTGATAGTCAATTGTTGAAGATTGATATCTTGACCAACACGAGTGTTTTCAGCATTGAAACGAACGCGAATTACAGGGGTGAAGACAGCATCAAGGGCGATCATATCGCTGTGGATGCGTTCTTCGGCTGAGCGCTCAATAGTAAGATAACCGCGACCAGATTCGACAACGAAGCGCATCTTCAAAGTGTAATTTGGATCATCAATGTGACAAATTACCTGGTTTGGGTTAGCGATTTCGACTTCGTTAGTAAGCTTAATATCGCCGGCGACGACACGTGCGTCACCATCTTTTTTGGATTGTTCGCTACCTTTGATTTCAAGAGTAAGCTCGACTGGAGCGTCGGAGTGGCTCTTAAAACGAATATTTTTAAGGTTGAGCATGATGTCGACGACATCTTCACGAATACCTTCGATTGCAGTGAATTCGTGAGTAGTACCTTCGATACTGAAGGAAGTAATTGCAGCACCCTTAATACTTGAGAGTAAGACGCGGCGGAGAGAGTTACCTAAAGTGTTACCATAGCCGTAGTAAAGTGGTTTGATCACAAATGAGGCACAGTTCTCGGATACGTCGATGACTTCTGCAAGATTTGCTTCGTGAATTACTTTTGTTGTCATTTTTCTCCTTAGCGTGAGTAATACTCAACGATTAGTTGTTCGTTAATGCCTGCTTCGGCTTCTTCGCGTTTTGGCTTGCCAGTAATTTCGATAGTCATTTTCTTAGCATCAGACTTCATCCAGCTGAGTGGAGTAACACCACTTGCAGCAACGATATTGTCGAGATTCTTGAAGTATTCAGACTTTTGAGACTTAGCGCGTACTTCGAGTTTGTCACTAGCCTTCAAGCGGATTGAGGGGATGTCAACACGGCGACCGTTAAGAGTGAAGTGTCCGTGAGAGACAAGTTGGCGTGCTTGGCGACGAGTAGAAGCGAAACCAGCGCGGAAAACAACGTTATCTGCGCGGCGTTCTAGGAATTCTAGAAGGATTTCACCGGTTAGGCCTTCGGCCTTTTGGGCTTCTTTCATCAATTTAGCAAATTGTTTTTCGAGAAGACCATAAAGTCTACGAACTTTTTGCTTTTCGCGAAGTTGGGTAAGATACAAACTACCACCGCGAACTCGCATATCACCGTGCTGACCTGGGATACCAGATTTTTTAGCCATGATTTTGTGAGCTTTTGGTGCTAGGGCAAAGCCCTCGCGACGACTTTGTTTGACAATTGGAGATTTATCTCGTGCCATTACGGTTTCCTCTCTCCTTTAGGACGTACACCACCATGAGCGATAGGTGTTTGGTCGGTTATACTATCAATTTTGATGCCAAGACCAGAGATAGCACGGATGGCGCTATCACGACCGAGACCGATACCCTTGACGTAAACGTCGACGGAATTCAGACCGTGATCTTTTTTGGCAATTTCACCAGCTTTTTCAGCGGCGATTTGAGCAGCGTAAGCTGTACCCTTCTTGGAACCTCTAAAACCGTTAGCACCAGCAGATGACTGAGCGAGGACTTGGCCTTTCTTGTCGGAAATGCTGATGATGGTGTTATTAAAGGTGGCCTTGACGTGGACCTGACCAGAAGTGACAATACGCTTGCCTTTTTTGGTTTTGACTTTGACTTCTTCAGTTCTAACTTCTTCTGTCATATTTTACTCCACTAACTAGGTTTTACTTGCTGCTTTTGGTTGTGCACCACCGACCGCGATCGCCTTACCCTTACGTGTACGTGCGTTCGTACGAGTACGTTGGCCGTTGACTGGAAGACCAGCCTTGTGGCGGATACCTTTATAAGAATTGATATCCTTAATGCGTTTGATATTGTTTGTTACGAGGCGACGCAGATCACCTTCGACTTGATATTTGCTAGAAATAATGTCGTTGATTTTCTGTTCCTCAGCCTCGGTGAGATCTTTCACCCGAGTGGTAGGCTCAATTTTGGCCTCCGCAAGGATGGCTTTTGAGGTAGTGCGTCCGATACCAAAAACGTAAGTAAGGGCAATCCATACTTGTTTTTCGGAAGGGATGACTACGCTAGCAATTCTTGCCATGCTTAACCCTGCCTTTGCTTATTCTTAGGTTTTTTCTTGTTGATGACACGAAGCACGCCTTTACGACGAACGTAGATATCATCAGGGGAGATTTTCTTTACACTTGCACGTACTTTCACTGTGTAAAAATCCTTTCCTTGTTAATCTATTTCAGGTACTAATGAAAAAGCGGAAATTTTTTCAGAGTTCGCCAAAATAGGGTTGATATTATTTAAGGCGGAAGCTGATACGGCCCTTCGTAAGATCGTAAGGGGTAAGTTCAACCTCAACCTTGTCACCTGGCACAAGACGGATAAAGTTTTTGCGCATTTTTCCGCTCATGTGCGCAATAATAATATGACCATTCTCAAGTTCTACTCGAAATTGAGTATTTGGTAATGCATCGACGACAGTGCCGCCTAATTTGATCACTTCCTTTTGACTAGCCATAAATTATTTACCTATTTTACCAGAGATTTTAGGAAATGTAAAGAGGTTTTAATTAGGTAAAACGGTGATAAAATTAATAAAAAGGAGGTAAAGTGTCCGGGGAGAGACTGTCGAATTCTGGCAACCAAAATAAAAATACAAGTGCGTTTGATGATTTTGCGGAACGCGTCAAACGAGAACAGGAGTTTGTTGAACGTAGGCGTGAAGATACAAGACACTGGGCGCGTTATTATGTGGGGGCGGAGCAGGCTTTTGATCGAAGAGTGAAAGCTAATAAAATATCTGAAACTGAATTCATGAAATGGGAAGATGAGGTGGGTGGAGCTTTCTTTAAAATGAAAGAAGCGGAATATGATGCTTGTTATACCTCGAAATATGAGAAAGATCGTGAAGAAAGGATCTCAATGAATGACCGCACTGTTACGGCTGAGGTATATGCGGGTAATTTTTACGAAGAAAGAACTGAGATTTTGAAGCAGAAAATTCTGGAAAATCCAAATCCTAAAGAGCGCGATGCGCAGTTGAAGATTCTGGGCGATTTACCTGATAAAGTTTGTTCTCATATTGAAGCGGAGGGAGACTTTGAACTGAATAATATTGATCCAAGGGCCTATCTAAATGCTCGAAAGAATGTACACAATAGTTTAATTAGAAATCTCAATGAAATTAATAAACTTGCAGCCAATTATGGTGTAAGGAGATTGACCTTCCGAAATTTTTTAACAAATGATGATCCCTATGATGAATATAAAGATATCTATCTAGATACGGATGGGAGATATGAATATGATCGTAGTAGTGTCGAGAAATATATGCGAATAGCTTTTGCCGATCTTTATGATCAGGCAGAAAAGGATGGGACTCTTCGGGTTGCCCCTAATAAACAATCAAAGACGGCATATTTTCATAGTTTGGGTGAGGATTAAAAGTAAAAAGCCCCAGTGAGCTGGGGTAAGGATAGGGTGAAGAGATTTAGTAATTGAAGACTTCTATGGTGCGTTTTAAAAAAACGCGAGAATAATCTTTAAGTTGCTCTTCTTTGGGTTTTTCGGGTAGCTTGCAGTATTCTGCAATTTGAGTTGCAATTTGCTTTTTTTCTGCCTCAGAGAGACATTCTGGTCCTAGGCTGCGAAGCCTAGAAAATGCTTTAGTATGTACTAATTTCTTGAAAACTTCATCCTTGAAGATTTCTTCTGGTATTGCGTAGACAATTTCCTGAATTCTTGTCATAAAATCACCTCGAATTCTACTGGCTGCTTCCCTGCAAAGTTGAAATGTGCGATATAAAATACATATTCAAAAAGAATATTATGATATGATATCACTATTTGTAGATTTTGTCAAGAATAAAGCTAGCGCTTAGAGGTGGTAATAATTTTTTGTGGTTGGATTAGGATTATTGATAACCTATTGGCTTTGTTTGGTGGTCTCTTGCACGAGAGTGGCACGGAGGAATTGACGAGAAAGATAGGTCTTCTGGACGTCAGACCAGGCGCCGGTACAGGTAATAATGCTAATGGAATCTTGGCCAGTGACTGGTGATTCGAGCATAGCAGACATTTTTTCATTGGCTTCAGCTAGGGCTACGGTTTGGTTTTCGTAGACGCGATAGGTGAGTTTGGTGCCATCGCCCATTTCGATTTGAATTTGGTCACCTGCGACGAGATTATTTAGGTGTTTGAATACACCAGAGGCGGTAGGCCCACCATTATGCCCGACGAAGAGGGTGGTCTTGCCGGTGAGTGGTGGAAGCGTGCCGGTGTACCATCCGACATCGAAAATACTGTTCGGGGTGCTGATAGCGCCTTTTCCGGTGAGCCCGACAGGAAGAATACGAGCGTTTTTGACGCCAAGTTTCTCAATACTCATAAAACGAGGCTTATCGTAGGCAACAGAGTAAGAATTAGTTTTATCTTCAGAAATTGGAGTTTCATCCACGGAAGCTTGATCGGTTTCGAGATCAAGATTAGACTTCGGCAGCATTCTTTCACTACCTTCTTTGGTTTTATAATAATGGTCTTCCCAGAAATATAGACGTGCAGTGACGATGGTAAAAATTAGGGCCAAGATGATAAATGGTAGATTGATTAGGATTTTAGATTTTGATTTAACTTCGAGAGACATCCCACCCAGCTTTCTTATTTATAATCGTCGTAAGTTACCATAAGAGCGCGTGAATCAAGTTGACGAAGATTCTCAAGGGCTACTGTCACCACGATGAGAAGTCCGGTGCCAGATAGGGAGAGTCCCATCGGAGCGTCGCTAAGCATGATGGCGACATAGTCAGTAATGAATGGAATCATGGCAATAAAGCCGAGTGCGAGAGCGCCAAAGAGATTAAGACGAGTCATGACTTTTTCTAGGTAATTAGCTGTGGTTATACCTGGACGGACACCTTCGATGAAACCACCTTGTTTTTGAAGATTATCAGCAATTTCTTTGGTATTGAAAATAATGGAGGTGTAGAAGTAAGTGAATAATACTACCAAAAGGAAGTAGAGGGCAGGGTAAATAAACCATCGCTCATTAATGCCATTTGGATAAAGGGTTTTGAAATTTGAGGCGTTTGGCATAGTGAAGATTTCACTAATGGTTTTAGCCATGGCGTTTCCCTTATCCATACTAGAAATCAATTGTCCAACGAGAGCTGGAAGCGAAAGGAAGGCGGTAGCGAAGATAACTGGGACTACACCGGCAGAAATAAGCTTCAAAGGTAAAATTGACTTAATTCCACCATAGGCGCTGTTGCCATGGATACGCTTAGCGTAATTGATGGTGACAATGCGTTGAGCTTCGTTTAGCTTTACTAACCAATATAGGATCAAAATTACCACAACCAAGAGTGCCAGTGCGACCCAGAAGAGGACTGGATTGACTGGCAACTCTAGCCAACCAAAGAGATTGAGTGAGCCATTCTTGGTGTCGAAGAGTTGTTGACCAAGTGAGCCAAGGGTGCTTGGGAATTGGGAAATAATACTGGCAAAAATAATCATAGAAATACCATTACCGATACCCTGTTCGGTAATAAGTTCGCCGAGCCACATCAAGATAATGGATCCAGCAGTCATAGTGATGACAGAGACGACCCAGTCACGTGGAGTTGGGGTGAAGCTGAGGGTATTCGAGGAGACCACAGATTGGTAAAGAATGTAAATATAGGCAATGGATTGCACGACGGCGAGAGGTACGGCAAGCATACGGGTCCATTGATTAATTTTGCGACGACCAGTTTCACCATCCTCGGATAGTTCTTCGAGGCTTGGGATAGCTTTACTGAGAAGCTGGAAGACGATAGAAGAGGTGATGTATGGAGAAAGCCCGACCAAAATAATGGAAAAGGAGGCAAGGCCACCACCCGAAATTAAGTTAATAAAACCGGTGAAATCTGACTTGGAGATCAAGCTAGAAACGGCATCCTTGAAGGTCTTGGCGTCGCCCATTGGCACAGGAATGTGTGCGAGTAAGCGGTAAGCAACCAAAATACCTAACACGATAAAAATGCGTTTCAGCATGTCTTTGTTTTTTAGAGATTTCAAAATCGTCTTAAAATGCATGGAATCCTCTCTATTTATTAATCTATATTACCATGTTTACCTAAGTTTTTAAAGATAAAAAATAACCCCCGTGTTATTTACGAGGGTTATTTTGGACTAATTAGTCGTTTTGCTTTTTTAAGCGCTTTGGCACTGGATTCTTGGTGAATGAACCACCAGCTTTTTTGAGCATCTCGAGACCAGATTTTGAAATGAACTGAGTTTCGAGATCAATTTTGCTGTTGAGTTCACCACGGGTGATAATCTTAACCTTGACGAATGGGCTAGTAATGAAACCAGCTTCGAAAAGAGTGAAGTTATCGACTTTACCAGAAAGGGCGTTGAGAACGTCAGTGTAGACGACCTCAGCCTTAGGATGGATAGACTTGAAACCTTTGAGCTTAGGAACAGCTTGCATCATTGCACGCTGACCACCCATGAAGGTAGCAGGCATTTTGCGGTGACCAGTACGGGCCTTTTGACCCTTAGTACCACGACCAGCAGTCTTACCACGACCTGCGGCGATACCACGACCAGCACGGGTTGGCCGTGTATTAGCTTCAACGATTAGATCATTGTATTTCATTACTTGCTCTCCTTTTCTTTGGTAGCAGTAGTATTCCACTTGGAGCGTGGAACCTGAGCTTTAAGACCATCGATAACGGCGTAAGCGATGTTGACCTTGTTGGTAGAACCGAGAGACTTGGAAATCAAGTTCTTGATACCAGTCAAACCAATCACAGAACGAACGATGCTACCGGCGATAATACCAGTACCAGGAGCAGCTGGTTTCATTAAGACGTGAGCACCGGTAACTTTGGTTTCCACTTCGTGGCAGATAGTTTCGCCAGACATGTGGAAGGTGACCATGTTTTTCTTGGCTACACGAGTAGCTTTTTGAACAGCGGAGGTAACATCGGCGCCTTTAGCGACACCTACACCAACTTTGTTTTTCTTATTTCCAATAGCAACAAGAGCTTTGAAGCGCATACGGCGACCACCTTTAACGGTACGAGAAACACGATCGATATTGATAGTGATTTCTTCAAATTCTTTTGGTGCAGCTTCACCACGGACGCGATCGCGGCGATTATTGCGGCGCATTGGGCGACCAGCCATATCGCGAGTTTGCTTGGTGGCAGCGACATCGTCAGACATTTTGAGGGTGCCAGCTTTGTTCACTACTTTTGGTTGCTTAGGAGCGGTAGAATTTGCTTCGGCCATATTAGAACTCCAATCCTTCCTTACGAGCTGCATCGGCTAGAGCTGACATGCGGCCAGCGTAGGCGAATGCACCACGATCGAATACAACTTTTGTGATATTTGCTTTTTTAGCTTTTTTGGCAATTTCTTCACCAATTTTAGCGGCTTTTTCAGTCTTGGAGCCAGTTAGCTTAGTGCCAACGGTGGTAGCAGAGACTAAAGTAGTCATGGTGTCGTCATTGATAATTTGAGCAGAAACGTGAAGATTACTGATATTAACGCTCAAGCGTGGGCGAATTTCAGTACCATGAATTTTTGCACGGGTACGTTTTTGGCGATACAACTTATTCATTATTTCTTCCCTGCCTTTCCAGCCTTGCGAAGGATTACTTCGTCAGCATATTTAATACCTTTACCCTTGTATGGTTCAGGTTTCTTGAAGGCGCGAATTTCAGCGGCAACTTGACCAACTTTTTGTTTGTCAATGCCGGAAACAATGATTTCCATCTTGTTAGTTTTTAATTCGATACCTTCTGGGGCTACGTATTTCACTGGGTGGGAGAAACCAAGAGACATCTCAATTTCTTTAGGGCCACCGGAAAGACGATAACCTACACCATTGATTTCAAGTTTTTTCTCGAAACCTTTGGAAACACCAGTAACGGCGTTGTTTAGAAGTGCGCGTTGTAGACCATGCCAGGCACGAGCTTCAGCTTCGTCATTCTCACGAGTAACGATGATCTGACCGTCTTCGACCTTAGTCACAACGAATTTTTGTACAGGAACCTCGAGTGAACCCTTTGGTCCAGCAACAGTAATGAACTGTTCGCCGACCGTGATTGTCACTCCTGCAGGAATCTGTACAGGTTGTTTTCCGATACGACTCATATCTTCCTTTCAATTAATATTCGATTAATTTTAACATAATTTAAGGCTTAATTCAAGATGAAAAATAAAAATACCCCCTCCAAATGGAAGGGGCAAATAAATTGGTAACACGATACTTCTTCAATATATGTAGTACCCTGGAAATATTCCAGATAGAAAAAGCATTGAGGTTGACTCTTCGACGATTATTGCTATGAAATTTCCTAAAATAAAAGGCATAGCATGATTGAATGGTAAATTACCGTAAATTTGCAATATTAGTAAGATAGGCATTAATATCATCCAAATATATTTAAATCCAGAGAGTCTAATATAATTCTTGCGTTCTAATTTATAGCAATCTATAAATACAAGAACTTCATTACTTAGAGTTATCATAATCAATATTATCAATAGATCACTATTCTTCATCTGATTACAATATCGTAGGAAGCAGTAGAATAAAGTAAAGAACGCGTAAGCCCCCATAATGACATACGTCTTAGCGCCATATATCGACTTAGTTATTTTTAATTTTGTCCTTTCCGCGGAATCTTCCATACAGATACATGCCGCTATTGCCATAAACCAAAAAAGACCTTCGCATATTTTATCTCCGCTGCTCATACTTGATTTATAAACCATAATTGAGTATATAATCCCAGCATAAATTAACTTAAATAAGAGAAATAAGTTAAGTGCACTTCGAGAAGGCCTAACTGGATAGTCTTCAAAGGTGTCTTGCCTAGGATTAATATCAATGGGCGGACCATAGCTATCTTCCCAAGGTGTATACCGCATTGAATCTTGTTCAGGATTAGCGTCAATGGGTGGATCATAAAGATCATCCCAAGGACAATAACGCATTAAATCTTGTAATTGAGATATTTCCTGAGTGGATTTTTTCTTGGTTTTCTTCAATTTTTTACCCCCCTTTTTTTCTAGAAACTTCAGTACCCGTGATGTTAACAAAGTATTTTTAATAAAAATTTACTTCACTAGTCCATGGATAGTAACTTTTATATTATACAATTTTACGTGTTGCTCGTCAAATTTACACCTGAGTTAACATCTCAAGTGCAACACTAACCAACAAAAAGAGACACCAATCAT
>CALEXY010000017.1 GCA_937924995.1 uncultured Candidatus Saccharibacteria bacterium
TCTAATTTCTGTCGAAGAGAGTTACTTACCATACCTCTATTATACCAAAACCGTTTAAAATTGTCATTTTCGATAATTTTAAACGCTTATGGTTTCTGAGTGAAGTAGCCCTTAGCGCCTGGGCGGTCGATGCGAAGCCAAGTTTTGTCAGCAGAAGCAGGATTTACAAGGAAGGAACCATTGCCACCACGCAGTTTTACCTGATTTCGAAATACATTATCAAATTCAGTACCAGCAGAAATATTAAAATCTTGACTGACGTAAATTTTTTCCAATTTAGTTTCGAGCGGGCGCGAGGAAGCAAACATGTTGCTAAATTTATTCACCTTCGCAGTATTAAAATTACTTAAATCAAGTTCAGTAAGACTATTCGTATCTGTAAACATGCCACGCATATCTGTCACACTGGCCGTAGAAAAACGTCCGCCGAGATTTATCGAAGATAAAGCCGTCATACCGAAAAAAATATCTTGCATATTATGGACCTTACTAGTGTCGAGATGACTGAAGTCAAGATTTTCGAGCTTATTAGTACTATAAAACATACGATACATGGATTCTACCTTGCTGGTATTGAAAGACGAAATGTTGAGATTTTTTAACTCAAACATATAGCTAAACATGGATGCCATATTTGTCACATTACTTGTATCAAACTGCGAAAGATCCAGACTGACCAATTTACGATCGTTGAAGAACATATTATACAAACTGTTTGCCTTAGAAGTATTAAAATTGTGTCCAAGCTCAAGATTAGTAAGGTTCAGCATGCCACTAAACATACCAGACATACTGATAGCTTCACTGGTATTAAAAGTCGAGACATCAAGCGAAGTGAGGTTCGAACAGGCATTAAACATATTCGTAAAATCTGTAACTTTTCTAGTATCAAAACTCGAAAGATCAATTTCCTGCAACAGATTACAATTATTAAACATACTATTCATATTAGTGACATTACTAGTCTGAAAATTAGGGCTTAAAATAATCTTTTTTACATTACTCATACCACTAAACATCGCACTCGTAGTAATCACCTTTCTGGTATCAAAATTTGAGAGATTAAGTTCATCCAGGAGGATACAGTTTGCAAACATACTGGCCATATTTGTGACGTTTGTGGTTTTAAATTTGTCACTAATTTTAAAATCAGTCAGCGAGCGGAGATTGCCGAACATGGAGAGCATATTGGTAACCTTAGAGGTATCAAAATTACGGATATCGAGACTAGTGAGCTTGGTAGCGCCACCGAACATGGTTTGCATATTGGTGACCTTAGCCGTATCAAAACTCGAGACATTCAGACTGGTGAGATTGCCACAATCCTTAAACATTTCCTGCATATTAACAACATTGGTAGTATTAAAATTCCCTAAATCTAGTGAGGTAATATTACTTGCACCGCTAAACATATTTCCCATATCGGTAACATTAGCAGTATCAAAATTCTAGAGATCAAGATTTTGCAAAGAAGAATCGCCCATAAACATACGAGAGAAGCTTTTAACGTTTTTAGTTTTAAAACTAGAAATATTGAGATTTTTCAGGGACCCCATATAGGCAAACATATTAATCATCGAAGTCACACGAGAAGTTTTAAAGGTAGAAAGATCTAGATTTACCACACTTCTGGCGTTATTAAACATAAAAGACATATCCTTTACGTAACGTGTATCAAGTCCAGATAGGTCAATATCGGTGATATTGAGGATGTTATTAAAAATCTGGCGTGAGTCGTCATTCATGTAGACACGGTCATTCTCGCAATAGTAGTAAACCGTTTTATCCACCGGATTAAACCAAGCTAAAATTTCATAACTAGATTCATCAGAATCTTCTATATTAATAGTCTTCATGGCGGCCGTCGGTGCAGTCGGACTTCGTTTGAACCCCTTAATAGCATGCAAATTCGTGCCAGCAAGGATTGCACTACGAGCAATTTTTTGGTTTAAATCCGGTCCTCTTGTGAGCGTAGCGTTGGTACCGGCATTATTGTTCGAAATAACCGAAATCATGAGTGTGTTTTTATAGCTACCACTTAAAAGATCGGTGCCTAAATTCATGCCAATAGTAATATTCTTGACTTCATTACCATCGGTTTTTTCTTCAGAGTTAAAAAGATTCGTCGGGCTGGCGACTGAGCCAATCGGACGAAAATTAGTCTCGTCATCGATCTTATAGCCCCAGCTCCGAGCAGGAAAACTACTTAGAGTATCGGCATGAGGAATTGAATTAATCTTATCAGTAACAGCAGAATTCGGACTAACAAGCGATGTATTATTCGAATCAGTACTAACAATGATGCGGTAGCCACTTTTATCGTTAGAATTGATGGTTAATTTAGTGGTCGCTTCCTGGAGCTGAGGACCCACGGTACGATCATCGCTGCCGTGAAATACCGCTGATGACTGATTGAGAGCCGCGGATAGAGACGGCGTAAAGAGAGCGTGAGTTTGGGTAGCAAAAATCAAGTTCAAGCTAAAAATTGAGGCCGTTAAGGTAAAAAAGCCGGCGAGACTTTTTAGCCATGAACGGGTGATTCGCAGTTTTTGATATTTATCGCTCGTCATGCACGATAATTTTAACATAAAAGGAATCTCAACTCAAAATAAAAACCTCTAATATGCCATTAGCTTTTATATATAGATTATTGTTTAATATTATTTTTGCGTGAAGTAACCTGGCGCAGCGGGTGGATTATCGAAACGGAACCAGTCCCTGGTAGCCATTGAAGGATTTTCCAGGTGAGAACCTTGCTCACCCCGAAGTTTCACACGATTTTTAAAGACATCGGTGATACCATCACCTGGAGTACCATCGGGCTTAGTATTAAAATTATATTGCCAATATATGTGACTAGTAAACCTAAATTCGTTAGCCAGATAAATCTTTTCCAATTGATCACGAGACGGATCATCGATGGCAAACATACCCTTAAAGCTAAAGGTCTTGTCGACATTTATATGCCCCAAATCAATCGAAGTCAGGCCATAAGTATTATGGAAAATGTAGTCCAAATTATTAGCCATCTCGAAGCTAAAATTCGGGCCCAATTTTAGATCAGAAAGTGCCTCCATGCCATCAAACATACTGGTCATATCGGTGGCCTTTCGACTATTAAAGTTAGTAAGGTCAAGTTTAGCAACCTTCACAACATCCTTAAAAATATTCTTCATGTTAGTGACCTGGCTGGTGTTGAAATTCAAAATATCTAGCTCCTCGAGCGCCGTCATGCCCTGGAACATAGCCGACATTTCCTTGAGATTATTAGTCTCAAAAGAGGAAAGGTCTAGATGTGCAAGCTGATTTACGCCACTGAACATTTCCTTCATATTGGTAACTTTTGCGGTATTTATCGTGGCGAGATTTAAGTCGGTAAGCTGAAGCCCAGCAAACATTCTCTCCATATTATCAACATTTCGCGTGTCAAACCTAGATACATCTAATTCGGTAAGACTGGTAGTATTATCAAACATTGAACTCATATCCGTGACGTTCTGAGTATTAAAGAGACTTAGATCTATCTGTCCAAGACTAGTTGCATTTCTAAACATCCTACCCATGGTTTTGACTTTTTCGGTATTAAAATTGCTACCAAAATTTATCTGAGTGAGACTAGAGGTGTCACTGAACATTCCGTTCATATTTTCGACACTACTCGTATTAAAATGGGAAATATCGATACTAGTAAGTGCGGTAGCTGAAGAGAACAAATCGGTCATATTAGTTACATGACTAGTGTCAAATCCCGTAGTATTAACAGAGGATAAATTGCTCATCCCCGAAAACATACCTGATATGTCAGTCACGGAAGAGGTATCGAAATTCGAAAGGTCGAGACTAGTAACCTCGCTAACACCCTGGAACATACCCGACATATTCTCCACCTTGCTGGTATTAAAATGACTTAAATCAAACTCAGTAATTTTAGACATCGCACTAAACATACCGGACATATTTGCTACATTACGAGTATCAAAATTCGAGAGATTGAGCTCGGTTACTTCACCTAACCCGCTAAACATGTCGTGCATATCAATCACCTTGCTGGTATCAAAATTGGTAACATCTAGCTCGGTAAGCCCAGATAGATTACTAAACATACCTGACATATCAGTTACAGAAGAAGTGTCAAAATTACTGATATTTAGCTCCGTTAACGAACTCATATCACCAAACATTCCACTCATATTTTCAACTCGAGCAGTATTAAAATTAGAGGTATCTATCGAAGTAAGACTGTAGCAGCCACTGAACATATTCGACATATCAGTCACGGAGCTAGTATCAAAATGGGATAGGTTGAGCTCTGTGAGTGTACCGGCGTAAATAAACATCCCTTGCATATTAGTGACGTTTTTAGTGTCAAAATTCGACAAGTCTAGACTTTCAAGACTAGTTGCAGTATTAAACATATCGCTCATATCGGTAACTAAGCTTGTGTCAAATTTAGCCATCTCCAAGTCAATCATATTCGAAGCATCTTTAAAAAGCTGACTACTGTTTGGGTTGAGGTAAATTTTATCAGCAGTGGTATAGAAGTAAAGTGTGCCGCCGTTATCATTTTCATCATACCAGGCCTTAATTTCAAAGTCCGAATCTTCATCCTCAATATTAAAGACTGAAAAAGTCGGATCTGGCAGGGCACTTGCCTCCTTAAAATGTTGGTGTGATCTGCCGCCTAATTCGCTATGTTCGTCAAACAAGTTAAAGAAATCTGGACCAGACATCATAACCGCACTTTTATCGTAAGGATTGGCAATCACCGAGAAGACAAGCTTGTTCGTGTAATCCCCAGATAATAATGTATTATCAGCAAAAATACCGAGATTAATCCGGTGGCTTTGCTCTTCACGAATGCGCTCAGTAGTACTTACGATGGTTTCCGGTTGAGCGGAGGTGGGTATAGGTCGATATTGATTATCCGAAGCTAGCTTATATCCCCATGAGTTAGTCGAAAAAGCCGCCGGAGTGGTGACTGAGGCAATAGAAGGTATTTGAAGGCCGGAGGTGGTATTGATTAAAGCATTATTACTGGTCTCTACACTCATATTAACAAGATAACCGGCCTTTAAATTGGCATCGACTTTTAGAGTGCTAGTATATTCAGTGAGTTGCTCTCTAGAATTTAATTGAAATTTACCATCAATGGCAGAATTTTGCTCAACTGATACGGATAAACTTGGATTAAATATGGCACTTACTGGGGTGGGAAAAACTATACCGCCTAGAAAAGTGGCGGTGATTACAGACAAAATCCCACCTAAAAAGCGGCCAATAAGTGGGGTAGTGTTTTCCTCTTCCCTTTCAGTATGCATTTATTTAATTTTAGCACAAACGGAATAAAAAGGAGACATCAAAAAACCTAGCCGAAGCTAGGTTTTTAAGGTTTTATTACATTTTGATTTCGGCATCGACACCAGCTGGCAAAGACAAGTTTTGAAGTGCATCAATGGTCTTTGGAGTAGCGTTGGTAATGTCGATAAGACGCTTGTGAATCTTCATTTCGAAAGCTTCACCACCGGTCTTGTAAACGTGAGGTGATTTCACCACAGTAAAAGTACTGCGCTTAGTTGGTAGTGGGACTGGGCCAGAAACGGCGGCACCAGTACGGATAGCGGTATCGACGATTTGCTTAGCGCTCTGGTCGATCACACGATGGTCGTAGGCTTTGAGACGAATACGGATCTTCAAGCCTTCGTTTTTTGCGTCTGCCATGTTTTCCTTCTAATTCTATAACTTCAGATGCTTGGAGCGTCAATGAGTTTTTAGAATTCAATTAATAATAGTAGAGTTATTTTACGATATAATCTAGGTTAAGTCAAGATGGTAAAAAATATCCCCCGAGACGAGGGATATTTTTGGTAGAAACCGAGATTATTTAATAATCTTGGTAACAACACCAGAACCGACAGTACGGCCACCTTCGCGGATAGCGAAACGGTCGTTGTTGTTCATAGCGATAGCTGAAAGAAGCTTGACCTGGAAGGTAACAGTGTCACCAGGCATAACGATTTCTTTGTCAGCTGGAAGTTCGACTTCACCGGTAACATCGGTAGTACGGAAGTAGAATTGTGGCTTGTAACCCTTTGAGAATGGGGTATGGCGGCCGCCTTCTTCTTTCTTCAAGATGTAAACCTGAGCTTCGAATTCAGTGTGTGGGGTGATAGAACCTGGCTTAGCAATAACCTGACCACGTTCGATTTGTTCGCGTTCGATACCACGGAGCAAGAGACCAGCGTTATCACCAGCTTCACCTTCGTTAAGAGTCTTATGGAAAGCCTCAATACCGGTAACGACAGACTTTTGGGTAGGCTTCAAACCAACGATTTCGACTTCGTCGTTCAATTTGACGATACCTTGTTCGATACGACCAGTAGCAACAGTACCACGACCCTTGATAGAGAAGACATCTTCGATTGGCATCAAGAATGGTTTGTCAAGATCGTGTTCAGGGATATCAAAGTAGTCATCCATAGCCTTGACGAGATCCATAATGCGATCTTCCATTTCGGTGTCACCTTCAAGAGCCTTAAGAGCAGAACCCTTGATGATTGGGGCGTTGTCACCATCGAAACCGTACTTGTTCAAAAGTTCACGAACATCCATTTCAACGAGCTCAACGAGTTCTGGGTCAGCAAGATCCATCTTGTTGAGGAAGACAATGATTTTTGGAACGTTCACCTGGTGAGCGAGAAGTACGTGCTCACGAGTTTGTGGAAGTGGACCATCGTTAGCAGCAACTACGAGGATAGCACCATCAATCTGAGCAGCACCGGTAATCATGTTCTTGATGTAGTCGGCGTGGCCTGGCATATCTACGTGTGCGTAGTGACGTTTTTCTGATTCATACTCCTGGTGAGAAGTAGCAATAGTAATACCACGAGCTTTTTCTTCTGGAGCGTTGTCGATCTGGTCGTAAGCAACTGACTTGTTTACATCAGATGGGAGACGCTTTGCAAGCACGGTGGTAATAGCAGCAGTAAGAGTAGTCTTACCGTGGTCAACGTGACCCATAGTACCAACGTTAATGTGTGGCTTGGAACGGTCGAAATTTGCCATTCTTTATTATTCTCCTTTAATATTTATTCTCCTTGGCACTAATATTAACCAGCCAAGAAGCTAGATATACTTATATATTAATAGATTTTACAGAATAAGTAAAGAGAGAAATCCGGAAAAAAGGCGCCAAATTGACGCCTTGACAGTTAGTTTTTCGATGTTGTAGTGATTTTTACTCAAATGAGTAGATTTTAAATTTATTTAAATTGTAGTTTGGTTAATCATTCGGAATCACCCGAGCTGGTGTGGAATACTCACGCTCCATTTCACAACCACATCCGGAATCGTCAAAAATGACATCATCATTATTGATTTTACGGAGCTTTCTAGCTGTTCCCGTGTCAAACTGAAAGTGATAACAATCCTGATCCATTGTCTCCTCCGCCTTAGCGATTCTCTCTTCGATAAGCTTCTTACGTTGATAATACAGAATCGACATCATACCAAGAAGCGCAGTTAGACCAAGCCAACCACAGATGAAGACACCCATTTTTAGGATAAAAATGACCCGAAAATAATCTAAAATTAGACAGAACAATCCAGATAAAAAACACGCCAATGTAATTAATACTGCGAACATACAATTTCCCCCCTCGCTTTTATAAAGTGCTTACTGATTTTTCCATTTTTTTGAAAAACTAACCTGCATATTTTACCATATTTTTTTATTTTACGCTAGTTTCGAATTCGATTATAGTAAAATTGACTTTTCACTCAAAAAATTGTAGAATATATTTAACTTTTAGGACGCTTAAACCTACGCACATTAAAATGGAGGTGCACGATGAAGAAACAATTCCTGTTTTTGTCACTCGCTCTCGGCTTAGTTGCTTGCAACGCCCAGAGTAAAACCACATTACCGGAGACTTCCGAAATTGAAACCACGGCTAAGGCAGAGGTGGATTATAAGAAAGAGACCGACAATCCATATGAAATGGATGCACAACTGACGGCAGCTGTGGACGCTTCTGAATTCGGTGGCGGCGAAGTAGCCGGCCCGATTAAGGATGCCACTCCTGATGTATTGGAAGCTAGGCGGGCAGCCAGAAACGATTATGGATTAGCACCATTACGCGACCCGGACCCTGGTAGAACACGTCCAGGTACATTCCAAATGGTTTCTGAATTTAATATCAGAGAAGTGGAGGACCTGAGAGATCGGCTCGTATCGCAATCTGGCAGTTACATTTCGGATTTTATGGTACCAAGTAACGTAATTCTCTTCCCGAGACATTTAACTCAGAGTATTAGCGGAAATTCCGTACTCGAAATAAATACGGATGCCGGAGAGAATAGCTACTACCACTATCGGAATATACCGACCTATATCAAGGACGGTACCGATGCAGGATTCTTGGACCCCTATCTGAATGGTCGCACACCAAACTTTACCGGAGCTGACGGAATTAACTACACGCAGTTCCTGGTACAAAATTTGGTAGATGAATTTCATACCACGAAGTATGACCCCATGGAGCCAATTGAACCAGATGAACCGGATACCATTTCTTTTACGGCGGAGTATATGTTAAGGCGTATTAAACAAGAAGCCTCTGAACCACTACCGACCCACCAGAAGAATAACCCAAAGACTTACACTAGATTTGGCGAGTTCGACCTGGTTGGCTATATGCGGGATAATGGTTTTAACCTCAGACTAGCCGATAGCTTCCCAGCACTGGACGTCTATACCTTTATTTGTGAAGCAAATCCGAAATTAATGATTCGATTTGATGCAAATTATGGAGCGGACGGTAAGCAGATAAACGATCTTGGCAACATGGCAGATTTTGAAAAACGTCTGGTACCCTACCGTATCGATTCTCGTCGACATATAAGCGGGCTGTTTTATGGTATTGGTGTAAATGGAATTGAAGTCTACTATGTGAAAGATGACCGGCTTTTCCCAAATTCCGGCTACGGAAGAACCGATGCGAGACCGGAAGATTTTTATCATGTGATGCACAAGATGAAGCTCACGGATATTGATCATCAGGGTGGATCATATTTTTCTAATGACGGTAATGTTTTATTACTTTCACCAGAACTTTCCACCTTCTACGCAGAGATGCAGCTGAAGCGTTTTATCGAGAACAATCCTAATTATGACCCGTCTAAGGATCAATATCGTGCATTATATTATGTGCGTGAGGATTCGGTGGATCTGATCAAGCGGGTAGTGGAGCGCACTAATGCTCTGGTTGGACACGAGTCTAACCTTAATCGCGATGATTTGTTTAAGGATATCGACGCAAATGTAGTCGTCAGACGAAATTAATCTCCAAAAAAAGAGCCTCGCAGAAATGCGGGGCTTTTTGATGTTAAAATTTTACTAATTTTGCAATTATTAGACAACGCTTAGACAAAAAAATAACCTCCGAAGAGGTTATTTTTAAGAGATTACTTAGAAGTATTGCGCTTCTCAATGATTTCTTGAGCAACGTTAGGTGGTACTTCCTCGTACTGTGCGAGCTCCATAGAAGAAGCGGCACGACCTTGGCTCATGGAGCGGAGATCGGAAGTGTAACCGAAGAGATTAGCAAGTGGAGCGAAAGCGGTAATAAGCTTGGCGCCACCTTGGATATCTTCCATAGAGTCGATACGGCCACGGCGAGAGTTAATATCACCGATCACATCACCCATGAATTCTTCAGGGGTAGTAACTTCAAGTTTCATAAATGGCTCAAGAAGAACTGGCTTAGCTTTCTTAATACCTTCACGGGTAGCCAAGCTACCAGCGAGTTTGAAGGCGAGCTCAGAAGAGTCGACATCGTGGTAAGAACCATCGTAGAGAGTAGCCTTGATATCAACTACTGGGTAACCAGCAATCACACCACCGTTAAGAGTTTCTTCAACACCTTGTTGAACTGGCTTGCGGTATTCTTGTGGAACCACACCACCCTTAATCATATCGATGAATTCGAAGCCCTTACCAGATTCATTTGGTTCAAACTTAATCCATACATCACCGTACTGACCACGACCACCGGACTGCTTAATGTGCTTACCTTGAGCCTCAGCAGTGCCACGGATAGTTTCACGGTAGGCAACCTGAGGAGCACCAGTATTAGCTTCCACATTGTGCTCACGTTTCAAGCGGTCGATAATGATTTCGAGGTGAAGCTCACCCATACCAGAAATAATAGTTTGGCCAGTTTCTTCATCGGTATGAACACGGAAGGTTGGATCTTCTTCAGCAAGCTTAGCGAGACCGAGGCCCATTTTTTCTTGGTCGGCCTTAGTCTTAGGCTCAACAGCGATAGAAACAGGTGGTTCTGGGAATTCGATAGATTCAAGGTGAATTGGATGGGCTGGATCACAAAGCGTGGTACCAGTGGTGGTTTCCTTAAGACCGACGATAGCGGCGATATCACCAGCGGCAACCTCAGAAATTTCTTCACGCTTATCAGCGAACATACGGACGAGACGACCGACGCGTTCCTTATTGCCGGTAGTAGCGTTCAAGATGTAAGAGCCGGACTTTAAAACGCCAGAGTAAACACGGACGAAGACGAGCTTACCAACGAATGGGTCAGAAGCGATCTTGAAAGCAAGAGCGGTGAGAGGTTCAGTGACAGAAGCCTTACGGATAACCTTATCGCCAGTCTTTGGATCGGTACCAACAGTTTGACCAAGATCACGGTCAAGAGGTGAAGGAAGATAGTCAACACAGAGGTCGAGAACTTTTTCGACGATCACACCACGACCATCACCACCAGTCACGAGGAAGAAGTCACCGTCAAGCACACGCTTACGAAGAGCTACTTTAAGTTCAGATTCGGTGATAGCTTCTTCACCTTCGGCGAAGTACTTATTCATCAAATCTTCATCAGCAGCTACGGCTTCTTCGACGAGAAGAGCACGGGCTTTCTTAGCCTTATCAAGCATGTCAGCAGGAATTTCACCAACGGTCAATTCGTGGTCAGCATATTCCTTGTAGGTGTAGGCCTTCATATCGATAAGGTCGACGACACCACAGATATCTTTTTCGAAACCAATTGGAAGGTGAATAGCGAAAGCATTCTTCGAGAGACGCTTGTGAATAGAGTCGAGAGACTTGTAGAAGTCACCACCGATTTGGTTAATTTTGTTAATGAAACAGAGACGTGGGACACCATATTTGGTAGCTTGGCGCCAAACAGTTTCGGATTGAGCTTCGACACCCATCTTACCGTCGAAAACGGTAACCGCACCATCGAGCACGCGAAGAGAACGTTCTACTTCGGCGGTAAAGTCGATGTGGCCCGGGGTATCGATAATATTAATTTTGTGACCTTTCCAAGTGGCGGTAACAGCTGCGGAAGTAATAGTAATACCACGTTCCTTTTCCTGTTCCATCCAGTCAGTAGTAGCACCACCGGTGTCACCCTTGACGAGGTCGATTTTGTGCTTCAAGCCAGTACGGTAGAGGATAGCCTCTGAAGTCGTGGTCTTGCCTGCATCAATATGAGCAATAATACCAATATTGCGCAATTTTGATAAATCATGTGTAGCTTCTGCCATGAATTTCCTTATTAATTAATAGTTTTTTAGACTTTCAGGATATTTTACCATAATTTCAAGAAGAAAAAAAGAGAGCACGGGGCTCTCTTTGGATTTTTTATTATTTTTTAACTATGGACCAACTGAAGGTCGTCCAGGTTTGATTTTGACACATTCACGGTCGTCGCCATAGGTGCGGTGGAAGTAGCCAATAACAGTCTTCGCCATAGAACCGTCAGTTTTCACAGTATTATACTCGGTAAAGACACAGCCGTTATTGTAATAGGAACCAACTAGACTGGTATTACCTTCGAACATCTCGCTGCTTTCTGGAACATAGGTCAAATCAAGATCGTGATTAGTCTTGATTTCCTCCAGGTTGGCGTTGCCTTTAAACATCTTCTTAGTGTTATTTAATTCTGAAGAGAATTCATTGTTGCCAAAGTTAATCTTTTTAAAGCCTTCATCGGTACGTTCGAACATAGATTCCATGTTTTTGCAATTAGAGATATCAATACCGGAAAGATCTAGATTATCAAAACGTGGTGCATTAACCGCGGAGAAGAAATTAGAACAATTCTCACCAAGTTTCAAGGTACCTGATGGAGACCACCAACGCAAACCCTTATCATCACAGCTCGAGGCCCAGATTAGTACCGGCTCCTCATCATCGGTATTATTGGCGGTGAGATTATACATACCAAAACCTATTCCCATTACAGGAGGACAGGCCTCTGGTGGACGAGGTTGATATTTATAATCTGGCTTTATGTTTGAAGTAATGGTTTGGTCATTAGTGATTTCGCTAGAAAAATCCTGTGGAGTCGGTTTAGCATATTTAAAGCTCTTAAACTCTCTTTTACCAGAATAATTATTTGGGATTCTACGGAAAGCCGAATAACCATCTTTCAAGGTGGCTGGTTTTAAATTATTAGTATTAGCTACGGTACTAAAAATCATCTTACCGACATAGGTCGATGTAGCTAATTGCTTATTAATCGAAAGATTACAGTAGACGCCGTTATTTTTATTATCATTAGGCTTAACATATTTAACTTCGTCGATTAACCTCGGGTGGCTTCTGGTAGGAATAGCCATATCATTATTTTGGATTTCGGTTTTGATTACCGTATCATCACTACTCTTAGGAACCTGTAAAATACCACAATACCAGTAATTATCCGAGGCATTCTTCGGCTGGCCGTTCTCAAAATCAGAAGGAGTAGCAGAGCGAATGAAGTCCGTCACAGTAGCATCGACACTGCGCATACTAGTATCCTCATCCACGTCTGAGAAGTAAACCTTATAGCCTGCAGGGTTGTTAGTCTCGACCGTTGGCTTGAAGGTAACATTACTTTGAGGTTCATGTTCGACTCCATCTGAAGTAAGATAAATGTCATTGAATTTATGAAATGTTTCACCCACACTTATCGACAACTTAATGTCACTTGGTTTTAGGGCTGGGTTCTCTTCCGCGTGAGCGAAATTCATGAAATTTGGAGCGAGAGCCAAGGCGCCAAGAATCATCGTCGCACTGCCAAGCGAGATGATTGGTAAGAAACCAAAAACGCGCTGCCACGCCTGTGCTGGCTTCTTAAAAAATGTTTTGACTTTAGACATACAACCTTTCCTTTTGATTTTTGTGCTTATGCTTCTAGCTCTATTTTATAGTATTTATGGTTTTATTCAAGGTCTAAAATTAATCTTAAGTATATAGCTTTGTAATCTAAAAAAGAACCCCTGAAATGAGGTTCTTTTCTTGATTTTTAGAAGTGGCCGAACTTGGCAGTGTCTTCGTATTTCTTATGTAAGAGATCGAGATCTTTGATAATATTTTTAGGCGTACAGGTGGCATATAGCTCTGGCTCTGGTGTGATACTTTTGCCATCACCATTGATGTAAATTGCGAGTGGCTCGGCAATGCCAATGGCGTAGGAAAGTTGCACTTCACAAGAATGCAAATTGTAACGCTTGAGATAATCCACGGCGATTTCGCGTGCCTTATAAGCAGCAGAGCGATCCACCTTAGACGGGTCCTTCCCCGAAAAAGCACCACCGCCAACCGGAGCAAAGGATTGATAGCTATCCACCACGATTTTACGTCCAGTGAGACCAGCATCACCCATGAAGCCACCGATGAGGAATTTACCAGTTGGGTTTACGAGGAATTTTTCGACCTCTACACCATATTTACCAGCAATTTCGCGTGCCTTATCGATGAGAATTTGGTCAGTTTCGGCGCGATCAGTTTCGGTATTTTGATAACTGATGGTCCAATCTTTAATCTTGATAAGACGCATATTATCGTCGTATTCACCAGTGAGCTGGGTTTTACCATCCGCGAGGAAGCGTGAATCTTTTTGTCGCAATTCGTCATAGAATTTGGAAAATTCCTGCATAATCACCATGGCGGTCGGTTTATATTCGGCATTGTCATCGCAAGCAAAACCAAACATCATCCCTTGGTCGCCCGCACCACCCACTTCATCATTCGTACCAAGAGCGATGTCTTGGCTCTGGACGCCGAGATTATTGATAATTTCAAAATCAGCAAGAGTGCCAGAAGAAGTGAGATTTTCCGCGTTCTCGCCATTAATGTAACCAACCTCTTTTAAGACGCGCATCACCACAGACTCGACATCTACCTTCGTAGCCGAGGTTACTTCACCGGTAATAAAAATTCTACCTTTACCACCCATTACTTCAATACCACAACGGGAGCTGGAATCACCAGAGAGGAAGGCGTCAAGTAGGGCGTCACTAATTTGGTCACAAACTTTATCAGGATGACCACGAAAAACAATCTCATTACTATATAGCTTCATATTTTCTTTCTTGTGGTCTTAACTTTTCTTCATTATAGCATAAGTAGAATCGGGTGATTAAAAATTAATATAAATCCAGCCTGAGAGACTGGATTTATATAAGATTTATAGACAAAGGCTTCCAATAAAACTTACTGTAATTTTTCGCGCAAAAGCTTCTGAGCGATGGCTGGATTAGCTTTACCCTTCGAAGCTTTCATGACTTGTCCGACGAGGAAGCCGATGACTTTTTCACTGCCGGCTTTAAAATCGGTAACGGCTTGGGCGCAGGCTGGGTCAGCTAGAACCTGATCAACGATATCCGAGAGCGCACCGAGGTCGTTCTCCTGAAGAAGGTTAAGTTCCTTAGCGATTTCACGAGCAGATTTGTGATGCATGTTTAGATCGAAGAAGCGTAAGAAAACCTCTTTTACACTAGTCGAAGAAAGTTCGTTCTTGTTAATCATCTCAGAGAGTTCGCGAAGCTGCATGGTGGTCGGAAGTTCATCATTCAGGAGGCTACTATTTTCTTCTGCGAGAAGTACCGAGGTATAGAGGTTGGAAATCTTTAGAAGAGCGTTCTTAGTAATTTCCTTCTCGATACCATCAGCGTCATAAGCGGACTTTAGTTCGGCTAAACTTTCGACGAGATTTTGGTGGTCGAGAAGAATCTCGAGTTGCTCCTCTGGAATAACCACCCGAAGCATGGCACGATAATCAGCTGGCAAGCGCACCAATTTAGCGCGCTCAGCTTCAACATATTTCTCAGTCAAATAAATTGGTGGAATATCTGGTTCTGGCATGTAGCGATAATCATTAGCTTCTTCCTTACTACGCTGGGAAGTAGTTTTGCCGGTATTATCATTCCAACCACGGGTTTCCTGAACCACTTTTTCGCCATTATCAAGCAATTTTTTCTGCCTGTGATATTCGTAATCGACCGCCATTTCTACGGATCGGAAAGAGTTGAGGTTCTTAATTTCAGCACGCGTACCAAGCTCAGTGCTACCTTTTTTGGCGAGTGAAATATTCACATCGAAACGCATGTTGCCATTATAAAGATCGCCGTAAGTCACACCAGCAAAAGTCAGAATGCGCCAAAGTTCTTTACAATAGTCACGAGCATCTTCCTTAGAATGGATATCTGGCATAGAGACAATTTCGATCAGCGGAGTGTCGGCACGATTAAGGTCGACGAGGCTATAGGTATCAAAATGTGTGAGTTTACCGGCATCACCTTCGAGGTGAGCATGCTCAATGCGAATCTTCGTACCGTTCGGAAGCTCAACGAAACCAGGGCCGATGATTGGCTGATACATCTGGGTGATCTGATAGCCCTTCGGAGAATCAGGATAAAAATAATGCTTGCGATCGAAGCGCGAAATCAGATTAATATTGGAATTAAGAGCGAGCCCTGCACGAGTAGCGAGACGCACGGCTTCTTGGTTCAAACGTGGCAACATACCCGGAAGAGCATATTCGACTGGCGAAACACAAGAATTTGGCTCCTTGCCGCGAGCATCATTGTCGACTTCGGAAAAAAGTTTAGTCTTGGTCGCGAGCTGAACGTGGCATTCAATACCGATAGTAATTTCGTAAGCTGAATTTTCTGACATTAGATAGCTCCTAAATCTTTTAATGCTTGTTTGTAGGTTTCTAAAGCGCGACGACTTTGATTGTAATCGAGCTGGAAATTTTGTTCGTGAGCAATTTGATTGCGCTTTTTATGGACATACCAGACGGAATTCAATTCAGAAAAACGCTGACTGGAAGCCTTCAGGCGTTCACCCATAGTCTTACCTGGGGCGCCGAGTTCCATCATCGCCTTATCAAGTAGTTTGTCGGCTTCGATTACGGCATAATTAAAACTCAAGGGATTATCCCGTGAGAGATTGTTTTCAATTCGCAGGAAGTTTGCTTGGTAATCTTCCTTATCAAAAGTATGAGTACGGTTACCGAGTTGAGAAATTGAGATAAAGACCAAAATCCCCACAATTAGAACCGCAATTAGGAGAAAGAAAACTGGGGAATTCATGAGAAATTCTCCTTAGCAAATTGCAAGAGGTTTTTGTCACTGCGGCGTGGGCCGATTAATTGCAAGCCGACTGGAAGTTCATCTTTGTCACGATTAATTGGAATGGCTAAGCTTGGTAAACCGGCGAGGTTAATAGGCACGCTCATAACATCTTCTAAGTACATGGCAACAGGGTCATTAACTTTTTCACCCAATTTAAAGGCTGGGGATGGCGAAACCGGAGTGAGGATATAATCACATTTTGCAAAAGCTTCTTCGTAGGCCTTAATAATTAGCGTACGAACTTTTTGAGCTTTAAGATAGTAAGCGTCATAAAAACCACTACTTAGGACGAAGTTTCCGATCATGATACGGCGTTTGTTTTCAGACATGAAGCCATCATTGCGACTGAGGCCAAAAACTTCTTCGATATTGTGAGCTTCAGAACTGCGATAGCCATAGCGAATACCATCATAACGCGAGAGATTAGAGGCCACTTCGGCTGGCACTACGACATAATAAACGGCAAGAGCGTACTTCAAGACCGGCATCGAAAGCTCGACAATTTCGTGACCTTCGGCTTTCAGTTTTTCGATCTGATTTTTCATGGCCTCGCGAATTTCCGGGGCGACATTATCGTTATCAAAATCTTTAATCACACCGATACGCTTCTTCTCACCAGTTTCGACGGTAGTTTCATTGTAATAATCCGGCAAGGAAGTAAGATCTTTTTCATCTTGACCACTAGTGATAGACATTAAGAGGTCCATATCTTCTGGGGTCTGAGTAAAGAAGCCAATCGTGTCAGTACTGGAGGCCATCGCCACCACACCATAACGTGAAATCGTACCGTAAGTAGGCTTCAGACCATAGACGCCGTTAAAGGAAGCTGGCTGACGAATCGAACCACCAGTGTCGGTACCAGTAGCAAAAGGCACAATATCAAGAGCGACAGCGGCGGCGGAACCACCAGAGGAACCACCGGCGACGCGTTCAAAATCCTTGGCGTTATGGGTAGGACCAAAGAAAGAATTTTCCGTGGAAGAACCGTGAGCAAAGGCATCAAGATTAGTACGGCCGATCATAATGGCGCCTTCAGCTTCGAGCTTGGCGACAGTGGTGGAATCAATCGGTGAATGGAGATTCGAGAGAATTTTCGAAGCGGCGGTGGTATTTCCCTGCTTACTCAGGAAGTTATCCTTCAAAGCATAAGGTACACCGGCGAGACGACCAACCTTTTCACCGTTTTGGATTTTGTGATCGATTTCAGCGGCTTTTTTCAAAGCTTCCTCTTCGTTCAGTGAAATAAAAATGTTGTGACTAGCGTATTTTTTGGCTTTTTCCAAGGCCTCCTTGACGAGCGAAACCGCGGAAGTATGTAAATCAGCAATTTTCATTAGAGAACCTTCTGTACTTTAATCATATTTTGGGCTTGGTCAGGTGCGAGTGCGAGAAGTTGCTCTCGGGTGGCATCCTGAGGTTTGATTTCGTCGGCACGCCAAACATTTTCCATCTCAAAGACCTGGTAGGTTGGTTCGACCCCAGTAGTATCTAATTCATCAAGCTGAGAAATGTAGCCCACAATATTAGTGACGTCCTGCTGGAGGGCGGAAATTTCGGCATCGGTGAGCTGCAAATTGGACAGCTTGGCTAAGTGTAAAATATCATCACGCGTATTATTCATAAGATATATTATATCATTTTTTCGATTATGATATTTTATAAAAATTAGTGTATATTTATATTAAATGAGTACAAACTTAGCCGAAATAGCAATACGAGATGGTAAAAAATTGGCTGATGAAATAAAATCAGCTACCACTGAATCTCAGTTAGATGAGCTAGAAAACAAAGTTGAGAAATATACTATTTTCCTGGATGATAATTTTAGCTATTCGAATGACTCTCTACCTGAAGATGATAGATTTTGTGAATTATCTTTTTATATCTATATGGCGCTCAATGAAAAAAGAGACCACCTAGAATATTATAATGCTCACCCAGAATTAACTAGTGAAGGTGCGCAAGACTTTCTTGATTATCTGGAATCCATGAAATGGATTTAATTAATATGTATAGGATTAATTCAACTGATTTTTAAATTTTTGATAAGACTCTTGCATCATATCTAGATATTTTTGTTTATCAGCTAAATTTGGCTCCACAAAACCATCACTTGATGCATTCATCATGAAAAAATCGGCATCCTTAGCTGAATCTGGTAAAAGTAAAAATGGACTAGATTCGTAGCTGAATTTCTCTTTCAAGCTCCACATTTCCTGCTCGAAATTATTATAATCTTGCACCGAAAATTCAGAGGCTGGTTTTAAAAGATATTTTTCGTAGAGTTTTAGAATTTCCTGGTATATTTGATTATCCATACTAATATTCATATTAACACGGAAAAATTCAAAAATTCCCCACTAAGCGATTCGTGCTAATGAAAAAACATACTCAAAATTGTCAAATTTTTTAGAGCTAAAGAAATAATTATGATTACACTTGAATCTATCGAGAATCGTAATTCCTAATTCATTAGCAAAAATCCTCTCTTCTGCGTCCATATCATCAAATTGATAATCTCTACAAATCAAAATATAATTATCGCCAATATTATTTTTTAATTTATAAATCTTACAATCAGGTTCGAAATCAATGATATCAACAAAAGTCAGCTTTTCGTCAAAATTAAAAGAGTTTACATTTTTTCTACTTCTGCTTTATTTAGAATTATCATATCCATATTATAAAGCAATTTATTGCTGTCTCGATGGTGCTACAAGTTAAAAATTAAGAAAACTACCTTTTTCGGTAGCTTTCTTAATCTAATCAAGCTAAGGATTTTTACCTTAACTAATATGTTTCCTAGTCACGTCGGACTTGCTTTTCGAAAATGACTTCCTTAATCTCGGCGGAGCTGCTTTTCCGAGATGATGCGCTTGCTACTGATATAAGTCAGGAGGAAATAACCACCATAAATCAGCACGATCATCGAAACGGTCATTGGGATCGAAGCGAGGAGTCCGTCAGAGCCGAATGATTCAATAATACTCGAGGCGAACATGATACCAAAAATGGAATGGATGATGCCGATAAGTAATGGCGCAATAAAGAAGATTGCGATCTGGACGAAGAGTGCACGGTTCAACATCTTATTACTGGCGCCGAGGCGACGTAAGGCAGCATATTTTTCAGTATTATCGGAAGATTCAGAAAGTTGCTTAAGGGCCAGAATCGCAGCAGAAGAAATAAGGAAGATAGTACCGAGGTAGAAGCCAACGAAAGTGGCAATGGCTTGCATGCCGACCATACCAGATTTTACTAATAATTTGGTGTAAAAATTAATGGCAACACCGCTTGGACGATCAGCTTGCTTAGCGGAGCTTCCGGCTTTCTGTGTGTCCTCCTCAGATGAATTAACCGCATTAACTAATACACCTCCGAGGTCGAAAGCCTTGCGTAAATCATCATCAATCTGTTCGGCAGTGCGGGTGCCGCTGAGATTATAATTCATCAGCATGGCTTGAGTACCGATTGGCTGGTCAGTAATCACCTGGTCTGGCACAACGAGGATACCAGTATTAGACTTAAAACCGGATGAAGTAATGAAACCTTCTTGGTGTTTTTTGGCAGCTGGGTTGAGGGTGAAATTACGATATTTAATTTGAGTATTGCCTGCAAGAGTTTTGTCGAGAATCTCCGCCATAGTCTTAAAGTCGGCCAGGAACTGATATTGATCATCCTTCAAATGAACTTCATCACGATGATAGAGCTTCGCGAGTTTATTATAATCAGAGACACGAACCATTGGCACAGTAGTTTTCGACATGAAGGCTTCCGCAGTCCCCGTCATAACTCCTGACGGTAAAATTTGACCAAAAGTGAATTTACTATCAGCATAGACATTCAGTTCAAGATGATCTTTAACATCTTTCGCAAGGTCTGGATTTCGATCAATCAAATTTTGATAGAGGGATTTTTTCATGTAGGCCTGGGAAGTGGCAAGAGCAGCTTTTTCCTGGTCGCTAGACATGTGGGATAAATAGCCAACACTACTATTCGAGCCGTAAACCGCGAGATAATCAGTCAGTTCGGTCATAGCGTCAACTGGTGTATTGTAGGCTAACTCCTTTTTCATCGATTCATTGATCGAGAAACAGAGTGAAAGGATGCTAATCGTGAGGAACAGCAAGAGGCTTATCAAAGACATGGAAACTACGGCGGTATTCACTTTGCTGGAAATCTGGCGGAAGACGAAGGAATTTAAACCCTTGAAATAGAACTTCTTACTACGAGTGACAATTTCCATAATCAAACCGGAAAGCGACCAGAAGATTAGAAAAGTGGCAACTACGCCAGCCATAACCGGCCAAAGGAGATTATAGACACGGTCCATGAGAGAGACTTTGTCATTATTGACCCACCAATAAGCATAACCGAGTACCGAAGCAGAAACGACGAAAACAATGGCGCGAAGCAGCGGATTTTTCAGGAAGGCTTTTTCGGATTTCTTGCTACCCTGAAGTAACTCAATAATCTTTAGACGTCCGACAATGATAGTATTGAAGAAAATCACAATGAGATAGATGAGGCCGAAGTAAAGAATGGTATCGAAGAAGGCTTTTTCAGAGAAGACAAAGGTAAATTTGTCCATATTGGTTTCGAAAAGCTTGGCAATCAAAACACTGATTAACTGAGAAACGCCGATACCAAGCAAGAGACCGACACCAAGGGAGATTACGCCAATCATCAAGGTTTCGAAGAAGAGGAGGCGCGAGATTTTGCGCTTACTCATACCGAGTGTGAGATAGATGGCAAATTCTTTATTACGACGTTTAATCAAGAAGCGGGAGGCGTAGATAATCAAAGCACCGAGAATAAAGACCACGAGAATACTCATACCAGAGAGAATTTTCGCGAGCAAATCGACGATGAGTTTGCGAGAGTTATTTAATTCAAGCACAGCCGCTTGGGAGCCGACGGAATTAAAAACATAGAAAAGCGTAACACCGAGCACTAACGTAAAGAAATAAATCGCATAGTCCTTGATGCTGCGCGTAATATTTCGAAACGAAAGCTTAAATAACATCAGCGTCGCCTCCACCTAGGGTAGACATCACGCGGATGATTTCATCGAAGAATTCCTTGCGAGTCTTATTTTCGCGGTGAATTTCATCGTAAATTTGACCGTCCTTGATAAAAATAATGCGGGATGCAAAGCTGGCCGAGAAAGCATCGTGGGTGACCATGAGGATGGTGGCCTGAAGTTCTTGATTCAGATAATCGAAGCGCTCAAGGAGAAGTTTAGAAGATTTCGAATCGAGTGCACCAGTTGGCTCATCAGCAAGGACTAACTTCGGATTAGTGATAATAGCACGAGCGGAGGCGACGCGCTGTTTTTGACCACCTGAGAGTTGATATGGGAATTTCTGTAAAATGGATTCAATATCAAGATTCTTAGCGACGGCTTTAACTCTTTCGTCGATTTCGGAGGCCTTGACGTTCTGAATCGAGAGAGCCAATGCGATATTTTCGTAGGCAGTGAGATTATCGAGGAGGTTAAAATCCTGGAAGATAAAACCAAGCGATTCACGACGGAAGCGGTTAAGCTTCTCGCCTTTTAGTTTCGTAATATCGGTACCGTCGACGAAGATTTGGCCAGAGGTCGGACGATCAATCGTGGAAATCATGTTTAAAGTAGTACTCTTACCAGAGCCGGAGGCACCCATGATCGCGAGAAACTCGCCTTTCTCTACCTCAAAAGAAAGGTTATCGACGGCCTTCGTGAGGCTATTTCCCTTGCCAAAAGTCTTAGTGACTTTTTCAACAGAGAGAATTTTATTTGTATTAGCCATTTACCTCCTAACAAATAATTATATGTAACTTATTTTATTTTAGCATAAAAGTGATATTATCGAATTAAGATGAATAGATTCGATGAAATTACTGAAAAGTTAAAATGTGATCCGAGAAATGTTTTATATACCGAGCGCAATGTGGGACCAATTTACCAACTGAGCGATAAGGCAGAAATATTAATCATCGGGCAAGCACCTGGCCGAAAGGTAGAAGAGAGTGGGGTGCCATTTGCGGATAAATCTGGCGAAAAGCTGCGCGAATGGATGGGTGTGAGTGAAGAAGAATTTTACTCTGAAAAAATTGCGATTCTGCCAATGGATTTTTATTACCCTGGTAAGGGTAAAACCGGCGATCTGCCACCACGAAAATTTATCGCCGAAGAATACCACCCAGAAATCTTAAAATTAATGCCGAACATCAAGCTTACGATTTTGATTGGACAATATGCGATGAAGTATTACCTCGGCTCCAAAGCTCGGGAAAATTTAACCGAGACGGTACGTGCATTCCAAGATTATCTGCCCGAATATTTCCCAATCGTACACCCCAGCCCACTCAATTTTCGCTGGCAGGCAAAGAACCCTTGGTTCGAGAAAGAGGTAGTACCAGTATTACGAGAGCGTGTAAGGAAGATTTTAAAATAATTTTAGTTATTCTCGGCGTCTTTGATTTTTTGAATCATATCGCGAAGTTTGGCGGCCTGCTCGAATTCGAGATTGGCGGCGGCGAGTTGCATTTGCTCAGAAAGTTCCTTCATGAGTGACGGAAGTTCGGTTTTCGGTACCTTCTTGAGATCCAGCTTATCTTCCTTGGCTTTTTCCGGAATAATTGCCCGAAGGCCTAAGGAAATCTCTTTCTTGATAGAGGTCGGCGTAATACCATGCTCCTTATTATAATTTTGCTGAATTTCACGGCGGCGATTAGTTTCGGAAATTGCGCGCTCCATACTTTCGGTAATATTGTCGGCGTACATAATAACATGACCTTCGACATGGCGCGCGGCACGACCAATGGTCTGAATGAGCGCCGACTCGGAGCGCAAGAAACCTTCCTTATCAGCATCGAGGATCGCCACAAGCGATACTTCTGGCAAATCCAAACCCTCACGTAGTAAATTAATACCGACCAAGACATCGTAGACGCCAGAACGCAAATCGCGCAAAATATCGCCACGCTCCAGGGTATCAATATCAGAGTGAATATAGGCGGTTTTAATCTTATGATCTTTCAGGTGGTCGGTCAAATCCTCTGCCATGCGCTTAGTCAAGGTCGTGACAATAACGCGTTGATTTTTGGCGATGCGAGCCTCAATCTCACTCATCAAATCATCAATCTGCCCTTCACTTGGGCGGACTTCGATTTCTGGATCAAGGAGTCCGGTCGGGCGAATTACTTGCTCGGCTGGCTTAGGGGAAACTTCTAATTCATACTTTCCAGGAGTCGCTGAAACATAGACCGCGCGGCGAATATGAGTTTCAAATTCATCAAAAGTAAGGGGGCGATTATCTAGAGCGCTCGGCAAGCGGAAACCATATTCCACCAGAGTGGATTTTCTAGCGTGGTCACCATTATACATCCCGCGCACCTGCGGCAGAGTCATATGCGATTCGTCGACTAATAAGAGAAAATCATCTGGGAAGAAATCGAGCAAAGTCGCTGGTGGCTCCCCAGCTTTACGACCATCTAGGTGACGAGAATAATTTTCAATTCCCTTTACGAAGCCAGTTTCTTTCAACATTTCGAGATCATATTTGGTGCGCTGAGAAAGACGTTGCGCTTCCAGATATTTATGGTTAGCCTCGAAATATTTTAGACGTTCGTCAAATTCAGTCTGAATCAAATCAATGGCACAGTCGAGTTGATCTTTCGGGGTAGCGTAGTGGGTATTCGGGAAGATGAAAACTTGATCGGGTTTTTCACGTACCTCGGCGGTGAGTGGATCGATAATTTTAACCTCTTCTAGTTCATCAAAAGCAAACTCAAAACGATAGGCGATTTCACCCGAAGCTGGGAAAAGATCAATCGTGTCACCCTTGACCCGGAAATTACCACGTTCAAAAGCCAGGTCATTTCGGTGATACTGCATAGCGATAAGATAGATCATCAGGTTAGTCTGATTAAGTTTCGCCACAGGGAGGGTATTTTTTGAAACTACCTGCCAGGTATGGCCGTTTTTCTCGAGATGCAGGGACATTTCGGTGTAATGATCCGGAGAACCGATACCATAGATACAAGAGACTGAAGCGACGATGATGGTGTCTGGGCGCGTAAGCAGAGAAACTGTGGCGGCATGACGCAGACGGTCAATTTCGTCATTAATAGCGGAATCTTTTTCGATATAAGTATCGGTGCTAGCGATATAGGCTTCTGGCTGATAGTAATCGAAGTAAGAAACAAAATAATGCACCTCGTTCTCGGGGAAAAATTCACGAAACTCGGAATAAAGCTGAGCGGCCAGGGTTTTATTATGGGCAAGAATCAGAGTCGGCTTCTGAATATTGGCAATGAGATTCGCCATAGTAAAAGTCTTACCAGAACCCGTCACACCGAGCAAAGTTTGCTCACGAATCCCCATCTTGAGACCACGTGTGAGCTGAGCAATAGCCGCCGGCTGATCACCGGTGGGCTGAAATTTACTGTGAAGACGAAACTCTGGCATACCTATATATTATACAATTTTTGGGCTGATTATGCAAAAAATTTCCTGAGTTAACATCTCAAGTGCAACACTAAGCAACAAAAAGAGACATCAATCGTTCTTAGTCCTGTTAAAATTAAATTTGTAACACTAACTTAAACAAGGATAGACATTGATGTCTCTAAATAAAGTATACACAACTTTCGTATGAAGAACGAGTAATAATTGAAAATAGATTAAAAAAATACAATAATGGTATAATATCAGCTAATGTCCGTTACAATAAAGAAATATTCGTCAAAACTTATCGAGCGCTTCTCGCAAGAGAAATGTCGTCTGTCTAAATTCTTGCCTAATGATATAAAAATTGAGCACGTTGGCAGTAGCTCTATTCCTATTGATGGTAAGAATATAATTGATATTCTCGTCGGAGTTCCAAAACATGAAGATATGATTTCTGTAAAAAATATTTTAATGAAAAATGGATATTTTGAAGGAACTGATAGTCACGAGGATCGGATTTTTCTAGCAAGTACTGCAAAAGAAACGGGTGAGGGCGATTTCCATATTCATATTTGTCCGATTAACGAAGAGTCTTATGAGGATTTTATTATTTTACGTAATTTTCTTAGAAAAAATCACCAGAAAGCACAAGAATATTTGGAGAAAAATACGAATTTGCAAAAGAATCTAAATTTGATCGTAAAAAATACAAACATCTGAAATCGGTTTACGTATCGAAATTATTGGCTGAAGCAAAAAAATTACGGCATCTTTCTTGATTGCAATAATTATTGCCATTTTATGTTGTGAAGGTTGTGAACGAATACGACGGAGCTGGTGACACTTTTTTCGTGCTATAATATAAGTGTGAATAATCAGGCTTTTATAGATGGACAGAATCTATACATGAACACGAAAGCAAGTTCGTGGACAGTAGATTTGACGCGTTTTAGAGTATATCTCAAAGAACGCTATAACGTTGAAAAAGCTTACCATTTCTTAGGTGCAGTAGACGAGGATAATCAAGATCTTTACGAAAAAATTCAAACTTCAGGCTTTATTCTCATATTCCGCGAGCATAGCCAAAGCATGATCGGTAAAAAGAAAGGTAACGTCGATACAGATATTGTTTTTACTGTGATGTCTAAAATTGCTGACGCAGAACAGTTTGATAATATAATTCTAGTTTCTGGCGACGGAGATTATTATAAGATGGTTAAATATCTTGTAGAAAAAGGACGTTTTGCTAAACTATTGGCTCCGAATCGTCACTCCACTTCTTCTTTATATCGTCCATTCACGCCGAGGTACGTTGATTTCTTAGACAATCCCGACGTAAAGAACAAAATTGAATATAAGAAGAAGAATAAATAACAAAAAACGGGTTCTTCTTAGGTATCTCTCCGTTCGAATTGCCCGTATCGGAATATACTTCTATTATAGCAGTATTATGTAATATGTCAATGTCTCATAATAGCCCGCAATCTTTGCGACATAAAATAGCAATAAGTGCAATAAAAACTGCCCTGGCGGCAGCTTTTCTGTAAACAACTTGATTGGTGCCCGAGACTGGACTTGAACCAGCACGCCGTGAGGCATATGCTCCTAAGGCATACGTGTATACCAATTTCACCACTCGGGCATGGTGGTATTATATAAAATTATTGGAGATTATTCAAGCCGCTGGATTGAGCCTGGTTTTCTGAAGTAGAAGGGTTTTGAGATTCGATTACAGTTCCCTGAGCTGGTTGAGTTTGGATTTCGGCAACAGGCTGGGTTGGAGCTTCAGTGATAGGCTGGGTGTCAACTTCGGGAGTAGGCTGGTTGACAACTTCAGTAGTAGACTGAAGTGTAGTTTCCGCAGTAGTCTGTACATTATTCAGAGCGAAAGCGCCTTGGAATGGCACATTTTTGCCACGCACATATTGATATTCATATTTTTGATCGGTGGCCAACATCAGCATGATGATTGGCGAGAAGAAAATCGTCAAATACGGAAAGGCTGGTTGTTTTTCACCAAAAGCAGCAGGTAGCTTGTAGCAGAAAATAAAGTAAGGAATCAAACCGATTACTGGAATAAGAATCGAGATAGCGAATAACTTATTTAGTTCGACCGCATCATAAAGCTTCATCAAACCCAACACCGGAATGGCACCCTGCCACATCTTTTTCTCGCCATAGATTTTCTTCATCAAAAGAACCTTGCCGGCAATATAGAGGCCGAGAATAATTAACAATAAAAGTAAGGTAATAACATTCGAAGCCAAAACTTCACCGAAGCTTGGCATCTTAGTTATATAATTATTACTAAAGAAATAATCGTAAATCTTTTGAAAGTTCATAAGCTAATTTTAGCATAAACACGATAAAATTACACTTTAAAAATCGTGATGCGGGAGCCGGCATAAGCCTTGGTGGAAAGAATTTCGGCGTCGAGCTGATGCGGATCGAAGGTGGCCGGATGAGACAAGACTAAAAATTCTTTCGCAAGCTTCGGAAGCGTAGCGAGATAATCCGCCAGTTTCGGGGTGATTTTATCATATGGTGGGTCAGCAAAAACGATGTCGAAACGATTATCAAAAGTCAGAGTTTCCGCCTTTTTGGCAAAAATTCGCACCTGGCTTGATACGCCGAGATTTTCCGCGTTTTGGCGAATCAATTTCGCAACTTCACGATGATTTTCGATAAATGAAGCATGCTTGGCACCGCGAGATAGGGCTTCGAAGCCCAGTGCACCGGTACCGGCAAACACATCGAGTACTACTTTACCATCGAGATGAGATGACAAAGAATTCATGATAGCCAGGCGTTCGCGCGATCCCATGGGATGAGTGACGGCGAGCTTGGGGGTGAGAATTTTCTGCCCACGCAGCACCCCGGAGGTGATCCTCAGATCCGTAACTTTGCCAGATTTTGCCATAAACTTCATAGTTTTATTTTAGCAGTTTTTTATTAAAATATGGAATCGATGAAGCCCAGCCAAGCGTAATAGCGCGGACGATTTCTGGAAGAAGCACGTTCTTGGTTTGAAAAACTAACTCGGTGTTCCATCCTTGATTTAAGAAATTTTCATACATTTTGAGAGCATGGACTTTAGCTAGAGATTCATGAAAAGCTTTTTCAAGATCAATATCTATGAGTTCCGCTTTCTTAATTTTCGGCATCACCGCGCGCTCCGGCAGAGCGGTAAGGGTAATCGCGACACCATATTCGAAAGCCACGTGCTTGGTCATAAAACCATTAGCACCCCAATAGAGCCAGTTATTGCGCAGAGTTTCAAGCGAGTTTCGACCACGCATGATTCCCTTAATCGGAATACCGAAAACTTTGACAAATTCATCCTTGGTCATCAGTTGTTTTTGCGTATTTTCCAAAGGAAAATGGTGGGCGGGCGTCAGACCATCAGTAATAGCATGGGCCATCCAACCAGCCTCGAAGCTGGCACGTACCTTATTTCCCTCTTCGAGGGCTTTACGTAAATTATATTGGTGATCCAAAATCAAAGTCATGAGTTTACCATTATCATGATCTGGGTCAATGAAGTGCATCGGCTCGTCGACGCCAGGGCTTTTACGCTTCAGGCCGTCCGGTCCGCCCATGCCTTCAAAATTTAAGATTTCTGAAATATTTGGGAAGAAATAGTTGTGTGGCAGGTTTTTATCAATAATTTTGCGGGCAATTCGGTCGAGTTTCTGATGCGTGCCAACAATTTTCCCATTCGATTTATCACTAATTGCTAGGGTTGAATACATATTTTCCTTAATTAAGAGTCGTCAGCTGCTGATATTTTTTAATATCTTGGCTTAACTCTGTATATTTTAGCATAGAATCGGGCGAGCTTAAGAACTTTTCGACGTGAGTGCGCGCCAATTCAATCATTTTAGTATCGGTGAGGCTGGCAATTTTTAAATTCAATTCACCATGCTGCATCGCCCCATAAATTTCCCCCGGACCGCGAAGCTTGAGGTCGACTTCGGCAAGATAAAAACCGTCGGTGGATTTTTCCATCTCGAGAAGCCTACGACTAGGTGGATTTTCACCGGTAGTAACCAAAAAACACTGGCTTGGTTTATCACCGCGGCCGACGCGACCACGCAACTGATGAAGCTGAGCCAGGCCATAGTGATCGGCATTGAGAATCACGATTTGTGTGGCATTTGGCACATCCACACCGACTTCCACCACGGTGGTAGAAACCAAAATTTGAGTTTTCTGTTCCTTAAAATCCTGCATTACCTGGTCTTTTTCGGCGGACTTTAATTTACCATGCAGGATACCGATCTGATATTTACTAAACTGTTTTTGCAGGAGCTTGGCGGTTTCGATAACCGTACGTGATTTATCTTCATCAGAAATGGCTTCATCGATCAGGCGACAAATCACATAAACTTGCTCCCCAGTAGCGAGGTGTTCGCTAAGTTCTGGGTAAATTACATCCTTAAGATTAAGCTCATTATAGATACGAGTTTTAATCGGAGTGCGACCCTTCGGCATTTGGTTAATAATTGAAATATCGAGATCGCCAAAAATGGTCAGCTGTAAAGAGCGCGGAATCGGCGTGGCGGTCATAGCGAGAAAATGCGGCGAAATTTGCTGAAAATCCGGATTTTGATTCTGAAAAGATTTTTCCAAAAGATGTTGACGCTGCAAGACGCCAAAACGGTGCTGTTCATCAATAATGCAAAGTCCGAGACTGGAAAAAGTGGTGTCGTCGGTAAGAATAGCATGAGTGCCAATCACAAGATTAATTTCACCAGATTTGATTGCGGCTTTTACACTGTTTTTATCCTTGGTGGCACTAATTAGAAGGGTAGTTTTGACGCCGAGTGGCTGCAAGATTTTAGACAAACCTTCATAATGTTGCGTGGCCAAAATAGCCGTCGGAGCCAGAATGGCTACTTGAGCGCCGTTTTTTATAGCTTGATAAGCAGCAATGGCCGAAACGATAGTCTTACCTGAACCGACATCGCCCTGAAGCAGGCGATTCATCGGATGAGTTTTTTCAAGGTCCTTCAGAATCTGCCAAGTCACACGTTTCTGCGCGTCGGTTAATTCAAAAGGCAGAGTCTTAAGGAGTTGTTTAATATCAGTGAGATTAAATTTGAGTGATTTGGCATTTAATTTGGAGACTTCGTTTTGATTGAGCTTGGAAGCCAAAATTAATTCAAATAATTCCTCGTAACCGAGGTAGGTGCGGGCCTTTTCAACCTCCTGTTCAGATTCCGGAAAATGCATATTAAAGAGAGCTTGGTTACGTGAGAGTTTAGTAAGAATTTTCGGAATAGCCTCATTCGGCAAAAGTTCGGGAATTTGATAAAAAAATGGGCGCAGTTTAGCAAAAATTCGACGATACCAGACGGAATTATAGCGACCACTACCAGAATAGATCGGCTGAAAGCCGCCATCCTGGCGCGATTCCTCAACCTCGGATGCCAAAACGGCAGTGGGCGCTGTGAGTTGATAGCGGTTATACTTAAAATCATACTCACCGGTAAAATAATACTCGGTGTCTTCCTTAAAATTTTTGATGCGGTAGGCCTGATTATACCAAACCACCCGCAGCGCGCCAGTTTCATCAAAAATCTCACCCTGGGTAATAGTAAAATTGCGACGGCGAGTATGAATATTGCGTAAACCACGAATTTTACCCCTTACTACCACCTTGCCGGGACGAATCTCGGAAATCTTGGTATAGGCAGCGTAATCTTCGTATTTGCGCGGAAAATAATAGAGTAAATCCTTAAAAGTTTGAAAACCACGAGCGGCGAGGGCCTCGGCGGTTTTGGGGCCGACGCCTTTAATTTCGCTAAGTCGCGAATTTAGTTGCATCAAAGATTGCCCTGGTCGACTGGGCGACTATGAGCTTTGCGCCATTCAGCAATTTTGGCATGGTGACCAGAGAGCAAAACTTCCGGCACTTGCATGCCGCGAAAATCGGCTGGCTTAGTGTATTGTGGATACTCAATAGTGTTTTCTTCGGAGAAACTCTCAATAATAGCAGAGTTTTCACCACCAAGCACCCCCGGAAGGAGGCGCACGATGCTATCAATCACAATTAGCGCCGGCAGTTCACCACCGGTCAAGACGAAATGACCGAGCGAAATCTTATAATCAACGATAGTTAAAATGCGTTCATCGTAGCCTTCATAATGTGGACAAAGAATAATATAGTGATCCTCTTCACCATTATTAATCCGTTCGACAAAATTACGCACAATTCCCTGATGCCAGGTTTGACCGGCTGGAGTTGGCAGAATCACCTTAGCATTCGGACTATGTTTCTTCACGCTTTCAATGGCATTGAAGACCGGTTCACACATTAGAAGCATCCCATCGCCACCACCGTAAGGGGTATCATCGACAGATTTATGCGCACCAAGGCCAAATTCACGCAAATCCACAAAATCAAATTCCGCAATCCCCTTTTCCTTAGCCTTCCACATCATGGAAGTATTTAGGTATGGATTAAGAGCGTCAGAAAATAATGAAATAATGGTAAATTTAACCTTAGACATAAATCCATTATATCACATTTACAAATCTCGGTTTTCATGGCATAATATTAGAGTCGGAGCCGTGAATGCGGTTAGTTCTTTTACAGAAAGGTTGGTGTAAAAATGTCAGATGTAAATCAACGCATTAAAGAGTTACAAGAGAAACTAAAACTTCAATTGGAGGCGTTAACGCCGCGAAAAACAGAATTGGAAGCCTTATCAAAAGCCGCTTATCAGGAATTCCTGAATGCGGAAGAAGCGGAACGAACCTGTTTTTCTGCCCTACTGGAAATCAAGAAGAAAAATCGAGATTTTCTGCAGGAAAAATTGATGGAGCAGCTGGATTATGAGCAACGTTCCGATCAAATCGAAGACGAAATCTCGAGACTCACTCGAAGATTAAAATTTATCGATTCGACGGCAGACTATCGGAATAAATATGATTCTAGTCTAAAGAATTCCTTAAATTCCGAACAAGAATCCTTAGAAATGAAACTTGAGATATTAAAGATTTTCAATATCGGCGAGCGAGCCGGCCACAAGCAACCGACCCGACCTGACCATCCTATCCAAACCCGTGTCGACATGTCAGCCGATTCCGAAATCTAAAACATTAGCCCTGCTCTGAGAGCCTGGAACTTGAGAGAGTTCAGCAGTAAAACCTTGACGTGTCAGTGCTCCAGTGGACTTTCATCTGATCAGGAAAATCCAGAACGCCGCCCGTACAGTCCAGAGTGCCGCTCGCCGTGGGTGAAAGTCGTATTTTTGCTCAGACAAAGCGCTCTCACCGGAATCCCATAGGCACCGCCAGAATGCAAACTATCATCGATAGATATTCTCAAAACGAACAGATTTTCGAATGTGATACGTGCTTTATATATTACTGATCACGTATTTTAGCAATTAAATAACCATCTAATTATCAATAATATTAATAATCGTACAACATATTCAACGTTTTATTTAACGTCTTTCCCATCTAATCGTATCCAAAGTTTTAACCAATTCCCGAGGAATCTCGTCCGCATCAGGATCGCTATTGATAAAGATTTCCCACATTCCATCGTGACGCCACACAAACCAATAGTATACAAAATATTTCCTATTTTCGTGCACTTCATAACCAGAATACCCACAAGTTTGCAATTTGTCTATAATCCGAGGAGGTAATTTTTTAACGCTAACCACACCTACTTTCCTTGCATCGGACATGCTTTCTATGCAGTATTTCGACATGTCAACTTTCCTATTGTCACCATCAGCATCTGAAGTTCCATAGTAGGCACCAATACGTTCAGGAGAAATATAAAGTATTTTTATACCGCCGAAAATACAATTCTCGAGTGTTGAGACTATTTCATCGCGTGATAAACCAGAATGTATTGCCGCTGCCTTGATGTGTCGGTGGCAAAGATTGTCTACTTGGTCTTTCATGAGTGCAATGAGTGGTGTGATGACGATGCACACGCCGTCTAAAGCTAAGGCTGGGACTTGAAATGTGATGGACTTTCCGCCGCCCGTGGGCATCAGTCCCAATGTGTCTTTACCACTACAAATACTTTGGATAATCTCTTCCTGAATGCCGCGAAAGTTGTCGTAGCCCCAATATTC
>CALEXY010000018.1 GCA_937924995.1 uncultured Candidatus Saccharibacteria bacterium
ATAAAGAAAATTTATTTTCTTTATTTGACCGACGCAGAATGGAAAGATTTTGCGATAGCAAAAGCTTACCAGTATTATGTAACGACTAGCATATAGTCGTTTTTTATTTGTAAAATAAAACATATTTATACTGTTTTTATAAATTTTTCATTATATAATTTACTTACTTAATATTAGATTATATTTTTTCTTTTAATCACCCACGGAAAGGCAAAGGATGTTAAATAAATTTTCTCAACTCGCTGAAGAATCGCTGAGTAAAAAATCAAAAGAATTTTATGTTTATGCCCTGGTCGATTCACGAGATAACAAGATTTTCTATATAGGCAAAGGAACCAAAGATCGAGTCTATAATCATGTGGACGAAGCGATTGATAATATTGATAAGAAAACAGCGAAGCTAGATTTAATTAGAGAAATAAAGAAAAGTGGAAATGAGGTTTTGCAATATATTATCAGAAGTTCATTGAGCGAAAAAGAAGCCCTTTTTCTAGAGTCAGCACTCATTGATACTCTAAGTTTTGAAAATTTTAATCTTAATACCGATTTATCAAATATCGTTTCAGGCCATCATAGTGAGGAAGAAAAATTATTAATTAGCCAATTTAAATCAACCATATTGACGACGACAGAGATAAATGATTTTTATTCTACTGAGCCAATCAAAGAATTTAGACATAAAATTATGGCAATTAATATCAGCAAGACCTATAAAATTAATTCTGAACGACACCCAAATCTTTACGAGGCTGTTAGAAAGTCTTGGAAAATTAATTTAAATAAAGCCGAGCAAGCAGAATTAGTTTTAGCAGAATATAAAGGTGTAGTCCGTGGAATTTTCAGGCCTATTAAATGGTATTCAGAAGACGGAAAAAGATACATGTTTGACGGTGAAGAAGTTTATGATAAGGAAATATTAGATTTATATCTAAATAAAACTATTGAGCGATTACCTGGCAACATGAGTCCTGTGCGGTATTTCGGCTATTAAAAATTACTATCTTATAAACAAAAATGTTATATAATTCGCCATATGGACGCCATTAAAAATATTCAGTATTACATTGAAAAAACTATGCTCGAAAATGGGGATTTTTATTCAGCAGTAATACTTTATTTGAATGGGGAGAGAGATGATTATTCTGCACAAACGGTTTTATGGGAATTAAGTCATTCAAATGAAAATGGCATGTTTTTTGCTGGGCTCGATTTTAGGGAATTCAAGACAGCATTGGATATATTAAAAATACCTGGTGGCGGTCATGAAGAATAAAGCCTACGGCATGATGATTGGCTTGGTGGTTGGTGATATTTTGGGTGCACCAGTTCAGTTCGGGGTAAACAGCCAAGAAATCCGAGAAAATATTGAAAAATTAAAAGCTTTTCATGATAACCACGTATTACCGAAAGGGGTTTATACCGACGACACATCCATGACTTTATGTTTAGCCGATAGCTTGATTGAGAAGCAGGGATACGACTCTTATGATGTAATGAAAAAATATAGAGACTGGGAAGCACATGGATATAGAAGTTATTTTGATTATGGCTACGATGTAGGGTCGCAAACCGATAATGCGATTTCAGTTTTTGAGAAAAATCCAATTGTAGAAAAAAATTCAAAACGTGAATTCAATGCAGGTAATGGCTCAATTATGCGATTAGCGCCAACTATTCTTGCGGCGGCGAAAAGGAGTAGCTTAGCAAAAACAGTTGAGTTGGCTTGGATTTCTGGTCGGGAAACTCATTATTCAGAAGTTGCAGAAATGGGAACAGAAATATTTGCAAATTTATTATATAGGGCATTGAGATTCAGAAATAAGGAAAAGATCGTTTCCTTGGATAATCTTACATTTACTTCCAAGATATTTGAAGAATGTTTTCTTGAATTTGAATCGTTATTCTATTCAAGAATAAATTCCAATGGCGAATGCCTAAGGGATCTATGGGGGTATGTTATAGACTCGACTACGATTGCGATTTGGGGTTTTGTCCATTCCAAAAATTTTGAAGATGGAATGTTAAAGATTTTAATGCTGGGCGGAGACACCGATACAAATTGCGCAATTTATGGACAGCTCGCGGGGGCATATTATGGATTAAGAAAGATCCCAAAACGATGGGTTAATAATATGGCAATATCAGACGAGGCTATTATAGAATTAGCGGATAAGTTATTAAAAATGAAATCTTGCCCAATTATCCGAACGAGATTTGAAGAAGATATTTATTTTGAAAATCCAAAAGGAGGCCTATGAAAAAGCGGTCTAAGCAGACTCTGGAAGAAAAACTTCTTAACCTTGAACAAGAGTTAAAGGTATCAGTTGCGCCCTATCATGATCAAAATTTTACCCTTACTTACGACCTCGAGATGCCTAGTCAGACGAAGATGGCAGGGGAATTTTTAAACGTTTTAGGAAAGTATTGTTCAAAAACAAAGAGTGAAAATTTGTTAAAGTTAATGGGGCAGAAAAAGCAGCTATCCGCAAGTGAAGCCCTGAGAGCGATTAGCTTTAATGGTCGTGTTCCATACTATAACGCAAATGATGATTTTGAGAATTTCCATAATTTTGTTACACGGTATTTGATGGAAAGTGGCTGGTTGATCGATTTTCCAAAGATTATTTTAGGAGTTCAAGGTATTGCAATGTTAAGATTGAGTATCTTTAAGTATATTTTAAAAAATTGGAACTGGATTATAGCTATTTATGATTTTAGAGTATTAGAAGAACTCGCAATTCATTATGGACAGGTTTCTTTAAAAAATTCAGCCCTCGAGGAAGATGCATTGAGGCGAGAATTTATTAGAAAAGTCTTAAAGCAAGAAATTACAGAGCTGGAGCAAAAACTAGAAGAGAACATCCTAAAAATCCTAGACAGTAGTGAACGAAATGATTTTTTCATAAAAAATAAGCTGACTACGAAAAATGGTCGCATAGCTAATAGAAGTAGCTACAGAAAAGCGAAGAATGTGACATGTAAGTAGTAAATTAAATCTTACGAAAAAATAAAATTTTCAGAATTTAAGCTCGCGTAGCTCATCCAAATTTATTCCGCGTTCCAAATATAGCGATTGTATATCCGTAGTCACAATGTCTTCCTCATCAAAACCTAAAAACTCTGCGCAGTTTTTTACATCCTCAACTTTTTCAGATTCGATTTCGAGAAGATATCCGAGCTTTGGCCAATGATCTATCGAGATTTTAGAGTCACCTAATAGGAATTCATCCCTAGTATTTTCTTGGTAAGTTTTATGTGTAAGGCCAAGTTTTTCGAGAATCATCAAAGCTTCATCAAAATCACTTACCGTAACTTCCCATTCATTGGTCCCCAAAAGCGAGTCTTCGACAATCTCTTTTACGGTTAAAGTCGTTTTCTTGCCGTCCGTTCGGAGTCTTCCCCAACGAGCATGGGATTTTGGGATTGAATCAAAAGTATATCTTTTAAAATCATAAAAACCTAAATATAATATTTTTAGAAAAAATAGGCCTCCTGTTGAGACCTATTGTTTTGAAAATGAAACTAAACAAAACTTACCGATAAGATTATTATAGTCGTTGTAGTATAATGATAAGATTTCATCGCAAAGTTGCGACGAAAAGAATGAATCATACGGTGCAGTACGTTCCATGCGCATAATACAAAATCCAATATAGTAATTATTTTCTGCGTCAATATAGACTCTTGGTCCAGAAAAACCCTCTACGCAATCGGTCTCAGAATAAGGACAGCCAGAACAAGCATTATCGAGGATAATTCGTCTTATTTTTTTGTTGACTATTTTAACACCACTTTTAGCTTCGTACGTAATTCGCTCATCGGATACACCGGCAATAATTTTACGTTCAATTGGTGTAGCCCCAATACGAACCAATAACTTTTCTATGGCTGATTCGGATTCTTTAATATTACTTATGTCAGGTTGAATTTCAATCTGTAGACTATTTTTGTAATAGTTAATTAGATCTATAGCTTTATCAATTGACGAAAAATCGGAAACTACCATATTAGCTACAACACATACACCTTCTTTTATAGATAAATCTATTGCCTCATGTATGTGCTGTATTTTATTCTCATAAAATGACTTGTCCATATGGCAATTATTTTGAGTTTTTAGGAAATCCTCTCCCGTTAAGCCTAATATGTTAAAATTTATTCCGTCGATTCCAGCATCAATAATATCCTTTATTCTGTCGCCACCAGTTTCACCATTAGATGTTATTTTGACTGTGAGTCCTAAACCTTTAAGAGCCGCAATGATATCTTCGGCATGCATATTAAGTGACGGTTCTCCGCCAGTGAGATGAACATCTTCTACGTCAAGCCTATACATCGCTTGCTTAAAGAGGCTTAAGAAATTATCATCCACAGACATTTCTCCAGGATATAGAGTGCAATGGTTCTTTTTTGAAAAAATTGATACTCTATTCGAGTCAACCTTCCGTACTAATGTTCCCTCATTGTGACAGAAACCACAAGAAAGACCACATTTATCAGTGATTTTTGCTCTTATTGAATTATTAATAGTGACTATAGTTTTCATTTTTCCCCCTTTTTCAAAAATACTAAGAAAATCTTAATGTGATTACTTCTAACTAGATAATATACAAATTAAGAGAAAAAGCAATATTTAATATTAACTTTCACAAGATGTCATTAGGCACAATAAATAATCGCGAGGGTTTCGGCGACACGGAAACTAGCGACTTTGGCTTGATGGACTTTTAACCATTCGTCCACAGCGCGGGCGGAACCTGGTAATTCTGGATTATTATAATCATGCACAATTATTACTCCACCTTGCGACATTTTATTAGAAACAAGATTTAGACTAGTTTTGATCGATTGATATAAATCACCATCTAGGAAGGCGTAGGAAATTTTTTCCGGTATATCGTATATGATATCAAGATCATCAAAAAAGGCCTTTTTAATTTTCGGTAATTTAAGCCCCATTTTCTTAAATTTTTCGATAACCTCACGTTTAGTAACAAGCAATTCCCCAGCCTGAAAAGCATCACCAGCAGCCGAATTATCTTCCCGAGTTTTAGCCGGAAGCCCCTCAAAAGAATCGTAGAGCCAGAGGGTTTTTTGACTAGTCGAAGAGGTTTGATTTTCTAGTTGGAGGGCGCCACCATGACCCATCGATTCTAAAAGTTTTTGATAAAGTACAGAGGTGTCAGCCTTATAACAACCAAATTCCACAACGTCACCTGGTACATTATTATTTAAGGTTTTTTTAAGCTCCTGCAAAAGAATTTCCGTTTCACGCGCGGTGACTTGCTGCATGTAATCCTGATTTTTGGAAGAATTTTTGGCTTTCATTTGATGAATTTATTTTAGACTTTTCGACTGAATTTAATTTTTAGAAAATTATTTTTTACGTAAGAAAAAGGCAAAAATTATGCCCCCGATACCAGCAGAAATTATATCACCCATGGTATCGCTGACGCCCGGAGCGTTCAGTTCCTGCATATGACCACCACAAAGTTGATCATAGGAAAATTCAAAACATTCCCAAGCAGCGGCAATGAAGAACACGAACGAAACGATGAAGAGGAAGGCGAAAGCAGTGGAATATTTCTTAATTTTTACGGCTGAGGTACTTGAAGTGGAAATGGATTTTACGGCAGAATCCTTGCCGTCATAGACATTGTCGAGAATTTCTTTGGCGAGAAAAGCGGAAAATACACCCGATAAGGTGTGGACGATTTTATCATAACTCGGAGAACCAAAAATAATCAGGGTTTTATACCAATCAAGATCGATGCCAAGCACCATAGCGATAATCAAAAAAGAACTATAAGCAAGACGAAGCTTGATCGAGGTATGAAGATTGATTTTTGCGATTAGGTCCGGGACGAAAGGTAGGACGATTGTCACGAGATAGCTTGGTAGTTTATGCCAGGTTACCGGGTCGACGAAGTGCATGATAGTAAGTGCGACACCAGAAAAGGCAATAAGGAACTTGATAATTAAATCTAGCTTAGCGAGATTGGAAGTTTTTTGGAATTGTTTAATAAATTTTTTCATAATGAACTCTTTAATTTGCTTTATTTTAGCATATATGTTGTAAATACAAAACACCCCGCCGGGGCGGGGTGCTGTTTAGTGCCTTATGTATTTAGAGATTCGAGATTTTTAGCAGTCTTATTTGTCGACGACTTCACCTTCGACTGGTTCATCTGGGTTGGTTTTGCCAGCTTCTGGATTGGTCTGATCGGTAGAGTTAGCTTGGTAAAGTTTGGCACCGATTGGCATTACTTTATTAGCTAATTCTTTAGCTGCTTCTTCGTATTTGGAAGCTTCAGCGTTAGTATCTTTTAAGACTTCCTTAGCTTCTTCGACTGCCTTCTTGATGGTTTCTTTATCTTCATCAGAGATTTTGTCCTTGAACTCATCAGGCATTTTTTCGTATTGATAGATAGCTTGTTCTAGGTGATTCTTAGCATCGATTGCTTCGCGCTTTTTCTTGTCTTCATCAGCGTGGAGCTCGGCGTCTTTTTGAGCTTTTTCGATGTCTTCTTTGGACATGTTACCAGAGTTTTGAATAGTAATACTCTGTTCCTTACCAGTTCCCTTGTCACGAGCAGTAACGTTTAGAATACCGTTAGCGTCGATATTGAAGGTAACTTCAATCTGAGGAACACCACGTGGAGCTGGAGCAATACCATCGAGTACGAAACGACCAAGAGATTTATTATCGGAAGCCATTTCACGCTCACCCTGCAAGACGTGAATTTCTACCTGTGGCTGATTGTCGGCAGCAGTAGAGAAAGTCTCAGATTTAGATGTAGGAATCGTAGTGTTGCGGTCAATAAGCTTGGTGGAAACGCCGCCCATAGTCTCGATACCGAGAGAGAGTGGAGTAACGTCGAGAAGAAGTACATCTTTCACATCACCTTGAAGCACACCACCCTGGATAGCAGCACCGACAGCCACAACCTCATCTGGGTTAACACCTTGCATAGGTTCTTTACCGAAGAGTTCCTTGACTTTTTCAACCACAGCTGGCATACGGGTCATACCACCAACCATCACCACTTCATTGATATCGCTAGTGGAAAGCTTGGCGTCCTTGAGAGCCTTGTGGACTGGGTCAGCGAGACGTTCGATGAGTGGAGAAACTAATTCTTCCATCTTTGAACGAGTCAAAGTATATTCAAAGTGTTTTGGACCATCAGCATCGGCAGAGAGGAATGGAAGGTTAATTTCGGTTTCTTTAGCGGAAGAAAGTTCCTTCTTAGCCTTTTCAGCCTCATCCTTAATACGTTGCATAGCTGCAGCGTCTTTTTTGACATCGATACCAGATTCTTCTTTGAATTTATCACAGAGGAAGTTAACGATGAGGTTATCAAAGTCTTCACCACCAAGATGAGTATCACCGTTAGTAGAAAGCACTTCGAAGACACCGTCACCTAATTCTAGGATAGAAACATCGAAGGTACCACCACCAAGGTCGAAGACCACGATTTTCTCTTCGCTCTTCTTTTCGAGACCATAAGCGAGAGCGGCGGCAGTAGGCTCATTAATAATACGCTTAACTTCAAGACCGGCGATTTTACCAGCATCTTTAGTAGCTTGGCGCTGAGAGTCGTCGAAGTAGGCAGGAACAGTAATGATAGCTTCAGTAACTTTTTCACCAAGAAAGGCCTCAGCATCAGCCTTGATCTTGGAAAGAATCATGGCAGAGATTTCTTCTGGGGTGTATTCCTTGCCATCCATTTCAACAGCGACACCGTTACCTTTTTTAACAATCTTGTATGGCATAATGTCGAGATCGCGTTGAACTTCTTTATCATCAAACTTACGACCAATCAAACGCTTAATACCATAGATGGTGTTCTTTGGGTTAGTAACACGTTGACGTTGGGCAACTTTACCAACGAGGCGATCACCTTTTTTAGTCACAGCCACAACAGATGGGGTGGTGCGATCACCTTCAGCATTGGTAATAACTTCCGGCTTTCCGGCTACCATGTAGGCGAAAGCGGAGTTAGTTGTACCAAGGTCAATACCAATAATTTTACTCATAAATACTCCTTGTTTATTATTTTTGGCACTTTAGCGGTTATTCTGCTAATTTGTCTTAAGTATAGCTAATTAGCACTCTAATGTCAAGACTGCTAATTATTAAATTAACAGGGGTGGATGAGAAAAATTAAAAAGATTTTTGAGATTTTTGGCTATTTTTTGATGAAAATTTTCTTCACAAATTCGATTAGTTCGACCCGGAACTGGAAGAGTAGAAGACCAATGCCAGCTACCGAAGAGCCGATGATTGCCGTAGAGCCGTTAAACTGCTTAGGTGTTTTTTCGGGATCACCGGTTTTTGGCACTTCGAGTTTATTCGTGGCACCGGTATTGGCCTTTTGCTTGCGACAACGATGCGTCTCAGGATTTCGCTCATAACCCTCTTTGCAAGGAGCTGGAGTTTTTTCGTCTTTTGAGTCAATTTTCTTGCAACGGTTAGTAGCTGGATTTAACTCCTTGCCCTCACCGCAAGTTTTAGGAGTCTTTGGTACTGGGATTTTTACACAACGGCCGCTCTTTGGGCTGATTGTTTTACCCACTTCGCATGGTTTCTTTGCATTTCCTGTAGAACTAATCTTTTTACAACGATGCGTCTGAGGGTTAAGGTAATAGCCCGTCTTGCAGATCTTTGGTTGGCTTTCATGAGAATTCTCCTTATTACAGCGATGAGTAGCTTGATTTAAATAATATCCAGGTTTGCATTGCTTTGGTGTATTTGGTTTTGGCGTGACGATCCTATTACAACGATGAGTTTCCCGATTTCTGATATAGCCAGGTTTACAAGGCTTATTGGCAATATCTACGGCTGGCTTAGATTGATTAGGCTTAGTGGGCTTTGGTTGTTTAGGTTGTTTGGGTTTTTCCTGAGGAGCTTTTGGCTCTGTAGGCTTTCCTGGCTCTTGTGGTTTTTTGGGTTTCTTTTTATGTCGTTCATCATAGGTTTTAATACAACGATTAGTTAAAGGATTACGAATTTTCCCCTCTGGACAAGGCTTGGATTCCGGCAAAACACTACGGTGTTCAGCATCGGTAGGCGCCTCGGCGAGAATAGTTTCAGTCTCAGAATTCCCCGCCAGAGAGCCAAAACTGACAGATCCAAGTAGCTCAGCTCTCTGTGGAACTTTACCGATATTATAATAATTTTGGGGACTTCCATCTCTTTTTAGACTTAAAGGACTCCAAGCGTCATCCTTTTTGGCGCTGAAAAAATCTAAAAATAAGATGGACAAAAATAATAAAAATAGACCGGTGGTAAAACACCACATAATCGGCTTTTCTGGTCGCTTTCTGAATTGTACTTTTTTCATATTTACCTCACTTAATTTGTTTGACTGCAATTTAACAAGTTTAAGAAAAAAGGAGAAGCATAAGCGGAAAGATTTTTAATTTTACAGATAGAAAAATGCCTAAATTTTTTTAGCATAAGCAAGTTATAAATTATCATAAGCAAGATATGATTGACCATAAGCATGATATAATATAGCTAAATGGAGGTTCAAACTTTACTATTGACTTTCGGGGTGATAATTTTGAGCGCCCTGGCCCAGTCTTCCATGCAACTCAGCACGGGGGTATTTCTTTTGCTGTATCGTGAAAGCGCCGGAAGGTACTTGAAGAAGAAAACCAAAAATCTTCTTTCAAATTACATCGTGGGCTACATATTTTTGACCAGTTTACTCCTAACCTCTATCTGTTACGCGCTAATGGTGCTATTTGGTAGCAATTTAACCATCCTGTGTCTGACGATTTTAATTTGTTTGATTTTTAGTCTTGCAATTTGCGTGTGGTTCTTCTACTATAAAACCAACAGATCCACGGAACTTTGGTTGCCAAAGTCAATCATCCGATATATCCGCAAACGCGCGGCAAATTCATCTAGTAATATTGAGGCCTTTTCACTAGGTGTTTTGTCAGTGGTGGCGGAACTACCATTCATCCTAGCTTTAATGTTGGTTTCAGCCGATAGTTTTTTGAGGCTACCAGCGCTTTGGCAGATTGTAATGATTTTAACCTATACGGCGATTTCAGTGATGCCGCTAGTAGTGTTAAAATTCAGCATTCGCCATGGTAAGACGGCTGCGGAAATTCAAAAGTGGCGTTTAGATAATTTAGATTTCACGAAACTGATTTCAAGTATTCTCTTTATTACTTTAGGGCTTTTTCTGATTGCTTTTAAATTGGTAGCAGGAGGTTTTTAGTGCGTAAGAAAAATAGCGAAAATCTACCAGTAACAGATAAATTGATCAAGAAAATTCTAAAGACGGAGTGCAAGATTGAAAATATCCCAGAACTAGATACACAGACAGTAGAGTTTATCATAAAAAAGGTGGTATCTTGGGCAGAAAAGAAAACTATTGTAACTCAAAGCGAATTCGATAAGAAACTAGCGAACGAGGTAAAAAAGTTTAATACTGACTTGGGGTTCATGATTGAGCAAAGAAACAAACTGGTTTAGAGAAGGATGAATGATGAGTGAAAAATTTGATTATGATTTGATAATTATCGGTAGCGGTGCAGCAGGAATGTCGGCGGCAAGAGCGGCGGCTGCAAGTAAAATTCGCGTAGCAATTATTGAGAACGAATTGGTTGGCAGTAAGTCCGATATTTACCGTGTGGCACAACTCTCGGCTTCTGACATCGCAAATCAATACTTTGATGCGAAGAAGTTTTTACAGCTGAGCAATAATCAAGACACTCTAACTTACAACTACCCTTCCCTCTTCGAAACCATTCAAAAACGGGTGAAAAAATATATCCTAGCCAAGAAAAAATCTTTCGCGAATTTTAAGATTGATTTGATTCATGGTGATGCTCATTTTATTTCACCTTATGAAGTAGCTGTAGCAAATAAACGATATTCGGCGAAACGTTTCTTAATCTGCACCGGTAGAAGTATGGATCTTAGTGCAATTTCGGGAGTTGAAACTACGAATTACTACTTGCCGGAAGACATCTTTATGCGGGTAAAGAAACTACCGAAAATCGTCTTAGTAGTAGGTGCTGGGAAAAAAGGAATTGAGACAGCTTGTTTTAAATCAAATGAAACAACTTTCTACGGATGAAAAAAAACTGGCTGACGACTGGCTAACGCAACGACTGCTTCAGTCGACAGC
>CALEXY010000019.1 GCA_937924995.1 uncultured Candidatus Saccharibacteria bacterium
TATTAAAGGATGAAAAAAATAACCTTGATGCTGGACACCAAAGGGAGATGTCAAAATCTCAAGTTTCTCCAGAATGTGAATTAGTAAATAAGCATCTCGATTTGATTAACATTACGAATGAAGCTACAAAAAAATTCCAAGAATTACATAATGAAACAGAAGCGGTGAAGACAACGTATAATGCGTTAAATACCGCGTACTCGGAATTAAATAAGTACTTAAACTAGAATTACCGAATTTAAACTTTTAATTAGCTAGATATGGAAACATGTGTAAATTGTATGATTTTTAGAAAGGTGGGTACTATGAATCAAAAACGTATTAAAGAACTTGAGGCACGACAAACTGCACTACAAGAAGAAATGGAGCCGAGGCGGAATGCATGTCTGGAGGCTTCCCAGAAATTTAATGCACTCATGGAGGATTATCAAAATGTATCCTCTAAGATTAGCTTCCTGACTGAGGAGCAGTCAAAGGTGCGTGAAGAAGTTAATCATATGTCAGACAAGGCATCTAATAACGGTTTTTACAATCCACAGCATCTAGAAATGTTACTAGAATCGAATGGTGCAGCCAAAGCCATGAACGAAAACCTCAAGGAAGAAAACGTATTTCTGACTGATCTGGTTAAATATCTGAGAGATGACCTAGGTGTGATTAGCACGCCTGGTCCAACCGGAGAGATTAGTCCGTGTTCAAAAATTTTGAATGAGCTGGAGGCGCGACTCAGCAAAAATCTATCTAACCAATCCGAATTGGTGATAGACCGGATGAATGTGGAAGCAGAAATTTACGAAGAGCGGCAAAAACCGCGATACAATGAGCTTAATCAGCTAAAGCGGACTCTTGATCTTTTTGACTCGAACATAGAAGATTGCCGGGAAAAGTATGCTGAATTAGCTCAAGCTAAAGATGAGGCGGAGGTTGAACTCAATAAGGCACAGCAGGCACTAAGTGATTTGATCGACGAAGAAAAATCTGTCGGTACATCACTGAAGAAGCTTCGCGCGGCTGAAAAATCTTAAGTTGACTCGTTTCAATACCAACTAATCTATTTTTAAAAGGTCAGCTTTGCTGGCCTTTTTTAGGATTCATAAAAATCAAATTTTCTGGATTTTGAGGAATTTTTGCGCGGGTAGCTAAATTCTTATGTTTTTCTCTTGACATTAGAGAGCGTAACCGATATGATAAACATAAGCTGATACGCTTCACAGGGTTCCATTATGCAATTAGTGGAGTGTGGAGATTTCATTAAAAACAAAAATACGGATTAAAACAAACCAATGTGCCCTAGGGTGGGCGCGCATCAGCAAAAATATCCTCGAAAGAGGATATTTTTCTTGGGATTAAGATATGTTGACTGCTTTGAGTCCATGGCCGACAAGTTAAGAGGAGCTATTATTTTCTTAGTAATCTTCGACGAGCGTGAAGTGCTTACCAGAAATTTCAATAATCGAGTCGGCTTTCGCACCGCGAGTGGTAAGTTCCGCACGAATGCCAAGTTTTTTCATAATATCACGCAAGCGGTTAACCGAGGCGTAATTCGAAAGATCAGTGCGGCGAGCAAATTTTTCAATTTTTTCACCGGTGACATGATAGACGCCTTTTTCATCCTGTGTAACCTGCCAGGCTTTCTTGAGCTCGTGATGACTGAGCGAGATAGTTGGAACTTCTGATTCATGATGTGAAATAACCGCAGTTTTAAATTCAACTAGTTTAGCACCAATTTGCTCGGCAGTAATTTCCTGTCGTTTTTGATTCTCTTTCACGGCCGCAAGCAGAGCGCGAAGTAGGTCGTCAAGATTTTTCTTAGCCACGGAAGAAATCGCAAAAATTTTAGCATCTTTGTTAACTTCGAGAATTGCCTGTTTTTGCATTTCAATAATTTCATCGTCGAGACCTTCACACTTGGTCAGCGCGACCACCTCGAAGCGGTCTTTGAGGTCTGAATATTTCTCTAATTCGTGACGAATCGTGCGATAAGCTTCACCGGCGTCATCTTGATAAACATCAATCAAATGCAATAAAACAGCGGTACGGTCGACGTGACGCAAGAAGTCGTGACCGAGACCACGGCCATCACTAGCACCTTCAATAAGACCTGGAATATCCGCAATCAAGAGGTCATGACGGTCGATAGTGGCCACGCCGAGATTTGGTGTAAGCGTAGTAAAGGCATAATCAGCAATTTCTGGCTTTGCATTGGTCACGCTAGCAAGAAAGGTGGATTTGCCAGCATTTGGAAGACCCACGAGACCCACGTCAGCGAGAAGTTTTAGTTCAATTTCCGCCTCAAAGGCCTCACCCGGTTCACCAACTTCGGCAATCACCGGAGTTTGGCGCACGCTAGATTTAAAGTGAGCATTACCAAAACCGCCATCGCCGCCCTTAGCAATCACGGCTTGCATACCATCCTCGGTGAGATCGGCAATGATTTTTCCGTCGCGCTTCACCACGGTGCCGACTGGCACTTCGACGATGAGGTTCTTACCAGAGCGACCGTTACTGCGAGTGCCGGAACCATTGCCGCCGTCTGGTGCGGTGAGGATTGGATTGAAACGAAAATCAATTAAAGTATTCGTATCTTTATCGGCTTGGAAGATGATAGAGCCACCTTTACCACCGTTACCACCATCTGGGCCACCCTTGTTAATGTAAATTTCATGGCGAAAAGAGACGGCACCATCGCCACCTTTTCCAGCTTTCAAACTCACTTTTGCCGTATCACAGAACATATTAGAGATATTTTAATATATTTTGGTGGAAAAATACAGCATAAGCAGGAAGAATGTCGCATGCCTTTTATCGGACCACTCAAGGGCGCTTGCCCAGGCTTATGTCCTCAAAAGGCAAGACGACATTCTTTTTATTAGTCTATGGTTTTCGGGTGAAATAGCCTGGACGACCGTGGGCTGGGTCATCGATACGGAGCCAAGATTTATCGGCAGTGGATGGGTCGGCGAGGAAGGAACCGGCACCACCGCGAAGTTTATAGCGATTTTCAAACATATCTGAACTCCAGCTGAGCATTTTTTCCGTATTAAAATCTGCGCCAACATAAATTGTTTCGAGATTATCCCCGCGCTCGTATTCATATATCTTAAATAAACTACTTACATTAACTACGTTTCGAGTATCAAAATTCGAAATATCTAGGGTTACAAGCTTACTCATATTCGAGAACATCCCGTTAATATCTGTGACGTTTTGAGTGTTAAAATTAGATAAGTCAAGTGTAGTTAGATTTTCCATACTACTAAACATACTACCCATGTCTGTAACATTTTGAGTGTTAAAATTGGATAAATCCAAGGAAGTGAGGCTTCTAACATCCCAAAACATTGCATCCATGTTCTTGACATTTCGCGTATCGAAATTTGAAAGATTCAGTGAAGTGATATTTATTAATCCATGAAACATCTCACTCATATCTGTAACTTTTTGAGTATTGAAACTAGTTAAATTTAATGAAGAGAGGTTATACGCATCATGGAACATGCTATTCATAGTTTTAACATTTTGGGTATTAAAATTTGATAAATCGAGCGAAGTAATTGCCCTCATATCACGAAACATGTCACTCATGTTCTCGACATTTCTGGTATCAAAATTTGATAGATTTAATGTAGCAAGTTTAAATGTGGATGCAAACATCTGGTGCATATCTGTGACGTTTTGAGTATTAAAATTAGATAAATCAAGCGAAGTAATATTATCTAATCCATAAAACATCTGCGCCATATCAGTAACGTTTCTAGTATCAAAGGTCGATAAATCCAAGCCAGTAATACTATCAAGATCCATGAACATCCCACGCATTTTTATCACATTACTAGTATTAAAATTTGACAAATTCAATGTAGTAAGCTTATATAATTTATAAAACATATAGTTCATGTTTTTAACTTTTTCAGTATTGAAACCTGACATGTCTATATTCGTAAGATTACCCCTCCCATCCCACCATTTATTACCCTCAAACATCCAGCTACTATCTTCATTTAAATAAATTTTCTCTGAATCAGAATAATAATATGCCGATTCAGTAGTCGAGTCTAACCAAAGCTTAATTTCATAATCGGAGTCCTCATCCTCAATGTTTTTAACATTTGCCGTCGATACTGGACTAACCGAACTTCTTCTGAAATATTTTATCTCAGTAGGTTCATCCTCTAGTAATGACTTCAATTTTTTATTAAATTCAGTGCCACTAGTGACAAGAGCTTTTGTCTCATATGGATTCGTAACAATAGAAATAATCAACTTATTAACATAATTACCTTGTCTTAAATTACTGTTCAATTTCATACCAAACCTAATACTACGATGATCGTCACTATAAGTTTTCTGATGAGTCTCAACCAGAGTGGCTGGATTAGATAATCCAGGGATCGGGCTAAAATCATTATCATAGTCAAATGAATAACCCCAAGTATTTGATTCAAACCACCATAATGGACTCTTCGAGGTGGTCGAATCAATTTTCGATGATGGATATTCAGCATTTACTAAGGCTGTTTCATCAGTGCTAGTACTGATAGTGGCTGTATAGCCAGCTTTATTAGAAGTATTTACTATTAAGTCAATACCCTGACTTGCTGATTCTGATGCAGATTCAATAATGTCATTACCACTAAATTCAACCGTAGATTCGTCAACCGAAGCTGAAAGCGTGGATTTACTATCAGCAAAACATTTTCGATTAAATAACGAAACATTAATAAATATCATTAAAATAACCAGCAAACAAAAATATCCACCTAATCTAGTATTAAGTTGTAAATAATTAAACTTTTTCCTCTCCATATTATCCCCATTTTACCATAATCAATATGATTTTAATATTAAATAAAAATTTATGGTTTTCGGGTAAAATAGCCTGGGCGGCCGTGAGCGGGATCATCGATACGGAGTCCGTCTAGATTGACGAGGTCTGGATTTCCCCAATAGGTACCTTCACCACCTCGAAGACTAAACCTACGATGAAAAATCTCATAATTAGCGGTTAAATGTGATTGACTGTATTGTTTTGCTGCACTTACGTCAAAATCATTAGAAGCGAAAATTTTTTGGAGCTCACAAACTTGACCATTATCACATAAAAACATTCGACTAAAATCTTTAACTTTGGGAGTGGTAAATGATGATAAATCTAAGATTTGAACATTAGAAACGCTACCAAACATGCCAGCCATAGTTTCGACATTTTGCGTATTAAAATTTGAAACATCGATACTGGTAGAGCCACAACCATAAAACATATCAGACATATTTGTGACATTTCTGGTATCAAAATGACTTAAATTCAAGGTAGGAATCCTCAAAGTAAACGCAAACATACTGTTCATATCCTTAACATTTTCAGTATTAAAGCTTTGAATATTGAGGTTTTTTAGATTAGACATACCATAAAACATATAAGATAAATCCGTGGCAGCTCGCGTATTAAAGTTCGAGAGATTTAAATTTTGAATATTTGAATTCCCAAGGAACATTCGGGAGAAGTCTGTAACTTTTGAAGTATCGAACCTTGAAACATCTAGGTTTTGAACTTGTTTTAAGTTGTAGAACATACCACTCATATCACGCACTTTTGGTGTACGGATATTTGCGATATCGAGGACGGGAAGATTAATCAGCCCACCAAGCATATCGCGCATATCTTCTACGTTTTCCGTATTGAAGTTAGAAATATTTAGACTGGTAAGACTTGGTAAAGCTTCGAGCATGCGAGCCATGCTAGTAACTTTAGTAGTATCAAAATTAGAAAGGTTTAAAGAAGTTAAATCTTTACAATACTTGAACATTTGAGACATATCGGTGACTTCACTAGTCTCAAACGAAGCTAAATCAATATCCTTAACTTTAGTAAACCACAGGAACATGCTGGATGAATCTGGTGCAAGATGGATTTTTTCGGCAGCGGAATAATAATAGATGGTTTTTTCGGTGGCATCAAACCAGGCCTTAATTTCATAATCTGAGTTATCTGGATTTTCGATATTAATTGCCGCCATGGAAGCTGCTGGCGCTACACTGCTACGCTTAATATGCTCGACATTATCCTTATTTTTTAGATTACAATTTTGCCCCGTAACTGGATCAACATGACAGGTTTGATTCGGATCAAGTACACCCACGCGCTGATTAAAATCCGGGCCATTCGTCATTACAGCACGCATTGTATACGGATTAGAAACGAAAGAAAGGATTAGCTTGTTTGTATAATTCCCTGATTCGAGATTATCGGCTAATTTCATACCAATACTTAGCTGATTTGATTCATTGCCGTTTGTTTTCCCTGCGGTTTGGATAATTTGAGCAGGACTAGAAAGCGCTGGTATCGGTGCGTAGTTTGAAGACGAGCCGAATTTGAATCCCCAGGAATTATTTGGCAAATTATTTAACGATAAATTCGTACTAATCGAGTCAATCTTAGAACCGGCTGCAGACCCCGTATTAGTTAGCGCGGTATTATCTGTTTCAGAACTGAGTGTGGTAGTGTATCCAGTACGATTATTAGTATTGACAGTGAAATTAAATGGAATTTCTGTAGTTTTATCGGTAGAATTTATCACCTGGTTTCCGTTCACCTGCAAATTTGCTTGATCTACTGAAGCCGAAAGAGTCGGCACAAAAAGAGCGAAAGTATTGCTACTCAGAACAATATTTAAGAGAGAAATTAAACCTAAAAATATTCCAAGAAACTTTAATTCCCGACTAAACCACCCCCCATGAGGGTTTGTATGTGATTTTTGGCCTTGCATATATATCTATTTTACCATAAACACAATAACTTTTATGACCGAAAAAGGTATGCGACATTCTTTCCTAAGGTTTTCGAGTGAAGTAGCCTGGGCGGCTATTGGATGGATCGTCGATACGGAGCCAGGATTTATCGGCCTGAGATGGATTGGCGAGGAAGGAGCCGTTACCACCACGGAGTTTTTTACGATTATTAAACATTAGAGGGGATATTTTTAGCTTAGATAAATTAAAATCATTATTCACATATATTTTTTCTAGTTTATCTTTAGACACATAGCTATTTGCTAGTGCGAATATACTATTCATATCTGTCACCTTGGATGTATCGAAAGTAGAGAGATCAAGACTAGTTAGATTTGGTGTATTGTAGAACATACTACTCATTTCTGTCACCTGAGAAGTGTCGAAACTCGACAGATCAAGACTAGCCAGATTAGACATATTGGAGAACATCCTATTCATTACTGTCACCTGGGAAGTGTTAAAGTTAGAAAGGTTGAGACTCGCGAGTTTGGATGCAAATGAGAACATAAGACCCATATTTGTCACACGGGAAGTGTCGAAGCTAGAGAGATCGAGATTAGTGAGCTTAGATACCTCAGAGAACATACCTTCCATATTTGTCACCTTGGACGTATCAAAATTAGAGAGATTGATATTGGCGAGCATAGATAACTCAGAAAACATATATCTCATGTCTGTCACCTGAGAGGTATCGAAACTCGATAGGTCAAGGCTAATCAGGTCAGGCAGAAAATAGAACATATTATTACTATCCATATTTAAATACACCTTCTCGGCTTCTGTATAATAGTAGACAGTATTATCAGTTGGGTCTAGCCAGAGCTTAATTTCATAATCGGATTCTTCGTCTTCTATATTCACGGCATTTATGGAAGCGGCTGGTGCCACTGAACTTTTCTTAAAGTGCTCGATTCGGCTATCAAAGTCTTCTAAGCTTTTTAGCTTTGCATTAAAGTCCGGCCCCTCTGTCATAATGGCAATTGGTGTGTATGGATTAGAAATTATCGAAACCACCAACTTATTTGCATAACTTCCACTTTCTAGATTACTGGATAATTTCATGCCGATTTTAAAATTAAAATTATCATTACCTGAAGTTTTTGTGGTAGTTCTTAAAAGATTCTCTGGACTAAGAAGACTCGGGACCGGCTGATAATCTCTACCAGTAGGGCTTAAAAATCCCCAAGTATTTTCCGAAAAATTCGCAAGTGCTTTACTTGCATCGATAGATTCAATTTTCATACCATTTGTCGATGCAGTATTCACCAAGGCCGTTTCATTGGTTTCGGTATTTAAGGTTGCAGTATAGCCAGTTTTATTATTCGTATTTACGGTAACTTGAATTGGTAACTCCGAGGTTTGTGAGACCGAATTAATTATCTGGTTACCGTTAATATTAACTTGATTATCCGAAATTGAAACAGAAAGATTTGGCTGGAATAAGGCGCTGACGTTTTTTGAATTAAAATTAATTAATATAGAGGAAAGACATATTACAAGTGGGAGAATCAAATATTTTCCCAACAAAATATTTGGTTTAAAAAGTGATTTTTGGCTCAACATTATTTTATTTTAACATAAGAATAATGTGATTTTTGAATTTTAATAATAAAATTATTATTACAACTTAGTGAAGTAGCCCTTAATGCCTGGAGCGCGACCGATGCGGAGCCATTCCTTACCAGCATCGGCTGGAGTATACATAAAGGAGTTATTACCACCCCTAAGATTTCGACGCTTATCAAAGATTAATTTGCTACCTTCCGCGGTGATATTCGAGACGTCGAAATCATTTTTGGCATAAATATGCTTAAGATTATCCTCGCCTTGCCTAATAGTGTTACTGCTAGGATTCACCCTCTGGAACATTCTACTAACGTTAGTAAGCTTCGGTGTTTTGAAATTGATGATAAAAATATCGACAATCCCCTTCATCTCGGCGAACATGCCTTCCATAGTGGTGACATTTTCGGTATTAAAGTTATCGAGGCGAAGATCAGTAATGCCGTGAACCTGATAGAACATATAGGCCATATCCGTTACCTTACTAGTGTCAAAATTCGAAATATTGAGATTTTTCAATTCATTTGCGCCACTGAACATAGAGTGCATATTGGTAACCTTAGCGGTATTAAAATGACTTAAATCTAGGAGCTTAATTACGGAACAGTCCTTAAACATCTCACCCATATTCTCAACATTTCCGGTGTTAAAATTATCTAGCATAATATTTATCACTTTACTCATACCAGAAAACATTTCTGACATATCAGTGACATTACTGGTGTCGAAATTACTTATCTTTAATACGCCAAGTTTATTAATACCCTTGAACATCCCCTTCATGGTCTTCGCATTTTTTGTATTCATGGCACTTAGATCTAGACCAATAATTTCGTAATTACCGGCAAACATTTCTGACATATCAGTCACGTTTTCCGTATTAAAGCCTGCCATCGAGATATCGGACATTCGGTGGTTATCCCGGAAGATCCCACGCATGTTGGTGACACTCTGAGCGTTGATGTTTTCGGTCCTAATGTTACTATATGACTTTAGACCAGCAAACATATACGACATATCTTTAGCATATTTGGCATCAAAACTATCTAAATCTATAAGGTTAAGCTCAGACAGATCTTTAAAAGTATTTTTACTGTCTTCATGGAAATAGATTTTATCGGCTGTGGTATAGAAAAAGAGATGACGAAGAACTGGATCCCACCAAGCCTTAATTTCGTAGAATGGCTTCGTAGGGTCATTAATATTTATCACATTAGTACTAGCGGCAGGTAAAGCAGAAGCACGTCGAATTAACTTAATCTTAGTTTTATCAGTAGTAAGCTCGCTAAGCTTTGCCTGAAAGTCATCGCCAGTAGTTAGATAGGCGGCAGTCTCGAATGGATTAATTACCGTTGAAAGAATCAGACCATTTCGATAAATTCCAGGCATGAGGTCCGTGCTACCACGAACTGCTATACTGAAAATATTTTCGCTCGGCACTGAATCGGAGGCCTTATTAGTGGCGATAATAGCTTTTGGCTCTGATTTTTTCGGGATTGGCATATAGTTATTTTGGCCCTCCAACTGATAAGCCCAGGTATTTTTTGGAATCGACCCCTCGAGCGCGATTGGACTCGTGATTGAAGAAATTTTAGTACTAATCGTATTATCGGTGTGTTTTAAAGCGGTTTCATCGGAATTAGCGCTAATAGTAGTAGTATAGCCGGCCGGAGCATTCGTTTTTACAGTTAGCTTTGCGGAAGAAGACACACTTGACATATCGAATACAGCGAGGTTACCAAATTCATAACCAAACGCTTTCACATCACAGGTAACGCTCAATGTCGGATCTATGGCGTGACTATTGAACGACAGAATAAAAATATTAATAATTAATAAAATAACTAGATAGATTAGCCCTGAAAATAGAATTTTATTCTCTTTCAAAAATCTAGTTTGGTTCGCAGTTTTAACTAAATTTCTCTCCATACATTTTCATCATAGCATAAGTGGTATAAAAGTATAGCTTGATTAAAAACAGAGATTATGCACTAGTAGCTAAAATTAGCGGCCGTGAATGAAGAGATACTTAGCATATTCGCTTGGGCCAATCGTGTAAGAACCAACCACACCCCAACCAGCTCGACCGTTCATATCAGAAATCGTAATCGTACCATCAGCGTTTACCGAATCCACGATACCGACGTGGCCATAATAACCACTGTTGGTCTGGAAAATATCACCAGCTTGTGGATTGGTGCCACGACTGGTTGGGAAGAGACCAGAAAGAGCATAACCCCAAGTATTAGCGTTACCAAGACCACCTGGGAGAATATAGCTTGAACCCATAGAGGCACGACGTTCCCAGGTGTACCAAGTACACCAACCCCATGGCATTGGGTTTCTCGAGGTGGAATAAGTACGATAGGAGGAAACCGCGTATGAAGAATTGCCCGAATAGGTAGAAGTCGAACGCACAACCGGTGCCACATAATCTGGACGCTCTTTATCCGGTAGTTCGCCGTTTGGTAGTAAAATAGCTTGACCTTCAGTCAGAGTCTGATCTAGTTCAAGGTTATTTGAGGTGATAATTTCATCAGCAGAAGACTTATATTTTTCGGCAATCGAGGCCACGGTTTCGCCAGCTTTTACTGTATAAACAATACCAGCACGCGATGGAATATAAATCGATTCCCCCACTTCCGGCACATAGGAAGCCTTAAATTTATTCGACCAGCGAATCATATTGATATCAACACCACAAGAAGCATATTTGGCAGCCAAAGTATCCAAGGTTTCACCCTCGGCGATTACGTGCTTGATTACGCCAACCTTAGAACAAGCCGCTAGATTTAGAGTGGTAGGCTTTTCCATTTTTTCGACAGAAGTTTGACCAGATTGCTGTAAGACCGTGAAGGAGTTATAATTTACATTCAAGACGTCGGAAGAAGCCAAACTCATAGTGTCAGCGAGTTCAGACACCATATAAAATTCAGAAAGCTGGTCGGCCGAAACCGCATAGTCTTTCTTGGAAATTACTTCAAGGTCCGGACTAGTCACATCATCGGTCTGTTGCTTATCTTTGGAGCCCACAAAAGCCACACCAAAAATCAGTACAGATAGAGCGAAATACGGGAATATCTTAGTGAGGAAGTAATTTAAGCTAAATTGTGATCGTTTTTTCTTTGTCATAATTAGCCGGTCGCTGCCCCTAAATTTGCACCTTACAGAGTTTCTGACAGTGGTCGCGAATCTTCTGATTGTGCTCAGCGTCGGTGCTACTATAATACATTAAACCGTCGTCGCCTGTCAAGAAATAAAGCATAGAGGCTTTCGAGCTATCTGGTTCAGCTACCGCGAGAAGTGCGGCCTTGGAGGGCACGGCAATCGGTCCTGGAGGTAGCCCCGGAAACTTACGAGTATTATAAAGACTATTGACGGCTAAAATATCGGCATTGGTAGCATTAGTACGATCGATGCCAGTAATATCCGCAGCATAAGTCGCAGTCACATCAGACCCCAATGCGATCCCCTGCTTCAAACGATTCTGAAAAACCATGGAGACACCTGGCATATCTTCGGTGCGAGCCTCTTTTTGGATAATGGAAGCAAGAATAATTCCCTCACGCAAAGATAAACCTCTGGCCTTAAATTTTTCTTCAAGTTGATTCGAAACTACGACATCGTTGAATTGATTCAAGATAGTTGTAATGACATTCTCGAGTTTTTCATGGTTGTAAAATTGATAAGTTTCTCCATAGAGATACCCCTCAAGTGCCAACTTTACAGGAATTTCTGGGTTAGAAAGTTTAGTTTCGTCAGCATAGAGACCTTTTAAGACAGGGTTGTCATAGTGCTTAGTGAGGGCCTGGTTAATTTCCTCTTCGGAATAGCCGAGAGTGCGGAACTGATGAATGATGCCAGTTTGTGATTTACCTTTATCCCCGAGGAGATTAGTGCCAGGGAGGATTGTTAGATTAAAAACATCAGAAGAAACCACACCATTCACTAATTGTTTAGCGATGGCACGAGCTGACATGGTTTTACGAAAACTGTATTTACCGGTTTTTAGTTTGGCGTGAAGATTATTAATGCGAGCATAAAGCTCAAAAGCCAGAGGATTTCTAATTAAATCGGCCTGCTTGAGATTATTCGCGATTTGCTTAACGGACTCACCAGCGCTAATTTCGATGGTTTGATACTCGCAGACGGAATTAGCTTCTTTTTCATTAGATTCAGCGGCAGCCTTTGCGGAATCAAAACGACAATTAGCTGAAGAGACTGGCTGTAAGGAATACCAATAATACCCGCCGCCAAATAATCCAGCAAGAAAGATTAAAATGAGGAGTGAAAATATAATTCTCTTAACTTTTTTCATAGGTTTTTCTAAACTTCTATCTGGCCTGGGAGCCTCCGTAGACTCAGACTCCGATTTGATGGGCTCATTAATAATAGATTGAACTTCTGGGGAACCGAGTGTGGCAGCAGGACTAAAGGACGGGCTTATCGCGGTGGCAGGACTCGCTAGTTGATTGGGGATTTTGACTGCAGAATTTTGGGCAAGTTTAGCGGCATAATTTTCGATAAAATCCTGCAAGATAATACTGGCAGCCTCGGCATCGATTTCGCCTTTTTCAAAATTCTTTTTGCGCTTTTTCAGACGCTCTTCAGCCATTACGGAAGTGAGCGATTCGTCTTGAAAGTAGATACGGGCGCCTGGCATCGAGGCAGCGAGAGTATCGGCAAATTTGCGCGCATAGGCAGACTGGGCAGTTTCATTGCCGTCATTACTACGAGGTAGGCCCACGACGAAAAAATTCGTATCATTCAGTCTGGCAATACGGAGAATTTCCGGAATTTCTTGACCATTCACCAAGACATAGCCGTTCGGAATAGCGATGCGAACAGAGGTGTCCGCTTTCGCTACGCCGATACGCTTAGTGCCCACATCTAAACCAATAATGCGCATTAGTTCTCTACCGTAATTTTAATTGATACTTTATTAGCGTCGTTTGGAATTTGGCGAACCCATGGGAAGGAAGTATTCACTTCAACGTCAGAAACGCCATTGATAGATTTAATTAAAGTAGTCACTTCGCCAACTTTTTTGCCGAGGGATTTTTCAAGTACAGATTGTTCGGTGACTTCTGGACCAGTTTTCAAGGTAGCTTTAATCTTAGCAGTTACGGAATTATTATTGTTTTGGAATTTTTCAATGAAGATATTGCCAGTTTCGTAGATTTTCTGATCACTACCGAGACGAGTAGAAACCACAGACTTAACATATTCTTCAATTGCCGCCTTATCGACATAATTTACGCTGTAGGTAGTTTTGGCCGTGAGCTTGGCCTTGCCATTCTCAGTCGGCTGATCGACGGCAGGACTGGAAGTCGGATCGGCGGTAACTTTTTTGTAGCTATCTTCAATTTTAATATCGTCAGAAGGCACTTTTTCGAATAATTCCTCTTTTATACCATCAGCTTCGGTCAATTTTCCCTTAGCCTTGGTAATATCAGAAGCGGTGACAATTTTTTGAATCTTATCGGTACCACCTTTAAATGCGGAATTAGCATAGCCCTCAACTCCAGCCACAGAAGATTGCCAGCCGGAGCTTACAGCTTCAATATTATACTTCGCGCCACCCTCGATTGCGGTAGCTTTCACGGTTTTAGCCACCTGACATTTACCACTGTGGCGACCGGCGTCACAATTCGAGATCGAACCATCCCAAGAAATTTTTACCTCTTGATTAGTTAAGAAATTGAGATTGCGGTAAGCAAAAGCGGAACCCTGAGGCACAGTCGCGACATCTGGTCTAGAAGCGGTAGCAGTAGTGGTCGACATATCGAAAGTAGCGATGAGGCGTAATTCACCCGTAGCCTTATCTCCGACATTTTTCTCGCCTGTAGCCTCAAATTCAACTTCAGAGTTCTTCTCGAGACTAGCAGTTTCGAGGAAGAATTTACCATCTTTCGAGACGGCTTGTTTGGTATCAGTGACAAAAGAAACATTTTCGGAGAAATTCTCAGCGATGGTCTTAATTTTGACGGAAATCTTGGCGGCAGGTGCCAAAATAAAGGCCCAGATGAAGCTTCCGATCAAAAGAATCGCAGCCACCACACCAATAATGATACGATTTTTCAAGGAATCGAGAGTAAGAATCTTTTTCGGCTGATTATCCGCCTCTTCATCTTCAGGATTCTTCGCGACTTCTTCGGAATCCAGATTCATAGTCGAATTTTTCGTCAGATTCGAGGTGGTATTCGCACGATTAGCGGTTTCCTCATTCGTAGTGCGGACACGAGAAACACTACTGGTTGGCGCGGCTTTTTCGTTAATTTCAATCTCTTCATTCAGACCGGACTTCTTAGCCTTGGCTGGATATTCGAGATCCGCTTCATTAAATTCAGAAGGCAAGGTCGGGCGCGAACTCAAATTCTTCGCAAAAGGTAGACTTGAAAGCGCCGCCATTTTCATGAGGGTCGGATCAGTGGTGACCACCACAATGGCTTTGTCGTGAACTTTTGCGGTACGAGCAATCAGCTTAAGGTTAATAGAGCTGCGCAGAACGTTCAACTTTTTCGGTGGAACAAGTGCAATAATTTTCTGTTTGGAAGCTTTGATATGGTTGATAATATCAGTAATATCATCCTCGGGCTCGATATAAAAAGTGTCCTTATTCATACATCGATTTTAACATATATTTGCACCGAACCAATAAGTTTATGCTAAAATAAGCTTAATGAGTATCTTTGATTTTATTAAAAAAGGACCGGGCGCACAGGCGGGCGCGAACAGTGCTGGTGGCGCGGTGGCTGGTGCGGAGAGTGCAGAAATTTTAGCCAATCTCGTACTAAATACGATTGATAGTGGCGTAATTATCGTGCTGCCGACTGGAGTAATTGAATACATCAATCCAGCAGCAGTAAGTTTACTGGGCGGGCAAATGGCGCAAAACTTCTTGGGGGCTAAATTAGAAGATATTTTGAAACTTGAAAACGGCCAAGGTGTGGCGATCCCAGCGCAAAATAACCTGGTTTTCTATGCGGTAAATAATGGCCAAAATTACACCACGCGCGAATATTTCTTGGTTAATTTGCAAGGCCAAAAAAAGCCTGTGGCATTCAAAGTTATTACAGCACATTCACCTAAAAATGAACGTATCGTGACTTTTTATGATATTACTTCCGAACTGGAAGCCGAGAGTGAGCAAACCGAATTTATTTCGACGGCTTCTCACGAAATGCGCACACCAGTAGCTTCGATTGAAGGATATCTAGGATTGGCTTTAAATCCAAAAACCGCCACGATCGACGAACGTGCGAAAAAATATCTGGAAGAGGCGCATAAATCTTCTCAACATCTCGGTAAATTATTCCGTGATTTGCTCGATGTAACGAAACTTGATGATAAAAGAATCAAAGCACACCTAACGCCGATTGAGATAACTTCCACAGTCCGCTCGATTGCCGAAGGTCAAATTCCGAAGATGAGCGAAAAGAATATTCATTTTACTTTTGGCTCCTCCTCTTCCGCCAATATGAATGGCGGACGCGTAATTAATCAAGAAGTTTTTGCTGCTATTGATGTGGATTTTCTACGTGAGATTATTAATAATTTGATCGAAAACGCGATTAAATATACCAATAACGGGGGTGGCATTTGGGTGAATGTGCGTGGTGATGGCGACCGTGTTTTGATTAATGTGACAGATACCGGTATTGGTATTTCACCAGAGGATAGCAAGCATGTCTTTCAAAAATTCTACCGTGCGGATAACTCAGAAACTCGCACCATCGGCGGCACTGGCCTTGGTCTTTATATTGTGAAGGAACGCGTGGAAGCGATGAGCGGTTCGACTTGGGTGGAGAGTACTTTTGGCGAAGGATCGACTTTCTACGTAGCCTTCCCTCGCCTGACTTATGAAGAATATTTGCGCCGCAAACAAATCGAAGCCAACACTCAGGCAATGACGCCACAAAATTCTGTTGCTTCTAATCCTGCCGATTCTGCCTCTAATGAAAATCAACCCCCGGCACCAATGCAGTTTTCGACTGAGGTGACCACACCAGGCCAAGTAGCAGCGCCAGCAGTAGCACCAGCAGCAGCGCCAGTATCGACAACAACGAATACGCCGATCCAAACTGAAGCACCTATGCAAGCACCAGCAGCGTCAACTACGCCGATTCAGGCACCAGTAGCAGCACAGACACCAACGGTGTCGACTACGCCAACTCAAGTGCCAGCGCCAGCACAGACGCCAACAGTGTCGACTGCACTAGTTCAGACACCAGCGCCAGCAATCAATCTCGAGACTGCCGCATCATCCGCACCTGCAGCTCCAACTGAGACAGCCACATCATCCACACCAGTAGCTCCGATGACTCCTGCGGCACCAGTTATGTCAGCCAATCCGGTGATTTCAAATGTATCCACCACACCATCTACGCCTGCCACCCAGACGACTTCACCTACACCAGCTACTCCGACTGCACCAGTTATGCAAACTAATCCATTCCTACAGAATACTACTGCCACAACTCAAAATACTCCAGCTACACCGAATAACGCCAATATGCCTACCCCACCAATCACGCCAACTAACCCAAACATCTTAAATAAGTAAGGAGAGAAGATGACAAAAATTTTATTAGTTGAAGACGACCAAAGCTTACGCGAGATTTACGGAATTAGATTAACGGCGGAAGGCTACGAAATTGCCTCCGCAGGTGACGGTGAAGCGGCTCTTGCTCTAGCAGTAAAAGAACGCCCAGACTTAATTATCTCCGACGTGATGATGCCAAAGATTTCGGGCTTTGACATGCTCGATATTCTGCGTTCGACACCAGAAACTGCCAATATTAAGGTAATTATGATGACCGCCCTTTCGGCCGATGACCAAAAAGCCCGTGGTGAATCATTAGGGGCGGATCGCTTCCTGGTAAAATCCCAAGTTGGTATCGAAGACGTGGTGAATGCTGTTCATGAAGTCTTAAATGACGCAAACGGCGCACCGACTACTACAGCAACTGCTCCGACTACAGATAATATGATGACTCAATTCGCGGCTGCGCCAGCACAAACCCCAGTCGTAACAACAACACAACCTGCCTCACCGGCCAAAACTCCAGTTCAGACTCCTGCACAACCTGTCGCATCAGCTCAACCTTTTGTATCTGCACAGCCAATTGCGCAAACTCAACCGATCACTCCGACACAGCCAGCCACCCAAACTCAGCCAGTTCAAACTCAGCCCGCCACTCCAGTCCAGCCATCAATCAATAACTCTAACCCATTTCTAGGTAATGTATAGATTAAATAAATTTTTAGCCGAACAAACTGGCGTCTCGCGCCGCGAAGCAGATAATCTCATCGCAGATGGCCGTGTGAGGATTAATCAGGAGATCGCCGTGCTAGGACGTCGTTTTGATGAAGCTTGTGATGAGGTCTTTTTGGACGGTCAAAAAATTGAAGAGCGTAAGGGTTTTACCTATCTAATCTTGAACAAGCCCGTGGGATATGTTTGCTCTAAAAAGCGCCAGGGCGAGACGCCGACCCTTTTTGAACTTTTGCCAGAAAAATATCAAAATCTAAAAACCGTAGGGAGACTCGATAAGGATAGCTCGGGACTGATTTTACTAACCAACGACGGCGATTTCGCTTTCTCGATGACCCATCCGAAATTTTTTAAAATCAAAAGCTACATCGTAAGACTAAATCGCCCACTCGCACCACTGCATCAGCAAATGATTTCCGATATGGGCATCGATCTACCGGATGGTAAAAGCAAATTGTTTCTTAAAAAAGAGGAGTCTGACCCGAGCGGTTGCACGTTCTTAGTAGAAATGAGCGAAGGTAGGAATCGCCAAATTCGTCGCACTTTCCTAGCGGTAGGATACAAGGTTGTGAAGCTACATCGCATTGAATTTGGACGATACACGCTAGAAAACTTAAAAGACGGTGAATTTAAAGAGGTGGAGAAAAGATGAAAGTATTAATTATCGGCAAGAATATTAAAAACGTCTATCTTTCTCTGGATGCAAAAAATTTTGAACTGGACAAGAACCAGAATGCGCACCTGGACTTAGTCTATGATGGGGGTGAAAAATACTATAACGATCGCTTCAGTATCATGACCGGGCAGAAGCTGGCCGATGAAGTAATTTCAAATTTTCGCATCGAGACTGAGACGGCCTTTAGTCCGGAAAATCCAGAAACTTGTGATGATTTTCAATATATTTTGCTTTCGAAAAATAGCTATATTAATTTGACGCCAGAATTTGTCAAGCAATGTGATTTTAATAGCAAAATTTTAGAAAAACGCACGACCAAATTTGATTACATTTACATTGATTGGTCGGCGGAATTAAATAACGTGCAGATTAAGGCGATTTTGGACTACCTAGAGTCACATCCAAAAACTAAATTAGCGTGGTGTTTTGATCGATCGGAACTACCAAAATTACTGAGTGCGCCAGATTTAAGCAAAACAAATTTGACGACTTTTTATCGTCTTTTGCAGCGAGCGGAAATGGTATTCGTGATGGGTAAAAAATCCCAAATGATGAAAATTAAACAAATCCTCAGTACTCTTTCGACCTTGAAATTAATTTATATAACCGAAAATCAAATTCTAGCTGGGGTTTTTAAGGAAGATTTTCGAAATAAGGATATAAAGGTGACACGTGACGTCGCCGCGACGATTATTGCGGGCACTATTTTCTCAGCCCTCATCACCGATTGGAATTTACAACGTGCGCTGATGCTAGCCAAAATTAATGTCGAAAATTCAAAGGCCAATAAAACTCTAAAGATTAATCAATTATCCGATAAGCTGCGCGAAGCCTTAGCGATTAGATAAGATAACCTACTGGATATACTACGATTCAAAAAATCCCTAGTCTGACTAGGGATTTTCGTAGTTTACTTGAGAAACTCGCGGAGATAAACACCGGTTGGGGTTTGATCATTTTTGGCGATTTCTTCTGGTGTACCCTCGGCGATAATCTGACCACCATGTTGGCCACCTTCTGGGCCCATATCGATAATCCAGTCGGCGCTTTTGATTACATGTAGATTATGTTCGATAATAACCATAGTATTACCGCCGGCAACCAAGCGATCTAGGATTTTCAAGAGGCGATTCACGTCATCGGTATGCAGACCAGTGGTTGGCTCATCCAAAATATAAAGAGTTTTGCCGGTCGAACGACGAGAAAGTTCGGTAGCAATTTTAATACGTTGCGCTTCACCACCCGAGAAAGTAGTGGCAGACTGGCCGAGACGAATATAGCCGAGACCGACTTCTTGAATGGTCTTCAGTTTATTAGCAATAGCAGGAATATTTTCGAAGAACTCGACCGCCTCGTCAATGGTCATATTTAAAACATCCGAAATATCCTTACCCTTGTATTTCACTTCCAGGGCCTCACGGTTATAGCGTTTACCATGACAGGTCGGACAAGTGACGTAAACATCCGGTAAGAAGTGCATTTCAATCTTATTCACACCGTCACCCTGACAGGTCTCACAGCGACCACCTTTGACATTGAAGGAGAAACGGCCGGCCTTATAGCCACGAATTTCCGCTTCTGGCTGAGCGGCAAAAAGTTCGCGGATGGCAGTGAAGACCCCAGTGTAGGTGGCTGGGTTCGAGCGTGGTGTACGACCGATTGGACTCTGATCGATTACAATACATTTATCGAGATTCTCAATGCCGTCAATACGGTCATGTTCACCAGCCACGGTTTGAGCACGATGAAGACGGGCGAGCAATTCGTTAGCCAGAATTTCATTGACTAGAGTAGATTTACCAGAACCAGAAACGCCAGAAACTACCGTCATAACCCCGAGTGGGAATTTGACCGTGAGATTTTTCAAGTTATTTTCCCTTGCGCCTACTACGGTGAGGTATTGATTAAGCTTTGGTTTACGACGGGTTTTCGGTACAGGAATTTTCTTGGCACCGGATAAATATTTACCAGTGAGCGAATCCGAGTCGTTCGCAATTTCCTCTGGCGTACCAGCGGAAATCACCTGACCACCGCGCGCACCAGCCCCAGGGCCAATATCAACCAAATAATCTGCACTCATCATGGTATCTTCATCATGCTCGACAACTAGCACGGTGTTTCTAAGGTCACGCAGATGTCTCAAGGTCGAAATAAGCTTATCATTATCGCGTTGGTGTAGACCGATGGATGGCTCATCGAGCACATATAACACGCCCTGGAGACCAGAACCGATTTGAGTAGCTAAGCGAATGCGTTGAGCTTCCCCACCAGAGAGAGTATTGGCGGCACGGCTGAGCTCAAGATAACCTAAGCCAACGTCTTGCATGAATTTAACTCGCTCTCGAATTACCTTGAGAATTGGACGCGCAATTAAGGCCTCCGCCTCAGTAAATTCGAGGTCTTGTGATAAAATATCCAGCATCGCATCAACATCTAAATTACAGAAATCATTAATATTTAGTCCATGGATAGTAACCGCGAGTACCACCGGCTTTAACCTAGCTCCGTGACAGGTCTGACATTCATGCACGCGCATAAAGCGCTCAATGTCTTTGCGCATAAAATCCGAGTCGGTTTCCTTGTGGCGGCGTTCAAGAGTCGGGATGACACCTTCGTAGATTGACTCGTAGGTCGCACCATCCTTAAACTTGCCGGAGCCAGAAATTTTGACTTCGTATTTTTCATTACCAGTGCCATAAAGGATTAAATGTTTTTGCTCTTCGGTGAGTTCGCGAATCGGTACGTGAATCGAAAAACCATGGCGCGCAGCCACCGCCGAGAGACGTTTGAGCCACCAAGAGTCACCTTGCACGCGATTAAACGGACGAATACCACCCTCGGCGATGGTGAGATTTTGATTAAATACGAGATTCGGGTCGATTTCCATGCGCGTACCAAGACCAGTACAGGTCGGACAGGCGCCTTGTGGAGCATTGAAGGAAAATAGACGTGGCTCGAGCTCTGGAATCAATTCATCTGGGTGGACTGGACAGGCGTAACGTTGGGAATAAGTAAGAACTTCGGTATTAGACTTACCGAGATTCTTCCCTTCAATCGTGGAAGAATTATCATTAATCTTGAGCAGCATGATTAAGCCCTGGCCAAGCTCGAGAGCCTGCTCAATGGAACTAGAAATACGAGAATAAAGTTCTGGGTTCAAAATGAAGCGATCGACTACCAGTTCGATATCGTGACGTTCCTGTTTTTCAAGAGTCGGGAATTCATCCAAGGCGTAAACCACACCATCCACGCGCACACGAGAGAAACCTTTTTGGAGGTATTGTTCGGAGATGTGGAGAAATTCACCTTTTTTCTGCTGGACGATTGGCGCCAGTAGCATCAATTTTGAACCAATCGGAAGTTTCATGACTTCATTAACAATATCTTCCACAGAGCGCTTAGATACTTCGCGGTGACAAATCGGACAATGTGGTACGCCAACCCTAGCAAAAAGTAGACGCAAATAATCATAGACTTCGGTGACGGTAGCGACAGTGGAACGAGGGTTTCGGGAAGTGGATTTTTGGTCAATAGAGATGGCTGGTGAAAGCCCGGTAATAGTATCGAAGTCTGGTTTATCCATCACGCCGAGAAACATACGCGCATAGGAAGAAAGCGACTCGACATAACGACGCTGACCTTCGGCGTAAATCGTATCGAAGGCAAGGCTAGATTTACCAGAACCAGAAAGCCCGGTAATCACCACCAGTTTATCGCGTGGGATATCGAGGTCGATATTCTTAAGATTATTCTGCCTGGCACCACGAATCTTGATATAGTTGTCTGGATTATCCTTCAGGAGCGCTTTGCCGCCCGGAGAGAGTAGCCCCTTATTTTTTGTTAGTTCTTCCACGTTTTTAGTCCCATTTACCATACTTAAATCAATCAGGAATTATAGCAAAAAATTAGCGTTTTGTCGAGATGTGAGGAGTTTACGATCTAAGCGTAAAATAACCTGGAGCTCCTGGACGATCAATACGAAGCCACGTTTTATCGGCATCAGATGGATTAGCAAGATATGAACCGTTACCACCACGAAGTTTATTTCGCCCCCTAAATGGAGTTAACTGGGTAACGATCTTTGAGATATTAAAATCATTCTTAATATAGATACGCTGTAATTCGTCACCAGCGTTATTATAGATGGAAAACATATTACCCACCGCAATAAGATTAGTAGTGTTAAAATTCGCAATATCTAATGATACAAGTGCATTCATATCACCAAACATGTAGTCCATATCTTTAACTTTTTCGGTATTGAAATTTGCTAAATTTAGGTTTGTAATTGAACTAACGAGAGCAAACATAGCATGCATATCAGTTACATTTCGAGTATCAAATGAAGAAACGTTCAGAGAAATAAGATTCCTCATACCGCGAAACATATTCTTCATATCGGTAACACTAGTGGTATTAAAATTAGATAAATCTAATTCCGTCAATGCCGAATCATTCGCAAACATACTTTCCATACTAGTTACCTTACTAGTATTAAAATTGGCTAGGCTCAATCTCCTCAACTTTGACATACCATAAAACATGGAAATCATTGTGGTCACCTTACTAGTGTTAAAACTTGAAATATCAATATTCTCTAAAGATTCAACTCCATAAAAAACCGCTCGCATATCAGAAACATTTTCTGTATTAAAATTAGTCAGATTAAGTATTTTTAATTTAGACGCATTACCCAGAAAAGCAGCGAGATCGGTATTTTTATGAGTATTAAAATGCGACAGATCAAGAGACTCAAGTGATTTCATATTAAAGAACATGCCATTCATAGTTGTAACTTCACTAGAGTCGAATTTTGTAAGATCTAGATTTACGATATTAGTAAAATAATAAAACATATAGGTACAGTCGGTGTTAAGCAAAATTTTTTCAGCACCAGCATAATAATATACAGTATTCTCTGACTCTATAAACCAAGCTTTTATTTCTAAATCAGAATCTGGAGATTCAATACTAACCGTGTTTACCCCTAGTGGTGGTAGAGTGCTAGAAGAATTAAAATGTTTAATATTATTTTTTAATCCTATATTAGATTCATATAACTGCGCGATATCTAAGGACCCAACCTTCCGATTAAAATCTTTTCCATCTGTCATTACCGCGCGCATGGCATATGGATTCGAAATAAAAGAAAGGATTAGTTTGTTCTGATAATTCCCGGATTCCAAATTATCCGCTAATTTCATACCAATACTAAGTTGGTTTGACTCGTTGCCATTAGTCTTCCCTGTAGTCTGCAAGATTTGCGCTGGAGTAGAGAGAGCTGGGATCGGTGCGTAGTTTGTGGAAGTACCGAACTTATAACCCCAAGTATTATTTGGTAGATTATTCAGTGCCAAGTTCGTACTTATAGAATCGATTTTCGCACCAACAGCAGACCCTACATTAGTTAGCGCAGTATTTTCGGTTTCGGAGCTTAATGTCGCCGTATAGCCGGTGCGGTTATTGGTGTTTACCGTGAAATTAAACGGAATTTCTGTGGTTTTATCTGTCGAATTTATTACCTGATTCCCATTCACCTGCAAATTCGCTTGATCCACGGAAGCCGATAAGGTTGGAACGAAGAGAGCAAAAGTATTATTAGCGAGAATGAGGTTTGAAAAAGAAATTAGACCTAAAAATAATCCGAGAAACTTTAGTTCCCAGCTAAACCACCCCCCCCCGTGGGGGTTTCCCATATGTGATTTTTGGCTAATCATATATATTTATTTTAACATAAACATAGGCGGAATGTCGCATACCTTTTTTCGGACCGCTCAAGGGCACTTACTAAAGCTATTGTCCTCAAAAAGGTAAGACAACATTCTTTTCTAAGGCTTTCTAGTAAAGTACCCCTGCACACCCGGTCGATCCACACGGAGCCAGGTTTTATCCGCCATCGAAGGATCAGCAAGATATGAGCCATTGCCTCCACGCAGCCTCTTCCGATTTCTAAACATATTAGTATCATCAGTTAATTCAGATGTATCAAAATCATTATTGACATAAATTGTTTCTAGTTTATCCTTAGACATATCTCCATTTTGAAGAGAAAACATATTTTGCATATCCTTCACTTTGGAGGTATTGAAGCTGGAGAGATCAATAGTAGTGAGATTAGTCATACCAGAAAACATATAGCTCATATCCGTCACCTGAGGAGTATTAAATCCAGAAAGATTAAGATTGGTAATATTAGACATGCCCGAAAACATAAAGCTCATATCAGTAACCTGAGAGGTGTCGAAACTAGAGAGATTAAGGGTAGTGGGACTATGCATGCCAGCAAACATAAAACTCATATCCTTCACCTTGAAGGTATTGAAGCTGGAGAGATCAATAGCAGTAAGCTTAGGCACATCATAAAACATAGCTTTCATATTCGTCACCTTAGATGTGTCGAAATTGGATAGATTAAGAGTGGTGAGACTACGCATATTATCAAACATATGATTCATATCTCTTACTTGGGAAGTATCGAAGTCAGAGAGATTAAGAGTGGTGAGATTACGCGCGCCACGAAACATAGTCTCCATATTCATCACTTTGGAGGTATTGAAGCTGGAGAGATCAAGGTTGGCAAGGTTAAATGTATTGTAAAACATACGACTCATATCCGTCACATTCGAGGTATTGAAGCTGGAGAGATTAAGGTTGGTAAGATTAGACATACCAGAAAACATGGATTGCATATTTATTACATTAGAAGTATCGAAGCTGGAAAGATTAAGCGTACTGAGTTTATGTATGCCGAAAAACATAGACTGCATATTCGTCACTTTAGAGGTATCAAAATTAGAGAGATCTAGATCTAAAACATTTTTGATTTTTGCATCCTTTTGTTTTGAAAAGAACATTCTACTACTATCCGTGTTCAAATAAACTTTCTCGGTTTCAGCATAATAATAAGCTGTTTTATCGGTCGAATCTAACCATAACTTTATTTCACATTCAGATTCCTCATCTTCGATATTTACCGCATTCATAGATATTATTGGTGCTACTGTACTCTTTTTAAAATGCTCGATTTTATTTGTCGCGGTTTCGAGAGATTTTAATTTTTCATTAAAATCAGGACCTTCGGTCATAATAGCGATACGATTATAATTATTGGTTAAAATCGAAAATACTAGTTTATTTGTATATCTGCCACTTTCGAGATTATCGCTTAGTTTCATGCCAATATTTAGTTGATTCGATTCGTTGCCGTTGGTCTTCTGCGGTTTGTAAAATTTGCGCTGGACTAGAAAGAGCTGGAATCGGTGCATAGTTCGTGGACGCGCCAAACTTATATCCCCAAGTATTGTTAGAAAAATTTCCTAGTTGTCCAGCGGAAGAAATCGAATTAATCTTTGCACCATTCGTAGAGTCGTTGTTCACTAACGCTGTTTCATTAGTCTCTGAATTCAAAATTGCCGTATAGCCAGTCTTGTTATTTGTATTTACCGTAAGATTTAAGGGAATTTCTGTGGTTTTATCTGTAGAATTAATCACTTGGTTTCCGTTGATTAAAGCTGCAGTATTATCCACTGAAGCTGAAAGAGTTGGTGTAAACAAGGCAAATACTTGACTTGAAAAAGATAGTTCACAAAATACAGCAGAAAATAGTATGACTAGGAGTGTTGATTTTAATGAGAACTTTAATGAACCTAGATGAGAGGAAAAATAGTCCATATATGCTTTTATTATAGCATAAAAGGAATAGACTTATGAAACCAATTCGAACCACATCTTGAGATCTTCGAGGGTGGAGTCGAGAATTTTACGGCCGTCGGCAGTCTCGCCAGTAGTTTGGTAATGTCTCAATAGATCATTCATCGCTTGGATAAAGCCGGGGGTCTGACGAGCAATTCTAGCGGCACGGTATTTTTCAAATTTCGTAATCTCATCCTGGCTGAGCGCGTTTGGAAAATTTCGCCCCTTATAATTCAGCAGTAATGAATCGAGGCGTTCGTCCTGGAAAATTGGGTGAAAATCAGCCAACTCATTAGCGCGAAGATTCGGCACAACTGAAGCTTGCTTACGGTCTTCGTTATTTAAGAAGCCATCATAAAGCCTCGCTTCGGCCTCTTCGAGCTTATCAAAATTACGCTCACGAGTGAATAATTCACGCATCCGCTCGATGAATTCTGGGTGATTTTTTAGGGTCTCGAGATTCTTTTCAATTTGGGATTTTTCGAGCTTAATTTTTTGCCAACCAGTAGTACCAACTGGAAATTCCTCGATGCCATTCGAACTAGATTCGGTAGTTTCCACATCCAAGACGGAAAGCGGTGCGACAGCTGGACATTTACTCGGAGTTAATTCCTTGACATATTTAGAAAAATCGAACCAAGTTTGATATTTTTTGCCAGTGCGACTGATTTTTTCTTCGGGTTTGAATTCATTTTCCGCCTGCAAAATTTCCTCAACATTGTAGCGCAAATCGAAGACTAAGATATTTTGGTTTTTCCCAGGGGCGATTGGCACCGCTACCGTGGTGTGATTAGTTTTACTCGAGTAATGTCCACTAGTGTAAACGAAAGGTGTCGCGGAATCGACAGAAAGATTAGTGGCGTTAAGAAAACGCAGAAGCTGTTTCTTATCGCGTAGTTTTAAGAGAAAATCGAGAAGTTTTGGTTGCTTTTCATGAATAATTTTCGCTACGGCAATCGTGGCGTAAATATCCGAAAGCGCATCATGGGCATGTTCATGCGTAATACCGTTTAAGGCAGTGAGGAGCTCGAGGCGGTTGGTCGGTTTTTTCTCACCAGTCTTGGAGTCTTCCGCAACTGGCCAATTAATCCCCTCTGGACGCAGCGCCCGCACCATACGGACAACATCCAAAATATCAAACTTACTGCGACCATCGAGATATTGCCAAGTGTACGGATCATAAAAGTTACGCCAAAACAGATAGCGAATAAATTCATCATCAAAACGCACAGAATTAAAGCCACAAATAATAGTATTCGGAGTAAAAATCTCCTCTTGCAAGATCTTACAAAGTTCTGGCTCCGAAAGTCCATCCATACGCGTATCGTTCGGGGTAATATTGGTAGTGACGATAGCATAGGGACTTGGCAAAGTGTCTTCATCGAGACGCACGAAGAGATTAACCGGATCACCGATGGGATTAAATTCCAAATCGGTGCGCTGACCAGCAAACTGCATGATGCGATCCTCGCGCGGATTAATACCCGAAGTCTCCAAATCATAGAAGAAAAAGGTAGGTGGATGATTAGTGGCCAGATAATCCGGATCAAAATTATGATTCATACTACTAGTATATGCCTAAACTAAGATTTTAGCTCTTGATTAATGGCTTTGCGGAGTTTTTCCTTGAATTCTTTTTCTTTGGCGGAAGGAAGTTCGAAGGCCTTGCCATTAATATAGATGGTTGGGGTTTCATTGACACCGAGACGCTTCGAGATAGCCATATCGGCCTTGATTTTTTGCTTCACGGCATCGGAATTCATATCTTTAAGAAATTTTTCTGTATCGCCCTTACCTTCAGTAACTTCGACAAAATATTCACGGAAGTGATTATCACGGTCAGAAGTAGAGAGAGATTCCCAGTTGGACTGCTCCTTAAAGAGTTTTTTAGCATATGGTTCCCAGTAGCCTTGGAGGGCAGCGGCATTAGCCGCAGAAGCCGCGGCGGTACCGTTTTGGTGATAGCTCAAGATATAACTTCTAAAAACTAGACCGACTTGACCGTCGTATTCTTTCACAATATCAGAGAGATATGGAAAAACCGTGGAACAGAATGGACACTGATAGTCAGCATATTCAGAGATAATCACCTTGGCGTCCTTATTGCCTTCATAATTATCGCCCATATCACCATTACGAGAGTCGGCGGCAATATATTTATTCGTGTCGAGACCCTTAATCCAATTGTCATAAGCAAGATTTGAAGAAATCGCGTTGCCACAAAGCCACAAGAATCCCACAGCTAGCACCCCTAAAAGTCCATAAATCAGTTTTTGCATTTTCCTCCTAATTTCTACTTTTGGTAGATTTTTTGTATAATATAAATATTAGCATATTTTGTCTAAGTTGTAATATTTTAGACTAAAGGAGGAGCCGTGTCAGAGGCGAACATGACAGATATAACAGAAGATAGGACCGATTTTAACGGCGAACAAGAAAACGCGACTGGAGTATTCAGTGGTGAAGAATCTTCCCATGGATTAAAAGTTTGGTTTGAAAAAATCGGTGTGAAATTAGCCGCCTTTTTCGGTGCGATTAAACAATTTTTAAGCCGCAAAGACGGAGATGAAGAGGCGGACTCCTTCGAGGGGCCAATGAATCATGGATTTTTCGACCGTAAATTTAATAAAGCAGAAAATGAATCTACAGAGGTCACACATGAGACTGGTACGCTTAGTCAATTTGGTGGAGCTAATTTAGTCAACAACCATTTTTCGAATTCTGAGCTTGAAACAACTCGCGCCACCGATACCGATGGCGATGGTATGATTAATCGCGAAAAAAGCGAAGAGGCATTAACCAGACGCGAAGAGGCAACAGATTATCTGAAGAATACCAATTATTACATCGGTACCGCTGAAACAAAAGCGGTTGCTATGCCAGAAGTATTCATCCCGGAGACTACGGAAGATTTTGTTTGGTTAATTAATAAAATGCCAAGCACGGTGCTTTCGGATAGCCAGAAAGAAACTCTAGGCAAGGTCATGAGTTTCGATAGTAAAAAGGTTTCTGATATTATGACACCTAAGGCGGAATTAAAATTCGTGGGCGAAGAAGATTATATGGGGCCATTAACCTTGTCTGGACTCTATAAATCAGGTCAGAGTCAGTTTCCTGTGGTTGATCGTCGTGGCGAATTAAGTGGAATTTTGCATGCCAAAACACTTTTCCAATTAGATATCAAGGACACCGATCAGGCTTCGGCTTTTATGGACTGCAAAATCGTCTATCTTTCGGAAGATTATCCACTCTACGAAGCACTTTTCACCTTGCTACGTTCACATGCGCAAGCTTTTGTGGTGGTGGATGAGGCAGGAAAAATCTCTGGCCTGCTCGACGCGCGCGTACTCCTAAGTTCCCTCCTTGCAATTGATGACTCGGCTGATTTTACTAAAGATGAAGATTTAGCTTCAGTAGTGGAATACGCCAAGCGCTTTAAGTAAAATTAATTTATTAAGGTTTGACTTAGATGCAGAATAGACGCTTACTCAAAAGACGTGTAGTAACCGGCCTAAGCTTGCTGGGTTTGTTCTTGCTGACAGTGGCGCTAAATCCAAAATCTTATAATTATACACCAGTCTATTCTGAGCAGCAGAGTGAAAGCATTAAGTCCGACGAGCGTGGCAACGCGAGTAATGCTGAACCCACAGAAGGCAATACTGGACCCAAAGAAACTCAAAACAATCCAGATAAATCCAATGCTACGAATCCCATGAATAGTACCGATACTTCTAATTCCAAGCCGCTAGCTAGCGAGGTCTTGTCTAATCTCGAAGTTAAGGGTCGTGCGCCAAAGACTGGTTATAAACGCACAGAATTTTATAAGAATTGGCCAGAAATCGAGGGTTGTAATCTGAGACAACGTATCTTGAAGCGGGATTTTAGCGAGACGGCGAAGACCGACCAAAAGTGCAATGTGATTTCGGGTAGTTTTTATGAACCGTACACCGGGACTTGGATGAGTTTTTCGAGCCGTGAAGAGATTGGTAAGAAAATTCAGATTGACCACATCGTGGCGCTTTCGGATGCTTGGCAAAAAGGCGCACAATATCTCAGCAGCGACATTAGATTTCAGATTGCGACTGATCCACTAAATCTCGCCGCAGTGGATGGGCCAGCCAACCAACAAAAATCTGATAGCGATGCGGCGAGTTGGCTACCGAAGAATAAGAGTTTTCGTTGCCAATATGTGGCACGCCAGATTTCGGTGAAGAAAAAATATAATCTCTGGGTGACAGAAGCAGAAAAATCCGCGATGAGCAATGTCCTAGGCGGATGTCCGGAGCAGAGAAGCTACTAAAACGTCAAACACATAAACAATTTAAATACTTAGAGGATGAAAAAATGATTAGAGAGATGGATATAAACGACCGAAAAGATATAGACGAAATGCAATTTGACCTACAAAAGTATTTTTCGGAAATTGATCAGACCCGTGAGTCTCAACCATATAAGAATATTAATGACGCGCATTATTATATGCAGAAGATGATGGACGATGCAAAGAATATGGATGGTAAGATTTTTGTTGCTGAAGAGGAGGATGGTAGGCTTACTGGGTTTATTCAAGGCGTAATAATTGAACATAGAAAGGGCGAAGACGATTTTTACGACCTAACACATAAGTCCTCCAAAGAAGGTTGGGTTGGTTTGTTATTTGTGAGGCCGGAATATAGAGGACGTAATATTGGACAAAATCTGCTTAACGAGATAAAAAATTACTTCAAATCAAAAAATTGCACAAGTATGAAATTACTCGTTTTATCCGACAACAAACATGCAATAGCCGTCTATGAGAAAAACGGTTTTATGCGTCATGATTTAGAAATGACATTAAATATCTGATGTAAAAAAAGAACTCCGCAAGGAGTTATTTAGGCGGACCTGACTAGTCGATATTTTTCTCTTTGAGAAAAATATCTGTTCCTCCTCGCTCGGAAAGAAAAAAGCTAGCTTTTTTCTTTCACTCGCTTCGTCGTCCAGTCGAACTACGTTCTCGTCTAATCTAGATACCAACTAAAAAAGTCTACCAAGGTAGACTTCTTTAGTTGGTGCACCTGTTTGCCCCTTGGGACGCATCGGGTGCAACAAAAAAGAACTCCGCAAGGAGTTATTTTTTGGTGCACCTGACTAGACTCGAACTAGCACACCCGAAGGCACTACCACCTCAAGGTAGCGTGTATACCAATTTCACCACAGGTGCATACGGTTATTATAACATATTTTTTCGCTATGGGGAGAAAAATCTTGAAATTATTCCGATTCTACGGAGTACGATTTTTGAAAGTCTTCTTTACAGACCAATTAATAATATCGTTAAAGCGGTCTTCACCCGAGACTAGATGCTGATCCGCCGAGAAGGCGCGCACGTTTTTATTCATAAAATATGGCAAGCTAGATTGATAAAGCGCGATCGAAGGTACATCGTCGAGCCAGATTTCAAGGAATTTACGGTATTTGGCGTCGCGCAACGAGGTATCAATCGTATTTCTAGCACTGAGAATCAAGTTCGAAACCGTAGCATTCTTATAATTACTCAGGTTATAGCCATTTTCGGTGGCTTCGGCCGAGTGATAATAAGGCACCACATCCGGATCGGCGCCCATGGCGATTTCATAAATCAAAATATCATAATTACGTGGACGGAGGACATTAAGTGTAAAATCCTGAGAAGCTTCGTAGGCCGCAACTTGGTTTGGCACACCAAGAGATTTTAGCTGCTCACCGAGGCGATTAGCGATTTCTTCCATATATTTATCACCCTTAACCGTAACGATACGGAGATCGGTGCCAAAATACTCTGGCTTATTGGCCTTAAAATTATCCAGCTTAGATTTGGCTTCAGTGACATTAGTAACAGCAGCCTCTGGGAAAGACAAGGTCTTGGCTTGCTGTTCAGTGATCGGGAATTTGAGGGCCTGTTCGCCGTTTAGACCTGATAAGAGATTACCATAGTTCAAACCTTGACGAAGTGCCTGGCGGAAAGCCTTATCTTGAAGAGCAGTATTAGAAGTAGAGGTCGTATTTAGGAAGGCAAAGACACCATAATTAACGGTGGTTTGTTGCTCTTTGAGGCTTTTTTCATTGAGAAGCTCCGTAGTGTAACGAGACGGAAGGCTGCCGGTGGCAGTAATGGAGCCGGATTTCAGAGAAGCTTTGATCGCGTCAGTGGTTAAGAAAGCATGGATAGAAAAACTATCAAGCAGAGTCTTTCCCTTGTAATAATTTTGGTTACGGTTCAAATAGACTACTTTTTCGCCTTCATTACCGATGGTTTGGGTAGCCTTAAAGACGAACGGACCCGAAGAAATTGGCTTGGTAAACATTTTATGCTCATTCAATTGCTCCGGCTTCACATCCTTCAAAATATGGGCTGGAAGGATGGGGAAATTCAAATTACTTTCGAAGAAAGCATTAGTATTTTCAAGCTTAAAAACCAGTGAGCCATCTTCGGCTTGGCGTACGGTGGCGCCATTCAATTTACTACTGAAGTTCGATTTTAGAGAGGCACTCTTAATCGTATTAACCGTATAGAGCACATCTTCCGTAGTAAGGTCGTCGCCGTCTGACCATTTCAAATTCTGGCGCAGGCGCACCGTCCACTCATCGCCAGTAGTATTACTAGTAATTGTTTCGGCCAGACCTGCACCGGTATGACCAGAGTAATCTACCTCCGCCAGACGAGCAAACATCAGACGAGAAAGAGCCTCCTCTGAGAAAGTGGTGGCAAAAAGCGGGTTCATAGAGTTGATCTTGCCCAGAGTACCTTCGGTGAAATTACCACCATCAGTGTAGGCTTCCACGGCATAGGATTCGGAATACCAAACTGATTGCACGGTAGCAAAAATAAGGATGGCTAAAATCAAAAGCACCCATTCCAGCACAAAGAGTCGGACATTTTTCACATGCGAAATATGGCCAATCAAGTTTTCCTTGACGTGCTCTTTACTGTTTTCGCTGATTTTGCGACTGAAGAGCGTAATTTTTTTGGAAATTTTTTGACTACGTTTTTTGAGGGTCTTATTCATAATTTAACTAATGGTAGGCAGCAAAAGCATACCTAAGATTGAGGCGACGAACATCACGACCAACACCACAGTGGCATTAAAGAGGGATTTTTCGAGACCTCGACGGGTGGTATATAATTCACCACTTGCACCAAAGCCCGCACCGAGGGAGGCGCCGCGTTGTTGCAATAAAATGAGGAGCATGGCGAGAACGGCCGAGATAAGACTTACACTTTCGAGGATACTTCCAATATTCATATTTTAATTATAGTCTGGAATGACGAAATTAACAAGACTTGTCAGGACACTCATCAGTAGCCACGACCAAACTAACTGAATACCAGAGATAGAAATATGTGGGACCAGGTGTACGACCAACCACAACATTGCAATGTTGAGCACCAAGTTAAAAATCCCCATAGTGAGTAAAATCAGAGGCAGAGCGAAAATAGTTAAAATTGGCTTCACGATGGTTTGAACCACAGAAAGCACGAGGCCGGCAGTGACAAAAACCCCGAAAGTATCAACCTCTTGATCGACACGACCAAAAAGTTTGACACAAATCCACATCAAGAACGAGGAAACAATCCAACGCAGGATGAAAAATTTAATTTGCTTTTTTATCATAAGCCTATTGTAGCACGATTTTATATGATTTTATTTGAACATGCGCTTACTACGCAACTGACGATGAAAAGTAATGGCAAAACGATGCGCCTCTTCATCGATGCGTGCGATAAGCTTGGCGAGATGCGATTCATTAGAAAAAACTTGACTGGAAAAACTCAGAACCCCCTGGTGTGAGTGTGGGATAATTAAATTAACATCAGCATTTCTAGTATGGTCACCGGATTTATTACGTCCGATGGCAGGAATTTTAGCCTCAATTAACAGAGGTAAAACCGCCCGAAGCTGCAAATCGGAGCCATCCAAGATAATCAAATCAGGATATTCCCATTCCTGGTGCTTAAGACGGCGCGTCACCACTTCACGCATACTAGCGGTGTCGTCATTTTTACTACTTTTAATCTTAAATTTACGATAATCCGCGCGGCTCGCCACGCCATTTTTGAAAACTACCATGCTGGCTACGGTGTCGGAGCCAGAAATATGCGAAATATCGTAACCCTCAATGCGACGCGGTACCGATTCAAGGTTAAGGAGTTTCTGAATCTGCAACAATGCCTGGTCAGAAGATAAATCGAGAAATTCCTTGTCGGAAAAAATAATTTTACGTTTCAACCCCTTCAGACCAAAATATTCATCGCGGAGTTTAGCCGCCATCTCAAACTCACCAAGCGAGGCGTGGCGGTGCATGTCGCGCTCAATTTCTCTCAATAAGTTATCTCGGTCGCCATTTAGATAACGGATAAGACGACGAAGCTCAGTTTTGTAGGCTTTTTCGGTGGTTTTGCCAATCTCAATACCTGGCGTGAGGCCGAGATCAGTGTCGAGAGTTTTCTTGCCGTTATAAGGTTTATCGTAGTAAGGAAAAATTTTTCTTAACACTCTCAGCGCCTTAATAATCGTAGTTTTGGCGTAAAACGGGCCGATATAGGTCGCCTTATCATCTAAGGGATTTCGCGTAATCGAGACATCTGGGACCGGCTGGTCCATATTGATTCGCACGTAACTGACAGTTTTATCGTCACGAAGTAAAATATTCCACTTCGGCATATAGCGCTTAATCATTTCCGACTCGAGGAAGAGCGCATCCATTTCGGTGTCGACGATTAGCCAATCAGTGTCGTGAATTTCCGCTACTAAGGCTTCGGTTTTGGGATCTTTTTCGGTGTTTTGAAAGTATTGACGGACCCGATTTTTTAAGACCGCCGCCTTGCCCACATAAATCACTTCCCCTTCGCGGTTTTTATGAAAATACACCCCAGGGCTACTGGGGAGTGTTTTCAACTTAGCTTTGAGTTCCGCCGAAATCATTATTTTAATTATAAAATATTTCTGATTTTTTACAAAATCTGCATCCGAGTTAACATCTCAAAGTGTTGCACTTGAGAGGTTAGAGTAAGACGCCTGGGTCGACATCTCAGACCGTGATGCTTTTTAGGCTATTAGATAAGATTGGCGTCTTTTAAGAGTTTTTCGGCGTCGGTGGTGTTTTGAAGGGGATTCTGGAGTGGGGTCTTTTTCATGATTTCCTCGAATTGATCGAGCTTCAAAATCTTACTCAGGCTATCAAAGATTGGAGTGGACTCAGCTGGGACTTTAATTTCCTTTTTCTTAGAATCTTTGAAACGCATCACGGCGTGAGTTTGATCGAGCTCTTTTGAATTCTTTTGGCTAGGAGTGGTAAAGATTAGCCCCTTAATATCGCCCGTAAAAGTATCGATACCCACGAAGATATTAACAGTGCTCTTTATTTCTTGGATATATTTGTCGTAATCTTTGATGGTTTTATCCTTCAAAACACCCTGCTCTTCCTCTTCATAGGAGTTTGGGGCAAGAGAGTAGGCATTCGAGAGACATTTAGAAATTTCGGTATTTTGGGAGGCTTTATTGGCAGCCTCGAGGAAGCGACTAAGTTTATTATCGTTAAAGGTGACGCGGTAGAGTTTACCGAGATCACCCGAAAGCTTGACATAGCTAGCGGATTCTTCACTATTTAATTCAGTGAAATTGGCAAATTCATTCTCGCGGTAAAGCTTAGTCATGAGTTCGGACTGCTGATTATGAGTCTTACCGATATTTTGAGTCACGCAAGAAAGAGTCCCGGCAATACCGTTCTGTAAAACTTTTGGTAAGGTAAAGCCTAGCGCACCACTAAATCCTGCGATTACTTCCTCAGCATCGATACGCTGCCATTTGTTTTCAATTTCCATCGCAAAGTCATCGAGAGATTTTTGCATTTCTGAGTCAATTTCCTTACCCGAACCTTTTAGTACAGCGGTCAAACTATCCTTTAGATGATCGAGTTTAAGGTAAATTTTGCCATCTTGGGCCAAAATCCCCTCGAGGCCGAGCAGGATTGGCGAATTATCGCCCTTCATGGTGAAATTTAGAGTGGCGTGGACGGCGGCAGAATTTTCTGTACTACCGCGACTAAGGCTAACGCGAAGATCAGCCTGCTGAATTTGACTTTCGCCTTTGGTATTTAGCGTGTCACCGGTGACAAATTGTTGGAATTCAATATCGGAACCACTAACTTTGTGGAAGATTTTAGAAAAAGTACTGGCACTGACGTTCGCGAAAAAGAAAAAGTAAATAAAGAGCGCGATACCAGCAGCGATAAGGATGGCAAGGAGATGGAGGAAGATTTTTTGAGCTTTGGTTTTCTCTTTTTTGGCCGGAGTTTCGGCTTCGGTATTAGCTTCGGTATTTTCGGAAGCGGAATCAGAAATAGATTCGTGGGTGGAATCGGAAGCAGAGTCAGACACGGAATCTGGAACAAACTCGGAAGCGGAGAAAGCGGAACTAGAACTGGTGGTTACAGTAGTATCTTCGGTCGACTCTTCGTAATTATTTTCTTTTAAAACTTCGTCGAGAATATGGTCTTTATTTTCTGAGATTTTGGTGTTTTCAGAAGTTGCAACGTCTTCTGCAACTTCGGCGGCTAAAATCGGATTTTCCGAGGATTCCTCAGAGATAAAATCGGCCATATTATTAATCAAATCATCCGATAAAACGCTGGAACTTTCGGTTTTTGGAATTTCAGTATCTACACTTTGCGTTTTAGCTGGTTCCGATGCCTGGGCATTAAAATGCACGCTGCTCGCACTAACCCCAGCTTCTTTGATTTGATTTTTTGGGCCTGTTTCAATCGGATTGACCTCGAGGTCAAAATCGAATTTATCCGCCATGCTTCCCTTTCTCGTGATTAAGTTTGCTCAAATATTCCTCTATATTTTAGCATAAGTTTAATCAGAATGAGGCAAGAAAAATCCCTCAAACAAAAAATCTCCACTCGAAGTGGAGATTTTCTAAGAATCCGTCGATTAGGCGACAGATTTTTTGCGATTGAGATTCAAACAAACGAGGTAAACGGCTACACCAGCGAGAATAGCGGTGAAGACGAGGTCTTCTGGACCAGTACTTGGGAGGTCAGAAGCGGCCTTAGTAGTGCTAGTAGCGGTACCATTGGCGGTATTTGACGTAGTGGTAGTTTTATTGTTTTGGTACTGATCAGCTGGAGAAGCGGTAGAAATCTTATTATTTTGACCTTGATTATTGGTCTTTTCAGATGACTTAGCTTCAGTTTTGGCCTCAGTCTTATTTTCTGCCTTAGTCTCGGTCTTATTAGTTTTTTCTTCCTTAGACTCTTCGGTAGCAGTGATTTCTTGTTGGCGGGACTTTTCAGCAGATTTGATAGCTGAAGTAATAATCCAAGCACCGAAAATCACTACGATAAAAGCGATGATGGTAGCGAAAACGATAATACGAAAACGTTTAGCGCGGTTAGGTTGATTAGTTTGCATGATAATCTCCAATTAACTCTATGATTTATATCAATTTGGCTCATTATACCACTTTTTATGTTTTTTGTAAATAGCTTAACCGTAATTATTAAGATTTTGCAAAAAAATGCTTATGGCAACAAAAAATCCCTGGCTAGAGCCAGAGATTTTTCAGTAAAGTTTACTCCCTATAGTGCTCTTCTTCTTCCTCATAATCTGGACATAGTCCGGGCAGAGTATATGCCCTGGATGGATCAATACCATACTCTGACCAATTAATCATGTGGTCGCGAAGAAGTTTGACTGAAATGTTTCTACTCAATTCAGATTTTAGCCAATCCCCAATTTGAGGCTTGGTCGCGCCGTGGCGCAGAAACCAGTTCATGATAGTTTTCACACGGTCAACCGTAAGCTCAAAATAATCATCCACATATAGAAGCATACGCTTCTTATTCAGTAAATCTGTAACCGGCACACCCGCTTGAATTAATTTCTCGATATTCTTCCAACCATCATTGATCAGAAATTGACCAAGCAATAGATCAAGTGAAGCACCACGCTGAATAAACCAGGCGGCATTTTCGGTAACAAATTCTGAACCATGATAAATATCCGAGTAATCTTCCTGACCAAAAACCGTCATCAGCTTATTAATGTCAATGGAAATTCCCTGCTTTGTCAGTTCGTCGTAATTTTCGAAAAGAAGCTCTTTCGATAAGATCTTGGAAATATCGCGACCATAAAGTTCGCCATTCAGAAAAGATTTAAGAATCACCGTTAATGCGATCAAAGTATTTTTCTGATGCTTTCTGTTCGAAATTCGACCGAACACTTCAGCCAGCTCCACCGTTAGCGTCTCCTCAACGGAGCGACTTTTGCTGCCAGTTGTAGTTTTCTCATTCAAGTTTTTCATGCCCCCTCCTTATGAAGTCAAACTTTACCTTTTAAGGTACCCAATATTTTGCACTTAAGTAAAAACTTAATGGGGTTATTATACTCTATCTGGGGAATTTTGTCATCAGGGGTGGAACAGATAGAGGATATTGGTCGTAATCAGAGCCTAAAAATCTGATGGTTTTTGGGGTAGTTTTCAGGGTAGTTTTAAAATGCTAATGCTATAATAAAACTATGGAAAATATCACAATCAAAGAAATTCACGCAAGGCAAATTCTCGATAGCCGCGGCAATCCGACGGTAGAAGCTGACGTCTTCTTATCTGACGGGAGTGCCGGTCGTGCCATGGTGCCATCTGGCGCATCGACCGGTAGTGGCGAAGCCTTGGAGCTACGTGACGGAGATAAAAACTTTTACGACGGCAAGGGTGTCATGCAGGCCGTACGCAATATTAATACTAAAATTAGCAGCTTACTTATAGGCAAGCATGTCGACCAACGGGAAATTGATCAACTAATGGTTCAGCTCGACGGCACGGAAAATAAATCCAACCTCGGGGCGAACGCAATCTTGGCGGTTTCTTTAGCCCTAGCGAAGGCTTCGGCCCGCGCCATGAAAATGCCATTTTATGAATATGTGGCAAAAATTGCCGGCACCTCTGACCGGATGTCTTTACCGATGCCAATGATGAACGTGATGAACGGGGGTGCACACGCGGATTGGTGTACGGATTTTCAGGAATATATGTTGATGCCAATCGCGGCAACCAATATTAACGAAGCGATTCGCATGGGCGCGGAAACTTTTCACGCTCTAAAGAAGGTTCTAAAAGAGAAAAATTATGTTACCACGGTAGGCGACGAGGGTGGTTATGCACCAAAAGTTTTTGGCGGCAACAATGAACCTTTGGAACTAATTTGCGAAGCAATTGAGCGAGCGAATTACGTCGTAGGTAAAGATATTGCGATTGCGATGGATATTGCCTCCTCGGAATTTTACGAAGACGGCGGTTATAAATTAAAGACCTCTGGTGAGACCAAGACCAGTGCCGAAATGATTGACTGGTATGAGGGGTTGCTAGAGAAATATCCGATCGTTTCCATCGAGGATGGCCTGGCGGAAAATGACTGGGAGGGCTGGAAAGTGCTCACCGAGCGACTCGGTAATAAGTTGCAATTAGTCGGCGACGACCTCTTCGTGACCAATGTAAAATTACTGCAAAAAGGTATCGAGGAAAAAGTGGGGAATGCGATTTTGATTAAGCCAAACCAGATTGGTTCACTTTCTGAAACCATCGACGCGGTGGTTTTGGCGCAAAAAGCCGGCTACCGAACCGTAATGTCGCACCGCTCGGGTGAAACCGAAGATAGTGCCATCGCGCACCTTGCGGTCGGGCTCGGTACGGGTCAAATTAAGACTGGTTCCCTCTCACGCTCGGAGCGCATCGCGAAATATAATGAGCTAATGCGTATTGCAGAAGCTAATCCAGAACTAGTTCTGAAAAATCCTTTCGCGGAAAACTAAAACAGTGGGATTCTAGGAGAACTTAACCCCGACCTAGATTATAAGAGTAAGACTCTAGGAGAACCTAAGATTCCTGGACTAGGCGATAAATCAAAAATAGGTGCGAGATGGCACCTATTTTTGTGTTTCAAATTTATGAGCTTATTTAATCAATTCACGAAATTCTGCTTCAGAGATGATCTTAATACCAAGCTTTTCGGCTTTGGTGACTTTCGAAGCACCTGGCTTAGCGCCGGCAATTAAGGCGGTAGTATTTTTGGTCACAGAACTGGTGACCGTAGCGCCTTTTTCGCGCAATAAATCTTCCGCTTCTTCACGCCCCATATCAGTAAGTGTTCCGGTGACGACAAAACTTTGACCTTTAAGTGGGGCGTTATCATGATTAACGTAAACTGGATGTACACCGAGCGAAGCAAAATCATCGAGTTGCCTTAAATTATCTTCATCGGCGAAGTAAGCCAAGATCGATTCAGAAACCGTGAGACCGATATCCGGGATTTTTAGCAGCTCTTCTTCGGTGGCATCACGCAGTGTCTCAAGTGACTGGAAGGCATCAGCGAGGGCGACCGCTGTTTGTGCGCCGACGTGTCGAATGCCGAGCGCGGTGATAAATTTGGCGAGCGGCGCCTGCTTAGTCCCCTCGATGGCATTTATTAATTTAGTGGCTGATAATTCGCCAAAACGTTCGAGCTTAATTAAATCTGATTTTTGCAAACGGTAGAGATCAACTAGGCTTTTCAAGAGGCCAGCATCGACCAATAAATTAACATTTTTCTCACCTAGGCCCTCGATATTTAACGCCTGCTTGCTGGCAAAATATTCAAGATTACGGCGCAAGATAAAATCTAAATCCTGCCCCTTCACGCGGTAAACCACTTCTCCATCAGGACGCTCGAACTCAAGTTCTGGATATTGATTTTTGAGAGCTTTTTCATAATCAAAAGGCTCGGTACCCTCTGGACGAAGGGTAAATAATACTTCCTTAATTTTCGGAATAATATCACCCGCCTTATAAATAATCACGGTGTCACCGATACGAATATCGAGCTTTTCAATCTCATCAGAATTATGCAAGGTGGCGTGGCGCACAGTACTACCGGCAATTTCCACGGGGTCTAAGATAGCCACCGGGGTCGCCGCACCAGTACGACCAATTGAGATTACGATATCGCGCACCTTCGAAGTGGATTCTTCAGCGGGATATTTAAAGGCCACAGCAGCACGAGGAGTTTTGCCGACGATACCAAGCTCAGAATATATTTTGCGATCATTAATTTTTATCACCATGCCATCGGTATTAAAAAGAAAATTACCGCGCACCTGACCAAGGTGTTCGATCTCGGCAAAAACTTCATTAAGATGGCTATAGGTATGGTCCTGACCGGAAGTTTGGAAACCGATTTGGCGCAAAAATTCATAAGCCTCTTGGTGGGTCGGAAGATCCGGTGTGACTAGGTCGTAGGCCATAAAGCGCAGTGGACGACTAGCAGCAATGCGAGGGTCGAGCTGACGAATGGTACCGGCGGCAAGATTACGCGGATTAGCGAAAGGTTTCTCACCGAGCTTAGCCTGCATTTGATTAAGTTTTTCAAAATCTTGCTTAAAAATAATCACTTCGCCGCGCACTTCCAGATGCTCTGGTGGATTATCCAGATTTAATTTAAGTGGGATATTCTGAATGGTTTTCACATTCATGGTAACATCTTCACCTACCAGACCATCGCCACGCGTAACGGCCTGCTGAAAAATACCATTTTCATAATGCAAGGACATGGCCAGGCCATCCATTTTAATATCGGTGAAAAAGGTAAATTCGGTGCCTCGATCAACTAACTTATAATTTCTGGCTACCCAATCACGAATTTCGGATTCAGAAAAAACATCGGCAAGAGAAATCATACGGGAAGCGTGCGTGACTTTTTGGAATTTATCCAGAGGTTTACCAGCTACGCGTTGGGTGGGAGAATCAGGAGTAATAAATTCTGGATACTGTTCTTCTAATTGGCTAAGCTCGTGCTTCAAAGAGTCAGCCGCTGCTTCCGACATAATCGACTCATCTAGGACGTGATAATGATAGCGATAATCATTGATTAAGGTCTTTAGTTTTTCAATACGAGCCTTGGCCGCAGATTTTTCATTATTCATATTTAGAGCTCCAGTTTAGCATCATCATTATAATCGAGAAGGGCGCGATAAAAGAGGTAGAAATAAATCGAAAGATAGATAAAGATAAAGACTGTAATCGTGAGCTGGATGATAGCCACAAACGGAATTTTACTGTCGGTAAGCCAGGCGAATTGAGTTTTCAATACCCCGTCAAGAATAATGGCTGGTAGAAGCAGTAATAGATAAAGCAAGGCAATAATGATAATGAGGTAGAAAACCCGAATTAAGAAGCGGATGCGGCGCCCCATAATGAGATTTTTGGCCATCCGTACGGCGGTCAGAGGATAAAGACCTGGCGCCGAAACCACAATAATGGCAAAAAAGCTACTGGATAACAGATAGAGACTGAGCGTAATCATCAGTGCAGCAAACATAAAGAAAAGTAGTGCATAAAACGGCGTGGAGAGAAATTCAGTGGTGAGAGCGACTTGAAAAACTATAATCGTAAGCATGATTGGTACGGCCTCGAGAAAGATAATTAGCCCGACCACCAGAGTCGAAACCAGAGGCGACAAGGCGCTGTAAAAACCGTCGCGCATCTTGATTTCCTGGTGACCGGCGAGGAGATGGCGCGCCAAATAGATAGTGACTAGCCAGATAATGGCAAATAGAAGCACCGCGATGACAATTTGCGCATCATTCATAGTGGTGAGACCACCAGTGGAAATAATGCCGAGCAAAGTAAGCCCCGCTTTACCGACGGTGCCAATTTTACCATCCGCCACATCCTTATTAGTCTGCTCAACATTGGCTCTTACATCGGCAAGGGTATTTTCCGACATGGCACCGATGAGAAAAATATAGAGGCCGACAAAAATTAAAAGGAGTGGTAGAAAGATTTTCCAGAATTTGAAAAACATTTTAAAAGCAGCACTAGCTTGACTGGTCAAACTCGGGAGCTCAGTTTTACGCTGATAATCTTCGTAATAGGAGCGCTTAAAGGAGCGGTGAAGCCGCACTTCGTCCTGCTTTTTGATTAGCTGCTTCTTTTCGCGCGCAAGCTGCTTTTTTTGTTTTTGTTCCTGTTTTTGAAGTTTTTTCTGCTGCTTTTCAGCTTGGTGCTGCGCCTGCTTTGAGACCAGATTTTTTTCATCAGAGGCTGACTCAGATACTACTGATTTAGTTTTAGATTTCTTCATCAAATATTATCCTTCGCGCGCTCGAGACGTTCGATGCGTTTTTCAATTGGTGGGTGGGTGCGGAAAAGTGAGTTGGTGCGACGCTTTTTGAGTGGATTATTGATAAACATTGCCTCAGTGGCGGTATTTTGACGACGCATTGGTTGACCGTGTTCATCCAGTTTCTTCAAGGCACTAATCAAACCATCTGGGTAATGGGTAATTTCAGCGGCCGACATATCGGCAAGATATTCTCGCTCACGCGAAATCGCCATCTGAGCAATCGTGGCCACTAGGGGCGCCAAAATCGAAGTAAAAAGCAGCGCGATCACTCCGACCGGACTGTCTTGTTCGTCCCGGCGATTAGTATAGGAAATCATACGAAGACCAATATCAGCAATGTAGCCCACCACACTTACCAAGGCAAAAGCCACCAAAGAAACGCGAATATCGTAATTTTTAATGTGAGAAATTTCGTGAGCTAGAACCCCGGTAAGTTCGTCCTTATCCATAATATTTAGCAGGCCAGTGGTCACCGCAACCTTAGCGTGCGCCGGATCGAGCCCGGTAGCAAAGGCATTCGGCGCCGGATCATCAATTACATAAATTTCTGGCATCGGCAGACCTGTGGTAATAGTGAGATTTTCTACAATATTATAAAGAGAACGGTAATCTTTTTTAGCGATAGGACGAGCACCAGTCATCGCCATAGCCATACTAGAAGACAAAAAGACCATGATACTGGCATAAATGATGGCCGAAACTAAAGTAAAAATAAAAATACTATTATCGCCGTAAACAGCCGCAAAAAGCGCCCCGATAAAACCAATAAAACCGACGAAGCCGGCAAGTATCAAAACGGTATTTCTTTTGTTAGCTGCAATTTGAGAATACATATTCCCTTTCTGACAATATCCAGTGGGTCGCCCCACTGGATATTAAATCGTCGTATTAATTGATTAGAAAGAAACTTTTGGAGCTTCTTGAATCTTGGCATTTTCCTCTTCGGAAACGTTGTAGAATTCACGAGCTTTGTAACCAAACATGCCAGCGAAGATATTAGCTGGGAAGCGCACGATAAATTCGTTATATTGGCGAACCGCACCGTTGTAATAGCGGCGAGAAGCCTGAATCTTATCTTCGGTATCTTCGAGCTGATCTTGCAAACGGATGAAGTTTTCGTTAGCCTTTAATTCTGGGTAACTTTCGGCAAGTGCGAAGATGTGGCTGAGGGCTGATTTCATTTCTTTTTCAGCGCCAGCAACTTCAGCTGGGGTAGAAGCGGTGAGGACGCTGGAACGAGCCTTCACGACAGCTTCGAGAGTTTCACTTTCGTGTTTGGTATAGCCCTTAACGGTTTCGATAAGGTTTGGGATGAGGTCAGCGCGGCGCTTCAATTGGACAAGAATGTCTGAGAAAGCATTATCGACGCGAACCTTGACGGTGACTACGTGGTTGTAAACAAAAATTGCATAGAGGGCAACTAGGATTACAACTGCGATAACACCGATTAAAATCATTTGTAGTGTGTTCATTTTACTCCTTGTTAATACTTTAATTATATCAGAAATCGAAAAAGTGGTAAGCTTTTTAGACACAAAATATCCCCACTAAAAGGGGGGTTTTAGTGGGGATAAATTGGTGCGAGCTAAGAGACTCTAACTCTCGACCTCTTCCTTGGCAAGGAAGCGCTCTAAACAACTGAGCTAAGCTCGCATACTGTTTTAATTTTACCGAAATCTAACATAAAGTCAAGTATTTAGGAAAAATTTGTAGATATAGATTCCAATCTCACACCGAATCCCTATTTAGACTAATACTTTTACATTGCAGGTTTTTATCTTGTAATATTTTCCTAAAGTAATATAATAGAGTTATAAATGATTCGTCTATCGAATTGGCGTCGTTATGGCGATACTTTCCAGATGAGTAATCTGCTGGATAGAAGACGTTTCGAAAAAAATAGCGCTTAGGCGCTTTTTTGATTGTTTTAGGTTTTTGTTAAAAAGTTAATATGTCTTTTAATAATACTCAAATACTCTTTATCTCCAGTCAAAGACCTATTAACTGAGCCTGCAACCATATCAGCAAGTTGAATTAAAACATCATTCTTTGAATCACGGTATCTTATCTGTTTAATTGCATTTTTGGGAAGATTCTGCCTGAAAAATGTTTTTACATTACGCTTATAAGACGATCCGCCTTCACCGTCAATTAAAACCCGTGCATTGGTCGATTCATCTAAGACTTGAGATATAGCCCTTAGTATCACTGTATTGTATAAACTACTAGCATCCCTATTAGATGGGATATCCACATTAGTATTTGTTTTATCCACGACAGCGACCGATAATACAAAATTACAGCTATTGATTTCTGAAAGAAAGGCCTTCCTAATCTCTGGCGATGTCTTTCTAAATTTGAATTCATGATGAATTTTCCACTTTAATGTTTGCCTAAATCTTTCTATCTTTAAAGCGGTGGCTTCAGCATCATAATCAGTTAAAAATATCACAGCAACGATTACAAAATAACTGCTGGAACCTTTGTCCATTTTTAATCCCGGGTCACCTGAGTCGTCAATCGCAATAATCATAATATCTAGCTTGCTTTTAAATAAAAAATGACCGCTTTTTTGAGGTCATCTTGTTGGTGCCCGAAATGGGACTTGAACCCATATGGATTTCTCCATTCGATTTTAAGTCGAACGCGTATACCAATTCCGCCATTCGGGCTTAGAGATATTATACTACCAAAGTCGTGGCTTTTTCTAAAAAATTGCCGCATCTACTTCGATAAATTGGAGGCACCGACCGGAATTGAACCGGTGTACACGGTTTTGCAGACCGCTGCGTAACCACTCCGCCACAGTGCCATAGAGATATTTTAGCATAGACTAATAAAAAATACACCAAACTCCCGAGGTGTATTTTATTTACAATATAGACATTAACTTCACACTCAACCTCCGAGGTGTTTTGTCTTCGAATTCAGACGTCTCTCAACTTCGCCCGAATTCTTATCTCTATGATATCATGCTTTTGCTTGTCGTCAACATTGACTTTTGAGATTTTTAATGTTTTTAGCATTGACATTTTAGAGTTGCAAAAATGATATTTTATAGTTTAACTTATTAGGGTTTAAAAAATTTTAGTGTTCGGTTTCTTATATTGCTGTTCGGTTTTACGGTTTTGTTCGGTTTTACCTCTGTTACTTGTTGTACATTTTCAGGAAATTAAAAACGCGTCTTTGTTTTTCCTTAGTTTTTAGCTTTGAGTTTTTTCTATAAAAAATAGCCGCTAGGACGACTATTTTATTTAAAATAATTTATTGAATTTTAGTTTAAATCGAAAGTTTTTTTGTTCACCAGTAGTAAGGTTTTTGATTTGATAAGTACGATTCTCGGCTTCGTTTTCACCGATAATGATAACATTTTCAGCAACCTTGGAAGCGTATTTGATTTTGTCACCAAGCTTTTTATCAAGTAGGCAAAGATCAGCACTAGCACCTTGATTAATCAAATGTGCGACCACTTGGTAGGCGTAGACGATTTCTGCGTCCGAGATAGGAACCACGCAGTATTTGACCGGAGCGGACTGATAATTTTCCAAAAGATTATTGGCTGAGAGACAGTAGAATAGGCGGGTCAAGCCAATAGAGATGCCGACACCTGGGAATTTCTCCTCGGTATAATTCGAGGCGAGATTGTCATAGCGACCACCAGAACAGATGGAACCGAGATTTTTATATTCTGGAAGCAACGTTTCAAAGACCGTGCCAGTATAATAATCAAGACCACGAATAATTAACATATCGGCAACCACGGACTGACCAATTCCCTGAGCTTCGAGAAGATTAAGTACTAAAAGTAATTCATTCACACCGGTGGCGAAAGTTTCATTCTCGATACTGAGCGCGGCTAATTTTTCGGTAACTTCAGCACGCGGACCACGAATTTGAACGAATTGCAGCAATGTTTGGACTTTCGACTCATCGGTAACTTGCTCGCGTAATTTTGCCTCAGTAACTTCGGCTGGAACTTTTTCAGCGTGATCGATAATACCGTAAATTTCAGAACTTTTTTCTGTGAGAGTTAAAGCCTCGAGGAGACCGGCCAGAATTTTACGATTCGAAAGACGGACCAAAATCGGGGTCTTTACGAATTGCGAAAGCGCGTGAAAAGCAGTAGCGACAACTTCGGCGTCATAACCGATTGGCAAAGTATTACGACCAATGATATCAGCGTCCATTTGATAAAATTCACGGAAGCGGCCTTTTTGCGCACGCTCACCACGAAAATTGCGACCAAATTGCGAAACACGAAATGGAAAAGCTAGATCATTTTGATGCTCGACCACGTATCGCGCTAGCGGCACCGTGTGATCAAAACGCAAAGCCTGATCCGCATCGTCAGAAGTCTCGGCAGTTTTTACTACTTTGTAGATTTGCTTTTCAGTGTCACCGCCGGCCTTAGCGAGAAGGATTTCCGTACGGTCAATCATCGGGGTTTCGATGTGATTGAAGCCATGGAGATGATAAACCTGCATAATTTGCGATTTTATTTGATCAAAAATGGCTTGCTCGCGAGGTAAAAGCTCTTGCATGCCAGAAATTGGGGCAGTATTTATCTTTTTCATACTTTAATTATACCACGCACTATGCTATAATTTAGGGAAGTGGTTCTGTAGCTCAGTTGGTAGAGCAGAGGCCTGAAGAGCCTTGTGTCACTGGTTCAAGTCCAGTCGGAACCACCATTTTTATGTCAACGCGTTATAGTACCTGTCGATTTGACATAACTTCTTTAATTTGATAATATAAAAGCAATGAAGTTCCAGCACGGGGCAGTATGCTCCTACCGCAGGAACTTCCTTTTTATATACAAAAATACTCATATTTTACAGAATCATCATAAAAACTGTAAAATAGTATTAATATAATAACTATGAATGCAAATAATATTCTAGACTACCTCAAGGATAATCAGAAACGGATCTCAAAAACTACTGAGATTACCGAACTGGATGAGCTGGCTTTTGCGCGAATCTCTTATTTGCCATTTCATAAAATTAAAAAGCAGCTTGATCTAACTAAGCGAAATTTTAAAATCTCCGAAATTACCGAAGCGATGAAGAGACTAAAAACTTCCGATTTTGCTTGGCCAGATGATGAGAAACTCATTCAGCTGCTGGGAGAAAGTCCGCGCTTTCAAAATCTGAAAGTAGGTTTCTTTGCACGAAAAAACAATAAACAGCTTGAAAAACAATTTTCGGCAGTAACAATTCAAATTAATTTTTTCACCATGTACGTTTCATTCTTCGGTACGGACGGTACACTGTTTGGCTGGAAAGAAGATTTTAATATGTCGTTTTTGCCAGAGATTCCAGCCCAAAAAGAAGCACTGAACTATCTAAACCAGATTTCGCGTCGCTATTTTTATAAAAATTTTTACCTTGGTGGACATTCGAAAGGTGGCAATTTGTCAATCTACTGCGCAATCATGGCCTCTGATCGACTTCAAAAAAGGATTATTAAAGTTTTAAATTACGATGGACCGGGCCTCAGAGAAGAGCTACTCAGTAAAGATGCGGGGACGATTAAGGTTTTATCGAAAATCGTGAGCTATATTCCAGAAGGTTCGGTGATTGGTCGACTTTTAACTCACAAAGAGAAGGTGGTAGTAGTTAGAAGTAAGGCAAAGAATCTCTATCAACATGATATTTATACTTGGGAAATTAAGGGGGAGAATTTTCTTCGCGCAAAAAATAGCAAATTAAGCGACATTCTAAACAAGACGGTGGATGATTTCCTTGCCTCTGCTTCGCCGGAAGAATTGCGGTTTTTTATGGATGGGATTTTTGAGGTTTTCGAGAAGTCGGATGTGGAGGAGCCAGTAAGCTTGATGCGAAATTGGCAAAAATATGCGCCAAAACTCATGAAAAATTATCGTGAGCTCCCGAAGGAGCGCCGAGAAAAGATTAATGAAGTTTGGCTACTTTTCGGCAATTCCCTGGTAAAGAATTATTTTGCGGAAAATGAAATTTTGAAGAAAGCTCGTCAAATTCTGGGAGGAAAAAATGCCTAGCCGTAATCACCTACTGGACCAACATTTTCTCAAAAACGTCCGACTTGCGCTCATGCTAATCGGACACAGTAATTTAAAACGCCGCGACACGGTGGTAGAGATTGGTGCGGGAAGTGGCGTGATCACCACGGCACTGGCGAAAAAATGTGGGTTAGTTTACGCTATCGAAAAGGATCCGAAGACTTTCAAGAAATTAAAAAATAACTTGAAGGAACAAAATCTCGAGAACGTGAAGCTAGTGTGCGGAGATTTTCGAGAAGTAAATTTCGATTTCACAAATTATAAAGTCTTTTCTAATCCACCTTTTTCCCTATCGGCGGAAGTTTTTTATAAACTACTAAATCTCGAGAATCAAAACGGCCAGATTATTGAAAAAGGCTTAAAAAATCCACCGAAAGCCATTTACTTGATTTTACAAAAACAATTGGCCTTAAAATTAATCCTCTCTGACCGTCATTACACGAGCCAGCTGGGATACATATTAAATAAATATTACACGACAAAAATTCGCTACCCACTGAGACCAACAGATTTCACGCCACCGCCGAAGGTGCCAATTGTGTTATTCGAAGCTAAAATCAGGCCAGAATATGAAGCGGAGTTTTTTGGCGAAAAATAGACCAGGCAGTATTAGACCGACAAATCTTGGTGGGCAATTGAATATATAACAAAAGATAGCTTAGTAAATACCGTCACATAAAAAGAGACCCGAAGGCCTCTTTTTATTTTACCTCTTTTTATTTTAGAGTTCTGAGATTTTGACGCGAGTTTGAGCCATAGTGTCGCGATCGCGAACGGTCACAGTGTCGTCTTCAAGAGTATCAAAGTCGATAACCACACATTTTGGCGTACCAATTTCATCTTGCTTGTGATAACGCTTACCGATATTGCCAGAATCATCCCAAGTGACATTGCCATATTTTTGGCGAAGTTCGGTATAGACGGCCTTAGCTTTTTCCACTAATTCTGGCTTGTTTTTAAGAAGAGGCGAAACGCAGAAACGGTATGGCGCAAGATGTTCTGGAAGTTGCAAGACGATGCGCTTTTCACCATTAGTTTCATCCTCATGATAAGCACTCGAAAGTACGGCCATAATCAAACGCTCGACACCGAAAGATGGCTCGATGACGTGAGGTACAAATGTTTCACCAGTGCGCTTGTCACGGTAAACCATACTCTTCTTCGACTCACGCTCGATATTACCAAGGTCGAAGTCGGTACGATAGGCAATACCCATCAATTCTTCGCAACCGATTGGATAGTCAAATTCAAGGTCGATAGTGCGCTTAGAATAATGTGCACGATCAGCAGCCGGGACGTCGTATTCATGAATCTTATCAGCTGGAAGATTAACGACATTCTCCAGGAAGTCATGCACATCGGCGAGAAGTTCATCAAAGACACGTTCCCAATCTTTAGGATTAACGAAATATTCAATTTCCATCTGTTCGAGTTCACGACAGCGGAAGATAAAATCACGTGGCGAAATTTCATTACGGAAGGCTTTACCCTGTTGAGCTAAACCGAATGGCATATCTGGATAAATCGTATCGACCACGTTCTTGTAATTCGTGAAGATACCTTGAGCGGTCTCTGGGCGAAGATAAGCGATGGAACTATTGTCAGCTACTGCGCCGACGTGAGTCTGGAACATCATGTTAAATGGTTTGACTTCACCCCATTCAATCTTGCCACAAGTAGGACATTTAATACCGGCCTTGATAAGTTCTTCACCGGTGATTTCGGTGGAAAGATCATGACCTTCAGCGGTCTTAGCTAACTTATCGGCACGAAAACGACCATGACAAGATTTACATTCAACCAAAGGATCCGAAAAAGTGGCGGCGTGACCAGAGGCGACCCAGGTGCGTGGATTCATGATGATAGCAGCATCGACGCCATACATATCATTACGATTTTCCACCCAATATTGCCACCAAAGATCTTTGAGTTTTTTCTTTAAACTAACGCCGAGTGGGCCAAAATCCCAAGTACCAGCCATACCGCCGTAGACATCGGAGCCTTGAAAAATAAATCCTCTACGTTTACATAAGCTGACAATATCTTCTAATTTTGCCATAAACACTCCTGGTTAGTTTTTCTTTATTATACCACAAAATTAGAGCGGTGACCTCTGGTAGTTAAAACATTTCACAAAGAGTGCGCAGAATAATATTTAATGCACTGAGATGGGTGTGGATGTTTTTAATTTTCAAAATAGAGGTAATTGGCATTGAGGTCATGAGGCGAAGAATTTTAATAGTATCAGCGTTAAATTCACCAACGTCAGTTGTCACTGGAATAAAGCATCGGTCAAAGCTATGCCAGTCATATATACAATCAAGCGTCAGACGATCCCCATTCGAGTCAGTAGCGAGATTGATCATTTCACCAGAAATAAAAGCTAAGTTAAGATAAAAATGTGTCTCAACTAGCGGAATTTGATATTTTTCCGCCGTGTTTAGTGCCGAAAGGGCATTTTTTAGAAGCTGAAAATATTCCTTGGAATCAGCGTCGTTAGTTAGACGATTAATGACTTTAAGGAAATTCGAAGCAATAGTCAGGGTGTCAAGATCGGTAATGATATTTTGGTAAAACTTCAGCATGGTAGCGGAGGTTAAAATCGCGAGGCCACCAGAATCAGTGTTTTGTGATTTAAAATGTAGCACTACGTCAGAAACGGTGAAAGGTTCAATGCTGCCTGCCAACTTGGAGCGCTCTTTGCGAACACCACGCGCGATTGCCGAAAAGCGACCCTCAGGAGTCAGCAGCGTGAGGATGCGATCGGACTCCTGATATTTAACACGCGAAAGTACAATCGCCTCAGTGCGCAGATCAGGCATGATTCCCCTCCTTGGCTTGAAGGGTGCGGCCTGGAATTGATTCTTCATTGGAAGCTTCGGTGGTTTCTAGATGATTAGCTAATGAGGTTTTCGTGGCTGGAGATAGAATGTCTTTGATCTTTGTCACAAAATCCGCTGGCGTAAAAGTTTCCTTATTCAGAATCGCGCGGACATTGTAAGCCTGCAGGGACATTTGACCGAGGTTTAATGAAGAAATCAAAAGTACCGGAATTTGACTGGTTTCTGGATACGATAGGAGCTCGTTTAATAAAGTGAAGCCGTCTGGACCGGTGAGTAAAATATCCAAAATAATTAAGGATGGCAGATCTTCCTCGCGAAGTTCCGAAAAGGCCGCATTGGCTTCAATCGCATTATAGAAAATCTGCAGCGGAATTTCTGGAAAATTGCGCACTAAATGCTTCTGATAAATTTCCGCAAAATCCGGGTCATCTTCAATAATAAAAATCGGGCGCACAATTTCTAATGGCGAGACCTCCGATGGCGAAATTTCCAGAGGCGAAATTTCCGATGGTGAGACTATGGATAATGATTTTTTAGATTGCTGGCTCATTTTTCTCCTAATCAAACATCGGTAAAATTGCCTGATGTGAAACTGGCAATATTACCTGGAAGCTGGTACCGTCACGGTGGCGCACGGCGGAAACTTCCGCATTTAAATATTTGGCGAATTTCGAAGCAATATAGAGGCCTAACCCAGAGCTTCCGGGACGCATTGAAATGCTAGTGGGAGCGGTGAGGCCAGCCTTGATTTGACGCCAAACTGCGGTAGGAAGACTCGGTCCGAAATCCCTAACATCGACCACAATCTTGTCTTTTTTGTCAGAAATAATTAAGCAAGATTCGGTTTCGACCGTGGAATAGTACATCGCATTGGCACAAAAATTATAAATCACGCTAAAAATCAAATCGTAATTACCAATTACTAGACGAGCTTTGTTACGGTATTCAAAACGGAGCTTGCGTTGATTAAGGGCGAAGAGTTGTTCAAGCTCAGAAATTACATCATCACAGACGGCACGAATGGAAACTGGCTCTAAAGTAAACAAACCTTCTTCCAGTCGGGCGATTTTAGTGAGGTCGTTAACCTGACGCATGGCGCGTTCGGAAATGCGAATAATTTTATTGCGAGATTTTTCAAGTTCGGCAGTACTATCCTTTTGAAAATCCATCGCGAGGGCCATTTGACGCATAAGAGTGAGGGGACTTTTTAAGTCATGCGCAACCACGAAAATACCATTTACCTCACTATTCATAAATTAATTATAGCACCAATTTTTCAGGCAAAATGCTTGAACAATCCCCCGCAAAATGGTGCGGGGGTTGCAGGTTTTTCGGATAAATTTAGCTATTAAATTTCACGGTTTTGAGAATACGATAAAAGTCATCACTGAAGACACTGGTGGAATCGGTTTGAAGCATGACAGTCTTGTCGCGAAGCTTGAAGACACAAATGATTCCCTGATATTCATTATCTAATTTACCAGTATAAACGTTGACATTATTGCCATTAACTACGGTAGTTGAAAGCGTCATATCACCAGAACGAACTTTTTCAGCAAAATCACTAATCGCCTGGTCGAAGAGGGTACCCTTAATACTAACACGGAGTGCCATCACGGTATCATCTTGAACCACATTGACCTGACCTGGATTCAGATAGGCAGCATAATCACCACCGCGGTTAGCACTACTTTGAACATAAAGACTCCAAGTTTTTGGATATTCAAAGCTAAGTTCACCAAGATCGGTCGGACCAGTGAAAACTTTATAAGGATATTTTTCTTTCTCTTCAAATTCAGATTCGAGCTTGGTTTGAAGTTCATTTTTAGCTTCGGCTACCGCCACATCGACCTTACCCTTCACATTAGTACTAGCGTCGTTCCATTTTACCCACATCCAAATAAAGAGCCCGATGAAAAGTACTGCAAGTAGAGAGACTACGATAAGTCCGACGGTTTTCATAAGATCAATACGATTTTTAGCCTTGGCAATACGACTAGCTTCTTTACGTTCTTCGCCAGTCATGTCGGCATAATTTTTGTTAAGAGGGTTAGCGGCTGGCATGCCAGGAGTGAATGGGCTCTGGTAGAGATTCTGATAAATGTCGCCAGAATTCGCAGAGGCCACTGGAGCTTCTGAAGCCACTGGATTAACCGGTGCTGTATTATTCATTGAAGAGGCTGGGTTATTCTGAATAAACGGGTTACTGCCTGAAGGGTTGTTAGCACCGAAATTAGCTGGAGTTTGACCAGAATTATTTACTTGATTCGATGCAAGAAAAGGATTGTTGTTTGAATTATCCATAATTATATTTTACTAGGAATTAGGTTTTTTACAAGTTAGCTTAAGGATTTTGATGACTGATTTTAAAAGTTTTACTCGATGCTAAAATCTTTAGAAATAACCTCGATTTGATTCTTCAAAGTTTCGAGCTCTTTTTCGATATCCTTAGCCAACTCGGCGGCTTCTTGGTATTTCTTGGCAGCGTCTTCGAGCTTAAAATCATCGCCATAGAACCATTCGAGATTTTGGTTAAGTTGTTCAATTTTAGCGCCAACGGATTTTTTAGTCATGAGTTTTCCTTTCTTTTGATTTAATTTGGGTGATGCGGGCGGAGATTTCAGAGTCGAGAGTTTCTAAGGAAATTTCAGAATCAATCCTTAACTCACCCTTAAGGATGGCATAGCCTTTTTTCAGAATAGTTTCGGGATTGAGGTTTTCAATGACTTTTTGGGTGGATTTTAGCTGGTTTAATTCACGAAGAATTTGATTTAGAATCTGCTGTTTAGCACGAAGAAGGTTACGCTTATTTTCGAGCTTTGGAGTATCAAAACTTCGTTCGATTTGCAACTTAGCACGAGAGAGCAGACGGTAGAGATTGGCAATTTCGAGTTTCTTGTCCTTGGATAACATTTCGGCGGTATTACTGGGTGTAGAAGCTACAATATCGGCGGCGAGATCCGCTAGCGAAGTGTCAATTTCGTGACCGATCCCGGTAATCACAGGAATTTTACTTGCCGCAATGGCGCGAACCAGTTTTTCATCATCAAAACAGGCGAGGTCTTCCTTCGAGCCACCACCACGAATAATCGCGATAATCTGCACTTTACTTTCTTGGTTAAAAAATTCCAAGGCCCGAATAACCTGATCAGCTGCACCAAGACCCTGAACTTTAGTATTGGCTACGCGAATTTCTAGACCACCCCAACGAGCATTGATAATTTTAATAAAGTCCGCATAACCGGCCGCCTGAGTAGAAGAAATCACGCCGATACGTTCGAGATTAGCTGGAATACCCCGTTTTCTGGCCGGATCAAAGAGACCTTCCTTAGTTAATTTCGCTTTAAGTAGTTCATAGGCTTTTTTAATATTCCCCTCACCGATCAAGGCGTATTGCTTAATCGTCAAAGTGAAACGACCAGAGCGATTAAAAATTTTCGGGGTGGCCTGGACGGCAATTTTCATGCCGTTCTCGATAGGGGTGCGGAGACTCGAGGCGACCATAAAACAACTGATTACGGATTCTTGATCTTTGAGATCGAAGAAAATCCAACGATTTTGATTGACATTAAAATTCGCCACCTCGCCATAGACTACACAATCCGGAAAAGTATAATCTAAGGCGTGGTTGGCGACAGCAATAAAATCAGAGACGGAATATTTTGGCGATTCGGCCATTACTCCGCAGATTCCCCTTCGAAGATTTTTTGTTTCTCTTCTTTACCAATCTTGGAGATGGCATTTTGGTAAAAACCATAGCCAGAAACGATGGTATTAAGCAAGACAATCATACGAGTGACAAGGACCGTGGTACTAGCAACCGCGAGATCACTACCAAGTACGGTCATCACGGCAACCATCGAACCTTCATAACCACCAACGCCACCAGGGGTAGGAAGAACCGCACCGACGACCGAGCCGAGAGCCTCAGCGACCATGATTTGTGGGAAGATTTCTGGGTGACCAATAGCGATGGCGACAATTTCATAGGTGGCAATTTCGAGGAAGTTATAGAGGAAGCCCCAAAGCACTGGACCAACCAAAATCTTTTTATCACGCTTCGCGGTAAGGAAGTCTTCATGAAGATCCAAGAAGTATTTTTGAACTTTCTTGGTTTCGATAACTTGTTTTTTCTTGCCAAAAGTAAAGATACGAACGGCGCCATTGATTAAGGCGGCTAGCTTTTTGGCGGCAAAATCGATTAACTTGCGATTTGACACAATCACGATTACCAGAATAATACCGAGAATCACTCCGACACTCATGGCGGCAACGGCACCAACCATCCAAATGGCATTACTTGGTACATTATTCGTGACAAGCAAGAAAATAATAGCCAAAATAGTTTGTGTTTGGTTAGCGAGAATAGTAATCACATAGCGCAAGATATACATGAAGCTAACCTGACCAGCGGTGGCGCCAAACTTTTTCAAACGCCAGGTAATGTAGCCGAGGCCAGAAACACCACCAGAAGGGATAGCGTGATTCACGAAGTTTAATTCGAAGGAAATCCGCGCAAGCTGCCAGGTAGTGAGCTGATCAAAGGCCTGGGAGTCAGATTTAGTATCGACTTTCTCTGTCTTAGTATTCTTACCAGCCGAAATCCTGGTGATATTTTTTTGAGATTTAGCCTTCCCCGCCATATAAGAGAAGAAAATTTTACCAGCACTATAATACATGAAGAGCTGTTCTGGGATTAAAAGCAAAACAATCCAGAAATTAATAGAGAAGTGTGAGCCATCCATACATTGACCACCAAAAATACATTGGAAGGCCGAAACAATTTCATTACGAGCGCCATACACGACAACACCGACTAATAATAACGTGACAATACTGAGAATCTTTTTAAACATAGCTTTTTCATTATACATGATAAAATAAGATTATGAAATATATTGCAGTGCTGGGACGACTTCCGAAAATATCTTTGGCGGAAATCCAAGCGATTTACGACCAAAACGCCAAACTTATCGGACCAGAACTTGCGGTTTTTGAAACCAATAAGGCCGTCTCGATTGATAGGCTGGGTGGCTCGATTAAACTGGCGCAAATTTTCGAGGATAACTTCCGCGAACTTGCGGAAATGATTAATTCTAGAAAACCTGAGGGTAAAATCACCATTGGAGTTTCTAGCTACGCTTTAAATTCAAATCATAAAAATAAAAAATCGGCCGTCGAGAATTTAGTTCGCCGCAAAGCCATGGAACTGAAAAGTCTACTCAAAAAACTCGGCCGAAATGTGCGAGTAGTGGAAGCTAGAGGACCTGAAATTTCTTCGGCTACCGCATTTCATAATAATTTAGGTGAAAAACCAGGGGCGGAAGAAGTGATTTTGGTGGGTTCGGAAACCTATCTGAGCCTGGGTGTACAGAATATCAATAAGTATCGCGAGCGTGATCAAATGCGCCCAGCGAGAGATGCCAAGGTGGGAATGTTGCCACCGAAACTTGCCCAAATCTTAATTAATTTGGGTGGCGAGATTGATGAGTCGAAAAAAGTACTCGACCCATTCTGTGGCACCGGCGTAGTCTTGCAGGAAGCCTTGATTTTAGGTCAACCAGTAATCGGTAGTGATTTGAATCCGCGAATGATGGAATACACCCAGAAAAATCTAGATTGGCTACTCGAGAAAAAGGCACGCTTCTTCAAGATCATACCTGAGCTAGTGGCACAAAAAAATCAATTTTTAGATTCTATCTATACTGGCGATGCGACAGATTTTGTTTGGCCAAAAGCCTCTGAAATCGGCCTAGTGGCCTGCGAATGTTTCCTAGGCTCGCCGATGTCGAAGCCACCAGCCGAGATTAAACTAAAAGATGAAAAACAGAACTGCAAGCGCATTATTTTGGGATTTTTAAAGAACCTCGCGAAGCAGATTGAAGATAATACCCCTGTGGTAATCGCGGTACCAGCTTGGCTGCGCGAAGATGGATCCTACTCAAGGCTTTCAATTATTGACGAAATTACAGATATGGGTTATAATTTAGCAAAGTTTCAAGGCTTGAGTCAGTCTGACATGATTTATTATCGTGAAGGGCAGATTGTGGCTCGAGAAATAATAGTATTAAGAAAGAGTAAGGCAAAAAATGTCACATGTTAAAGCCGGTGGTACCGCGAAAAATATCCACAACAATGCTGGTCAACGTCTTGGCGTGAAGCGTTTTGGTGGCCAAAAAGTCCGCAACGGTGAAGTTTTAGTTCGCCAAACAGGAAGCACCAAAATTGCTGGTGAAGGTACTTACATGTCCCGCAATTTCACCATTCATGCTGCAAAAGATGGTGTTGTCACTTTTGTGAAAACCAAGAAAACCCACTTCTCTGGTCGCTCATTACCACGCGTCCGCGTAGAAGTTCGCTAAAAAAGACCCCAAATGGGGTCTTTTTTTGTTATGCTCTTTACTATTCTATTCAGCGTCAGTAGCTTCTTCAGACTCTGCAGCATTTTCAGCTTCAGTAGCTTCGGTAGCTTCTTCTGCGACTACGGTTTCAGCTTCGGATTCATTTTCCTGTAAGGCAGAAAGCAAAGAATCTTCCACATTAGCGCGCTTTTTCTTCTTTGGTGCTTCGGCCAGCTCGATATCAAGCTCAATACCGGTAAGCATGGAAGCCAGACGAACGTTTTGACCCTGACGACCGATAGCTACGGATTGCTGATCTTCAGTGACATAAACCTTGGCGCGCTTATCTTCGATTTCGACACGAGTAATTTCAGCAGGGCTCAAAGCTTCACGGATGAATTCAGAAAGATTCTCACTCCAGTTGATGATATCGATTTTTTCACGATCACCAATTTCATTCATCACAGCTTGGACACGCACACCACGACCACCCACAAAAGTACCGACTGGGTCAACACCTGGAACTGTACTAGTGACGGCAATCTTGGTGCGACGGCCTGCCTCACGAGCGATGGCACGAATCTCGACAACGCCAGTTTCAATTTCAGGAACTTCCTGCATGAAGAGCTGTTTGATAAAATCGGCAGAACTACGGCTGACCAAAAGCTGGGCACCACGCTCATTACGCTCAATCGTCTTAATTAAAACCTTAATACGGGAACCAACTTGATAATATTCACCGTCAATCTGGTCAGATTTAAGCATAATACCAGTGGTACGACCAAAATCGATACGCACAATATTACGATCGACACGAGCCACCATGCCAGTCATAATGCTACCAATTTTATCTTCAAAAATGGAAAGGATAGCTTCGTGCTCAGCTTCGCGGAGACGTTGCATGATTACCTGCTTGGCGGTCATCGAAGCGACACGACCGAATTTAGTAACAGGATGAGATTCTTCAAAAGTTTCACCGATGGTTTTTCCTTCAGCTTCGCCTTCTGGAATTTCAGTAGCTGGATTATAAGCCAAACCATCTTCAATGACTTCTTTAGCGATGAAAACCGTGGCGCTACCAGTTTCACGGTTAAGTACGGCGCGAACATTCATGTCCTTTTCACCTTCTTCTTTACGCCAAGCGGCGGCAATGGCAGTTTCAATAATATTCAAAACAGTTTCTTCTGGGAGATTCTTCTCTTCGGCGATAACTTTCACCATCTGAGACATCTGTTTAAGGTCTAAACCTTCCATATTTTCCTTTCTTTTAGTCTAAAATATCCGACCTTGCGGCCGGATATTAAAAGTATATATTTCTATTATAGCGAAGATATTGAGATTGTCAAATTACTTAGCGGTAAAATAACCTGGCTGGGCGGCACCACGGTCGATACGAAGCCAAGAGAGATCAGCATAGGCTGGATTCGGCACATAGGAGCCATTGCCACCGCGAAGTAATAATTGATCGGAGAAAATTTGAGAATTTATATTCTGGGCATAGTTGGTCGGAGCAGCCTTCGATGTATTAAAGTCCTTACCAGCTTCGACATAGATGCGCTGGAGTTTGGATGGGGCGGTCGTGTGCAAATAATAAGCAAACATACCATAGAAATTTGTCACATTCGAGGTGTCGAAGTCGGCCTGCGAAAGATCAATCTCTTGAATATTCATCAGATTAGCAAACATGCCTTGCATATTTTGCACCTGACCGGTATTGAATTTCTTACTAAATTTAAGGTTGGTGAGTGACTTCATGCAGTTAAACATATCGAACATCTTAGTAACTTTGGAAGTATCAAGGGAAGATAGATCGAGATTGGTAATTTTTTCGGCATAAAGGAACATTTGCGACATATCTGTCACATTTCTGGTGTCAAACTTGGAAAGATCGAGAGTTGGTAAGTTTTTCACGCCCCAGAACATACCGGTCATATTAGTCACTTTAGAAGTATTCATATGTGAGAGATTAAGTGAGGTGAGACTACTCATATTTGTGAACATGTAATGCATATCGGTGACATTACTAGTGTTAAGATGTGTGAGGTCGAGATTCGTGAGATTTTTTACATCATAGAACATGCCGGACATATCGGTGACGTTTTCAGTATCGAAACTGGAGAGATCCAAACTAGTGAGACCAGTGTTTCTGAACATCCCCTGCATATTGATAACTGAGCGAGTGTCAAGTCCAGAGAGGTCGATATCGGCCAGATTAGTAAAGTCAAGGAACATATAGGAACTGTCGTAATTCAGCTCCACTTTATCGGCAATACTATAATAATAAAAAGTTTCACTAGCTGGATCAAACCAACCCAGAACCTCTGCATCAGAGGTGCCGTCATCCTCAAGATGCACCGGATTATCGACGACCGTTGGCGGCGTCATACTACGAGCGAAATGCTTGATTTTATCAAGTCCGCCAGAAGTATCCTTCATAGCATTACGCCAATAGAGGCTAGAAAGAGTTAGGGCGCGAGGTGGATAATCATTAGTAATGACGGTCACCATCAGAGTATTTGTATATTCCCCACTAGAAAGATTCGGGGCTAACTTAAGACCCATATCTACCTGATGCGTATCGGTATTAGTAACCGGCTTAGAGCTGTTCTGAACCAGCATTATTGGCGAAGAAGCTGGTGGAATCGGCATGAACTCGCCATAATTCCCTAACCTAATACCCCAAGTATTACTAGGAAAATTAGTCAGAGTGAGATTTTGACTAATCGAATTAATACGGTCAGAATTAGTGGCACTAGTCATGGCGGTTTCATTGGTCTGCGCACTAATCATCACTTGATAGCCGGTAGTGTTATCCGTAGTGACTGTGAGATTCATCGGATGATCTTCGGTTTGAGTGAGAGAATTAATGATTTGATTACCGTTAAAATGAGCGTCCGCGTCAAAAGAAACCGCAAGACCAGGCACACGTAAGGCTTCCGTATTTTTTACGAAAAAGAAAATATTAAAAGTCAGCGCCACAAGAAAGATTAAAAGTGCGGTGTGGATAATTTGAGTTTTAGACTTTTCAATAATTTTTTTAAACATAAACTTTGTCCATTTTAACATAAGCTGCTTTAGATTTAGTGGATATTAAGTAATTATGGAGTCTTCAAAGTGAAGCAACCCTTACGTCCTGGATGATCGATACGCAGGCCATCAAGGTTAGCATCGTTTGGATTGGTCCAGTAGCCATCGTTGCATTTTTTAGACTACACCAGAAAAATATCTGGGAAGAGATTCGTGATGATTGGCATAGTAATTTAATTTTAGCACAAACTTTTTTGGCACGAAATAGTAATTATGCTTAATGTGTTATAATTAGGAAAAGTAAACGAGATTTTTATGAATATTCCACATGGCCTGAAGAATGAGAATGAAATGCCGGAAACGCTTCTCGCGCTAGATATTGGTACCGAATATATCAAGGCAGTAATTGCTGAGCGTCAAGAAGGTGATAAGTTAATTATTCGTGGTGTCGGTAAAGAACATCAGGCGATGGGCAACATGTATGCGGGGGCGATTGCGGATATTCCTGCAGTGATTGCTGCCTGCGAAAAGGCTTTGTCACGAGCAGAAAATATGGCTGGCGTGGTAGCTAGAACCTGTTCAGTGGGTATCGCTGGTGAATTAATCAAGGGCAATACGAAGACTGTGCGCTACCGCCGTAAAGATGGCAATAAACCAATCTCTGACCAAGAAATGCAACTAATTATCAAGCGCGTACAAGATAAGGCTGAAGAACAGGCTCGTGAAGAGGTTGCACTAGAAACTGACAACCCAGACGTGGAAGTCCGCTTGATTAACTCAGCGATCGTTTCCCTTTCGATTGACGGATATAAAGTTAGTAATCCGATTGGTTTTAAAGGTTCAGAATTGGTCTTGCAATTTTACACCGCGTTTGCGCCATTAGTGCATATTTCGGCAATTGAAAAAGTTTGTGCGGAATTAAATCTCGATCTTGTTGCCGTAGCGGTAGAGCCGTTTGCGGTTTGTCGAGCTTGCCTTGGTAATAATCTGGATTCTAATCTCTCGGCCATCGTGATGGATATTGGTGGTGGTACGACCGATATTGCCGTAGTAGATAATGGCGGAGTAGAAGGGACCAAAATGTTTGGCATCGGTGGTCGTAGCTTCACACATCAGGTAGCTAGTAAAGTGGGGCTCGATTTTGACACTGCAGAGCTAGTGAAGATTCAGTATAGTGGGCTACTTTCTAACGACCTACATGCGCTGAAAACCTTGACGGTTTCTGATGCGGAGCGCATGAATGAAGTCCAAAATATTTTAAATATTCCGGACCGTATGAAAAAAGTTGAAAAAGCTATCGCGGATAATACCGAAGTTTGGGTTTCTGGCGTGGGGTTAGCTCTATCTGATTTTTCTCTACTTGAAGCTTTACCAAATAAGATTCTTCTTTGTGGTGGTGGAGCTGGACTTTCGACCCTGCAAGAAGCACTAGCCACCTCAGATTGGTACGAAGAATTACCTTTCGCTAGACGCCCAGTGATTCATTTGTTGGATGATGTAGATATTCCAGATATTCAGAATGCAACAGAAATTGATTTGGATTATTCTTATATTACGGCTTTTGGATTATTACGCGTCACGGTGGATACTTTAAATAGCGAAGAGGAAGACACTGGACTTCGCGCAAAATTAGCCAAGTTACTACAAAACTAGCAAGAAGAGAACGCCGCATGTCTCGTTCCGGAGACGCTCAAGGCGAAGAATGTCGCATGCCTTTTATCGGACCGCTCAAGGGGAAAAGAATGCCGCATACCCCGTTCCGGAGACGCTCTAGGCCGTAAATCCGCGTCCCAAGGGGCGAACAGCCAAGCTTATGCTCCGTCAGAGGTAAGCGGCATTCTCTTTTTTATAGACCTAAAAAGCCTGGTTATGATTTTCTGGTGAAGTAGCCTGGACGTCCGTTGGTCGGGTCGTCGATACGGAGCCAGGATTTATCGGCAGTAGATGGGTCGGTTAAATATGAGCCAGCACCACCACGAAGCTTCTTGCGATTTTTAAACATTCTTGAAAAGTCTGTAAGTTTAGCAGTATTAAAATCATTATTTACGTATATTTTTTCTAGTTTATCCTTAAGTATATCTTCATCTTTAAGGTAAAACATACCATACATGCTCGTCACCTGGGAGGTATTAAAGTTGGATATATCAAGGGTAGTGAGATTAGACATATTAGAAAACATAGCACTCATATCCGTCACCTTAGAGGTATCGAAGCTGGATAGATTGAGGGTGGTAAGATTAGACATTCCATAAAACATATAGCTCATATTCGTCACATTGGAGGTGTCGAAACTAGAGAGGTTAAGGGTGGTAAGATAAAACATATCTAAAAACATAGAATACATACTCGTCACCTGGGAGGTATTAAAGTTGGAGAGATCTAACTCTAAAAATTTTTGTATTTTTTCACTACCGTATCCTGAATAGAACATCTTACTACTATCTGTGTTTAAATAAACCTTCTCTGGTTCAGTATAATAATATACTGATTCAGTATTAGGATCTGCCCAAAGTTTAATTTCACATTCAGAATCTTCATTCTCAATATTAGCAACATTAGTAGTCGATGCCGGCGCCGTCAAACTCCTCCTAAAATATTTCATCTCAACAAATTCATTTTCCAGCAATGACTGAAGCTTTTTGTTAAAGTCTGGACCTTCGGTCATGATGGCTTTTGGCATATATGGATTTGAAACCACTGAAACAATAAGCTTGTTTTCATAATTACCGGGCTTAAGACTACTATTTAGCTTCATGCCAAGTTTGATATTATGGTTCTCCTCTTCAGTGGGTTTTTCGGTAGTTTTAATCAAATTTACTGGAGCGGATTGTGCCGGGATTGGGCTAAAATCAACATTATCATCAAACCTATACCCCCAAGTATTTGCTGGAAAATTAGCAAGAGAATAAGTGGAAGAAATTGAATTAATTTTAGTATTTATAGCAGGGTTGGTATTTAATAGAGCAGTTTCCTCGGTCTTAGCGCTAATCGTGGCGGTATAGCCAGTCTTATTGGTCGTATTTATTTTAAGATTTATTTCGTGTTCAGCAGTCTCGTCGCTAGACTCGATAATTTCGGTACCATCTATCGAGGCGGTAGATTCACTAATAGAAGCCGAAAGGGTGGCTTTGTATTCCGCAAACGAATTCTGGCTAAACGCAAAATTTAACGTAAGTGATAATAAACCTATAAAAAATCCAAAAATAATCTTATCTAAAAAGACATTCAAAATATCAAACTTTTTTCTCTCCATGACAACTCTATTTTACCATAAGAATCTTCAGAAAAACCAAAAGCTTTATTTATTTACTATAGTAAATTTAAGACTTCCTAGTAAAATATCCCTGCACCCCCGGGCGATCCACGCGGAGCCAAGTCAAATCTGCGGTATTTGGATCCGTCAAGAATGAGCCATTACCGCCACGGAGCCTTTTGCGGTAATTAAAAATTCCCTGACTAGCCACTACATTATTAGTCGTAAATCTATCACTTGCGTATATTGTTGTCAAATTATCAGACTCATAATTGTTAATCGCAAAGATATACCCCATATCCGTCACATTTTGTGTATTAAAGGTAGAAATGTCTAAGATTTTTAAGCTTAGCATACTAGAAAACATTCCATTCATTGTCGTTACATTACTTGTATCAAAAGAGGTTAAGCTTAAGTTTTCAATAGCATTCATTCCTCCAAACATATGAGCCATATTAGTTACATTTTTAGTATTAAACTTAGACAGATTTAACCCTACCAGAACTGGTGTATTAGTAAACATCCTTCCCATATTTGTCACTTTTTCTGTATTAAAATTATCTCCAAATTTAATTTCCTTTAACCTACTGGTTGCCTCGAACATACTATACATGTTTATAACATTTGAGGTGTTAAAATTTGAAAGATCTAATTTCTGTACATATGTACCATGAAACATATAGCTCATTTGTGTAACGCTCGAGGTATCAAAGCTAGATAGATCTAATTCAGTCAAGGAAAATGTGCAGCCGAACATTGCGGTCATATCAGTGACATTGCTAGTATTAAAATTGCCAAAATTAATTGTCTTAAGATTTTGCATCCAATAAAACATCGCATGCATCTTATTTACCTCACTGGTATCTATATTGGAAAAGTCCAAGCTCTCAATTTTCGTAAACCATTGAAACATACCCCTAGAATTAGGGTTTAGATAGGTCACGGCCACCGGTGCATAATAATATACTGATTGGTCCGCCGCATTATACCAAGCTTTAATTTCGTAGTCTGACAGATCTGGGTCTTCAATATTAATCGTCGATACTGAACTAACTGGGGCTACGGTACTTCGTTTAAAACCCTTAATGCTTGGCTTAGTTAGCGGAGAATCAGGGCCAGAATAATAAGCTGGATTCGGGTCAAGATTCCCTACCCTAGTATTAAAATCCGGGCCATTCGTCATCATGGCGCGCATTGTATACGGATTTGAAACAAAAGACAGAATTAGTTTATTCGTATAATTCCCAGATTCGAGATTATCAGATAATTTCATGCCGATACTCAGCTGATTCGATTCATTACCATTAGTCTTCCCTGCGGTTTGGATAATTTGCGCTGGTGTAGAAAGAGCTGGAATCGGCGCATAATTCATAGATGAGCCAAATTTATAACCCCAAGTGTTATTAGAAAAACCTCCTAGTAGTTCAGCGGAAGAAATCGAGTCAATTTTCGCCCCAGTAGTAGAACTACTATTAGTTAGCGCCGTATTTTCTGTTTCCGCGCTCAATGTAGCAGTATAGCCCGTGCGATTATTCGTATTGACTGTGAAATTAAATGGAATTTCTGTGGTCTTATCTGTACTATTTATCACTTGATTCCCATTCACCTGCAGATTCGCTTGGTCCACTGAAGCCGAAAGTGTCGGCACAAAGAGAGCCGAAGTATTACGAGCAAAAATAAAATTACAAAAAGAAATAAGTGCCAAAAATAAACCGAGAAATTTTAGTTCCCACTTAAACAACCCCCCCCCGTAAGGTGTAGCAATTTGTGATTTTTGGCCTTGCATAATATTTATTTTACCATAAACGTGATGGTTTTTATGGTTTTCTAGTGAAAAGACCTGGCACACCTGGACGATCAATTTTTAGGAGGTAAATTCCTGGAGTAGTATTACCATTACTACTAGTGCCATTACCGCCTACCAGATTTTTCATTTGCCAAAAGATATCGATATTGGCTTGTGAGTCGGTCGTATTATAGGCTAAGGCTGCTCTAATATCAAAATCTGTTGAAGCATAAATGCGCCTCGTGATATTCGCCTCAGGTCGATCTGTGTAGAACATTGCCCGGAAGGTTTTAACTTTTGGTGTCTTAAAGCTACTTAGATCCAACTCTTCTAAACTATCGGTGTGAGCAAACATAGCATTCATATTTTTCACATTTTCCGTATTAAAACTAGTCACATTGAGATTCTTCAGTGATGACATATTAAAAAACATAGATTGCATATTGGTAACTTTTCTAGTATCAAAGCTTGATAGATCTAATGTCTGAAGAGCTGAAGTAGCAGCAAACATATCCTGCATGATTGTAACATTACTCGTATTAAAACCGCTGAGATTTAAAGACCTAAGACTGGTCATATAAGCGAACATGTCGCGCATGGTTGCAACGTTGCTCGTATCAAAATGACTAAGATCTAAAGACTCAAGACTAACCATATGGGCAAACATACCTTCCATACTTTTGACGTTTTCTGTATTAAAGTGTGACAGGTCAAGCTTTTTTACCTTATTAAGGTTATAAAACATATATTGCATAGTTTCGACGTTACTTGTATCAAAATTAGTAACATCAAGCTCCTTAAGCGAGGTAAGGTTATCGAACATAGCATACATACTTTTGACGCGTCTGGTGTCAAAATGGGAAACGTCCAGTTTTTCTAAGGCAAGATTAAAATTGAACATAAAACTCATGTCTTCGACCTCACTCGTATCAAAACTAGATAAATCAATATCTGTCATACCTGGAAAATAAGCAAACATATTGTAGCTATCTGGGTTAAGATAAACTTTTTCACTTACCGAATACCAGTAAACAGTCTTACTAGATAAATCATACCAGACTTTGATTTCGGCTTCTGAATCGTTTGCTTCAAGATTAATAGCATTAGTGGGAATATTAGCAGTATTTCGCTCCCGTTTAATATGTACAATGTTTGGAAAAGTAGGAACCTCTGGATGCCCGTCAACGTGACTAGGATTTGGATCAAAACGAGCGATGCTGGTCTGAAAATCAAAACCTCTTATTAATATAGCTTTAGGTGTATACGGATTAGTGATAAAAGAAAATACTAAAGTATTGGCATAAGACCCAGATTCTAAATTCTGATTTAATTTCATACCAATATTTATATTATTTGATTCTGTGCCATTGGTTTTGGCGGTAGTTTGGATCACGCTTGCTGGAGTAGAAAATGCAGGAATAGGCTGATAGCTAACTGCATTACCTAATTTATACCCCCAAGTATTTGTAGCAAAATCTGAAAGATTTAAATTTGAACTTATCGATGAAATCTGACTAGTGCTAGTAGGACTAGAATTTACCAGTGAGGTATTTTCAGAACTTGAACTAATAGTGGTAGTATAGCCTGTTTTATTATTAGTATCAACATTGAGTCTAAGCTGTAATTCCTTAGTTTGATCCTGTGAATTTATCACTTGATTCCCATTCACTTGCAGATTCGCTTGGTCCACCGAAGCGGAAAGAGTAGGGATAAACAGTGCCGAGACTTTATTTGAATAAAAACTTAGCCCAAGGAAAGAAGCCAAAAACCCAGCAGTTACGACAAAAGTCTTTTTCCACAAAAACATTTTAGAAGAATGTGATTTTTGGCCTTGCATATACATTTATTTTACCATAAACATGATGATTTTAGGCGTTTTTGATCATATATGCAGTTTTTGCAAGATGCCTAAAAAAACAGAAAGCCACCCGTTTGGGTGGCTATTCTATATAATTTGGCACCTTGCTATCTTCCCGCTGTTGCAGTATTATCGCCGCTACTGGGCTTGACTTCTGTGTTCGGAATGTAAACAGGTATTTCCCCAGCGCTATGGGCACCAATGGCGCAATTTAATGCGAATATTGATGTCCATGAGGTGTAAAAATTAAATGTGACTTGCGGTGCATCAAGCACCGATTACTAGCTAAGTCTATCAAACTATCCATCTCGTCTAGACAAGATAAATAGTTTGAACATAAAAAGGCGATGGCTCTATTAGTATGCTTCGACTCCATATCTTACGATACTTCCATCTTGCACCTATCAACCAGATCTTCTCTCTGGGAGCTCATAGGGAATTCTAATCTTGGAGTGGGCTTCGCGCTTAATATGCTTTCAGCGCTTATCTCTTCCGAACATAGCTACTCGGCAATGCAACAGGTGGTCACAACCGATACACTAGAGGTTCGTCCGCCCCGGTCCTCTCGTACTAAGGGTAGATCTCCTCAAAATTCCTAACGATCATGCCGGATATAAACCGAACTGTCTCACGACGTTCTGAACCCAGCTCGCGTACC
>CALEXY010000020.1 GCA_937924995.1 uncultured Candidatus Saccharibacteria bacterium
CATGCTAGAAGAATCTGGGGCAAGGAAGATTTTTTCAGTTTCCGCATAATAATAAACAGTTTTGTCGGCTTCCTTATACCAAGCTTTGATGGCATAATCAGAATTTACGTTATCTTGAACCTCGATTGCCTTATCACCGGCAGTAGGAGCGGTGGCGCTACGGCGGAAATGTTCGATCATTTCTTGACCGTGACCAAAGAAGTTTGAGGAGCTACGTTTACCAAGATAAGTAATGGCCTTATTGAAAACTTCGCCCTTATCCATAATGGCTTCTTTTTGATAAGTATTCGCCACTACGGAAACCACAAGCTGGTTAATATAATCGCCAGGACGCAAATCATCGCCGAGATTAATGCCGAGATTGAGAATAGTTTTTTGGTTAGTAACTTCTTTTTCGGTATTATTTGCCACAGTGGCTGGGTGGCTGAGACTTGGGATTGGACTGTAGTCGGTAGCGCTAGATAATTTATAGCCCCAAGTGTTTGTGGTGAAGTTATTCAGCGATTGGTTACTCGTAATCGACTCAATCTTATCTGGTTTGGCTGGGTCGGAATTATTTAATGCAGTATTATTGGTTTTAGAATTAACCACGACCTTGTAGCCGGATTTATTTTTGGCGCTAACGCCAATGTTTAGATTCATTTCCCTCTTGACAGTGGGATTATCAAGCAAAAGATCACCATCAACTTGAGTTTTTACATTATCAACATAGGCCGAAAGACTGGACTGATAGAGGGCAGAAGTGTTTTTCGTATTAAGCCAGGCAGCTGCGACCAAGGTCAAAGCAAGGCCCGAGCTAAGCTTCAAAAATTTATGATTCACAATATTTTCCCTAATTCGTTTTATACTACATATAGTTTAGCATAACTAGAATGGAAGAAAAGTCTTGAAAAATTTGAGAAATGTTATTCATCAAGATATTTTTCGGCCTGAAAGTCAGAATCAATCATCCAATGACCACGGAGACGAAAAGCTGGAATAGTACCACGAAGAGCTTTATTAGTAGCTGATTGAACGCTCATTTGGTTCTGTTTTGCCCAGTCGGAGACAGAAATTATTTTCGGTGCAGTGAGGCGAGTGATGCGGCGATATAAGGCCTCGATGAGAAGTCTAGCAAAGAAATCGGATAACCGATCAAGCTTATTAAATTTCGTATACTCTTCTAGAGCTGGATAGTATTCTTCATTTTTTGATTTATGAGGAATCAAGATAGGCGGCAGATTAAGTAGGTCCAATTGCTCATTAATTAGGAGTCGACCAATTCGACCATTACCATCGATGAATGGATGAATATTTTCAAATTCGGCATGAAAATAAATAATTTTGTCGAGAAAATATTGGTCGTCTGAAGCGTTATATTTCTTAACTAAATCTGACATAAATCCGTGGACGAATTGCGGGTTTGCACCTAGATGACTACCTACACGCACCCATTCCTTATTGGCACGAAACCGGCCGGCAGCATCATCGCGAATATTTTGCAATAAAATACTGTGGAGTTTAAGAATTAGTGGCACAGAGATTTCGGTTTCCGGATTATCCAGAAGAAACTTCATGGCTTTCGCGAGATTGGTGGCCTCAAAAATCTCACGGATCTGATGATCGGTACGAATTTGGTGACGTATTAAAATGTCTTCCGTATCTTCGAGGGTAAGCGTGGAGTTTTCAATGGCATTGGAATTATAGACCATCTCTGGAAGCTCGACGAGGCTTAGTTCCCTGATCCCGGAAGCGTAATTTGGTACCAAATCGTGATAGCGTTCAATTAAA
>CALEXY010000021.1 GCA_937924995.1 uncultured Candidatus Saccharibacteria bacterium
ACTCCACTCGAAGTCTATAGGTCTCAAAGTGTTGCACTTGAGGGGTTAGAGTAGGACAAAATTTTACTCTTTAGTCTAAAACATGTATGATAAAGATATGAGTAAAATCAATATATTGTTAGCTAATTCCAGCGAAGAATTTAACGAGGCTAAAAGTGAAATTATAGATGCTATAAAGGAAGTCGAAAAATATACTTTTACTAAGTTGAAGATTGATTGGAATATCGACCTAGTTGTAAATAATCGCATGGATTTTTTGGTAATTCCGGAAGACGGCGTGGGTGGATATACTTATGCGAGTGACTTTATCGTCATTTTTTTAGATTTGAAAACAATGACAATTTCGCATCTTAAAGAGATGTTGGTTCATGAACTTGGTCATGCTGCGCGTTGGGGGAAGAATGACGAATGGATGAATACATTGTTTGACGGGATGATTTCGGAAGGGGTTGCGACGTATTTTGGTACAGAATTTGCAAAGAATAATAGTGATAAGCAGTTTTTTACTAAAGCCATGCTGGAACGCAGTGACGAAGAAAATGAACGTATTCTAAATGAGCTTCGCGGTAATCTTGATGATAAAAATTATGACTATAATACGATTTTCTTTACTGGTAACAATAAATTACCACGCTGGTCTGGCTATTCATTGGGGTATTATTTGGTGAAGAAATATTTGGAGAAGACGCACAAGACAATCGAAGAGGCATTTGCCGATAAATATGAAGATTTTAGAATTGTGCTTTAGATTTTTATAAAAAATACCCCCACCTTTCGGTGAGGGGTCGGTGAAGCTTAAGTTCAAGGATTTAACGGCGATAATCCGGGCGATCGGACTTCATCATCCTATGCGCAAGCTGCATAATCTCCCATTTGTCATTAATCTTAACTTTATGACAGTAGTAGTTCTTGCCGGTGATTTTCATTTCTTTGTCATTAATTAATTGAACCCGATATTCGTCACGTTTTTCTTGAATTTTTCTGATAATGGCCATCTTTCCCTCCTCGATAAACGCAAAAGAAAACTTCATTATAAGGTAAGTTACATTAAAACTGATGTTTTAACTAAATATTATTATACAATTTTAAATTTTTGTGTCAAAAAATTACCCCCTCCGGATGGAGAGGGCTTGGTGAAATCTAGTTACATTTTATTGCTTCAAATACGATAGGTACTAAAAATAGACTTAGTATTACGAAGGATGCGAGTGTGCCATATTCAGTTATTGTAGATGGTTGAGAAAAAATACTATAGAATAAGTAAATAATCAATGCTACAGCAAATAAACCTGAAATGATCATCATAAAAACATCCAATTTTTCATTAAAATTATTCTTCATAATAATTCCCCCTTTTATAAATAGAAAAATTTGTTTCGACAATTTAATTGGTTGGTTTCACCAAATTTATAAGTTACAATCAAAGAGTCAAACCTTTGATTGTTATATTGTATCATTTTTATGCTTATTTGTCAATCTAGTTTATGCTTAAATTATTTTTTGTCAAAAAATTACCCCCTCCGGAAGGAAGGGGTGGTTAGGATTGGTCTAGATTAAGACCAGAGACGCAGGTCCGATAAAATATCCCGAAACCAAGTAAGCTTTCTTTTTTCTCGTCGCAAGGTGTAGGGTTTGACTGGTTCAGGCGGTGGTATTGGAGGTAAATTACTGAAAAGCTCTGGATAAACTACGGATATCTGGGTTCTGAATGCGTAGTTAACCATTGTGTTAAAGATTAAAACCGGAATTTCTTCTCCGCCAAAAGTGATTAGGAAGGGATCACCAAAACATGCATCGACGACGAACTTAGAGGATCTTCTTCTCACATGATTTTTGATGATTTGGCGTTTTTCCAGCGTCGTAAAATTGATACGACGAATATGGGCTGGAGCGTCAAGCTGTCTAGCGTATCGACGATTTTCGATTTTTAGCACGTCTAGATCTTGAAGAATCTCCAATTGGGTAGCAATCTTAAGTCCTTGAAAATGGAAGCCTGCAGGAATTTCTGCTTCGTCGACTTGTTTGGTTATCAAGTCGTTAACAATGGAGTAAATCGGTAAATTAAGGGTCTGATTATCCGGATGGATGCTATGTTTAATAGACCACGCATTGATTATTCTAATTTTGCCTGCCATGATGTCCTCGTAGATTTGATTTTTACTGAGCAACATGGTATTCACCTCTCTTTCTGAAAGATGTGATGTCCTAACTTAAAGTGCATATTCGTTGGACGAGATACAGATTAATTTTAGCTTATTAGGTGAGTATTTTCAAATTATTAATAAAAGTGTCCGGTTGTAGATCATAAAGTATCCTATACTATTGTTGAAGTTTTGAGTTAATACGTGGGTTTTGCTTTTTTGGTAATCTATATTATAATAAACAGGTCTTGAATTTCATTCAGATGAACTTTGTAAAATTGGTAAAGTTAGATTATCGAAAGGGGGATTTTATGGATAATCGAAATGGAAACATGGGAATCGGCACACCCGATCATTCTCAAAATAATGGGACGCGAAAATTATGGCAAAGATTCTTTAGGACACTTATTTGCTGTACTTTTGCGGTTTTTGTTGCTCGAATTTTACTTATAAATAGCGGGATTCCGCTAAGTTATACTTGGCAAGTCGTACTTAGTTGTATTTTTGGTAACTTATTAGCTGCTGCCGACATTAATTCCACGGGAATTTATCTCTCTAGATATGGAATGAATGCGCCTAACTATGGAAATCGAACAAAAGTTTTCTTACTTTTGAGGATTACTATTGTCAGTGCAGCTATCGCATTAAGGTCGTTTAGGCTGATTGATACTACAGTGCTTACTGTAGTAGTGACTTTTGTTATTGTGTTGCAATGGTTCGCTAGAATTTATGATGATCGCAGATCGTTGATCACCAGAGAAGAAGTCTGGTGTGTTTCGCGTCGAGAGTGGATACCCACAATAATTTTACTTGTGGTTTTAAACTTAACTTTCGGCTTATCTTCAGTGCTTTGTCTTTTGATTATGTTCTTGTATACAATTGTACTTTATTGCTTCTAACTTACCGACACCCCTTCTGTATTCAGAAGGGGTTTTTGTTTATGAATATTTATTTAAATTTATCATAAAAATAAGGCCAGGAGTTCTGACCTTATTTTTTCTAGTTTATTACCAAACCTTGACTAAGATTTCACCACCGAGGCGAGCTTTGCGGGCTTCCTCACCAGTCATGATACCTTTTGAAGTCGAGACGAGGATGACACCACGACCGGATTTGACCTTTGGAAGATCATCGGCGGAAGTGTAAACACGGCGACCAGGTTTACTGACCTTAGTGATTTCGTTAATACGAGCGATTTCGTCAGCTTGATTGATTAAGACGTGAATGAAATTGCGTGGTTTTGCTTCTTCGATAGAGAAGTCAGCGATAAACTTGGTTTTCTTGAGACCTTCTAGTACAGCAAGCTTTAATTTAGAAGTTGGTACAACAATCTCGTTTTTGTTGACGAGAATAGCATTGCGGATACGAGTGATAAGGTCGGCAATTTGATCTGTTGATTGTAATGACATATCTTATCCTTTCTACCAGCTACTCTTTGTTACACCAGGGATTTCACCCTTGCTTGCTTTTTCGCGGAAGCTAATACGGCTGAGACCGAAGCGGCGCATGTAGCCACGTGGACGACCGTCGAGCATATCACGATTTTTTAACCTAGTTGGGCTGGAATTTTTTGGTAGCTTCTGAAGACCTTCGAGGTCGCCAGCGGCTTTAAGTTCAGCACGCTTTGCTTTGTACTTATCGTACAATTTTTGACGCTTGAGGTCACGGAGTACTGCAGACTTTTTGGCCATGTTATTTGTTCTCCTTTTTCTCGAATGGCATACCAAATGCCTCTAATAATTTACGGCTAGCTTCTTTTGAACCGTTCTTGATGATGAAGGTGATTTCAAGACCGTGAAGAATAGAAGCATCTTCGAAGGTAATTTCTGGGAAGACGGTTTGTTCTTTAAGACCGACGGAATAGTTGCCTTGTTCATCAAAAGATTTGCTAGGGACGCCGTGAAAATCACGAACGTGTGGCAAAGCGATGTTAATGAAGCGGTCAACGAATTCATACATCTTATCATTACGCAAAGTGGTGAGGTAACCAACTGGGGCACCCATGCCTTTACGAATTTTGAAGGTAGCAATAGATTTCTTTGCTAGTCTAGAGGTGGAAGCTTGACCGGTAATCTTAGCAAGAGTAAGAGCTACGGTTTCGGTGTAGTGCTTATCTTCACGCTTTTTACCAACACCACAAGATACGATGACTTTTTCAAGCTTTGGTACTTGGTTGATGTTCTTGATGTTAAGCTCTTTTTCTAGGTCTTTTACGATTTTGTCTTGGTATAAGACTTTCAAACGTGGGGTATATTCAGCCATGATTATTTCCCTTCTTTCTTAAGATTGGAAAGATCGATACCGACGTGAATATCTTTCTTACCACCCTTTGGATTAAATTGAGTGGCTTTAATGTGGCGCTCGCGAATGCCGATACCTTCGATCATTGCTTTGTGAGCGGCACGATCCATTTTGACGATTTTACCAGTCTGACCTTTGTGGTCGCCGGCAATGATTTTTACCATATCGCCAGATTTTAAATTCTGTGCCATATTATAGAACCTCCGGTGCTAAACTGATAATCTTGTTGAAGCCGAGTTCACGAAGCTCACGTGGGACTGGTCCGAAGACACGAGTACCCTTTGGAGTTTTGTCGTCGTTCACGATCACGGCGGCGTTGTCGTCGAAGCGGATGGTAGAACCATCAGCACGGCGAATTTGGCCACGAGTACGGACGATAACGGCACGAACTACTGCTTTTTTCTTAATATTGCCTGTAGGAGATGCGTCCTTTACGCTGGCGGTGACAATGTCACCAACACGAGCGTAACGAGCGCGAGTTCCACCGAGGACACGGATTACGCCAAGTTCCTTGGCTCCGCTGTTATCTGCGACAGCTAATCTAGTTTCCTGTTGAATCATCTTATTTTTCCTCTCCTTCTTCTAGGTCACCACTAACTTCAGCTTTAAGTTCGACTGAATCGTGAGACTTTTCAAGAATTTTGACGAGTTTATAGGTACAAGTCTTTGAGTAAGGACGGCAGGCGATGATCTCAACCTTATCACCAAGCTTAGCCTCATTTGCTTCATCATGAGCGGTGTACTTACGGGTGTGTGAGTACTGCTTGTGATAAAGTGGATGAGTTTCACGGCTGGTAATGGAGACGGTGATGGTCTTATCGCGCTTATCAGAGGTAACTACTCCTTGAAGTGTTTTTGCCATACTTAGGCTCCTTTTCCTTGATTAATTAAAGTTAGTGCTTTAGCGATTTCTTTGCGCAAAGCTTTGATACGATGTGGATTTTGCAAGGTACCTTCGTAGAGTCCACGCTTAGCTTCGAGAAGCTCTTGCTTTAACTCAGCGACGGTTTTAACCTTGGCGGTTTCAGTTTTCTTGTCTGCCATGATTAAATTTCACCTTTCCTTACAAATTTACAACGTACTGGAAGCTTGTGAGAGGCAAGACGAAGTGCTTCTTTTGCCTGTTCTTCAGTGACTTCAGCCATTTCGAACATCACAGTACCAGTTTTAACTTTAGCTACGTAAAATTGTGGTTCACCTTTACCAGAACCCATTTTCACATCAAGAGGTTTCTTGGTGACAGGGGTGTGTGGGAAGATGCGGATCCAAATTTTACCACCACGCTTAATATAGCGGGTAATAGCTTGACGGGCAGCCTCGATTTGGCGGGAATTGATGCGTTCATTGTCGAGAGACATGAGACCAAATTCACCAAAAGCGACAGTGTTACAGCGAGTAGCTACGCCATCATTTTTACCTTTTCTAACCTTACGGTGCGCAACGCGACTTGGAAGTAAAATAGCCATATTTATTTTTCTCCCTTATAAATCCAAACCTTAACACCTACGATACCGGCGATGGTTGGAGCGTGATGACAGTGGAAATCGATGTCAGCGCGGAGAGTGTGTAGAGGAACTGAACCCTCGATGAATTTCTCACGGCGAGACATTTCGGCGCCATTAAGACGACCAGAAACTTCGACACGAACACCTTTAGCGCCTGCGGCCATGGTAGACTGAGTAGCCATCTTGACGGCACGGCGGAAGTTCATACGCTTACCAAGTTGGAAACCGATATTTTCAGCAACGAGCTTGGCGGATAATTCAGGTTTCTTAACTTCTTCCACATTGAGGCGGATTGGTTGAGAAACGAATTTTTCCAATTCTTTCTTTAATTCATTAATACCAGCACCTTGTTTGCCGATAACTGCACCAGCCTTAGCGGTACGAATAGTAACCGTGGTAAGGTTGTCAGTACGTTCGATTTCGATGCGGGCAATGGTTGGGCGAGCTTTGAAGCGGTTTTCAATAGTCTCGCGGATCTTGACGTCTTCGATTAACCATTTTTTGAAATCAGTGTTCTTAGTGAACCATTTGGAGGCCCAATCTTTACTGATTTGAAGGCGATAAGAAACCGGGTTTACTTTTTGACCCATTACTTGTCCTCCTTAGCTGATTCTTTTTTAGCTTTTTCTTCGCCAGCTACTTCAACGAAGATGTTGCTGCTAACCTTCTCAAATGGAAGAGCGCGACCGCGTGATGCAGGAACAAAACGACGGATGCGGGTACCAGCAGTAACAGAGATACGAGCGATGCGGATAGTCTTAGGATCAATTGAAACACCAGAGTTAATGAGGTTAGCTTTGGCAGAATCAATAGCCTTCATGACTGGACGTGCAGCGCGGCGTGGGGTGTGTTCTAGGATGACAAGAGCGTCAGCGACGTAGCGATCGCGAACGAGGCTAGCGACGACATTGGTCTTGCGTGGCATAGAATCTACACCTTTAATGTAAGCATGTGCAAAATGAGTGGACATTATTTACCTCCCTTTACATCAGCTTTTTTACCACCATGGCGTTTGAACTTGCGGGTTGGAGCAAATTCACCAAGCTTGTGTCCGACCATATTTTCGGAAACGAAGACTGGAACGTGGACTTTGCCGTTGTGAACAGCGACAGTGCGACCAACCATTTCTGGGAAGATGGTAGAGTGGCGAGCCCAGGTTTTAATCACGGTGCGATCTTCAGCGGAGAGAGCTTTGATCTTCTTTTCGAGTTTAAAATCCACGAATGGACCTTTTTTAAGGCTACGAGACATAGATTATTTCCTCTTTCCTTCGTGACGACTACGCACGATCATTTTATTAGTTTTCTTATTGTGACGAGTACGGAAACCGAGAGTGAGCTGACCCCATGGAGTACGAGGAGCTTTACCGGTACCGTGACGACCACCGTCACCACCACCGTGTGGGTGATCTGTAGCGTTCATAACAACACCACGGACACTTGGGCGGATACCTTTACGGCGAGTACGACCAGCAGCACCAATCTTGATGTTTTGGTGTTGGAGGTTACCAACTACACCGATGGAAGCTTCACAAGTTGCGAGTACTTTGCGAACTTCACCTGATGGCATACGAAGAGTGGCATAGCCGTTTTCTTTTGCCATAAGTTGAGCAGATGCACCAGCAGAGCGGGCCATTTGAGCACCACGACCTGGAGTTAGCTCGATAGCGTAAACCATAGTACCGACTGGGATTAGGTCAAGAGTTAAGCGGTTAGATTCTTCAATTGGAGCTTCTGCACCAGTTTGGAATTTCTTACCCTTAAACATCTTGGAATCAGCAAGTACGTAATGGAAGTTGTTGTTTTCGTCTTTGATACGAGCAATACGAGCGCTACGGTTTGGATCATACTCGATCTCCATAACTTCGTAGATCTTACCTTGTGGAAGGTTGTGAGTAAGAATACGATAGTGTCTCTTCACACCACCACCACGGTGACGAACAGTAATGCGTCCTTGGTTGTTCTTACCTGCATTCTGCTTTTTGGCCTTCAAGAGAGACTTGAGAGGTTTTCTGGTCGTAATTTGATCAAAATCCTGAGTAGTCTTCTGGCGCTGAGCAGGAGTAGTAGGACGATAAGCTTTAATGCTCATTATTTTTTATCTCCTTCCTCAACAGTTTCTTCGTCGAAGACGCGGATTTTGTTACCCTCAGCAAGCGTGACATAGGCATACTTGCGGTCGCGACGATATGTTGTGCCTGGATAGGCGTGTTTACCCTTTGAAAAGCGGGTCGCTTTACCCTTACGAGTAAGAATACGGATATCTTTGACGGTGACATTGTATTGTTCAGCGACAGCCTTAGCTACAGCGAGCTTGGAAGCGTCAGCAGGAACATTAAAGATATAAGTAGATTTACTTTGTTCGGCGTAAGCCTTTTCGGTTCTTCGAGGAATAAGTAGCATTATGCGTTCTCCTTTCCGATTAACCAGTTTTCGAGTTGAGCTTCAGAATCCTTTACGAGAACGATTTTGTCTGCATTCATGATGTCGAAGACATTGAGGAATGTAGGACGAACAACTTTGACAAAGTCGAGGTTGTTAGTTGCACGTAGAGTGAGAGCGTCTTTCTCTGGAACTACGATCAGAGTATTTTCTGAGGTAATACCATTTTTCTTAAGAGTAGCTAAGACTTCTTTGACTTTACCATCTTTGATACCGAGAGAATCGATAGTAATGATACTCTTATCGGTATTCTTGATAGAGAGAGCCTGCATAACTGCAACTTTCTTAGCATTTCTTGAGAGATTCTTGGTGAAGTTTTCGTTGCCAGTACGGCCGCCAGCCACACCACCATGGCGCCAGATAGGGTTACGGGTAGAGCCGAAACGAGCACGACCAGTTCCTTTTTGCTTCCATGGTTTCTTACCACCACCGCGAACTTCGCCACGCTTCAAAGTTTTAGCGTGTGAACTACGTGAGTTAGCAAGATATGCATCGTAAGCTAATTTAATCAATTCGTGATTAGTAACTTCGAGATTGAAGATTTCTGGATTTAAATCTGCCATATTACTCCTTTCCCTCCACAGTTACGATACCTTTCTTTGGTCCTGGGACGGCGCCCTTAAGACCGAGGATGTTGTTTTCCTTATCGATATAAGCAACGACAAGATTCTTCACAGTAACTTGATCGTGGCCCATGCGACCTGGCATGCGCTTACCCTTGAAAACTTTTTGAGGATACATCGAGCCGATAGAACCGACTTTACGAATATCGCCCTTGAAGCCGTGGGTATTGCGTGACTCTTGGAAGTTCCAACGTTTGACAGTACCAGCAAATCCTTTACCCTTCGAAATACCAGTAACCGCAACCTTGTCTCCAATTTCAAAATTATCGACTGTAAATACGTCGCCTAACTTGAAATCTGTGGTGGAATCCGTACGAAATTCCTTTAAGATTTTAGGACTTAATGTTTCTCCAGCTTTTTTGACGTGAGCTGATACCGACTTGCTCAGATTCTTACCCTTACCGTAACCGAGCTGCACAGCATTATAACCATCAGTTTCGACGGTCTTTATCTGAGTCACTGTGGCTGGTCCAGCTTGAAGGATAGTAACAGGGGTCACTAAACCATCTTCGCTGATGATTTGGGTCATACCAATTTTGGTGCCGAGGATGACTTTCATCTTTTCCTTTCCTTTACGGAGACACTCTATTAGCTAGACAGTAAGGCAGTTCCGACTTTTTTCTCTGTTTGGCCTATATTAAAAAATATTACAGTTGGAAAAAAGTGGCTTTCCTTAATTGTCTAGTTCTTCAAATGTCACCTTGATAAACTTACAAAGATGATTTTACCACAAATGACGCAGATTATCAAGGTCAGAATTAGACTTCTTCGGCCTCATCGTCCTGGTCGTCATTTTTTGAGACTTTTGGATGATTATTTTGGATGATTTTTGCGGTTGGTTTAGATACTTTAGCTTTTTTCGTGGTATTTACTAGGTGAGTTTCCGAAAGATTTTCATAGAATAAACTTTTGCGAGTAGCGACTAGTAGTAGATTAATTAGGTAATATATGCCGAAAATTACGAGCAGACCCAAAGCGATATAGGTAATGGTTTCATGACTAAGAATATTGTTAACGAGGGCGAGATTCAGCACATTAACTAAAGCGAGCGGCAAAGTGATGAATTGAAGATAGAAAAAGAGGTAACGCAGGAAATAACGCAGATAAGTTCGCAAGATTCCGACTTTATGATTAGATTCGACCTTAAGGTTGGTCATAAAAAAGCCAATCGTGCGGCCGCGTAAAATGATGGTTGAGAGGACGAGATAAAAAATGAATGGGATTTGAATAGTAAAGAAATCAGATTCAAGATGGATTAATTTTAGTACAGTATCACCAAAGAAGATAGTAAAGAAACCGCCTAAGGTAAAATCAAAACCCATAGCCACGAGACGACGCAGAAGTGAAATTTTATCACTGCGCTCGAGACTTTTTTCGTCGATCTGTTCTCTGGTCGGGAGATATTTGGCTAACATGGTGGCCAAAGCAAAGCCGAGAATACCACCGAGAGTATTAGTGGTTAGGTCATCAACATCAAAGAGACGATAGTTGCCGGAATAGATAAAATAGAGTCCGCTAAGTTGAGTTAGCTCAAAGAAAAGTGAGAGAAAGAAAGACTTAATGGCGACCTGTTTGAAGTTATTCTTAAAGTAGTACTTGAGATAAAAGCCAAAGGGCAGAGTCATGAAAATATTGAAAATCGTGGAGAAGAAGGCGGGGTTATTAATGATGGTGAGGTAGGATTTGGGATTTACTAGCTGCAACTTGGCGTGTTTCAAAATATCGAAGATAAAGTTAAACGGCAGAAGTTGCATCTGATGATTGTGTAATGTAGCAGCTTTTTCGGGAGAAGGAAGCGGTAGAATCACCAAACAGTAGGTGCAAAGCATATACAAAATAAAAGAATAGACGATCCAAATACGCATGCTCCAGATAGAGCCATATTTTTTGTAGTTATAAATTAAATATGGAATAGTAAAAGCTAGGGCCAGAGGTGGAAAGATATAAGCGGCCTGCTGGATGGAATCGACATAAGTTTGCATAGATTTATTATATAATGTAAATCATGAAAGTATTACCGATTGTTGTTGCTGGTGCAAAGTTTCTGCAAGATTGTGTAAAATCTCAGGCACTTGATTATGGTGCCGGGACTGGACGAAATTCGATTTATTTAGCGAATTTAGGAATCGATGTGCTGGCGGTGGATCAAAATATTGAAGAACTCGAAAAATTAGCCATTAATAATAAAACGCTTCATCCGGTTAAGGCCGATCTTAGAAATTGGGAGATTCAAGGCAAGTTTGATTTGGTGGTAGCGACGAATGTTTTGCAATTTTTTGATAACGATACAGCAACTCGATGCCTTAATGATATGACTAATTGTCTAAATAGTAACGGCGTTCTCTGTTTAACTTATATTTTAGATAAAAAGATTTCCCTGCCAATTGGTTTTGAAGCGATTCTTACTTCGAAATTCGAGGTGATCAACTCTGGGACTAAAATAATACAAGATCCTGGTCATCCGGATTTTCCTGAACCGCATCAACACAAAATTTTTTATTTCTTAGGTATTAAAAAGTAGAAGATTGGTATTACGGAGTATTGAAATTTAAGTTAAAAGCAATACGTTAATAAAAATATACCCCAGTGACGGGGTATATTTTATTTTTTACTCTTATTCAAGAGTGATTTCAGCTTCAGCTTCGGTAGATTCTTCAGCTTCGACTTCTTCTTCGTTCTTACGGGCGATGACACCAGTACCTACTGGAATCTTGCGACCGATAATTACGTTTTCCTTGAGACCATTGAGGTGGTCAACACGACCAGAGATGGCAGCGTTGATAAGCACACGAGTGGTGTCTTGGAAGGATGCAGCAGAGAGGAAGGAATCCGACCAGATAGCGACCTTGGTAATACCGAGAAGCATGCGAGTGTAAGAAGCTGGCATGCGACCCTTGGCTTCGAGCTTTTGGTTTTCATCTTCGACGGCAGAGAGGGAGACAATATCGCCAGTCACAAAGTCAGTATCACCTGGCTCGTCGATTACGACGCGGCTGAACATCTGGCGGACGATTACCTCAAGGTGTTTGGCGGAAACTTCATCACCATTAGCAGCATAAACGGACATAATTTCGTTCATGATGTAACGAGCAGTAGCTTCGGCGCCCTTGAACTTCAATTGATCTTGGAGGTTCAAAGAACCGGTAGTGAGACGATCGCCAGCTTCGACAGTATCGGTTGGCTTGACCAACATTTCGGCATCGTTAGGAATTTCGACGCGAACTGGAGCACTACCACCTTCAGTGAGGATGATGGCGCCGTCGACGATTTGAGCATTTCCATCAAATGGAGCAATGATTGGTTCAAGACCCTTAGCTTTAGCAGCGAGGACATCACCAGTCTTAACATTAACACCGTCTTTAATCTTAACCTTACGACCTTCAGAGATTTCAATCTTTTCTGAGCGACCTGCAGTTGGGGTAATTTGAACCACAAAGTGATTGCCATCTTCCCAAACATCGACTAAACCAGAGACTGGGGCAATCCAAGCTTGACCCTTTGGTGAACGGGCTTCGAGAAGCTCTTCCACACGAGGGAGACCACGAGCGATAGCACCAGAACCTGCAACACCGGAGCTGTGCTTGGTATCGAGGGTAAGCTGAGTACCAAGTTCACCGAGAGATTGCGCAGCAATCACACCGATTGGTTGGTTTGGTTCGATAAGTTTACGAGTGGCGAGGTCGACACCGTAAGCCTTACGAGGTACACCATTAATACTCTTGGTAGTGAGAACAGATTGAATTTTAATTGAATCGATATTTTCATCTTCGGCAATTTGCTCGGCAATTTCACGAGTGATAAGTTCGTCAGCTTCGACATAACCTGGAACGGTTTCAGCAGCGAAGCGGCCAGCAATACGCTGAGCAAACTCAATACCGGTGTGTTCAGTTTCAGATTTGAAGATTTCGAAGCCTGGATCATCGTTTGGCTTATCGACGGTAAAGACATCTTGGGCCACATCGACAAGACGACGAGTGAGGTAACCAGAGTCGGCGGTACGGAGAGCGGTCGAGACCATACCTTGACGAGCACCACGGGTAGCGATGAAAGATTCAAGGGTGTTAAGACCCTTCTTGTAGCTAGACTTAACTGGAAGCTCAATTTCACGGTTGAAGATATCCACCATGATACCGATTTCAGCGGAAGCAATCTTAATACCAGAGACAGAACCACGGGCACCGGAGTTGGTCATCACAGCAATGTCGGTATCCATAGTTGCAAGCTTGGCCTTGAGGAAGTTAGAAATCTCAGTATCGATTTCACGCCAGTTAGCTACGGTCAAAGAGTAACGTTCGTCGTCGGTGAGGAGACCTTGGTTGTACTGATCCTGAATGAGAGCAGTCTTGGCGTCACCCTTAGCGATGAAGTCTTGAATTTCTGGGTAAGTTGGGTAGTCATCCTTACAGGTCGAGATGGAAGCGATAGTTTCGTACTCGAAGGAGAGAGCCTTGAGTTCATCAGCAATACGAACCGTTTCATCGGCGCCATAAAGATTGAAGATGTCAGCCATTACCTTCTTCAAGTGCTTAGAAGTTTGAATACCATTATCAAATGGGTAATCTTCTGGCAAGATTTCGTTGAAGAAGACACGACCGAGCGTGGTGTTTCGAATCGCTTTCTTAGCGAAGACGCGAATTGGGGTCTGAAGAGCAATATCGCCAGCTTCGTAAGCCATTTCAGCTTCGTAGACGGAGCTATAAGCACGTGGAGTCTCAGATTCAGTACCTGGCTTATCGTAGGTGAGGTAGTAAGCACCAAGTACGATATCCTGATAAATCGAAAGCACTGGAGATCCATCAGCTGGCTTTAAGAGGTTGCTGGCAGCAGACATCAAAGTCTTAGCTTCCTGTTGTGCTTCATCAGAAAGTGGAAGGTGAACGGCCATTTGGTCACCATCGTAGTCAGCGTTAAAGCCGGAAGCTACGAGTGGATGAAGCTTAAGGGCCATACCATCCACGAGCTTTGGTTGGAAAGCCTGGATAGATAGACGGTGAAGAGACGGAGCACGGTTCAAGAGAACGTAACGACCTTGAATCACTTCATCAAGAGCATCCCAAACCACGGATTCTTTGGCATCAATCATACGAGAAGCAGCGCGAGAGTTGGAAGCATATTCGTGAGAAAGTAACCAAGAAACTACGAAAGGCTTAAAGAGTTCAAGCGCCATGAGTTTTGGCAAACCACATTCATTAAGCTTGAGTTCAGGACCGATGACGATTACGGAACGACCAGAGTAGTCGACACGCTTACCAAGAAGGTTCTGACGGAAGCGACCCTGCTTACCTTTGAGAAGGTCAGAGAGGGATTTGAGCTTACGGCGACCATTTTGAGAGCTAGCTTGACGACCGTGGTTAGCATTATTATCAATCAAAGCGTCGACAGCTTCTTGCAACATGCGCATTTCGTTATGAATAATCACTTCTGGCGCATTGAGGTCGAGCAATTTCTTCAAACGGTTGTTACGGTTGATGACGCGGCGGTAAAGATCGTTAAGATCGGAAGTCGCGAAACGACCACCAGGCAGTGAAATCATTGGACGGAGATCTGGTGGGATGACTGGAATAACCGTCAAGACAAGATCCACTGGCTTGATATTGGAATTCTTCATGCCTTCAAGTAATTTGATACGCTTGATAAGCTTACGTTCCTTTTGACCCTTAGCCTCTTCGGCTTGAGCGGAAAGATCTTCGATCATGGCATCAAGATCAATTTCCTCGAGTAATTCACGAATAGCTTGAGCACCCATCTTGACGGTGACAAGTTCTTCATATTCTTCTGGAAGGTTGCGGTAATCAATTTCAGAGATTACGGCACCCTTCTTCAAGCCCTCAAGAATATTCTTGCGGGAATAGAAGTCGGCATCCAAAGCTTCAAGTTCTTTAGCTTCTTCATTAGCTAAAACTTCAGCGTTAGCACCTTCAGCCTTGGCAGCTTCAGAGTAACGAATCTTAATCGCTTGAATTGCAGCATCGTGTTGAGCAATCAAATCGCCTTTAACTTGTTCAATCTTAGCGTCATCAGCATTAATGATGAGGTAAGAAGCGAAATAAACGACTTTTTCGATTGATTTGACGGTAAGGTCAAGCAAAAGACTCAAAGCAGATGGGGTACCACGCATGAACCAGATATGAGCAACTGGTGCAGCGAGTTTGATGTGACCCATACGTTCGCGACGAGCGATAGATTTGGTAACTAAGTTACCTTCCTTATCGACGGCAGCTTCACGAGAGCGGACACCTTTAAGTTTACTATCATGTGGGTTAATATCTTTGACTGGACCAAAGATACGCTCACAGAATAAGCCATCACGCTCAGGTTTCTGAGTACGATAATTGATGGTTTCTGGCTTCAATACTTCACCATAACTCCAGCTCAAGATGTCTTCAGCGCTTGCTACGCAAAGACGAATTGAATCGAAGTCGCTGGCTGAGATATAATTATCCATCCAAGCCATATTTTAGAGCTCCTCTCCGAGATCGACATTGTCGTCGTCTCCTTCTGTTATTGATATTCCATCTTCTGTTAATGCTTCTTCAGTTTCTTCTTCAGTAAGATCGATGGTATCATTACTGTCATCTTCAATATGAACATTGTGTCTGGCGTAAATTTGGCGGTCATCTTGTGCGCGTTCAATTTCGCGAGAAGTATCTTCAATTACAGAGTCGGCATCACGTGCTTGCCCATTATCAAGAAGATCAACCTTAAGACCGAGACCTTGAAGTTCCTTGACTAAGACATTAAAGCCTTCAGGAAGCTTAGGACCTTGAATTGGTTCATTCTTAATAATGGATTCGTATGCCTTGGCACGACCATAAACGTCATCGGACTTGATTGTGAGCATTTCTTGAAGGATGCTGGCAGCACCGTAAGCTTCAAGCGCCCAAACTTCCATTTCTCCGAAACGCTGACCACCGTTTTGAGCCTTACCACCGAGAGGTTGCTGGGTAACCATAGTGTAAGGACCAGTTGAACGAGCGTGAATCTTATCTTCGACCATGTGATGAAGCTTAATCATATGCATCACGCCAACTGCGGTCTTTTCGTGGAATGGTTCACCGGTGAGACCATCGTAAAGTTGGGTACGACCATTACTATCGATACCAGCTTTTTCGAGTTCCTTGGAGATTACTTCATCAGGAATACCGTTGAAGGATGGAGTTGCAACCTTATAGCCAAGGACGCGAGCAGCCATACCGATGTGGATTTCATAAAGCTGACCGAGGTTCATACGAGAAGGCACACCCATTGGGGAAAGTAGGACATCGATTGGGGTACCATCGGCCATGAATGGCATATCTTCGACGTTAAGTACGCGGGAAACCACACCCTTGTTACCGTAACGACCAGCCATCTTATCACCGACCTGGATCTTGCGCATTTCAGCGACGTAGATCTTGATCTGCATGAGCACACCAGCCTTAAGTTCATGACCTTGTTCACGAGTGTAAATGCGGACGCCGATAACTTTACCGGAAGTACCACCACTCATACGAACTGAGGTATCACGGACATCTTTGGCTTTTTCACCGAAGATGGCGCGAAGGAGACGTTCTTCTGAACTGAGCTCTTGTTCACCCTTAGGGGTGATTTTACCGACGAGAATGTCGCCGTTTTTCACTTCAGAACCAACGGTCACGATACCGTCTTCACCGAGGTGGCGAAGAGCGTGCTCAGAAACGTTAGGAATATCACGAGTAACCTGTTCTGGACCGAGTTTGGTTTCACGAACTTCTACATCGAAATCTTTAATGTTAATAGAGGTCAAAGTATCATCTTCGACAAGCTTGCGAGAAATCACGATGGCGTCATCCATGTTGTAACCACGCCATGGCATGAAGGCCACGAGAAGGTTACGACCAAGAGCGAGTTCATTATTTTCAAGAGAAGCACCTTCGATAAGAGTGTCACCAGCCTTAACTTTTTGACCACGCACAGCCACACAGCGTTGGTTGTAACATTGATCAGAGTTGGTTTGTTCGAAATGCTCGACAAGGTATTCCTTAGAGGTTTTGTCAGCATATTTCACGATGACGGATTGACCGTCGGCTTTTTCGACTACACCATCACCTTCGGCGACAATAAGTTGAGAAGTGGCGCGGGCAATGTCATTTTCAATACCAGTACCAACGGTTGGAGCTTGATTGCGGAGGAGAGGCACAGCCTGTTTCTGCATGGCACAACCCATGAGTGCACGGTCGACACGGTTCTTTTCCACGAATGGAATAAGGGCGGCGGAGATACCGAGAATTTCCTTATGAGCGGCATCGACGTGGGTAACCTTAGCAGATTCAACCTGAACTGGCTGACCATTGACACGAGCGGAGACCCATTCGTCTTCAAATTCGCCTTTGGCGTTCAATTTTACAGAGGTATCAGCGATTACCATATCACGTTCGACACTAGCATCGACATAGATAACTTCATCGGTAACTTTACCATTTTTCACAACGACATATGGGGCTTCAATAAAGCCATATTCGTTAATACGAGCGTAGGTAGCAAGGTTCAACACAAGACCGACGTTACCACCTTCAGGGGTTTCAACGGTACAGATACGACCGTAATGAGTCGGGTGGGTATCACGTACATCGAAACCGGCGCGTTCACGAGTGAGACCACCAGGACCCATAGATGACAGACGACGCTTGTGAGCAAGCTCGCCGAATGGGTTGTAAGAATCCATTAGCTGAGAAAGCTGAGAGGTACTAAAGAATTCACGAACTGCAGCTACCACTGGACGTGGGTTAAGAAGCTGAGATGGAGTAACTTTTTCTTTAGCGTCAACCATTGACATACGGTCTAAGATATTACGTTGCAAACGAAGCATACCGAGACGGAATTGGCGTTGGACGAGCTCACCAACCATACGCACACGGCGGTTAGAGAGTGAGTCGATATCGTCAGCTGGTTCTTGAGTATTATTCAAGCGAATGATTTCTGCAATAATCGCCACAAGATCATCCATTTGCAAAGTACGATGAGTGCTGTCGTTAGGAGTGTCAAAGCCAAGGCGTTGGTTAATCTTGAAACGACCGACACGAGAATAGTCATAACGCTTGTAGTCGAAGAAAGTACGTTCAACCATGGAACGAGCATTCTCAACGGTAGCCAAGTCACCTGGGCGGAGACGGCGGTAGACTTCGAGAAGGGCAGCAGCTTGAGAGCTGGTAGTATCCTTATCGATGGTGGAATCAATGTAATTAATCGCACCAGTGTCAACATTTTCGAATTTAGCCTTAATATCAGCATCCTTCACAACGCCAAGAGCGCGGAGAAGGGTAGTGACTGGGATTTTACGACGGCGATCGATCTTCACATAGATACAACCATTTGGCGCGGTCTCGAATTCGAGCCATGCACCACGACCTGGAATCACCTTAGCACCGTAATAGCGCTTCATACCAATGGTTTCGGCAGTGAAAAAGACACCAGCTGAACGAATCAACTGAGAGACAATCACACGCTCAGTACCATTAATGATGAAGGTGGCACGGTCAGTCATCCATGGATAATTACCGAAGTAAATTTCCTGTTCGACGACTTCGCCGGTGACTTTGTTTTGAAGTTCAGCTTTGACGTGCAAAGGAGCTTCGTAGGTTTCAAGATTATATTTGGCTTCCTGAATGGTGTGTTTTGGAGCCTTAAATTCATAATCTTTAAACTTTAGTGACAATTTCTGACCAGTATAGTCATCAATTGGATTGAGTTCGGTGAAAACTTCGCGTAGACCCGAACGTACAAATTCTTCCCAAGAATCTTTCTGATGTGCAGTAAGATCAGGGATAGGCAATTTGTCTCCTTCAGTGAAAAAGACGCGGTTGCCATCTGGAATGGTACTATTTTTACTCACTTTTCCCTCTTATTTAGTGTTGATAATCTTTAGCGCCGAAGATTACTGCCACTTATGTCTTTCCACCTCGCTAAAATAAAAAGACATGTTTATAGTAGGCACACTACTTCTTGTAGCCATTTTAACGCATTTTCGGGATTTTTTCAAGGGTTATTTCTGATTTTTAGAATCAAAAAACCACCTGTTTTCGGGTGGGATTTTTGAACATATAAGCTCTCAACTTGTTTTATGTAAGCCGACTCGCAGTTAGGCTTCGTTCAAAAATGAACTATCATTAGTATAACCATTATGGTATTGAATGTCAAGAGAATTTAGCAAGAAAAATACCCCATTTTTCGGGGGTATTTTCGACAGTTACAAAAATAATTCTGCGTAGCCTATTAAACTTCGAGATCATCGAGATCGGCAAGCTCGGCACGAGTTTTCTCAGCGAGGCCGTCGTTTTCTGCTTCAGTTTCGTCATCGTAATCAGCAACGGTGCGAGCGGCAGTAGGTTCACCTTCGCCATCGAGTTCGTCGGTATTGACGATTTTAAGGTTGTAACGAGCATCATTCTTTGTACCAAGAGCGCGAAGAAGCGTACGAATAGATTGAGCGGTAGCACCACGGCGACCAATAACGCGACCGACATCTTCTGGATCTACAGAAAGTGAAAGCAAGACACCTTTTTCATCAATTACACGATTAATAGCGACTTTTTCTGGATTACTGACGAGAGTTTTTACGATAAATTCGACAAATTGTTGGTCAATGGTTGACATAGGTTCTCCGGTTAAGTTTATGGTTATATTATAGCACTTTTGGTAAAAAAACGCCCCTCTTCGGAGCGTTTTTTAAGAAATTAAGCCTCAGCTTCTTCTTTTGGTTGATTTTTGCGAAGCTTATCTGCGTGTTTTGGAGCTTTTTGCTTCTTGGTAGGTTCTTTGACCCAGTCAGGAAGTTTGACACCTTCGAGTTTCAAGATGCGAGCTACACGGGTGGATGGTTGGGCACCATTCTTGAGGTAGAACTCGACTTTTTCCTTGTCGAGGGTGGTTTTCTTAGTTTCTGGATTGTAATTGCCGACCTCAGCCACAACGCGTCCAGAAAGTGGATGACGCTGGGATTCTTGGACGACTAGTCGAAATGTTGGGTAGTGAGTACGACCATTACGCTGCATACGAATCGCGAGCATGTTTTCTCCTTAATTAATTTTAAATATTTTAACTGATTTTATGAAAAATTGCAAATTACTTGCGCAGAGTGAGACGACCAGTGGCAGGAAGTTGATTGCCGAGGTGTTTTTTGTAATATTTGATACCCTCGGTGGCGGCATTAGACTGAGCCTCTTGCTTGCTATGCCCGGAACCAGTACCACGAATATGACCTGCGACTACTACGTTAACCGAGAAGACACGGTCATGATCTGGGCCTTCCTCTTTAATGACGTGATATTGAGGGGTAGCGCCATCGGTTTTCTGAGCTAATTCTTGCAAATAACTCTTAGAGTCGCGCCAGGATTCATTGACGATAATTTCATCCATTTTGGTAAGGATATGTTGATAAATGAATTGCTTAGCGCGAAGATAGCCCTGATCAAGATAGATTGCACCAGTCACCGCCTCAAAACAGTCAGCAATGATTGAGGCATGAGTGCGATCGCTACCGAGCTTTTCACCTTTCGAGAGACGAATGAGATGAAGATAGCCGATTTCAGTGGAAGCACGACCAATAGACTCGGTGCGGACTAGAGCTGAACGCCAAGCGGTCATAATTCCCTCTGGTTCAGTAAAATTACGATAGAGAAAATCAGAGGTGACGAGCTCTAAAATCGCATCACCGAGAAATTCGAGACGTTCATTATGCTCGATATGAGCCTTTTTGTGTTCATTGACATAACTGCGGTGAGTAAGGGCGGTGATGAAGAGTGAAATATCCTTAAATTCGATACCCATTTTTTCTTTGGCGAAGTTGGCATAGAGAGCCTTGGTATCGGCAGTAAATTCTTCGGCATTTTGAGGTTGTTTTTTGGTCTTATTGACCGCCACCTCGTCAATATGCTGCCTGATGTCCGCGATATTAATTTGATAATCAGCAAGATTTATTTCTTGTTCCATAACTACTTTCTTGGGAATCTTTTGGATACTTGAAGCGTTTTTCAAGTATCCTGAGAAACTCAAATTTATTTAATATTCTCCTTGACGGATGCGTTTTTTGGCAATAAGCATGAGTTTTTCAATATCTTCATACTCAATCACATTAATCGCATCCTGAAAGCTAAACCATTTGATGCCATTCATCCATTTTTCTTTGGTTGGGCGCTCCGTAGTATCCAGTGAGCGTACGAGATAAATCTGGGTAGTCATTAACACTAATTTATCAATACGACGATACTTAAAGTGGATTTTACCGAGCCAAGAGAGAACTTGGATGTGGTTCAGACCGGCTTCTTCGCCAATTTCGCGAATGGCGGTCTGTTTTGCGGTTTCACCCGGTTCGATGTGCCCCTTGGGAATAGTCCAACGGTTTTTTGAATCTTGGATGAGTAAAACTTCAATATCTTTTTTATCTTTAGTCAGTCGGAAAACGATACCACCAGAGGTCGGTTCGCGGACAATTTCTTTGATAGTTGGTTTTTTCTTGAGAATTTTTTGTTGAAGTTTTTTAAGATTGGAGTCGCGAGAATTTCGAGTCTTGGGGGTAAATGCGCGACGAGAATCAGTTTTGGCCTTTGGTTTAGTCTTCTTGAGGTTTTTCACCTTCGACTGAACTGGTCTTTGATTGTTCATTTGTTCCTTCAGATTTCTCGAACCCGAGCTGTTTGTAAGCGGTACCGAGAACACCGTTGACGAACTTGGATGAATTTTCTGAACCAAAAGCCTTAGCTAATTCAACGGATTCATTGATAGCAACTTTTGGTGGCACAGCTTGAGCTTCAAGCTCATAAAGCCCGAGGCGCAAAATATTACGGTCAATTGCGGCAATAGATGCAAGTGGCCATTCTGGTGCCAGTGGATGTAATTCTTGGTCAAGTTTTTCTTGATGTTCCAAAATACCTTTGGTGGTATTGATAATAAAATCAGTATCACCAACGGCTTTAACGTATGGTTCGATATTTTTTGCGATAATAACATTGATGTCGGCTGTAGCGTCGCCCGCCAAACTTCTCACCTCGTATTCATAGAGGCTTTGAAGGATAATAATTCTGCCAAGGTGCCGATTACTTGCCATTATTTTTCGCTTTTCTTTGTCTTTTTAGTAGCTTTAACTGCAGTTTTAACAGTTTTAACTTTAAGATTTGGGGTTTTCTTAGCAGTTTCGAAAGCCTTAACAGGTGATTTCTTGTTAACTGCACGAGCTAAGACAAGACGAAGGTGGCTACGGCGTAGACCAGTCTTTCTTGGGCTGCTTTGCTTTTTAGGTTCAGGCATTAAATGCTCCTTGTTAATATATAAATTTGTATTATTGTACTATAAAAACCAATGGTTTGCAAGAAAAAATCAGAGCGGGTGAGAGATTTTTTGTGAATTTTTGAGAAAAGTTTTTAGATTTAGGCCACGATGCTGACGAGGCGAGTATTTGGTGGGAAAATAATTTTTCGCGGTTCACCATTCAGGTATTTTTTGACATTTTCATCAGCTAGGGCAAGCTTTTGAATTTCTTCTTGAGAAATATCTGTCGGCAGTTGTAACTTAGCGCGGACTTTTCCGTTCACCTGGATAATATATTCGGCGGTCTCGCTGACTAAGGCCGATTCATCGTAGGTTGGCCAAGAAATGTCAGAACCAAGTGTCTCGAGCATTTCAGAAGCGAGATGCGGGGCGAATGGATAAAGCAATTTAGCGAGTACTACTAGGTCCTCTTTAGCGGCGCCATTTTTATAAAGATGATTGACAAATTCCATGAGGGCTGCCACTACAGTATTAAAGTTCGCACGGTTCATATCGTCGGTAGCTTTCTTGATGGTTTTATGACGGGCCATAAGATTAGCCTCGTCATCGACCTTGGCCGTGGTATTTTCAAGATAAACTAAATTAAAACAGCGATTAAGGAAGCGATAAACACCACCAATAGCCTTGGTGCTCCAAGCGGCATCCTCATTGTAAGGACCGATGAAAAGTTCATAAGTGCGAAGCGTATCAGCACCATAACCTGAATCAATCACATCGAGTGGGTCGATGACATTGCCCTTAGATTTACTCATTTTTTTGCCATCTGGCGCATTGATGTAGCCGTTATAAAGCAAGGTCTTAACTGGCTCTTCAAAAGGCAGGAGGCCTAAATCATGGAAGAACATGGCCCAAAAACGTACATAGAGTAAGTGAGCGACAGCGTGGTCACCACCGACATAGATATCGGTCGGAGCCCAATATTTGACAGCCTCTTGATCCCAAGCGTGCTCTTTATCATGAGGTGAAGTATAGCGCCAGAGATACCAAGAGGAACAAGCGTAACCATCCAGGGTATCGGTTTCACGCGTCATTTCTTCGCCGTTAATTATGACCTTCTTCCAATCTTCAGCCTTGGCAAGAGCGGAGCGACCAGAGCTATCTGGTTTATAGTCAGTAATATCTGGCAAAACTACCGGCAATTGATCTTCTGGAATGGCGTGAGGATTCCCGTCCTTGTCATAAGCAATTGGAATTGGACAACCCCAGTAACGTTGACGAGAAATTAGCCAATCACGCATGCGGTAGGTGGTGCGAGGGGCGGCAATCTGGTCTTTTTCAAGATCTGCAGTGATTTTTGCTTTAGCTTCCTCAGAGGTGAGACCGGTGTAATCGCCAGAATTAATTAAGATTTCATTTTCGTCAATCACAGTTTTTACTTCGAGGCCATACTTTTCGGCAAAAGCCTGGTCACGGTCATCATGAGCTGGCACCGCCATCACGGCACCTTCACCATAACCGATTAAGACATAGTCGGCGACGTAGATTGGCATTTTGGTACCGTTAACTGGGTTAATAGCGTAGCTTCCAGTGAAGACACCGGTTTTTTCCTTGTTTTCTTGACGTTCGATTTCGGATTTTTTAATAGCATTTTTGGCATATTCTGCCACCTCGGTTTTTCGATATTCAGTAGCAAGCTCAAGAGCAAGTGGATGTTCTGGTGCGAGCACTAAGAAAGTGGCGCCAAAGATTGTATCAATGCGAGTAGTAAAGACTTTAATCTGATGTGTGGAATTAGCTACCTGAAAGACTACCTCGGAGCCAACAGACTTGCCGATCCAGTTCTTTTGCATGGTTTTGATTTTTTCTGGCCAGTCCAAACTGTCAACATCAGCTAGCAGGCGGTCAGCATAATCCGTAATCTTGAAGAACCATTGCTTCATTTTCTTCTTTTCAACTTCCGCACCACAGCGCCAACAATGGCCATTTTCTACCTGTTCATTAGCGAGCACGGTTTGATCATTTGGACACCACCACTGATAACTCTCTTTTTGATAAGCTAGGCCGTTCTTAAATAATTGCAAGAAACACCACTGGGTCCATCGGTAATATTCAGGATCCGAGGTATTAATTTCGCGCGACCAGTCAATGGCAAAACCAAGACGCTGAGCCTGTTTGCGGAAGTTTTCGGTATTAATACGAGTGGCTTCTTTTGGGGAAACGCCAGTCTTAATCGCGTAATTTTCGGCTGGCAAACCAAAAGTATCGTAACCAAATGGACGCAGAACATTATAGCCGTTCTGAGAATAAAAACGCGCTAAGGCATCGACAATCGAAAAATTACGCACATGCCCCACATGAAGACCTGCACCAGATGGGTATGGGAACATTTCGGCGAGGTATTTTTTCGGTTTGTCAGAATTTTCCTCTGCCTTGTAGGTTTCCTGTTCGGCCCAAATTTTTTGCCATTTTTGTTCGATTCTTAAGGGATTATAACGTTCCATTTAGCTCCTATTTTCTATATTATAACACTTTAATTCATAGAGTATCATCCCAGTGGCCACTGAAACATTAAATGACTCCTTGCGACCTACCATGGGAATCTCGACAAAACAGTCGCATAGCATCCTAAGTTCGTCGGAAATGCCCTCTACCTCCTCACCGAGAATCAGAACAATTTTTTGCCCAATTTGTTTTTGAAAGTTAGGTGAATTTATCTGAATTAGACGCGAATCTATGATGTTATTTTCTAGCCCCAAGACCTGGAAGCCATTTTCGCGATATTTAAGGATGGTCTGAAGAATATCCTTGGTATGAGCAAGGTTCAGATATTCCTCGGCTCCTAGGGCGGTTTTATGGATTTTGGCGGTAATATTCTCGGCGATGTGTGGTAATTCTGGGGAAACTGGCATCGGAGTAGGTGTATAGCCGGAGAAGATGACTTTTTCCACCCCCAGCCCCTCAGCAGTGCGCAAAATCGCTCCCACATTCAAGATGGAGCGAATATTGTGCAAAATAAGATGAATTTCCCGTGACATACTATTATTATACTAAATAGAAAACAGTTATGTTTAATGTTATAATTAAGCTTATGGATAAAATAACATTAAACTGGTTAAATGAGCTGAAAGATAATAATATCGCTGGACCAGATGTGGACCGTTCGATGGCTTACACTAAGGACCTCTTGAAGGGGTTATCGACGATCAGTCAATTCTCCCAAGGTGTGACAATTTTCGGTTCTGCTCGAACTAAAGAAAAAGACGTTTACTATCAAAAAGCTATGAAACTTGGCCGCCTACTCGCGGAAAATGGCCACCCAGTGATCACTGGTGGTGGTCCTGGCATCATGGAAGCAGCGAATCGTGGCGCCTTCGAATATGGTGGTCGATCGGTCGGCTTAAATATCATTTTGCCACACGAGCAAAAAATTAACCCATATCTTACCGACACCATGGAATTTCACTACTTCTTCGCCCGAAAAGTGATGTTGGTAATGTCGAGTAAGGCTTACGCTTTCTTCCCTGGTGGTTTCGGTACACTGGATGAGCTTTCCGAAGTTTTGATGCTAATGCAAGGAAAAAAGATGCCGAAGATGCCATTTTTCTTCATCGGTAAGTCATATTGGAAGCCACTGATCAAGTTTTTCACCAATAAGATGCTAAAAGAAGGCATGATCAAGAAGGAGGACCTGAAGATTTTTAAGGTTACGGATGACGTGCGCGAAGTGGTGGTAGCTGCAAATAAGATTGGTCACCTCAAAATTGATCAAAATATCTACAATACTTTCAAATCGGTCTAAGACCCATCGGTTTTTTGATTTGTTTTAATTCAAGTGGATCGGTTTAGATAAAAAAATTTTAGATTATAAAAAATAGAGCCGTCGAAGCTCTATTTTTATTTTTACTAAAGTCTTTGAATTGGCATGGGGTGAAGGTCTTCATCACCGTAAAGCGTGCCGGCTTGAGCGCCGATATAGGAAATCACTGAGGTGGCATTAGCGGCGGCAAAAATTAGAGCATCCTTAAACTTTTTACCATCCAGGGTGGCGGACAAAAATCCTGCACCAAAGGCATCACCTGCACCAGTGGTGTCTTTCGGAGTCTTCATTTCATATTCAGCGAGACGATAAGTTTCCTTACCGTTGGTAGCGATGGACCCACGAGCGCCGGCGGTGATAATCACGGTTTTAACATAACGAGCTAGTTTAACCAACAACTCTTCGAGGATTTCCCCGCCGATCAAGGTTTTCGCTTCTTTTTCATTCAAAATTAAAACATCGACATCTTGAAGTAGGCCTAAAAGTTTCTTCTTTTCGGCAATTTCTTCCATGCCGGGGTTCCACATAATCTTAATATCTTTTTCTTTGGCTTTTTCAAAAAACTTCAGAGCGGTATTCATATCGCCATTCAGACTGGTAACATAGAGCCAATCTGGATTAGACAGATCAAGATCAGAAGCTTCGAGCTTAGTAAAGCTTTCCGAAGCACCACGACAGGTTAAAATAGTACGCTTGCCGGTTTCAGTATCGAGCAAAATCACTGAGATGCCAGTCTTTTTGCGGGTAAAATTTAAGTAGCTAGTGTCGACGTTTTCGTTTTGGAGAAAATTCAAAATAGCATTGGCGGCACTATCACGACCAAAATTAGAAATCACAATAGTTTCGTGACCATGTCTAGCAAAATTCGTGGCAGCGTTGACCGCACCACCACCAACCTCGAAACTATTTTTATCGATCGTTAGCTTCTCGCCAGTCTTAATTTCACCGAGATCATTATGGTCAATCATGTAGATGTCCTGCAAGACACTACCGAGACAGACTACCCGACTCATAGGAAGACTCCACGTTTTTTAGCCTCTGTCACCAGGGCTTCATAGGCAGCCTTTTTGTCCTCTGGCTGAGACAAGGCAGAACCAACATTAATCACATTCACTTCGTAATTGGCGAGGGCGCGGACATTAGTCAGATTAGCACCGCCATCCCAACCAATTTCAATATCAGGCTTAATACTGCGAATAATTTTGACCTTTTCGGCCTGCAAAATATCGGCCTTGGCGCCCTGTTGACCGAGATTTCCAGCAAAAATCAGGGCATGATCGGCGACTTCAAGATATTTTTTAATTAAACCAGGGTAGGTAGTCGGAAGAATTGCCACTCCGGCTCTTATCCCAGCTTTTTTTAGCTGATCGAAGATTGGCAATAAATCTTCTGAAGCCTCGGCATGAAAAATCGCTAAGTGTGGATGAAGGCGTAAAACCTCTGACAAGTGATCGCTCGGACGAATAGCCATAATATGCAGGTCAAATTGAATACCGTTCGGTAGCTGAGAAATTGAACTTTCTGGCACGCTACGATTCGGCGTAAAAGTACCGTCCATCAGATCAATCTGAATGCGTTTAGCAAACGAAATATAGGCCTTCATCTGCTCAACAAAAACATTCGTGTCATCGGTTAGAATCGTTGGTACGATAATTGTGTCCTCACCCATATTTTTCCTTTTTAGTAAATATTTTCCTCGTCCAGGCGCTGATTACGACGAATGTAGCGTTCTTCTGGGATAAATGGCTCTTCCAAAAATCCTATGACGGATGCCTTGATCTCTTCCTCTGACATATAGTCTGAAGATAGACAGAGGACGTTGGCGTCGTTATGTTTGCGGCCGATACGTGCGAGAGATTCCGTGTAGCCACAAATAGCACGAATACCACGGAAGCGATTGGCTTGAATCGAAATGCCATGAGCGGAACCACAGATAAGGAAGCCACGCGCGGTAGGATTTTCGCGCACCGCACGAGAGACAGCAATTGCGGAGTCATTAAAATCGTCGCCTGGCTGAATCGTCAGAGGGCCTAAGTCATTTACCTCAATATTCATTTCTGGATGGTGATTTTGATATTCGGCCAAAAAAGTCAGAAGACGTTGCTTAACAGTAAATCCACGGTGATCAGAGGCGACGTAAAGTTGCATTTTATTCCTTTCCAAAATCAGCAGTTAATTCGACGAGACGATTGGAATAGCCCCATTCATTGTCATACCAGGCCACAATCTTAATCAAATCACCGTCCACTACGTCAATGAGCGGAAGATCAACGATACAGGAATGTGAATCGCCACGATAATCGGATGAGACGAGTTCTTCGTTTGAAACCCCGAGAATACCTTCATAGAATGGTTCACTGGCGACTTTTTCGAAAAGTTTGGTGAGCTCTTCTTTGGTGGTAGTACGAGAAAGTACAGCGGTAATATCAGCAAGTGAAACTACAGGGGTCGGAACGCGAATCGAAAGACCATTGAATTTACCCTTGAGGGTTGGAATAGTCACGGCTGCAGCTTTCGAGGCACCGGTGGTGGTAGGTACAATATTTTCGGCAGCCGAACGTGCTTCACGAAGATCCTTGGCCGGCGCATCGAGCAAACGCTGAGAACCAGTATAAGAATGCACGGTGGTCATCATGGCTTTCTTGACGCCAAAATTATCCTCAAGCACCTTCATAATTGGCGCAATACAGTTCGTCGTACAAGAAGCGTTAGAAAGAATCTTATCTTCCTTGGTGACTTCACCTTCGTTTACCCCAAGTACGATAGTTTTAGCACCTTCACCCTTGGCTGGAGCGGAAATTACTACCTTACGGGCGCCGGCCGCGAGATGAGCCTTGGCTTTTTCTGGGTCAGTGAAGAAACCGGTGGACTCAATTACCACATCGACACCTAATTCACCCCAAGCTAGATTGGCTGGATCTTTTTCTGAGAATACGCGGATTTTTTTGCCATCCACGATAATATTTTGATCATCAAAAGTCACTTCACGACTGTAAGTACCATAACTGGAATCATGCTTGAGAAGAAAAGCGAGCGTTTTAGTGTCGGTTAAATCATTGATAGCAACAACTTCGAGATCACGTCGCATCAAAGCAATTTTTAGAGCATTTCGACCAATGCGGCCAAAACCATTGATTGCAATTTTAATCATTTTCCTCCTTTTTCTTTTATTATAGCATAAGAGAGTTACTGAAAACAAAAAAATACCACCCCAAAGAGGTGGTATTTTCGTACTCGTAATTTAAGCGCGAGCAAAGTGGGCAAAAGCACGGTTGGCTTCGGCCATGCGGTGAGTGTCTTCCTTTTTCTTGAAAGCGGCACCAGCACCGTTGAAAGCATCGACGATTTCAGCTTCGAGACGGCGTGAGTATGGCATACCCTTGCGTGAACGAGCCGATTGCACGAGCCAAGAGAAGGCAAAGTGCATTTGACGGTGACCAGAAATTGGGAATGGGATTTGGTAATTAGCACCACCGACACGGCGGGACTTCACTTCAAAATCTGGAGAAACGTTAGCGACAGCCTTTTCAAGGACTTCCACTGGGTTCTCAGAGTTTAATTTCTTAGCAGCACCTTCAATAGCAGCGTAAACTGCACGCTCGGAAGCTTGCTTTTTACCATCAAGCATTGACTTATTAATCAAGCGTTGAACGAGGACTGACTGATATTTGCGATCAGGCATCACCTTACGTTCGAGAGATTTGGTAGTTTTACGTGGCATAATTACTTACCCTCCTTCTTAGCACCGTACTTAGAACGGCCTTGCTTACGACCATTAACACCTTGAAGGTCGAGAGTACCACGAACGATGTGATAGCGGACACCTGGAAGGTCAGGCACACGACCACCACGAACGAGCACTACAGCGTGTTCCTGAAGGTTGTGACCTTCACCACCGATGTAAGCCCAAACTTCTTGACCGTTGGTAAGACGCACACGAGCGACCTTACGAAGAGCAGAGTTAGGTTTCTTTGGGGTTTTGGTAGTAACCTTGATACAAACACCACGCTTAAAAGGTGAAGCTTGGTTGTAGTAACGAGTTTTAAGAGTGTTGACGATAGAACCAAGGGCTGGTGACTTAGACTTTCTAGCAGCAACCTTACGAGGTTTACGGATCAACTGATTAATTGTTGGCATTAGTTTCCTCTTGTGTTATTGATAAAAATCTGATTCTTCATCAGTGGTGAAGCTCTAGATAAAACTTCACAGCTTGAATAGCTATAATACGATATTTTACAACCTCAAGCGAGCCTTTTCTTTACAGCAGTAGAATTGGCTTGAAACTCGTTAGTTATTATACCTGGAATTAGGAATTTTGTCAAAAAAATACGGCCATTTTCGGACCGTATTCATAAATCAAATTAGTTAGATTTCTTGGATTTGGTTTTTGCGGTGGTTTTTCGGGTGCGAGCCACTGGTTTTTCGACAAGAATTCGCTGATTCGCATCGTCAGTGACTGACTTGCGATAGGCTCGAGGTTGGTTATCTGTAATTTCTAAATCGCCTAGATCGTCATTCTCGAGATTTTGGCTGATTTTCGATTCAAGAAAAAGCTTGAGGAGAGCCCAGACTACCACATTGGTGGCAAGCGCGATAAAGCTAATTAGTGGAATAATCAGAAGAGCAACGCCGAGGGCGCGATCCAATAAGGAAACCACGGCGGCGAGTAAGAAGAAAACGAGAGCGACTAAACCATAAGTCACCTCAACAAGCTTCAGCTCTTCTTTATTTTGATAAAGATTTTTGAGATATTTAACAATTCCAAGTTGCATAATGCTTATATTATATCACATTTTAGCATAATTACAATAGGTACGTATTAACTCACAACCTTTGCAACATAGATTGGCAAAATTTTACCAACAATAAAAAAATACCCCCTCGGTAGAGGGGGATTGTGAGTTTAAAGAAAAGTTGTATTACTCCTTAGAGGTATCAGCTTCATGAGCTGAACCCTGCGCTTTAATCGGGTCCGCGACGGCAGCAACTAGCTTCTTTACAGTCTCAGTGACTTCCTCGCCATTGAGCGCCTGATTCTGCATGTCCGCCTGAGCGAAAATCTGGGGAATACGCCCAAGAACACTAGTTAGCAAATCGCCACCACTTTCTTGTTTTACACCACCACCAAAGTCGTAGAACTTGGCGTTCTTACCAACCTCAGCCATGACAGTTGCGACATTCGTTGCAACCTGAACACGAGTATTCTGCTCAATTTCGATTTTCTTCAGTTCGAAATTAACCTTGTCGTTAGCCGCCTGAGCATCAGAGAGTGCACGGGCCGCTTCGGCTTCTGCCTTTCCCTTAGCCTCGATAGTCTCAGCTTCTGCTTTACCTTTTGCGGCGATAGCTGCGGCATCAGCCTCACCCTTTGCCTTAGTGGCAGTAGCTTCGGCTTCCGCCTGAACCTTGATTGCTTCGGCTTCTGCGGCTGCTTCTGTCTTGCGGGCAGTAGCGGAACCTTCAGCCTCAGTCTTGCGAGCTTCAGCAGTAGCAATAGCTTCACGTGTTTTACGCATAGCGGCAGCTTCCGCTTCACCAGCAGCAGTTAATTTCTTGGCCTCAGCCTGACCAGCGGCGTTGACTTTCTGAGCCTCGGCATCACCAGAGGCTTCTGCCTTTTTACGCTCAGCCTCAGCCTGAGCGGAGATGATCGTGGTACGTTTCGCTGTTTCAGCACGGGTAACTTCAACCTCTTGCTGCTTCAGTGCGGCGAGATTGGCTTGTTCAGCCTGCATCACGGCGACAGCACCTTTCTTTTCCTCAAGCTGCTGATTAATAGCTTGTTGCTCGAGTTCGCCGGCCATTTCAGACTTGGCCTGTTCGCGAGCGGTTTCGGCCTTGAACTGGGCCTTACGGACATCAGTATCGCGCTGACGTTCAGCAACGGCAACCTGAGCATCCAGCTCTTTCTCCTGAGCGGCACGATTAGTCTCGGCACGTTTCTCGCGCATAGACTGCTCGGCCTCCGCAGAGATATTAGCCGAATCACGCCTTCTAGTCTCGCGATCCTTGGCTGCCAGATCCTGATAATAAGTACTATCCTTGGCATCTTCAACCTCATGAATCGAAAGAATGGTATTAAAACCAAGATCTTTCATCTGAGCTGAAATAGACTCCTTAACCTGATCATCGAGTTTATCCTTCCCATTCATGACTTCCTCTGGTGTCATTTTTGCAATAACAGCGCGAACACCACCGGAAACAACATCGAGAATAACACGCTCAAGCTCGTGGTCGTTCTTATCGAGAAAATTACAAACTGCACGCTGGAGACTTGCATTAGATGAAGTATCGGGGCTATAAGCCACAGCCCAGTCAATCTGAATCGGTACACCAGTTTGCGTTTTAGTAACATCACCCTCCACTTTGGCCGTACGAACACATAAGTCGAAATACTTCGCTTTCTGAATAAAAGGAATGACGACTCGGCCACCGGCCCGCTTAATTGTGGGGTTACCCTCTTTGTCAGTAGCGCCGACTCCAGAAACGACTAGCGCTTCATTACCGTTGGCAGTTTTAATCATTGCAAACAAGGCGATGATAATAACCAAGATAATTATTGCGCCAATGATGATGGGAAAAAAATTTGTTACTTCCATGCTACATACCTCCTTAGGATATTGAAATAATGTGGACTGAAACAAGACTAGGGTGGGACGCGTTAATTTTAAAACTCACAAAGATACTAAAGAACGCCACCCAATCAGTTATTTTTACAATATATATACAAATACGTCAATATGCACCCTGAATTAACATCTCCAGCGCAACACCTTAGGGATTTAGAATAGAAAGCTATCTCATAATAAGACTTAGCTACGTATTTTACGGATTATTGCAATATAATAAGAGTATGATAATCTATGACTCGTCTTCAGAAACCGTTTTTGGACCATGCAACCTTAAGCTCGATGCTAAACCAGATAAATGTCTCTTGATTTTCGATGATGAGATCTGGGATGATTATGTTTTGACGAATAAAAATCTTGCAACTTTTTCTGCCAAGAACACTTATGGCAGAATTTTTGATACCTACCGCTACCTCAATATGGATGGTGAAAAAATTCTCTTAGTTTATCCTACGACTGGCGCAGCTGGAAGTGTTTGCGATATGGAACTTTTGATCGCTAGTGGCATAGAAAAATTCGTTGTTTTCGGCACCTGTGGCCGGCTGGACAAAAATATTGCAAAAAATACGATTATTCTTCCCACCTCTGCATATCGCGAAGAAGGGACTAGCTATCACTATCTGCCAGATTCAGATGATATTGAGGTGGATAAGTCACTTCTACAGAAGGCAAAATCAGTTTTTGATAAAACTACTTTAACTGCAATAGAAGGTAAAATCTGGACCACGGATGCCGTTTATCGTGAAACTTACGGTAAAGTAAAATTAATGCAAGAGCGTGGCTGCCTCGGTGTCGATATGGAACTCTCTGCTTTACTTGCATTAGCCAAATATCGAGACGTAAAGTTCTTTCAATTTTTGATTGGCGATGATGCCGTGGGCGGCGAAATAGTTTCTCCACTTGAGCGAAACAATCAAGAGATTTTTAATGCCGCTATTTCCTTATTGCTCAATATTTAAAAAGTAATCGTTGTAATTCTACTACGCACCATGCAAATAGATAATATAGATTTATTTGAATGCAAACAAAAAGCCCCGACTGGTTGCCGGGGACTATTTGTTTTTAGATAGGAATGATTTTAGATAAGTTTGGAACTATGGAACTCGCGCTTAAGATAGTAATAGCGATCTTGGCTGAGTTTTCCTGTATTAAACAAATCGCCTAACATCAGGAACATGTAGGCATTATGCCCATCCGAATAGAAGTAGTACTTACTACCGGAAACGGTTATGGCGCACATTAGATCATGTGGAATACCATTGTGATTGCCGTGCTCAATTCTCTCTATCAATTCAACATCCGAAGTAAAAATCTCGTCTCCATCGTTGAACCCTTTACGCCCGAACACCCTTCCGCCCAGCATACATTTTCCGGGTATCTTAAGTTTGTCAGCTGCGGGGTCTTCCCAGAATTTTGCAAATGCTTTCGCAACGGCGACACGATTGTCATAACCATTAGCCTTCTCAAAATAGAGCTCCCATTCTTTAATCATAGGATTATATGCCATATTAGTCACCTTCTTGGTCTCTGTTAAAATGTTGCCTACAGTTTCAATACTCATAGTGTGAACCTCCGTAAATAGTAGTTTTGGAACATATGTAAAGTTTAGACCAAAGTCTAAAAACTAAAGGGGGGAGTATAACATAAAAGTGATTATAATCTTTCCTTCAAAAACCTTTCAATGTACTCACCTTCTCAGTGCTAGACTTGAGTCTATTACTCAGTTGGTTGTATAATAACATAAACACTTTGATTTGTCAATATACGAGAATACTTTTCTTCAGAAAAGCAAGTGCGACGACAACTTCTAAAATTGGCGACCCAACTCTTATCCTCAAGTAAAACACTTTAAGATGTTAACTCAGGTTTAATCTTGACAATTTAGTAAAAACATGATAGACTATATGTAATTCGTCTATTTGTGACGGATTCGAATTTTAAGATTATTGTTATAGGACGTAAGCCCTAGGCTAGGACATAAGTCCTATTTTGAGGCGTAAGCCAACATTGTATAGAAAAGGGCCCTTGAGGTTCCGCCCATCTCAAAGAGAATGGGTGCCGCTTTCACGACCATAAGTTCTTCGGAACGAAAGTCGCGGTTAGAAAGGTCATCAATATGATGAACCTAAACTTCCTTACCCTCGATACCATTACCCGTATTTCTGCCAATGCCACCGATCTTAGTATACATTATGCTCCGAATCGCGGCGATGGCAAGGAAGAATATCGAATCAGAATTAGTTATGCAAATAACTATGGTGCTTCGATATTCAAAAAGGTAACAATCGACGACTCATTACCTCATTCCGACGAGCAAGGTAGAGTGCGTTACTATTGGGAGATCGCAATCCTATATCGTGACGAGCTTTGCTATTGCCTTGAAGATGAGGAGGGAGATCGTGATTGTATCATGGGCTATTACTGTACTGAAGAAGAATTGGTTGAATTATGTAACCAAATCCGATGCAGACAGCAATAACCCAGGTGGTTTGAGGGGTGCGGGCCTTCGGGTCCGCACTGCTTTAAAGCAGTCAGATATATCTATTATAACTACCTTCTATTCGAAGGATGAATAATTAAAATGCAATAATCTTACAAATTCATTCCTACCCTCGACTTTTAGTCGGGGGTCTTTTTTTGATAAAAATACCCCGCCGCTCTAACCCCTCAAATGTAACACTTTGAGATGTTAGTTCAGATTGTGAGTGAATATGGAATATTTGACAAAAATCTATAAATATGCTAATATATGAACATATTGAGTTATAAATCAACCCAGTAGATAAGCACCTTAAAACATTTAGTTTTCAGTATTATCTGAATGTTTGATTGTGCTTCTAGCGAAAAACAAAAAGGAGGATTATTATGTCCATTAAAAAATGTAACCTTGAAACCAGTTCAAAATCAAACCAACCAATCGTATGTTGGAATTGGCATCTAGAGTCACTAAACGGAGATAGATCGTTAGATGATGAAATTTCTCAAAAATATTCTGACCTTAGGTATAAATTAGCAGAAGAGGCAGAATTTCCAGAAGAAACAGTGGTCAAATATTCTATATATTCTCAGGAAGAAAACGTAGACAATAAGAATAAGGAGTTCTTTTTAAAGAAACTGGTAAAGAGTTCTTTATCTGTCTCTGAGAAAAAACAGCTTCTCATGGATTATTTTCACCAGATATCTGGCAGTATTGATGAGACTACAGAGGCTATGATTAATCACACCATAGACTATGATGTTTTTGAAGCTACCTCTAAGTCTGGGAAAAAATATTACCTTTTCGAAGAGTTTAGACTTATTGATCCAGAAAATGCTACCCTTAACCTTATTTGGACCTATAATCTTCTTGGTATTGACTCTTATTATGAAAAATGATTTCTGATTAACTAAATGCTTACTGAGCCCTGCTATGACAGCAGAGCTCTTTTTTTGATAAAAATAACCCCGATTTTTAGTCGGGGTTATCTTCTAACCTACGGAATTATTTAGTGTTTTCCTGGACGAGGAAGTTCAAAGTTTTCTCGATAGTAAGACGATTTTTAATGTCTTGGCGGACATTAGGATTTTTCAAACTTTCGAGAGCTTCTTTGGATTTCTTGTAAACTTCTTTAAGTTCATTGATCTTAACTTCAACGATCTCGTCTTCGACTTCGATTTTTTGGTCACGGGCCAGAATTTGCAAGACTAGAGAAGCCTTCACACGCTTTTCGGCGAGATTTTTCACTTCTTTCATCCATTCTTCTTCGGTTTGGCCGCTTTGCTTGAGGTAATCTTCGAGAGTAAAACCTTGGGCCTTAGCATTTTGTTCCATATCCTGGCGAATGAAACGGATTTGATCTTCGATTAAAATAGCCGGTGCCTCAACCTTGCTGGATTTAACAAGAGCTTCAACAAGATCATCTTTGAATTTTTCGTCAGCCTTGACGCGGTTTTGCTCGGTGAGATTTTTCTCAATATCGGCCTTCAAAGCATCAAAGGTTTCGAACGGACCACATTTTTTGGCAAATTCATCATCGAGTTCTGGAAGCTTAAATTCATTAATTTGCTTGACTAAGACATTAAAGACAGTCTTCTTGCCGGCAAGATTTTCAGCGTGGTAATCCTTAGGGAAGGTAAGTTCGAGATCAAAACGGTCACCAGTTTCATGACCAACAATTCCCTCTTCAAAACCTGGAATAAAGGCGTGGGAACCGAGTTTTAATTTAAAATCTTTGGCGGCACCACCTTCGAATTTTACGCCATCGAGTGATCCTTCGAAGTCAATCACCACTTCGTCGCCCATCTTGGCAGCGCGCTTGACTGGAGCTTTTTCCGCATAAGCTTCACGCACGCGAGCGATGACATCCATAATATCGTCTTCTTTGACGGCGATGTCTTCGCGTTTGACTTTCAATTTCTTGAAGTCGCCAAGCTTGATGTCTGGAAGAATATCGGCTTCAGCTTTGTATTCGAGGGTTTCATCTGGTACAAACTTAGTGATTTCTACATTAGGGATCATCAATGGAGCTTTTTTAGCCTCTGAAAAGGCCATCGGCACAGTACGACGAACAGCGATATCGGCAGTGGTCGAAGCAAGATCATTAGGATTGATGTGTTTTTCAGCGATTTCGGCAGGAACCTTACCCTTGCGGAAGCCCTGGACATTAACTTCCTTAGCAAGACGAGCCACAGCCTGTTCTTTAGCAGTCTGCAAATCGTTCTTATCTAGAGTAACGGTAATTTCCACCTTGGTCTCAGATATATTCTTTGTAGTAACTTTCATGATTTAATTATAACATATCGAGAAATAGTTATATTTACAACATTTGCTGTGGAAAACCATTAGCTTAATATTCAATAAAGCCAATCAGTGGAGCTTCACGTAGATGACGTACAAAATTGGTCAGTGTAGCACCCTGTTTGACCCCAGGAGACATAATATTGTCGGCGTCAAAGGTTTGGCGAATTTGATGATAGAATTCTTTAATCTCTAAATCAGTATGTGAGCTAGTGATTACACTTAGCGTACGACCTTCGGCGAAGCCACCCGCAAGCGATCCGCCGACTTCGTAGACAATCTTAGCGTAAGACTGCAAGAAGAAAATGAGATTTTTGCGATTCAAAATGTCGGTAAGGTCAAATTCTGGTCGAATCGAATAAAGATCGGTGAGAAGTGAGCCAAAAACAGGTAGGTTTTTATGGAATTTTTGTTCAAGAGACTGCAGATTACGCAGAAAATCTGGCAATTTTTCGGCTGGAATCGAAGTCTTATCGACGATGGCGAGTTTTTCCGCTGTATCGTGACTATTGAGGTATAATTTGAGGCCAAAATTAAAATTATTAAAATCGGCTTTGTATTTTTCCTGATCGACGTAGGACTTATCGGCTAAGGGACGTAATTTTTCAATCTCGCGGTCAATCTTTCTAATACGGAAGAAGTTTTCGGCAAAATCTAGATAGATATAAAATTTGGCGGTAGATTGAGCGGTGGCAGTATTTGACTCGAGTAATTTAGCCTTGCGACCAAGACTTTCGAGAGTTTTAAATATGCGACCGTCATAAAGATTCATAGTGCGTGGTTCAAGCTCTTTGGCTTTTTCAGAAAAGGCGAGGGCTTGATTAATTGAAGTAAATTCAAAAACATACTGGCGAGTGTGATATTGAATTGGCTGAACCTTTAAAATTACCTCTGTAATAACCCCGAGAGTGCCTTGGGCGCCAAAGAAAATTGGCAGCACATCGAACGGCTTATTTTCGCGGTTTACCTCGGTCACCATACGATAACCGGAGCGATTATGGACGGATTCACGAATTTTGGCGATTACTGCCTGATTTTTCTCAGTCAAGTCATAGATGGTGGTATTGGTTTTGGCGTTTTGATCATCTGCTTTCAACTGAGCCAATTTAATACCACGCTTAGTCAGGCTAGTAGTCTGGAAAATTTCACCATTTGGTAAAACTACTTCGATACGATCAGTGAAATAATAGATGCTGCCGTATTTTTTGGCGGCCTCATCGATGAGAGCGGTGGAAATTAGGCCACCGATGGTCTGTTTTCTCGAGGCCACTACAGGAAGTTCTAGGCCGAAGAGTGCCAGTGCATCGTTTAATTCACCGAGGGTGATGCCAGCTTTTACCCGTACTAAACTTTCACGAGTGTCAATTTCTTCGATGGTGTTAAATTTTTCCATGGAAATTAAGAGACCGTCAGTCAGGTCGGCGCCAGTAGTATCAAGACCAGCACCGCGCACGCCAATTGGCAGTTTGTATCCCTTTTTGGCTAATTTAGTACTAAAACGCAAGATAAACTGAATATCTTCTGCAGTTTTCGGAATGCAAAGAAAGCGTGGCATCATTTCTAAGACGCTCATATCACGCGAATAGGCCGCAAGAATCTCCGGTTTATCGGTGACAAGACCAGAAATATGCGCATTCAAAAACTTCGCAAGTTTATTCATGACCACCCTTTTTCATTAGTATTATTTTAGCATAGGCTTTTTAATTTTTGTAGTTGAATTATGGAATAATTCTGGTTTGATTTTGGTGAATGAATTTTTGTCGGCCAACTACTATTTTAGGACCACAGAATTTTCACCGACTAGATCTTTGAGGCCAGAAATCAACTCTGGACTAGCTTCGATGCGGAATGGCATGCGGAGCGGTTTTTTAATATCACCGTCTTTGAGTACGAGAATAATTTCCGAAAAACCTGGTGATTCATCACAAAGTTCACGAATCGAAGTGAGCGTGGCGGTATTTTGGGGATTTTCCACCAGAACGAAAAGCTTGAGGCTACGCGGATCCGCTTCCGGCGCGATGATACGCTTCGGGGCTTCTGGTTCTTCGGCAGTTTCCGTCTTAGTTGCTTCAGGTTTAACCGAGGCGGTTTTTAAGGCTGTAGACTTGATGGTTTTAGGGGCAGTAGGACTTGACTTGGCATCAGATGCAGATTTGTCAGAATCGCTTTTCTTGGCGCCCGGCTTAGAAATCGTGACAGTTGGAACATCGGTAGACTTTGGTTTGGCAGTATCTTCGCCAGCTGGCTTACGACGGCGGAACTCCTTTTTCGGGGCTTCCGCTGGGTCGGCCAGACGCGTACCGGTGGACTCATAAGAAGAGAGTTTGTCATCAGAAAGAACCGAGATGGATTCGGCGATAATTTTCACATCAGAGGTAATATTACCGTCCTTATCTTTAGCGTTAATGCGACCAGTGACCTTAATTACATTGTCAACTGCGAGACGGTCACTATATTCTTCATAGGTCTTCGGGAAGACGAGGAATTCAAGTTCAGACGTCTTACTCTCAATCTTCACGAAGGCCATTTTGGTATTGGATTTCGTGAGAATGGTGCGAATATTGGTAATAATACCCCCAACAATCACTTGCTTGCCGTCATTTTCCGGAGTAACTAGCGTGAAAGGATGGGTTTGTTCTTCGAAATAAGTATCGTATTTATCTAGTGGGTGGGCGGAAAGATAGAGACCCATCAAATCGCGCTCCCAGAGCAATTGGTCTTTTTCGGAGACTTGGGTAGGTGATGGCTGAATCACTGGTTCCGGGATCGATCCGGCGTCACCCATCATCCCGAAGAGGTCAGTTTGGCCAGAGGCCTTATCTTTTTGGACTTTGGCGCCATAAGCCTGAATATCTTCAAGATTAAAAAGAAGGTCGGTACGATTATGGAAGCGATCAAAAGCACCAGTCTTAATAGCGGATTCCCAAGATTTTTTATTGAACTTGGAACCGTCGACACGAGCCGCAAAGTCACAAACTGACTTGAACGGACCGTTTTTGTCACGTTCCGGGATGACGATTTCCTCGACCAGAGCCTTACCCATACTCTTAATCGCGGCCAGACCAAAACGAATGGTGTTTTCTCCGCCGACAATACCGAAGTCGGAATAAGATTGGTTAATATCTGGACCAAGTACCTTGATACCCATGCGCTTACATTCAGCAATCTCGATAGCTAGACGATCAGTCCAGCGCATATCAGAGGTCATTAGTGCGGCCATGAAGGCGTCTGGATAATGCGCCTTAAGATATGCGGTCCAATAAGCCACCAAACCATAACACGCGGCGTGAGACTTATTGAAACAGTAGTTAGCGAAGTCAAGCAGCTGCGACCAGAAAGTTTCGGCCTGTTCCTCAGTGGCGCCACCCACTTCTTGAGCACCTTTAATAAACTCTGGCTTTACCTTATTCATCAGGTCGACCTTCTTTTTACCTACGGCCTTACGCAGGGTATCAGCCTGACCACCAGTAAAGCCACACCATTCCTTGGAGATCTGCATGAACTGCTCTTGATAAATCAAAATACCGTAAGTAGATTTCAAAGCATTCTCGAGACCAGGGTGAAGATAAGTAATCGGTTCTTCCCCGTGCTTACGACGAATAAAGGAATCAATAAACTGCATTGGGCCCGGACGATAAAGGGCCACCATAGCGATGATATCTTCAAAGCTACTGGCACGAAGATCTTTCAAATAGCGTTTCATACCGGCCGATTCAAGCTGGAAAACACCAGTGGTTTCGGCGCGTTGTAAAAGTTCATAAGATTTTTGATCATCGAGCGGAATACTATAAAGATCGACGTCATCATGATACACCTTACGAATCATACGCAAGGCATTATTAATCACGGAAAGGTTAGATAGGCCCAAGAAGTCCATCTTAAGTAGACCTAATTCCTCGACCTGGGTCGATGGATACTGCGTCGCCAGTGGACCCTTGGCGGAAACTTCAAGTGGCAAGAATTTGACCAATTCATCCGGGGCAATCACCACACCACAGGCGTGCACACCATGCGAACGAATCGTTCCTTCCAGCTTGGAAGCGTAATCAATCACACGCTTAGCGACCGGGTTGTGTTCATATTCATGCTTAAGATCAGGTGCGGTCTTAATCGCGTCAGTTAATTTGACATGGTGGCCCATCACCGGGTCTGGCACGAGCTTCGCAATGCGGTCAGCCTCCGCATAAGGAACTTCGAGCACACGCGCAACATCACGCACGGCGTTTTTGGCCATCATTTTACCAAAAGTCACAATGTTGGCCACGCGATCCTTACCGTATTTTTCCGTACAATACTCAATTACTTCATCACGACGAGTATCCTGAATGTCGGTATCAATATCCGGCATCGAGATACGGTCCGGATTCAAGAAACGCTCGAAGAGAAGACCATATTTCATCGGATCAAGCTCGGTGATACGCAAAGCGTAAGCTAGAATAGAGCCGGCAGCCGAGCCACGACCTGGGCCGTAAATAATACGCTTAGTCTTACCCCACATAATGAAGTCTTGCACGATCAAGAAGTAACCATTGTAGCCCATACGGTCGACAACGCTTAATTCATAATCGATACGTTCAAGAATTTCTGGAGATAATAGTTTGCGACATTCTTCAACCGACCAATCTTGTACCTCTTCCTGAGTTTTACCGCCATAGCGAAAAGCCAGGCCACGAAAAACCAACTTATCGAGATAAGTTTTATCGGTCTCACCCTCCGGCACGGGAAACTTCGGAATCAGGATACGCCCGAGTTTCATGTCGACGTCACAACGTTCGGCAATCTTGCGAGAGTTTTTAATGGCGTCAGGATAATCTTTACCCCAACGGTCAATAATTTCCTGTGGTGGAATGACGTGAAGTTGAAAATCCTTCAAGGTCATACGATTTTTGTCGGAAAGATTGGCGGCCGTACCGATACAGAGGAGAATTTCATGAGCATCCTGGTCTTCGTGTTTGAGGTAATGACCATCACAGGTAACCACGAGCGGCAAACCAGTTTCCTTGGCGATTTGCTGTAAACCTTGATTGATGCGATCTTGCACCTCCCAGTGGGTTGGTGACTCGGGGTGACCATGGTCTTGCATCTCGAGATAGAAGCGGTCTTTATAGACTTCTTTATACCAATCAACCAGTTTTCTGGCACCATCGATGTCGCCATTTTTTAGGCGCACGGAGATTTCCGAGCTAGCACAACCCGAGAGACAAATAATTCCCTCGTTGTATTTTTCCATAATTTCATGGTCAATACGAGGTTTATAATATTTACCATTAATTTCCGCTTCGGTGGCGAGACGACAGAGATTTTCAAACCCCTGATCATTCATAGCGAGCAAGGTGATGTGATAACGCACCTTATCATGCGCGGGATCCTTATCGGTACGATTTCTAGCCGCCACATAGGCCTCGAGTCCGAGAATTGGCTTAATACCCGCAGATTGGCCTTCCTTATAAAGTTCGATCAAGCTCGACATGGTACCGTGGTCGGTGACCGCCACGGCTTGCATGCCGGTTTCTTTGACATACTTAATGAGATCCGGCACTTTGGTCAGACCATCAAGAAGTGAGTAATGCGTATGGTTGTGTAAATGCACAAAATCCGCCGGAGACAAAATGTGTCCCGGTGAATCAATTTCTTCGCAAAACTTCAAAAAATCGTCGTTATTTGCCTCGGTAGATGGAGAGGCCTCTGCGGGCGCCGACATTTACTCCTCAGTATCGTCGGTTAATTCTTCAGAAACTGCGTCTTCGACAGGCTCTACAACCTCGTCTTCAATCTCAGCAGCTTTCTTTGCAAATTTTTGCTTAAATTTTCCAAAATTAGTTTTCTGTTCGTGATAAATCTTGCCTAGATTCTCTTTTTGATCGCGGTAGATTTTGCCACCTTTGGCTTTGATTTCAGCACGAGTTTCTTTGCCAGACTTGGGAGCAGAAAGAACCCCAGCAATCGCACCAAGAGCCATACCAAATATAGTACCGAGAACAAAATGACCAGTAGATTTTTTCATATTCCTCCTTTTTGTTAATATATTTATATTATAACACGAACGAACAAGACCATAAATCGTTTTATAACAGACATGATATAATTAACGCAATATACACTAAGAGCAATATGTAGTGAAAAAACATGGGAGATAAAAATAAAATGATTATTTGTATTTTTATAATAATCATTGCCATTTTTGGCATAAATTTTACTATTGACTTAACGGACCAGGCGGGACTTGATCGTAATAACACGCCAATTCAAATTATGGAGGTTTCAGATGAGTATACGTTAAATTATACTGAACATTCAAAAGTTCTAATTGGCAAAATTTCTGGTATTAGTAAATTCGTAAAACTCAAGGTAGCAGAACAAGATGTCGCCGTACAGAATCTTCGCAACCATATCGGGGAATTTGAATATGAGCTAAAAGACATAGCTGAAGGTGAAAGTACAACCAATATCTCGGTCACTGACGGTAAGAGATCGACAACTAAAGCTGTAGGACTTAACCGTCAAACCAAGGAATCTTACGATAAAGAAAAATTAGAAGAAGCTATCTCTCGCGTTGAAAAATCTTTAGATGAGGCTGAAAGTAATCCTTTAGATGAAAATATTACAAAAATCGAACAATCCCTTAGCTCTCTACCAGATGAACTTAAAGGAAAATATCAGGACCGTCTAAATTCTGTAAAAAATGCCCTAAAGTCCGCATCCGCTTCGAACGCGGTGACTAAGACTAGCATGTATTCAGTAGCAAACGTAATCGATGGCGATACTATAGATTTAGTAATTAACGGCAAGACTGAAAGAATTCGCATGATTGGTCTAGACACACCTGAAACCAAAGACCCTAGAAAACCGGTTCAGTGTTTTGGTCAGGAAGCCAGTCAGAGAATGCGTGAGTTGGTGAATGGGAAAAATGTATATATCGAACAAGATCCGACACAAGGTGAACGAGATAAGTACGGGCGTCTTTTACTTTATATCTTTCTTGATGATAGGACAAATGTAGCATATAAAATGATTTATGATGGTTATGGTCACGAATACACCTATAATACTCCGCATAAATATCAAAATCAGTTTAAGAATGCCCAAAAGGATGCAGAGAACAATAGGCGTGGTCTTTGGGCAGAAAACACTTGCGCTGGAGACACTAACAAATCCGCAGTAAAAGAATCACCACAATCTAGTGCGCATCCAGCCCCAGCACCAAGCTATACTGCGCCAAAATCAGCAGCGCCAGTCTATGTAGCGCCAAACGCAGCAGCGCCAGTCTATGTAGCGCCAAACGCAGGAATGACATGTCCGGCGAACTGTACGCAAGCTAGACAATGGGGTATGGCTGGCATGAGAGCTGGTCATCCATGTTACTCACTAAAGCTTGATAGGGATAGAGACGGCATTGCTTGCGAATAGAGCATGCATAAATTTCTAGAATAGAATTATTTTAAGATATTTATTTCGAAGTCTTTTTAGTGGCCGTCTTTTTCGCAGGTGTGCGAGATTTGGATGGATTAACAAAACTCATCAGTTTTTTAGCCAGGATATCCTTCACCAAGCTCCTTGCAAGAGGTCCGACCGAGGTCATATCCTTAAGATTATCCGCCACGTCATCGGCTTTTTCGGCGATAGATTGGCCGGTTTGCACCATGATTTCAATCTCAGAGAGTAGGTGAATGAATTTAACCAAGAAAATAATTCCGACAACCAGAAAGACTAATAAAGTCATTGATAAAATAGCTACTAAAATCCATTCTGCTGTATTCATATAAACCTTTCTGGTAACTATTTTAGCATAAGTTCGATGAAATAAAAAATATAACTGGAGCTACCAGTTATATTTTTTAGCCAAGCGGATTACGGGTTATGCTGTAATCTTCACGGATGGCATTTTACTTTGTAGTAAAATTAGATTTCACGAATGAATTTCTTGATATCTTCACCAAAGTCTTCGTACATGAAGTTATAGGCCAGTGAAGCAAGAGCGTAATTCTTTGGATCACCAGTAGTCATCCAACGACCCTTGGTTTTTTCGACGTAGACGTTGCCAGTTTCGGCCATCTTAGTAATCGCGTCGACTGTCCAGAGCTCATTATCGAGACCAATATTCTTTGGATCTAAGTGTTCGAAGACTTCTGGGGTCAAAAGGTAGCGACCGTAGGAGGTGAGATTAGATGGAGCCTGTTCGATGGCTGGTTTTTCGATGATATTTTCGAGAGTTTGAAGTTCAGTGTCACGAAGTTTAATAATGCCATACTTATTCAAAACTTCGCGTGGCATTTCTTGAGAAATAATGATAGCCTTAGCATCTTCATGTTTCTTGTATGAATCAATCAAGGTTTTGATATCAGAGTGACCGAAAACTACGTCGTCAGAATAGGCGACAACGAAGGCCTCATCGTCGCGAATGTAAGGACGCGCGGAAGCAATTGGGGAGCCGTTGCCATATGGATAGCTTTGATCTTGCTCAATGACGGTGATTTTTGGAAAATCTAGAACGCGCTGCACTGGAGCGTAGCGATCAAGCTTGCCCTGAGAGGCGAGTTGCTTACGAATACGGTTAACCGAGTTATTAAAATAATCTTCGTAAATCCCTTTACCTTCTGGGGTAGCGACAATGATAATTTCTTTGATGCCTGCATCCACACATTCTTCAACTACGAGTTGCATGATTGGACGATTGCCAAGTGGGAGCATGGCCTTAGGTACGGTTTTAGTAATTGGTAGATAGCGGCTAGCAAAGCCAGCGTCAGTAATAACTGCCTTGGTAGGTAACTTATATTTCATAATTTCTCCTTGAGTCTTTATTATACAAGATTGACGCGTAATAGTCAAAGATTACAGGGGTGAATTAGACTTAATCAATAAAAAAATAGGGCACATGGCCCTATTTAGGATTGGTTTTATTTTTTAGAAATTTTCTTGGCAGTTGGTTTTTGAGTTTTCTTAGTAGCAGCTTTTTTAACTGACTTATGTGCAGTTTTTTCACCAAGATTTTTTGACTTATAAACACGATCTGGCTTTACAGAAAGCTCTTTAATGGCGGCAATTTTCTTAGCATTCTTGATCGATTTAGCACGATTTTCTTCACGTTTTTCACGAAGCTCGGTTTCGTATTCGTGTTTTTGTTCCTTATTATGGATGGCATAAATCAGATTAGAGATACCAAAAATCATCATGTAGGAGCCAAAATATTTAATAAATGGCAGATTACCGAGATGTCCAGCATTTACAACCACGATTCCGATAATACAACCGGAAATACCAGTGAGTACCCAAATAAAACGGTCGGTCAAATCATCCACGGAGCCGAGACCAATGAAAATCTCCAGAATACCGCGCGTAATGGTGTAGAGACCAATGATGGCGAGGTGCCAGATGGCGTTCTGATCCTTGGCAAAGAGCATGGTGAAAGCCGTGGCGATTTCTAGTACGGCCATGAGGAGTGAAAGACCCCAGGTTTCCTTCAAGTGGGTACGAGTAAGGAGGTTCAACATCTCGATAATACCGAGACCGAGCAAAACCGTACCGGCAATCACAATAATTGCCTCGAGACTATTTAGATTAGTAAAGAGGGCGTACCAGCCGAAAAGAAGTGCCAACACACCCTGCAATGCGAAGATTAGCCAGTGGCTATCAATATATTTTCGCTTGATTGACATATAATTTTCCTTGTTAATTCTTATGCTTATTTTAGCATAAAAAAGAAAATAAAGCTGAGTTTACTGAAATATCACAAAAAAACCTCGAATTCGTTTTTGATAAATTCGAGGCGGTATAGCCAACCTTAAAAATTTAGACGTGGCGAACTTTACGGCGTAGAGTTTCAATCGGAAGAGTCTTAGTGTAGTAAGAGATTTTATCTAGAACGAGATCTCTAGCTTCGAGATATTTTAATTCTTCGACACCAAAACCACGCTTAAAGACTGAGACGCCATAAAATCGATGCTTGGTGTCATTTTCGTCGACAATACCCCAGAAATTATAGCGCTTAATGCCACGCTTTCTGGCGTCACGCATGGCTTCCATATGGAGAAGTGGAGCGCCGGAATACTTAGTACCGAGTTCGGAAGAAACTCCGTAATGATAAGAGGCTTCATTGCCGTAGAAAATCATGAAGTTTTCGGCAAGAATTTCACCATTGAGCTTGGCAATATAAAGTACCGCCTCGTCATTTTTGGCAAATGCAGCAAACTGTTTAGTAAGAAAGTCTTCGGAAAAAGCATAAAAATCATGGCGTTTAGCAGTTTGCAATTCAATTTGATAAAAATCATGAATCGCTTTCGGGTCGGAAGTTTTTTCAATGGTGATTTGATTCTTCTCAGCTTTACGAAGAGCGCGGCGCAGACGCTGACGCATGTTTTTAAGAATTTCTTCTTCGGAATTTTCTAGATTGAGAACACCGGCAAACTCCACCGAAAGATACATCGGGGCCTTACGGAAGCCAAGCTGCTGAAAAGTCTTCGCGTTTTCAGGGGTATTCTGAAGCTGAGGACGCACGCGGACAAAAGTACATTTGAGCTTTTTAGCCTGCAGCTTCATGTCGTCGAAAATCAGTTTTTTAATTTCTTGGTTGGTCCAATCAAAAATCGGTCCACCAGCTATGGCAAGATGACGGCCACGCTTGGCCGGTTCAACTTCGCCAGCATAAACTCCCACGAGTTGGTTATTTTCGTCATAGATACCACGACGCACAATATCAAAACCGCGGGAGAAGTAGAATTCGTAGAAATCCCAGGATTGCAAAAAGTTAGCATCCGGATGTGCGGTAACAAATTCATCCCACTCAGTTTGATTTTCGACGGTTTTGACGGTGTATTTCATAGTTTCCTTTTTAATTTATAGATGACGTTTTTTGCGACGAGCGTCTTCGACGAGCCGAATCAGACCGTAGTGAAGTTTCTTGACTGGTAAGTCATGGGCATGTAGATAATCAAATTTTTCACCGCCAAAGCCAGTCTTAAAGGTGGTAACGCCAGCGAATTTATGATTCTTCTGTCCGGCCGGTGCAATTCCCCAGAGGTTATAGCGAAGTTTCCCCTGTTTTTTCAGGTCTCTCATCACATACCACTGCAGTGCATAGGCACCTGGGAATTTGTAATTCAATTCGGTGGAAGCAGCCTCAAAGTAGTCACCTTCCAGAGTGTCGGTCAGAACTAAGCCATAAGCTACTGGTTTGCCATCGAGGGTGGCGCAGTAAATCTGCAAGTCATCCCCGAAGGCCTTAGCGTAGGCATTGAGATCCTTGCGGCGTGGCGGAATAAAACCTTGACGCTTGGCGGTTTCGGCTTGAATCTGATGAAACTCACGGAGAATTTCAGGGGTATTGGATTTTTTGACCTTGAAATCTAGTTTCTCTGAGCGGCGCACTTCATAACGAGTTTGGCGGCGCATATTTTTCAAAAGATCCTCTTCAGATTGGGTGAGATCGACGAAGACGGTATTTTCGGCATGAAGAAAATAGGAAGCGGATAGTGACGGAATTGATTCGATGAGTGTACGATTTTCTGGGGTCTCCTCGAGATTTGGACGAAAACGCACGAAGACACAATTATTTTGCTTGGCATAGCGGTAGATTTCGGCCATGGCAAGCTCTAGCTCATTACGATTCTGATAATCGAGAATCGGTCCGCACGGAATCTCCAAAAAACGGCCACGCTTAGCGTCTTTAATAATGACAAGACAATAAGATTTTTCACTAAACATCAAGAAGATAGGTTTATGGCCGATGGATTTATTAACTTCATACCACTGTTTGGACTGCAAGAAATTAGTGTGAGAGGCGGCGTGACGAAGCGTATCTATGTGTTCTACTTCAGTTTCGGATAGAGATTTTTTAGTAGCGAAGGAAGCGATTTTTTCACCTTGAGAATTTATTTCATATTGATTAATCAAATGTCTTGCATCGGCAAGTTCAAAAATATTTAACCAATTTGGTAGATTAATCAGATGTTTGGCGGCAAAAACCGCGTTCGGGCAAGCTTTTTCGTTAAAATTAGCTCGGGTATAGTATCTCTCTGGTGAAACTGGTGAACTATACCAAATATCATCCATAATGAAGCCTGCGGCAGTGAGTTTTTCTAATAATTCTTCCCGATTTTCCACAAAATAGAAACGACGAAGTGGGGCACGATGCTTAATTTTCTTAAGATCAGATAAAGCAAGCTTGGCCTGCCAATGAGTGAGGCGAATAGAACTATCTAGCCTAGCATCGGCAGATTTCTGAATTTGATGAGTCTTCAAAAGAAAGGCGGTAAAGAGTCGACCAAAATTAAGGCGACCAAGCTGTAAATGAAAAAGACCACGAGTGATTGCGCCAAAAAGTGGATAAGTGCGCGTGCGAAAACGATCGGCTAAGCTTGGCAGGTCGGTCGGGATGGTAAAAGATTTTTTGCGCTTATCAGTTTTACGAAGGAATAATAATCCGCCAGAAATTAGATCGAGGGATTTTCCCTTACCGAAACTCATAATGACGGCATCCCCCACCGTACCAGCTTCGCGACCATCCGGGTAATCCATACCGACACAGTGTGCAAGATCCTCGATTAGTGCGAGGTTATATTTTTTTGCGACAGATTCAATATTTACCATATCACATGGATAAGCTAAATTATTTTGCACAATCACTGCCTTAATTTCTGGGTTTTTCGTGCAGGCTTTTTCGAGAATTTTTGCATCAAAATGGAGATTTTCGAGATTCACATCAAGGTAAACCGGCTCACAGCCAGCACTACGTACTGCTTCCACTACCGCGAAGCAAGTCAGTGCAGTAATCGCTACTTTATCTCCTGGCTTAATAAAATATTTTAAGGCTTCGGAAAGTGCGGTACGACCAGAACCATAAAGTGCAACATTTTCCGCTTCCACTTGATAGCGGTCTGCAATATAAGCTTTTAATTTTTCAGAATCTCGCTTAAAGCCAAAAGTGAATAATTGCCTCAAGGTCTTTTTCAAACCAAATTGACTAGCGTGCGCGATAAATTTCATTAAGCAAGCACCTCATTAATGGCCTTAGCGAGACCTTTTGGATCATCGATATACGGAGCGTGACGCCATTTATCGGAAGAATAAAAAGTACTATTATTGATTAGTTCGTGAAGTTTCTTACCTTGACGAAGTGGCGTGATTTGATCATTTTCACCCCAGAGAATCGAAGTTTTAACCTTAACACGAGATGGGTCGAGGTCCTTGTCGGATTCATGCATATTAGCCAGAGTCTTCTTCATATTTTCTGGCGCATGAGCATAATCAGAAGCGCCAACTAATTTATGAAAAATCTTACGCAGGATCGGCACTCGCTTAAAAATACCAAAAGCCTTACTGAGTCCGCGCAAAAGATCGCGTTTCAAGGATTTTTCATAAATACCCGCACTATCGAGAAGAATTAAATGTGAAAGTTTTTTCGGATGCTTGATAGTGAGATTCATTAAAATACGTCCGCCATTACTATGACCGAGCACCACAGCCTCATCTGGAAGTTCACGCTTGGCCCAGCGCACATAATCATTAATGGTCCAGACTTTTTGGCTTTGCTCAGTGAGACCAGGAACATGCAGCATTTTGACTTCAATCTGATATTTATCACGAAGAATCTCGATAGTTTTGGTCCAAGGCTCCACGGTGTAGGTCCAGCCATGAATAATATATAAAGTTTTCATTAGTTAAGTCCCCTTTTTTCACGACGCTTTTCTGCAGCTTTTTCGCGGCGTGGCAAACGCTCAGCGTCTTTTGAATTTAATAATAATTTTTCGATAATCCATTCGAGATATTGACTACCCTTAAAGAGAATAGTTTCGCCATTTACGGCATTTTGTTGAATGAATTCGAGAGCTTTTTTCGGGTCATCGAAGGTATCAACCTTGATTCCCTGCTTCTTGAGAATTGGGTAGGTATATTCACGGGTACGCCGACCGATTAAAATTACTTGTTCGGGGTTAGACGCAATGATTGCATCGGCAAGTTTTTCATGTTCATGTTGCTCGATACTACCCTGTTCCACCATATCCCCGATTACCAACCATTTATGCGCAGTGCGCATTGAGCGGTACATTTTAAGGATAGATTCCATAGAGATTAGATGAGCATTATAACTACTGTCAATAATCTTTAAGTTATTAATCCCCTTCAGGAAGGTATTGCGTCCAGGAGCTTCACGCATATCGGAAAAATCATTCGGCATTTGAATATGGAGATATTCACAAAGCTTGGCGAGCATAGACAATTGGATGGCAAGGTCACGTTGCATCGGGTTTTTAAAGGTGATAGTGAATTCGCCCAGCTTTGGCTGACTGGTAAAATCCATGACAAATCCAGTTTTATTCGGATGAACAGTATAGTTCAGCAATTCACTCTTACTACACTTAATAACTTCGGCCTTAGTTTTGCCTTTGGCGACAATTTTATCAATCGCACGATTCATTAAGTCGACATCCTTATCGATGAGAATTAATTTTTGAGTATTTTCTGGCAAAGTAGCAAATTCATGCGTAATGGCTTTTTCGAGATTTGGGAAGATGCCAGCTTCGACCTGTTTCAAATTGTACGGCATGTGATAGACCCAATGAAACCCAAATAGTGACTTCTGGCTTTAGCCATTTAGCCAGAAATTCGGCTTCATGTGGGCGTTCGCCATCGATTTCGACAATATAAAATTTTTCACGATGGGCGTAAAAAAGCGATTTGAATGGCACACCGATAATTAAGCTAAGCCAACGCCACTTGCTACCACGTACGCCGTCCATATCGACGATATCAAAGGCTACGCCAAAGGCGGAATTAGCATTAAAGGAATAATGCGCCTTGGTTTTCAGGGTGGATTCGACTAAATTTAACATGGTAGTCTTACCCACTGAACCGGTAATGGCAATTACACGAGGCTTCCAGCGCCTAAGCGAGATATTAGCAAAAAAACGAAAATAATTCGCAGCTAAAAAATAAAATTTCTTTTTAAGTCTCATTACGAGCGTCATATATTTATTTTAGCATATACTGTTAATTTTTAATATTTTGGAAGAAGCGGGCGGCGCGTTCAGTGGTGGGATGGTTCATCACTTGGTGCGGTTCACCATCTTCAATGATTTTCCCCTTATCAAGAAAAATGAGACGCGACCCGACTTCTTTAGCAAAACTCATCTCATGAGTCACGATGACCATGGTGCGACTGTGGTCTTTGGCAAGATCTTTAATCACCTCGAGTACTTCGCCAACCATTTCCGGATCAAGTGCAGAGGTCGGCTCATCAAACAAAATTACTTCTGGGTGCATGGCTAAAGCGCGAGCGATAGCGACACGCTGTTTCTGACCACCAGAAAGATTCTTCGGATAATCGTAAGATTTATTCGCTAAACCAACCCGTTTCAGTAGCTCTATGGCTTCTTTTTCCGCCTGTTTATTTGATAGATGTAGGACTTTTCTGGGAGCGAGCTTGATGTTTTCTATGATATTAAGATTTTCAAAAAGATTAAAACTTTGAAAAACCATACCAACTTTAGCACGAAGTTTATTAAGATTGGTTTTGGGATTCGTAATCTCCTGTCCATCGATAAAAATTTGGCCCTTATCTGGAGTATTCAGAAGGTTAAGGCAGCGCAAGAAAGTAGATTTTCCGGAACCAGAGGAACCAATCAAGACTACGGTTTCGCCATCTTGAATTTCGAGGTCGATACCACGCAAAACTTTTTGATTTTCGAAACTTTTTTCAAGCTTCTTTACGACAATAGACATCTTAAGCTAACCTCTTTTCTACTTTTGACATAATTTTAGTAAAGATTAGAGTAATTGCCAGGTAGATAATGGCGGCAGCTACTAGAGATTCAAAGGCAGTAGCGGTGAGTGAGCGAATATCATCGGCGCCACGCATAATATCTCCAAGACCAATCCACCCCACAATCGAAGTTTCCTTAAATAGTGAAATTCCCTCGCCAATTAAACCTGGCAAAGAATTTTTTAGCGCCTGCGGCATCACAACATAGAGTTGTGTACGAAATTCCGAAAGACCGAGTGAACGCGCGGCCTCCTTTTGACCATTTGACACACTTTCGATCCCACCACGAATGATTTCCGAAATATAAGCGCCACTATTGAGTGAAAAAGCTACGGCGGCGACGATGATTTTCGGCATAGCACGATATTCGGCAAAAATTACATAATACATAATTAGGAGCTGCACTAGAAGAGGCGTGCCGCGAATAATTGTGACATAGAGATTGGCGATTTTTTGACAAAATTTAACGCTGGAAGTGCGAAGCATTGATATTAAAACGCCAAGAAGAAAACCAAAAAAGAGCGCCAAAATAGTTAAGACAATGGTAACTTCAAATCCGTGCCAAAAATAAATCCAACGACCATTACCAAATATCACTTCCAAAAATTTCATCTCGTTTCTCCAAAATATTTTTTTAGTAAGGCGTCCATGCGACCATCCTCTTTCATGCGATTAATCGATTGATTAATGTTTTCTTTCAAGGTGGTGTTAGATTTTTTCATAGCAATAGCATAAGATTCGTTACCAATCGCGGAGCCAAGAATTTTGAGACCCGGAAATGCCACAATATATTGATTAGCTGGCGCGTCATCGAGAATCACGGCATCGACTCGACCGGAAGCGAGCTCCTGTAAAACATTTGGCGCGGCCGGAAATTGAACAACCTTGGCGCCCTTAATTTCGGAAGCCAAAATATCCCCGGTAGTACCGAGTTGAACGCCGATTTTCTTACCGATTAGGCCAGATTTATTAAAAATTTTACTATCTTCTGGGACAATGATGCGCTGGGTTGCCTGATAATAGGGTTCTGAAAATAGTGCATTCTTCGCGCGTTCTTCGGTGACTGACATGCCAGCTACGGCGATATCGATGCGACCACCTTCGAGGGCCGGAAGCAGGCCATCGAAAGACATATCCTCAATTTTTAGCTCAGCACCTAGATCTTTCGCGATTTCGCGCGCGAGATCCACATCAAAACCGACCACCTGCCCACCTTCTTTATATTCAAAAGGCTTGAAAGTAGCATTCGTCCCCATGACAAGTACTGAGGCATCATGAGAAACCACGGCTTCGCGTTTTAAAATATCAAAAAACATCCAGAAAAAAACTGCGACGAAACCCGCCAGAATAATAAGATTTTTAATAATTCGAACAGGGTTTCGTTTCGGCTTATGCATAATTTAAGTATAAGGCGTTTAGACTGATATTTCAAGAATGCAAGTAAAATAAAAATCCAAATATGAAATTTGGATTTTTAAGTTATTGTAATTTTACTTTTAAGTTTATATTTTCCGATTTGGTTGTGAGTACTTCGAATGATGTTTTATAAATTATGATTTAGCGGTAAAGTAACCTGGAGCGCCGGCGACATCTAGGCGGAGCCAAGTCTTATCAGCGGTAGCTGGGTCGGTTTCATGTGAGCCGTTACCACCACGCAGGTTAGTGCGGCCATTAAAGAGATTTTCAGCTTGTGCGGAAGTATCGACGATGAAATTTGCCGAAGCGTAAATTGTAGTTAAGGCATCGCCAGCTGGACAAGCAGCTGTAGTGGTACCGACGCCGGCGAGACTAAAGAGATTGTCGAAATTTCGCACATTGGTGGTATTTAACATCGAAAGATCGAGGCTAGCAACTTTACAAGTATTAGCGAACATACCTGCGATAGTAGTGGTATTTTCTAGAGTAAAATTAGCACCTAGCTTAATTTCGGTAACGGCCTGAAGATTATTGAAGAGATTAGAGGCATCAGTCACCTTTTTAGTATTAAAATTCGAAAGATCAAGCGAAGTGAGTTCTGTCATGCCAGAGAACATATTGCGCATATTAGTCACACGAGCTGTATCGAAATTTGCTAGATTCAAGCTTTGGACTTTTTCAGTGCCATCAAACATGCTTGCCATATTTACAACATTACTGGTATCAAATTTTGCCAAATCAAGAGGTTATTGGAGACCCTTTTTGGACTTTAATGCAGGTTGATGAAAGAACAAAAAATAATACAGGTATTTATTATATTATAGAGGGTTCTTTACCGCTTTTTACATCAAAAAAACTTGCCGATGCATGCTGCAAACAACAAAATGGGTATGCTGTTTTTGGTGTTTCACAAAGGCATTTGACATTTTTGCTTTCTCTTGCGAAAAATGGC